>NZ_DAVG01000099.1 GCF_002505485.1 Methanosarcina sp. UBA5 | reverse complement strand
AACTGCTTGCCCGCAAGCCTTTTCAAAAAAGGCTTGAGCGAAAACGACGTAGCGGCGTGATCAAGAATACCAATAAAGATAAGACATATAGAAAGGAGGTTTTAATTCGAATTCGGCCAATAAACTTTCAGGAAGTGATCAGCCAGGCGAAGGTTCAAACGTGAGAATATCAAAGGATAATATTCTTGCGGAAGACTTTTGTCCAGAGCCTCTATCTATGGAAGACCTTTACCACATCTATGGAATTGAGCGTAGTCATGCCGACAATGTGGCCAGGAACGCGCTTGAGCTCTTTGATATTCTTAATTCTGTACACGGATTGGACTCCGAAATGCAGAACCTGGTGGAGATAGCTGCTCTTGTTCATGATACCGGAGTGGCAACAGATTTTGAAAACCATCACAAAGCAGGAAGGAACATTTTACTCCTTCACCCGCCTTTAGAGGTGCCTGAAAGGCTCAGGCCTGTTGTTGCCTGGACTGCTTTCCTGCATAAAAAGAGTGCAGGCAAAGAGAAACTTGAGAAACTTAAAGAAAAGGAGTTCGGAAAAATGCCTGAGGACCTTCAAGATCTTACCCTCAAAGTAGCTGCCCTTGTCCGGATTGCCGATGCCCTTGATTACAGCAGGATGGAAAGCAGTCTCGGAAAAGTCACTTTCGGGAAGCGGAGTATCAGGTTCCAGATCGAGGGGCAGGGAGCTGCAATTGATGCGGAAAGAATGGCAAAAAAAGGTGACCTCTGGCATCTTCTCTACAATACTAGGCTTGAGTTCAGGCCTGCACCGAAGAAATAATAAACCATAGTGTTTACTGGATTCTGGATATACTTACTGGATTCTGGATATACTTACTGGATTCTGGATATATTTACTGGATTCTGGATATATTTACTGGATTCTAGCTATACTTACTGGCTTCTGGCTATAGAAACTGATGATATGGAGTATCATTTTATGGGTCATCTTATACTTGTCAGGCATGGAGAACCTGGCTTAAAGCCCGGAGAAAGGCTTGCCGGCTGGGTGGATATTTCTCTCAGCAGGAAAGGGATTGAAGAGGCTCTTCAGTGTGCGGTAGAGCTTGAAAAGTTCGAGCTGGACCTTGCTTTTGCCTCAAACCTTGTGCGAACGCAGGAAACTCTTTTTATAATATTGTCCGGGCAGAAGAAAACAGGAGTTATCGTCCATGAAGGAGCCTGTGATGGAGGATATTCGGAGAAAATGAATTGGTATTCGTCGTATCCTGAAAAGCTTGGTAAAAAACTAATTCCAATTTATTTTACACCTTCTTTAAACGAGCGCTACTACGGGAAGCTCCAGGGCAGGAAAAAGCAGAAGATGGAAGAAAAATACGGGGCAGAAAAACTTGCATCTTGGAGGTGGAACTTTGAGCCAGGCCCACCTGAAGGAGAGAGCCTCAAAGTCGTGTACGAACGTACAGTGCCTTATTTCAAGAAAAAAATTCTGCCTGCCGTAAAGGCAGGGAAAAATGTGCTGGTCTGTGCCCACCAGGGCAGTCTGAGAGCTCTGGTCAAATATATAGAAGGGATTTCCGATGAAGATATCAGGGAAGTCAGGTTTTCTACAGGCGAACTTGCGATATATCGGTATTCTGAAGGCAAGTTAATCCGGGAAAACGCTGAGATGAGCCCTGAAACTAAAAGAAACCTCTGAAGTTTCATAATCTCTTTATTAATCCCTTTCTTGGTTCCTTTCTTTTAAATTCCATCCTCTCTTAAGTTTCTCCTTTTCTTTCGGTTTCTCAATTTAAAATATTAAACTGTTTGAGAGGAGATTGGTACCATAAAAGGCTTTTTTAGAGAAGTATAGAAAATACAGTGCTTTAAAAGGATTCAAATATAACCCAGAGGCAGAATATAGAGAGGATCTTCATTTGCTGGCAGTTTAAGCACTTTTCTTACCTCTTCGTCCTCAAAAGCTCCTACTGTACAGGTTCCTATCCCAAGTTCCACTCCCAGAAGACATACGTTCTGTGCAGTGTGCCCTGCTTCCATATGGGCATAACGAATGCCTCGACTGCCATATTTGCCTGTTATCCTAGGATAAACCGCGGAGATTACAAATGAAACGGAAGCGTTTCTGATCATGGGCTGGAAGAGAGCAGCTTTTGAAAGCTTCTCCCTCACATCGCCTGCGATTTCTCGGACAAGGGCATGGCTTTCAGGAATGTACCTGTAAACCCCAGGTTCAAGTTTGCCATTTTCTCCGGTAACTACATGAATTTCAAGAGGATAAAGCGCACCTGCAGAGGGTGCAGTCCTTAAACCGTCCTCCGAATTTATTCCCTGAGCTGCCCAGAGAAAACGAGAAATAACGGACTCGGAGAGTTTTTTGTCTGTATATCTTCGTACGGACCTCCGCTTTGCAATGAGTTCTTCGATATGGCTTCTATCTGCAGCATCTGGCTCAGGCAGTTTGACTTTCATTGGCAAGTCGGTAAGACCCTGATTTCCCATATTTATTTCCCCCATACTTTTTGTACGACATTTCATTCCTTAATTATTCCTTAGTTATTCTTTAGTTATTCTTTAGTTATTCCTTAATTATTCCGTAATCCGCTTCAGTGCTTCTTCCGAAATCCTGTCAGGAGTCCACGGTGGGTCCCAAACAAGCTCGATCTTTGCTTCTTTTACTCCATCTATCGCCTCGACCCTCCTCTTCACGTTCTCTGTAATAAGCTCTCCCATAGGACAGCCAGGCATGGTTAGAGTCATTTTGATATGTACCCGGTCCCCTTTTACCTTTATCTCATAAACAAGTCCAAGGTCAATAATGTTGATTGGAATTTCTGGGTCGTAGCAGGTCTTTAAAACTTCAATAACTTCTTCTTTCGTAACTATGGTACCCTCCCCTCAAGGTATAGATCTACAGAAATTTATGCTTCCCATTTAATAAAAAGGCGGATAGAATTAAATATATTTCCCAAATATATTTTCCAGAACCTCAACAAAGGCTGTTCTCCGATTTTGAAAATTTATGCCCAGAAGTGAAATTATTCAAAAAAACTAAATAAATAGTTACTAATTCAGATAGTTACTAAACCAGCTCTTTTTTCAATATACATTAAGATGTACAGGACTGCATAGCTTGTCGAGGAATTTAATGCACTGAAAAAGTCATTTTTGAACGTTAAGTTATATATAAAAATCCTCTTAATTACTCTTATTGTAAGATAAACACAATGGGGGAGTGAAGTATAGCCGATAATACCGATAAAGTTGCTGAAAATGTTCCAGGACCTTATTATTGTGACTATAGCTGTATAGCGTGTCATCTGTGCGTGGATACCGCACCAGAGAATTTCAAGATGAATGACGACGATTCTAATGCCTATGTATATAAGCAGCCTGAAAGCGACGAAGAGAGAGAACTTTGCGAAGAAGCATTGGATGCCTGCCCGGTTAATGCAATAGGAAATGATGGCTGAAATCTCGGCTGAAATGGTAGCTGATGTGACAGCTGAAGTAATTTATTGATTTAAGCCAATTTTCCTGGCTTTTTATCAGTTTTATTGATTATTGTTGCCTTTTTACATCATTATTTCCTTTTATATCACTATTTCCTTATCACTACTTCCTTTTTAGATTATTACTTCCTTTTACCGTCTTTTATTACTTTTTCACTGTTTTCACTTATTTATTCTTTCTCAATTTCAGAATAGATTCTTGAAAGCCCCTGAAGAGTGGAATAACCTTTTCTGGTAATAATATAATCTCCCCGCTCATTTCGCTGTAAAACCATGCCTGTTTCAAGCAGTTTCTGGAGGTGGAAAAGCAGGTTTCCGCCGCGCAGACCTGTAAGTTTGGAAAGTTCGGAAAAAGTTTTGCTTTCCCCAGAAAGCGCTTTGAGCATCAAGAGACGCTGTCGGTTTGCTACCGGCTCGCAGACCTCAGTGACCAGCCTTTCAGGTTCGATTTCGCTGATGTCTATTTTTTTATCTTCTTCGTCCTTTTCTTCATAAATCTGGAGCGAGCGCATAAGTCTGACCTGCTTTTCAAAAAGATTTGTAGCTTCCGAAAAGCACCTGCTACAATCGGAGCTTTTTGCTTCCTTTTTTAATTCTTCCAGCCTGTCCCGGTACAGTTTTATGGTTTCAGCTTCTATCCTGCCCTTCCCAATAAGCCCTGCGGTTTCCTGTAAGAGCTCCCGAAAAGCCATTTCACAAAAATCCCGCATCCCGCAGTCCGCTGTCATCCTGGTATGCATTCTATCGTTTGCGTCATCACAAAGGTAGTCTACCATGGGCCTCATGAAGCTCTTTCTCATCTCCCCAATCATCCCTTCAATATGCTGCTGGTTTGCCCGCTGCAAAAACCTTGAGAACTCATTCCGCAGGGATGTGACTTCTTCCTTAATAGAGTGAAGTTCCTCCCGGTAATAAACCTCGGAATTTTCGTTAGCTTTCTCCATTTTTTATTTGCCTCGAAAAATGCTCAAAATTGATTATAAGCAATTAAAATTCTTTTAGTTAAAGCTTTTTGTAATCAGGGCCAACAATTAACGTTGCTAAGAATACTGCTATTGAAGGCACTATTAAAGGTTTAATTAAAAGTTATTTTTCTGTACAATTAAAAACCCGTACATAATTCTGACGCTCAAATATATAAATATATACAACTAACCAGATCCTGGTGATAAATCATGGAACTACATGATATAGACAACTTCGTACAGACCGCAAATAAAGATCAGCTCAAAGCCTTTGACTTCCTGGGGCAGTGGATGATGGAAATAACCCCTAAATACTGCACCTGTGCCTCAAAATGCTCCCAGAACTGTGAACTTGCAAAGGCACTCGGCGGAGCGCTTCAGGCGGCTGGACAGAAGCTTCAGGGACAGTAAGCAGGATAAACAAGTAGAAATAACGAGTGGAAATAAGCAGAATCTTATCCGGATCTGCTGCCCCTTCATTTTTATTTTTTATCTGTTATCTATGCTCGACTTTCCGGAAACTCTTCCTGCACTGCCGGAAACCGTGTTATGGCTTTATATAAGCTTATATAAACCAAAGGACGTATTAATTTAGAATCTAATTGGGGAATTCAAGATGGAATCTACGAAGTCCGAAAGGGAAAATTTCTGGAACGCAAAAACCTATGCATTCGTCACTGATCATACAAAACCCGCAATGAAGTGGGCCATATCCGAACTTAAAAATCGGGGAAAAAATGTTTATGTCATCGACCTTTCCGACAAGCCGGAACCTGGCTCTTTAAGGAAAGTGTCCGAACTTCCGGCCGGCCTTGACCGTGCCGTCCTAGGCGTCACAATAACTGATCCTGGAAATTTTATCCCTGCCCTGAAAGAGAAAGGCATAACTAAAATCTGGCTCCACTGGAGAACAGAAACCGAAAAAGCCGTGGATACCTGCAAAGCAGAAGGTCTCGAATGCATGACCGAACACTGCCCAATGATGTACCTCGGAAGTGGGTTGAGTATACATGGGATACACAGGGCTATTGCGAGGATGACGGGGAAGTATTGAAAACTGGCCAGTTAAATTTTTGACCGAAAAATTCACTTTATAAGTCTCGAAGCCAGTTTCCGTTTTTTATTTTAATGGCTTTCCGAAAAGAGAGCCAGTTTGTTAAATTAATTTATAAATATTTAGAATTAAATCCAGCTTTGACTTTTTATAATCCTCTATTATTGCTGAAAATTTGTATTTCCCTGCTCCCCAGAATTCATCTCCGCCAGCTTCTCTCCATTTTCTCATACAGGCCAATTAAATTATTTCGCGTGATCTTAAAATATGGATGGTCGGGTCCATATTCTTTTTCGATTATGCCAAGGGCTTTTTCGTAGAGGTTGATTGCGGTTTCGTATTCGCCCATGCTTTCGTGGAGGCCTGCGAGGTTGTTCAGGGTTGTGCCGACATCAGGATGAGTTGGGCCGAGGGTTGTTTCGTAGATCTTGAGAGCGCGGGTGTAGAGAGGAAGGGCTTTTTTGTGCTGGCCGAGGATCCTGTAGAGTTCGCCCATGTTATTCAGGGTCTTGGCAACATCAGGGCTGTCAGGGCCAAGGAGACGTTCCCGGATTTCGAGGGCTCTTGTGTAGAGTTCCAGGGCTTTTTCATGGCGGCCTTTCTGGACATAAACGCCTGCGAGGTTATTCAGGGTCGTGGCAAAGCCCGTATGCTCAGTTTTTCCGAATTTTTCCATAATTTCCAGGGACCGGGTATAGAGGATCATGGCTTTCTCATACCTTGTGGTCTGGAAATAGAGCAGGGCAAGATTGTTGAGGGTCTGCGCCACCTGCGGGTGTTCAGCACCGTATACTTTTTCCTGAAGCTTTAATGCCTGTCCGTACCTGTCCTCAGCTTCGTCAAGTTTGCCCATTTCCGAGAGCAAGACACCCATGTTATTCAGGGTTCCGGCTCTATACCCCATAACCACGCGGTTGTCAGGCTCCTGCTCCTGAAGCTTTTCAAGATGTTCGAGAGCCCGCCTGAAGCATTTTTCAGCCGTCTCGGGTTTTTCCAGCCCCTTGTAAAAAAAGGCCATCCTGTTCAGAGTCCTGACAGCACCTAGATTTTTCGGGCTCAGGAATTTTTTCTGGATCTCCAGCGCCCGGGTATAAAAGGAAAGGGCTTCTTCGCGTCGGTCTATTAGAGTATAAAGAATGCCAAGATCACTGAGTGTATCCCCGGTCTCAGGTCTAGGCTGGCTTGGAAGATTTTCGCGGATTCTTAAGGCCCTTGAAAAAAGCCTGAGAGCTTCTTCGTAATTCCCCATATAGCGATAGATTCCTGCAAGCCCGTTCAGCACAGATGCGGTTTCCGGACTTTCGGGCCCAGGCTTGTTTTCCACAATACCAAGCAGTTCTTCATACAGAGGGAAGAGCACTTTCCAAGATACAGATCTATAAAAGGGCTCGGCTTTGGCTGTGAACCAGCTTACCAGCTCCTCTGGCTCAAAAGTCTCCTTTGCATGTATAAAAGCTTCCTTTAAGGCGATCTCATCTTCAGGGGTGATAAGCTCCGGATCCAGATCTTTCAGCCGCTGCTCGTATCTTTCAAGTAGAGCTCTGTGATTTTTCGTTTTTATTTCTACTTCTTTTCCTATTTCCTTTTTTACTTCTTTTTCTGTATTTTTATCTTTAGCTTCAATAGAGGTACTTTCAGCAGAAATCTCTTCTTTTCCTGAGTCTTTCTTTAAATCGGTTATAATTCACCCCTCCTGAACGAAAAACAGTATAATAAACATCTTTATCTGGAAATCTAATTATGTTAACTCTAAATATTCAAGAATGCTTCTATATTAAATAAG
Source organism: Methanosarcina sp. UBA5 (assembly GCF_002505485.1). Taxonomy (GTDB): domain Archaea; phylum Halobacteriota; class Methanosarcinia; order Methanosarcinales; family Methanosarcinaceae; genus Methanosarcina. The sequence continues at coordinate 90,246 of NZ_DAVG01000099.1, read as the reverse complement.
CTTGTCCAATCATATATTTCTCAGAGTTGTCAGAATTCCTATGCATTAAAACTTGTAACAGCTAATGAACAATAATAAACAAATCTCTTGACAGGGTAAGCTGGTCTGCTTGGAATCCTATTAACTATGTGAATCAATTGATCACGCATCCAAAAAAAATCTATTAAATAATTAGTGAAAAGAAAATACAAAAAATAAAACAAGGTGGGAAGAGATTAAAAACTGGATTATTCCGGAAAGCAGGAGTTCTCAGAGTCATTCCCACAATATTTCGATTTTTATCTTATAATCCTGTAAGTATATTCATAATCTCAACCTGACTTTCCGTCTTCATCTCCATCCAGAGCAATATCGAGCTTATCTATTATGAATCCAGATCCGGTTTCGCTTCTAAGTAAAATGATTGTTATTCCGGCGCCTGATTCGTCCATAGGATATTCGTCATAAGGACGAAACATCAGCATTCTGGACCCTGTGTCCAATAATACATCCACAGGCTCTTTTGATGCAGAACTTCTAACTATTACGGTTTCTTTCGTAATGATTGCATTGTTCATAGGCGTATCGAATTCGATCCAAATAGGGGAGTCATGCCTGAAAGCAAAGGTTTGCCTTCAGGATATATGGATTTTACCTTCGGAGGAGCCTGTCTGTGCTTGAAAGGAGTGAAAAACGATTTTAAAGCTTCTGGAAGAAACCTGTTGCAGCACATACGTTTTTAACGGCATGTATAATGGCAGCTCCTGCAAGTACACCCAGCAGGAGTCTACACCATATACTCATTTTGTGCAGATTTACCTTCTTCGAGGCTCATTCCACGTCGATTTTATGTCCTCTCTTTTTAGCAGCACGCCTTTTTACAGCGTATATGAGTGTTGCGCCTGCAAGACCACCCAGAATTATTTTACCGATTCTCATTGAAGGCCTCCCCTTGCCTGTTTCAACTTCTTCTTCGCTAAGCATCATTTCTTCCGGCTCTAATTCGGCTTCTACTTCCTTTTCAAGTCTCCCTGACCTGAGTTTATTCAGGAGATATGCGCCAAGGGCCAGCTTAGCATATTTACGCAATATTCCCTTTCTCCCTGGAGATCTGCCTGACTTCATTTTCTTCATGATATATGCACTAAGCAATAGCTTACCGTATTTATTCATATTTTTCAATCTTGCACCCCACAATTTCTCCCTTATCGGAGAGTCCCATTGATAAGTCCCTTATTGTAATTCTTCTCCGGAAAGGGGAGTAGTGAATCATAATACTCCTGTATCTATCTTATAGCTCGCATATTATATAACGGCAACTATACAAAATATCCAATAATTTCCAACTGAACGCCAATTAGCTGGGCTGTTAAGTGCCCGACGAAAAAAACAGGAAATAATTGAAAATGGTGCAGCAACCCTTCATTGAAAAACTGTCTTTAATACTCTGCAGAGAAAAAAAATCTTTAGAAGGAGTAAAGAAAACAAACTTTATAGGAATTTAATTACAGATGAGCTCTATGTATATAAGTACAGATAAGTTCCGTGTATAATAATAGATGAAATCATTATGAAAAGTAGAGTAAGGATATAAGTGTTTAAAAATGGCATATAGTTGCAGATTTTAAGAAAATAATTTAAATTTTTACAGAATTAATTGGGTTTAATTTACGTGGAGAATATCTTTGAGACAGTCAAGTTTGTTTCAAATACTTTGCCAGAATCTAGAGTGTTCATTGATACGTCTTTTACGAAAATTGGCACATGCTGACAGAGACGCTGGTATTACCCCAAAATAAGGGATTAGCATTATGTTGACTAAAATTCTCTTTTATACACCTATTTTCCAATCATTAACATATGTAAAATTTCATTATAACTCAATCTGAGTATAGTCGTGCTAATTCCCTCATTTTGGCGGGATATGCAAAAATACCTATATTGTGAGAGAGGCAGGGATTAAGGATCTGCGATCTGAATAATGATTAGAAATAGTTGTAATCCTGTATATATATAGTCTAAAATACAAATTAATAGTTATGGAAAGAGCTGGGAGAGCCTGTAAATTTTTAGGAATAATATTCATTTTTAGTCTGCTGGCTCAGGGGATTTGTGCAGCAGAAACAAATACGAATTTAAATGATACAGTTAATGGAACAGCAAATGGTACAATAAACAAAATACATCCATTTCAATGGGTTTTGATACTACCTATTTTAGTCGGTTACCTTCTTTTTTTGTGTTGGATGTGCCGGTTTTTCGAAAGAATGAACTTCTGTTTTGTAGTTTTTATACTTTTAGCATTACTATTATGGCTTTTACAATTGAATTTGATCTCAACCATAATCCGGTATTTCTTTGTTATTGTGTTATTTTTTATCTTAGGTGTTATCATTTATTATGAGGTATTCTCTAAGGGGAAAAAAGAGAATGAAAACAACCCAATAATGAATCTTCACGATATAGTAAGGAATTTCATTGTTATTTCTGCAATTTTAATATGGCCCATGATGCTTTTTTATTTTTATCAGCATGACATCGAGAGTATTACATTTTATGGAATAGAGGAATTGGAGTTTCCAATCTACATAATATTTGCATCAACTGCTGGAGTTATTTCTTATCTCCTATTAAGTATTGAAGAAACTTATAGACAGCTCATTCCTGAGTATAAAAAGATGAACATTGCCTGGTCATATGTTAGGAGAATTCTAATTGCACCCTTTATAGCGTTAATAGGCATTTATACACTCCCTTTTCAAAATCCAACAGGTATTGACCCGAAAAATGAAATTTTTATATTCATTTTTTCCTTTTTTGCGGGTTTCTTTACAAAATCAGTAGAAAAATGGGTTTATTTAGGGGTTCAAGCACTTCTTCCCAAGTACGACAAAGATGAGTTAAAATTCAGGACTGAATATGATGTTGAAGAATCAGACTTTGTTAAGATACTCGGATTAGATGAAGATCTGGCATGTATGCTGTACAGTGCAAAGATAAGGACAATAGAAGAACTTGCAAGATACGATGCTGAGGGAATTAGTAAGAAAGTAAACCTTGATACTCGAAACCTGGTAGAAGGAACGGGCAGTTTGCTTAAAAAACAGGAAGGAAGAGTTGGCAACTACTCAATAAATCAAATTAACTTTTATATACACAAAGCAAGATACTATATGGAGATGGATGAATCGGAATTTGTCACAAAACTCAAAATGAACAAAGATCTGGCATTCAAACTTCATTATTTTGCAAATATAAAAACCATTGATGATCTGATAAAATGCGATCCAAAAAAGGCCTTTGAGAAAATCTGCGACTGCAAAAAAAAGGCAGAAACATTAGCAAGGCAGAATAATATTGAGATTAAAGATGCTTACAAAAAGTTATGTGGGTGTTCTGAAGAGGAGATTGAAGAGTTTAAGAAAATAGCAGGAGAAGAGTTTAAGAAAACAGCAGAAGAATGGAGGTTTTGACAAAACTGGTAATAATGCTTTAAAAACAAAAAATCGTTCTCAGTAAAATATGAAAATTCATCAGAATGTCTTTGATTTTTTTTCAGGCATGGTATAACTTTACAAAAACTCACGATCCTCTGAAATTAAAAATTGACTCTCAAAATAGAAAATGATTCCAAAGAACTCCAGAGATGGCGGAAAAAATAACTGATCATATATAGAGTTTAAAGGAATTGTTAACGTTCAGAGTTCCGGTCCAGTAACTTAGGGACACAACCTGATTATTATCCCCTAAAGACATATATTATTTTTAAGATGATTATATTAAGGGGATTTACACTTTTAGTTATATACTCTACTATAATACTTTCTTAATTTAACCAAAAAGAGCACAATTTATAGAATCCTTGCCTACTGATAATACAAAACATACTTATATATTCTCAAAAAGAAAAATAAAAGCATGAAACAATCAATAGGAGCAAAGCCACTTGCATTTCCGACTCCAGCCTGGGTTGTCGGCACCTATGACATGAATGGAAAGCCCAATGCCATGACTGCAGCCTGGGGAGGAATCTGCTGTTCGAACCCTCCATGCATCAGTGTATCCTTAAGAAAAGCGACTTACACTTATGCTGGTATCATGGAAAACAGAGCATTTACGATCAGTATTCCGTCGGAAGCTTATGTAAAACAGGCCGATCACTTCGGTATCACAAGTGGGAGGGATGAAGATAAGTTTGAGGCAACCTGCCTGACGCCGGTAAGAAGTGAGCTTGTGCCTGCCCCTTATGTAGGTGAATTTCCGGTTGTCCTCGAATGCAAACTTCTGCACACTCTTGAGATAGGGCTTCACACCCTGTTTGTAGGAGAAATCCTGGACATCAAAGCCGATGAATCCGTGCTCGATGAAAACGGAAACCCTAATATTGAGAAAATCAGACCTGTTATATATAACCCGGGAAGTAGAGACTATTATGGCGTTGGGTGTAGTCTTGGAAAAGCTTTTTCGATAGGAAAGGAATGTTGAATGAAAAATAGATTAAAGGAATTAGGGCAGTTGTTTATCTAGGGCAGTTGTTTCAATGTTGGTGCAATAACAGACTAAAAAGATAAGTGCCTTGTGATTTGACCTTTATTTCTTACAAAACTCCTTTATTGCTTCCCAAAACACCTTTTTATTCCTTCCCAAATGTCTTTTTTGCCACGATTTTCCATCCTCTGATATCTTTTCCCTCAAACTTTTCCTTCACTGCTTCGAGCAGTGAAGGAATATCTAGGTGCTGTGGACATTTTTCAACGCATTGTCCGCACTGGACGCACTGGGAAGCATACCCTGGCACATCACCTCTTATTATTCCACCTGGTTTTGACACATACATAAGTTTTGCTTCACTTTCATTACCTGACAGGTATAAATTATCATAAATCTCAAAACAGCCTGGAATATCCACGCCTGAAGGGCAGGGTAAACAATATCTGCAGCCTGTGCAGCCGGTTTTCATAAGTTTCCTGTATTTCTGTTCTACTTTTTTTACAAGCTGCAGTTCGGCTTCGGTCAGAGAGTTAGGATAAGCTTCAGATGCGATTCTCAGGTTTTCTTCGATGTGGGTCTCCTCATTCATGCCTGAAAGCACAACTGTGACCTCGGGTCGGTTCCAGACCCAGCGAAGGGCCCATTCTGCAGGTGTACGCTTCACAGGCGCTTTATTCCAGATTTCCTGCACTTCAGGGGGCACGGGATTTGTCAGCTTGCCTCCGCGCAAGGGTTCCATAATAATGACTCCCAGGCCTTTTGAAGCGGCATACTCAAGCCCTTCTGTTCCTGCCTGGTTTTTTTCGTCTAGAAAGTTATACTGTATCTGGCAGAAGGTCCAGGGATATGCATCCACAATCTGTTTGAAATCGTCAACCGACCCGTGGAAAGAAAAGCCAGCGTTGATAATTCGTCCGTCAGCCTTTGCCCTGTCAAGAAAGCCCAGAATATCAATCGTTTCCATTTTGTCCCATAAAAGCCTCACAAGTCCGTGCACAAGATAATAATCAATATGGTCAGTATTCAGCCTTTCAAGCTGGGCATTCAGGATCCTGTCCATGTCCTCTCTGTTTTTTATTGTCCAGGATGGAAGTTTTGTAGCAAGCATGACCTTTTTGCGGTATCCGCCGGCAAGGGCCCGCCCAAGGAAAGGCTCGCTTTCTCCCATGTGATACGGCCAGGCCGTGTCGATATAGTTTACTCCGTGGCCGATCGCATAACGCACCTGGCGGGTGGCTCTTTCCTCATCGATCTTTCCATCCCTGACAGCAAGGCGCATGCACCCGAACCCAAGTATAGAAAGTTCGTCTCCGTTCTGTGGCATTTTTCGGTAAAGCATTTCCATTACCTTTCTATTTTAAATTGTTCCCTTGATTTTTTATAGTTTTCCACCCCGAGTCCCGTCTCGGGAGGACGGAGCCCTTTTCGCTTCGCTCAAGAGGGCTGAATTATAAAGAAGATATTTAGCTGAGCCAACAGGGATAATTTTGGAGTAAAAAAGGCTGCATTTTCAACTTGCTCATGAAGACTGATTTACCCGAATTTCTTATCGAGTCACTATGCAAACCTTTTTTGAAACGGCTTGATTGAAAATCTTTTCAAAAAAGGTTTTATCGAAAACCCTAGCAGCGGCGTGATCAACCGGCGCAACGGTTGCGGGTCAACGGTTGCGTTCAAGAAGGCTAAATTATAATGAAGATAATGAGTTGAGCCAAGAAGATTGATTTAGGGATAAGTAAAACCACTACTTACTCACACTCAAAGGGTGAATTTATAAGACTTCATTCAATAGGGGAAAATCTCGACACAAGAAATATGGAAACTGTTTTTTTCGTGTTTTTGTCATTAACTCTTTAGTAGGCCTTTTTCCCGCCTGAACTAGCTACGGGATCATAGAAAATCGAGGTTTCTTGGGAGTTATGGTGTAATCGCGACGTTGTAGCGGGAATACATTTGGGAGGATTTTCAGGCCTCAAATAACTTTTAACTTCTGATCCTTCCTGAATTTTTCTCTTGCAGCGTCTTTCCAGATTTCCAGGTCAGGGCCTTCAAATTTTTCTTTAATAATCTTAAGTAAAGCAGGTATATCCAGGTGCTGCGGGCATTTTTCAACGCACTGCCCGCACTGGATGCACTGGGAAGCGTAGCCAAGGACACCCCCTCTTATTATTCCGCCTGGTTTTGCTGCATACATGAGCTTGCCTTCTTCTTCATCGCCCGAAAGGTACACGTTGTCGTAGATTTCAAAACAGCCAGGAATATCCACGCCTGAAGGGCAGGTTAGACAGTACCTGCAGCCTGTACATCCTGTATTCATAAGCTTGCGGTATTTCTGCTCAACTCTGTCAACAAGCTGGAGTTCGGCTTCGGTCAGGGAGTTAGGATAGGCTTCAGCTGCAATTTTCAGGTTCTCTTCTATATGGGACTCCTCATTCATGCCTGAAAGCACAACCGTGACTTCAGAGTGGTTCCATACCCAGCGAAGAGCCCATTCTGCAGGCGTACGTTTTACAGGGGCTTCATTCCATATATCTTTTATTTCGGGAGGTATCAGCCTAGTAAGTTTGCCCCCGCGCAGAGGTTCCATAATAATAATGCCCAGGCCTTTTGAAGCTGCGTACTTGAGCCCTTCAATACCGGCCTGGTTCTTGCTATCCAGAAAGTTATACTGTATCTGGCAGAAAGTCCAGGGATATGCATCCAGAATTTGCTTAAAATCCTCAATAGACGCATGGAAAGAAAAGCCGGCATTGACAATTCGGCCGTCAGCCTTTGCTCTGTCAAGGAAATCGGTTACGCCGAGGCTTTCCAGCCTGCTCCACAAAGTCCCGATAAGTGAGTGCACAAGATAATAATCGATATGATCTGTCCTGAGTCTCTCAAGCTGGGCGTTCAGGATTCTGTCCATATCTTCCCTGCTTTTTATTATCCACGAGGGAAGTTTTGTAGCAAGTTTAATCTTTTCCCGATATCCATCTGCAAGAATCGACCCAAGAAATAGTTCATTTTCTCCCAGATGGTATGTCCAGGCCGTATCTATATAATTGACTCCATGGTCAATCGCATAGAGAATCTGGTGCTTTCCCTTATCTCTGTCAAGCTTGCCATCTTTTACGGGGAGGTGCATGCATCCGAAACCAAGTATTGAAAGCTCATCCCCGTTCTTTGGAATCCTTCTGTAAAGTATCCACTTCCCCCCTTACTCCCTATTTCTTTCATTTTACTTTCTGCCTTTAAAATGACGTTATTAACGTAATTATACGTTATTATAACATTATTAAAGAAATAAAGTATTGTAACTTTGTAAAAACGGAAATTGTTCATCCAAAAACTCTATTAGATTCAGGTAAAATATCTAAATTCAGGTAAAAATATCTAAATTCAGGTAAAAAAATATCCGGATTCTATATAAAAATCAAATTTTTATTCGAAAAGATATGCTATTTTCGGATAACATTCACCTGTTTTTCCGGAGATTCCCTGACTTATATGTTTGATATCCGAATATCATACATTAATGTAATACTAGAAATATACTAGAGAGAAAAATAGTACAACACTTAATTATATAATTATTTTTTTGAAACTTCTTACTCCTTGTATTATTTTACTCTGGAAAATCAAGGAAGAGTGTTAATATCTCTCTTTAAATCTGTGACTATTTAATCGCTCACTATTTTCTAAACTTTCTAAAGAATATATGAAAACTAAGAATAATGAAAAGAATTGTGTATATTTCAGGAATTCCCAATTCAGTGAAACTTTTAACTATTAATGTTGGGAACATGCTTTTAAAAACGCTTTAATATATTATGAACTTTTTTTGCGCAGGACTCATCTCTGGGAATTCTAAAACAGTATCCTCCATTATGCAGTATTTTTTGAAAATCAATATTTTTCCTGATCGCATTATTGGTACATATACAGGTAACTTAGATTTTAGTGGCATTTAATTAAAATTGAACGATATTTTTTTGGTCTTTAAATATGCCGCATAGTTGCTTTTACCTTCTATATAAAAATCCGATAAATCCATGCTAAATTAAAAATCGATAGTAGGAATAATTATAAAATGCGAGATTTTATTGTGGAAAGTAGATCAGGCAACATCCAACGCTTTAAATGGCTTTTGAAGCAAGTATTACTGGTCACGCAGCTCATTAAATTCAAATTGCTGGTTATAGATCGAAAATATTGATAATTTTCTTGAGCTTTGAGCCGTCCTGCACGTGGAATTTTACGAGAAATTCGCGTTGCAGCATTGCATTTCGTGAGATAACCAGCCAGTTGCACGGACTTTGAGCTCTGCTGCGACCTGAGGCAAGCTTCAAATATCTCTCTTGTTTCGTTAAGTACACATATTTTTGTTCAGATTTCTCTTTTCTTAATATTATCACGGAAAATTACTAATCTACAAGATATATTGTTACTAAAATAAATTAAAGTATTAATTTTTAGCATATTATTTCAGAATGATGTTAAGATTTAAATAGTAACTCGTCATTTTAATTCATACTAAAAAGTTCAGCTTCCTTCTAAAACTTTGAAAAATATTGATATTCTGCAAGGAAGGAAGATGTCGTTAAGTTCTAGAGATAAAAATGATAGAGATGGCATTCTGCAAAATATAATAATCTTCGGAAAAGGAGCATCGAAACGCTGCGGATGTCACCAGGAAAATTTAAGGAGCTAAACAAAAGTAAAGGGGAAATATAATGGAAACTGAAAGTAAAAGCGAATATACCACCGAGCTTCCTGTGGAAATTCAAAAGATGTTAAAAAATCTAGATTTTCCTATAGAAAGAAACGGGATTATTGAACAAGCAAGAAAGAGTAAAGCAATTCCGGATATACTGCGTGAACTTGGCATGCTTCCAGACAAGAAATACAATAATGCTGAAGATATCGCCGAGGAACTTCATAAAACTTACATGGGGGTCCCAGCCTAAAAAAATATGACTTATTTTTTCATTTGTTTTAATAATCTGCCGCATCTGCGGCAGATATATTTTCAGGCTCTCCTGCTATTGATTTATAGAAAATACTTGTAATTTTATTTCCCTGAACAACCATCAAAAACAATATTTGTGACAGAAGTATTTGAAATTATATTTCCATCGTTCTGAAGTAAGGAACCATGATAAAGTGCCCTATTCTCACGACAGTTATTCAAATCATTTATTTGTGTGATTCTGGAGCAAGGTAATGGTTTTAGCTTCAATGCCAGGAATTTGGACTACTTTTTGCTCCAAAATCGGCACAGAGAAGCGAGAAAACCCCTTTCCCGATGTAATGGACTTCTTTTATATTGTCTACAGAATGTCCTTCAGGGCTTCTGAGGCTGTATAAACGCTTCCAACTCCAAAAATGTACTGAGTTATCCTTATTGCCTGCATTACTTCTTCTTTTGTTGCCCCTGCCTGCATCGCCTGACTTGCGAGGAATTTTACTCCGTTTACCGCACCATTAGCCGCATCCAGGGACATTGCAAGCAGGAATTTGTACTTGAGAGGAATTCCGCCTTCCACAAAAGCAAGTTCGCGTGTATTTTCAAGCAGGGTAAATAATTGAGGGTCCTGATCCACAATAACCTGTAATGGATTTTCTGTCAATGTACCATCTCCTTTTCTTTTGAGGAAATCTTTATTTTATTGCCTGTTCCGTTTTATTAGATTCTGATTATTAATTATTATACCTATCAATCAATTTAAAATCCTTCCTCCTAAAAAACGATAAATGCAGAAGAAGAAGGAGAAGTGAAAGAAGGGAGATAGAAAGAAGAAGGCAGAAAGAGAAAGAAGAAAAAAATAGATCAACGCAAAAGAAATAGATAAAGAATGAAAGAAAAAAGATCAAAAGGAGAAGGTAAAAAAGAAAGAGAAAAGGATCAAAAAAGTAAACCGGAAGGCAAAAGGGCAGAGTTATTTTTTCATAGCGTACATTTTTCGGTAAAAAATTAAGGAAGTTTTAGTGTAATGAGGGCATCTGTCTTTTGGGGGGAGGAACGGAGATGGATGGAGGGTGTTTAAAAGAAGAGTTCACAGATGCCAAACCTATTATAATACTTATAAATATATAAAATTGAGTTTATACGGCGGTTTTATGGGATTTGCTGGAAGTACTTAAATTATTTTCTGTAAAAACTCTTTTATTTTAGCTCCTCTATATTTGTGGATAGATTCTTCATTTCCATTCAAATTCGTAAGCTATGGTTCCATCTTCCGGGCCCTTTCCTTTTAAAAGAAAACCATTCTTTTCCAGGACGCGAATTGAGGCTTTCAGATGAGGGTATGTATAAGCTACTATACTGTCTCTTTTGAGGCTGGAAGAAGCCCATTGCACCATTGATTGAACTGCTTCGGTTGCATACCCCCTGCCGTGATATTCGGGAAGTACAGAATACCCGATTTCAAACGTTCCGTTCTCATGGGCAAGAAACCCTCCACTGCCTATCAAGACAGGCTGTTGAGGATCTTTCTGGCGGAGAATCCAGTAAAAACTCCAGATTCTGCGTTCTCTGGCCTGGATTCGGCCTAGAAAATCTTCGATCACTTCAGGCGTTATCTGCTCAGGCGGCCATTCATCGGGGACATAAACGTTGAGAGTCGAGGCAAAAGCCGGACGGTCGTGCAATTCCAGAAGATACAGCTCCGAGGTGGCAGGGAGCAAGCATAAACGTTCGGTATTGATAGAAGATGAAATCAAAGACATGTATCGAATTTGGATATACTCTTACATAATGTTTTTGATGATATACTTTTAATCTCGATCTACATCTGCAACTTTTAAAATGGAAATACACTGGTTCTGAGCGAAAATAGGAAATTCATTCAATATCAGATGAAGAGGTGAATGTTAAATTAATAAATAAGTTCAAAAATTCAGGTTTAAATTAATTAAAAAATAGGATTAAAAAATATAAGTTTAAAAGAATAAAAATTCAAAAAATTAAAGAAATAATGGCATGAACCCGTTTTCGTTCTGGGCACAAGCGGGAAGCCTGAAGTGCCTGGACTTGGCTTCAGGTATGATACGGATGAACACTGGGCCCCTTCCCAACCCTACAGGACTTCCAGGTGTGTTTGAGGGTTATACGCCTCCTCACTACACGAATATGCGTCAGGCCGTAGACGCCTTACAGAAGGAAGTTCGGTCCTGAAACTCAAAATTAGACCTCTAACTTTTCTCTGCTAGCAATTTTTCCGGTAAGAGCAATGGACAGTAGAGACATAACAGTAAGAACTAAAACCAGCACATTGGCGAGTTCGTCGTTTCCTGCTTGAAACGCACTGTATATTGAAATTGACATTGTGTTCGTTTTTCCAGGGATATTTCCTGCAAGCATGAGAGTAGCACCAAATTCTCCGACAGCTCTTGCAAAACTTAGTACCAGGCCTGCTATTATGCCCCTTTTTGCAAGGGGCAAGGTTATAAGAAAAGCAGTTTCAATCTCACTTCTTCCGAGAACATAAGCCGCATATTCAAGCTCTTTATCCACGGATTCAATTGCGGCCTGTGCGGTTCTTACCATTAGAGGAAGAGAAACCGTATAGGCCGCAATAACTCCAGCTTGCCAGGTAAACATGATTCCAGTGCCCGTAATGCTGTAGATTAATTGTCCAATGAGTCCGTTTTTACCTACTATCATTACCAGAAAATAACCGACTACCGTAGGTGGAAGTATCAGAGGAAGTGTTATCAACAGTTCTGCGAACTCTTTTCCCCGGAAATCGCACCTTGCAAATATATAAGCCAGGAATACTCCGCTGCATAATACGAGAAAGGAAGAGATGGCAGCTATCCGGAATGTAATCGATATAGGAAACCATATCTGGCCAAGCATTGGAGTCATATTTTATTCCGTTATTTGGATTCTGCTGTAAATCCGTATTTTTCCAGCGTTTCCTGTCCTTTTTTTCCTGTAACGAAATCAATGAATTTCTGTGCGTCTTCTTTATGCTCGGAAGAAGAAACTATGGCTATCGGATAGTTTACAGGAGTACTAACAGACACATTTGTGACGATTTTGATAGTTCCTGGTTTTGCAGTCATTGCGTCACTCATGTATACAAAGCCTGCGTCTACTTCTCCTCTTTCCACGTATGTAAGTACCTGTTTGACGTCTTCAGCAAGTACTCCCTTATTTTCAAGCCGACTCCACAGACCCACTTCAGTCATTGCAGCGCGTGTATAATTTCCGACAGGGACTGTATCAGGATTTCCAATGCCGATTTTCTTAACTTTAGGGTTAGTAAGATCTTTCACGCCAGTGATGTTAAGGGTGCTGTTTGCAGGGACAATAAGTACAAGTGAATTCTTGACAAAATTCTCTCTTGAACTATTATCGATAAGGGTCTCATTTGCAAGGGTGTTCATGTTTTTCTGGTCAGCTGATGCAAAAACATCTGCAGGAGCTCCTCCCTCAATCTGCTTACGCAGGTTACCTGAACTTCCAAAATTGAAATTCACATCTATGTCAGGATTTTCGGTTTCAAACTTGGATTCCATATCTGTAAAGGCTTCAGTAAGGCTGGCAGCTGCAGATACTGTTATAGCATCAGGCTCCTGATCAGAAGCCGAAGTGTTTGCTGCTACTTGGGTACCCGTTTCGTTTGTAGCTTTGTTTCCATTATCAGTACATCCTATTGCAAGGAACACACCTAATATTACTAACAGAACTATCAGTTCTTTTCTCATAATTTCACCTACACAAAATATTTTTTGTTATAATTACTTACGCGGTTGAACTAAGAATCGATAACAATGAAACTTCAGCAGTATAAATCACTTCTTTGTTTTTTCTATATTTGCATCCTCTGAAAATAGTGATATTATGTATAAATTGTGTTACAAACATGGTGTTATGTCTGAAAAAACATAACGCTTTTCTTTTTTGACTTTGATAGTATAAGAAGATTCCCAGTGTGGATCTTACAAAAGATATTAAGGATTGAGGCATCTCCTTGATAAACGACTTTATAGCGTGATTCTAAAGCAATCGAATAGTAATAAACAATATAAGAGGAAATTAAACAAAAATTAAACCTTATTTCCGGAGATAAGCCTTCTGGATTCCGAATAAACTTTTGTGAACTCCGCGCCAAGCGTAATCATGATTGAGGAATAGTAAAGCAGAAGAAACAATCCTATGATAGATCCTATTGCTCCATATACACTTGTAGGGTTATTATATGCAATAAAAAGTACAATAGCGTACTTTCCTATTGTTACAAGAATTGCCGTTACGAGAGCCCCTACAAAAATGGATTTGGAATCAAAACTCTTATCGGGAAGCACTTTATACACCAGTATGAAAAAAATCACAAGAATAAGAAAGCTGGCTATTGGACCTGTGTAATCAGCAATTACAGGTGAAAACGGAAGAAATTGCTGGAACAAGTTTGAAGCAGCATAAAGAAATCCTTCAACAAATATGCTCATTACAAGCAGCCCTCCAAAGAAAATAACAATAACAAAAGAATCCACGGCATTCTTTACAAAATCCTTGAGATTATTAGCTTCATCAGGCTTGATATCCCACGCTCGCTCAAGGAAATTCTTCAATTGCCTGAAAATATTACTTGCACTCCAGAGCAGCAGAATAAGACCAATTAATGCACTTATTGACAGGGAGCTAAGTTCAGGAATGCGTTCGAAAAGTAAAATTATCATGTTTATAATTACTTCGTCTGTAACCCCCTCTAAATGATTGATTATAGTTTCCTGAAGACTTTTTGATTTCAAAAAAATACTGCCTATAGATACAGATAGTAACAGGAGGGGAGGAAGACTCAACATAAAATAAAACGCCAGTGCGGCGCTGTAAGTCATTGCATCATCTTCCAGCCATTCCTTTATTGTTCTGGTAATCAGATTTCTTACGTACCCCCAGCTCATATTTTCCCCTAGTTTATAAGGCACTGCACTTTTATTAAATATGTCTTATTAAATATTGTGGACTTTGTTATTCCTGCAAAGGATGAAATAAAAAGAAAAACAAAGATTATTGACGAAGAAAAAAAATAAAATAAAAAAGAATATTTAAAAGATTTTTTAATATATATTGTATGAAAAACGAAAAATAATCACTGAAAATAATTTTAATGAAATAAAGCAACTTAATTTTTGTGCTCGTGTATATGCTCTCTATAGTGGGCATGCAGATGTTCATGCATAACCTTGCCGTGAACGTGCATATGTTCATGGATCAAATTTGTAGAAAGTAAAAGTTCCCTGTTATTGAGCACCTTTTCCACATCTCCATCCACAACAATTCTATGATCTTCGCCCATTACTATGGCTCTTTTGCTAATTTGCGCTACTGTCTCAAGGTCATGAGTGGCGGTAATTATCGTCTTTCCCACTCTCCCAAGCTCCTGCAATAGCTCTACCAACCAGAGCTGAGTCCTTGGGTCCAATCCTGCGGTGGGCTCATCCAATAGAAGGACATCAGGGTTATTAGCCAAAACAGCGGCTATACAGACTTTTTTCTTCTCTCCTCCACTCAGGGTATGAGGAGATCGATCTTTAAGCTTGGTAATTCCAATTAATTCCAAGACTTCTGTCACTCTGGTTTTGACTTCTTCCGGAGTCATATTGAGCTGCATGGGTCCAAAGGCAACTTCTTCAAAGACTGTGGATGAAAAGAGTTGCACATCTGAGTTCTGAAAGACAAATCCAACTCTTTTCCGGAAGTAAGACCTAAATTCATTATCTTTAATGGCATCGAAAACCTCTTCACGTATCTGACTGTCAAAAGCATAGAATTCTCCCAAAGTAGGATATATAAGCCCATTTAGAAGGCTCAGTAGAGTCGATTTGCCACTGCCGTTAGAGCCCATTATAGAGATTTGCTCACCTGGCGTCACCCTGAAGCTAATATCATTTAATGCATTTATTTTTCCAACATACGTATATGATACATTCCTCATATCAAAAATTGTTTCCATGTTCATATCACCTTATGATGTTCTGGGAGATCAACACTAGCAATACGCTCATGGATACCGTAATTGCTCCTGAAATGTAATCGCGATTGCGCATTTTGAACTCCTGCATTATCTTAACATCACCGTTGTATCCCCTAGACATCATGGCTGTATGGACTTTTTCGCTCATATCCAGAGACCTTATTAGCGTGTAGCCTATGCGTCCACCAACCCACTTCTGCTCATCGAACATGCCTCCAGTCTTTATGGTTCTGGCTTTCTTGGCAATGTATATTTCTCGCACCATATCAGTTAGCAGAAAAATATACCTGTAAGCCATCTCCAGCGTGAAAACATAGATTTTAGGAACGCCCACCGAGCGCAGAGACTTAAAAAGAACCTGATGAGGTGTGGTGAGAAAAAGCAAGACTACTACAGACACGCACGCTGCGACACGCATTGTAAATATTACAGCAGAATTGACGCCCTGTTTAGTAATATAGATACTATCAGGCAGTGAAAATGGTCCCAAATGAGTTCCAGGGCTGAGGTATGCTAACCTGATCAGAGGATCTCCTGGAAAGAAGACATTGAAGATCATTGGCATGGCGATTATTCCTGCAAAGATAGGTATGAAGAGCCACACTCGTTTGATGAAGAATAAGAGATCGATCTTGCTGATATATGCAAACAGCAGCGTAAGCATATAAACAAAGATCAGTAATCTAAGGTCTCTGATCAAACTAGTTGCGAATATCAAGGTCAGGAAGGAAACCAGCTTGGCTCTAGGATCCAAACTCTGTAGAAAACCATCGCACTTGGAAAAGTTATCTGAAACAAAAGCTTCCTCCAAAAAGCCAAAGATTCCATCAATTGTCTTTCCTATGAAACCCTCTTACCTTAATGCTTCGCCGAGCATCGACATGGACCAGTATCCGTTTCTTTCATCCAATCTGGAATCATCATTCACCTGCTTTAAAGCCTAAATTTCAATTAGTACTAAATATTGTATGAAATAATAATAAAAACCCTGTAAAGGAGAAGGAACTAACGCACTGGACAACATACTTTCGAAAACTAGCTGAAAACCTTTTCCACACTTACCAACTTGAAAGTAAAAATATCCATCTATTAACGGATCTGGTAAAAAATACATTCCTTGATATGGATGCCGCTGTTCCGTTAGGAAAGCTGGACGGGAAATATAGCTTATGCAAACGCAGGTAACTAAATTCAGAGTTACATTCAATTCAGTGGAATGTTGCATTGTAGTTTCATATGTGCACATATTTTGATATTGATATAATATCTATCAATAAATTATATCAATTTGTGATATTTATTATGAAAAAAACGTATATTTATATCATTTAAGATACTATATTCAGCAATATAGTATCAAATTGGATAGAATAAGGATGATTCGGCTTACAATATTAGGCCTTATTCTTGGCAGTGTGCCAATTTTTCTGTAAAATTACAAATTTTAAAAAGTTATCAACTCGAAAACTCGATATTAGTAGACTGATTTCATGTACTGTGCATAAGAACTTGACTTTGAATTTACAGCAAATTAGGGACACTGTCTCATTCTTTCTACATTGTTCATTCTCTGTTGAATTGTATTTAACAGGTTAAAGACCGTTAACTCAATACTCTAGGAACTTTTCCCGCAGGGAAATAAACTGAGCAAGCTCATGATTTTTGGGCATGAATTATCAACTCAATTGAAAAACGGATGCAAAAACGAAAATTTTCTAAAATCGAATCAAGGAAACCCAAAAACATGCAAAAAAAGGGTATTTAAGGCCTTTCATTGTGAATTTATTGGAGGAATTTCTATAGACTGCAAGAAAGTTATCGCCAGCTACTGGAATATAAGGTCTTCCACGTACACAAATGGAGTAAATGGCTTTGATGAAGAAGAACGCGCTGTCTGGAAACAAATATTTGAAAACTCCCTGTCTTCCAGTAAGCGTCTAAATGTACTGGATGTGGGAACAGGTGCTGGTTTTCTTGCCCTACTTTTTGCTGAGATGGGGCATAAGGTAACAGGAGTAGATCTTTCTTTAGGTATGCTTGAGAAAGCAAAGCATAACGCACAGAATATGGGCCTTGAGATTGATTTTTTCCATGGGGACGCGGAAAACCTGCCTTTTGAAGACAGTTATTTTGATCTGGTCACGAACAAATTCCTGTTGTGGACTCTCCAGCAGCCTGACTGCGCTGTTAGGGAGTGGAAGAGGGTTCTTAAACCAGGGGGTATGGTTTTTGCCATTGATGGAGACTGGTTTGATCCCCGACCAAGCAGGCGCATTAAAAGAACGGTTTATGAGTGGGCAGACAGGTTTACAAAAAAGAATCCGCACAATTCGGTCTTCAAGGACTGTTATGGGCCTATCCGGAGTTCTTTACCTCTCTATGAGGAAATAAGTCCGAAAAAAGCCTCTTTCCTATTTTCTGAAAATGGGTTTGTAAACACTTCAATAAATCTCCTTCTGGAGGTACAGAACTTTAAAAAAAGTAGGCAATCATTTCCACAGAGAATTCTAGGGAGTAACTCAATTTTTCTGATATCGGGACAGAAAAAGATAGAATAATTTCCTCTGTTACTCTGAATATGCAAAATGCAAAAATGCCCGTAACTATTCAGCTTATATAAAACAAAAATGCCCTGACATTTTTATTTTTCACGTCGTTAATAATTACTTCTTTTTTATTCTTGTATTTTATTGGTTAATTTAAATTTAATTTCTTACATCCGTTCTGTTCTGTAATACATAACGAGATTAAATTTTCAGATATTATGACTCATAAAGAATATAGGAAATATTTATATACATCTTCAAATTTTGGACTATATATTGACTAATATAATTATTTTTATAAAAATAACCATTATAAAGAAGGATCCAACCCCATGAATAGTTCAATAAGTGAAGAAAGTATCAACACTTCACCCATATATCAGGGATATGGGCGGGATTTATACGAACTACGAAATATAAAATCCCATATACTTCATTTTTATAATAACATTCAATCTTGCGATATGAATAAAATTGCCGAGCTTAATCTCTCTTATCTTTATGAAATATTCTCCGAGCTTGATGAACTTGGACATCTAAATGTTTCTGACAATCTCTGTCAGGCCTTACTTAGAGACCCGGTAATCAGCTCGGTCCTTCCTGCAATTTACACCAGTTATACCCATTTTTTTAGTATACATGAAACTCAGCTCGCAAGAAAAATTCTAGCTTGCAAAGAACCCTGGAAAATGTTAGAATCTTTTTCCCTCTATGCTAGATACGAAGATATGATTAAAATCCATGTCCAAAACTCTTCCCAAATTAAAATACTGGCATTTCTAGGCTGCGGCCCCCTTCCTATCACCTTACTGTTTTTTAGTAAACTATACGGAATTCGCTGCATCGGCATAGATCAGGATCCAGAAGCAGTGGCTCTGGCAAAAAGCTGTGTAAAACATTTTGGCCTCGAAAAAGAAATCAGTATTATCGAGGGTGACGAAAACTCACTTGCTGATCTCGACTGGGACTCTGTGCTGATAGCAGGGCTCGCTGAACCTAAACAACGTATTTTCAGGAACCTCCATTCGATTATAAAAAATCGAAAACCAGAATCTGAAAAACCTATTTCAGTGTGCTACCGTGACTATAGCGGTATGAGGCAGTTGCTTTATTGGCCAGTAAAACCAGAATATATCAAAGGGTTCCGAAAAATAAAAGAAATTTATCCCGATGGAAAGGTAAACAACACCCTGATCTTCCTGGAGTGTGAGTAACATTCCAAAAATTGAGACCGCACTCTTAATTGCTGAACTTCAGCAGATTCATAACCGTGTGAAGGATCTTGAAGAGAGAGATATTCTGGAAAGTTCCTCTGCTGAATTGCAGGAGATATTTCAAAGATTAGATGAACTCACTGCCCTGGATATGGATGAAGCATCCACAGAGATGATCCTTAAAAGTCCGGAATTTGACTCTTTGACGACTTCAATTTCAAACTTTAGATTTTTATACAATCTCAAACTTGAAATAGAAGAAGCAAAAAGCCTCATTGAAAGCCCAAATCCTTGGGAAACCCTTCAGAATTTCACCTTTTATTCAAATTACTTACAGCTTGCTAGAACCGAATATACAGATTCCGGCCTCAAACCAGAAGACCATGTTCTTTTTCTTGGAAGTGGCCCCCTCCCCCTGAGTTTGATAGTGCTATGTCATGAATATGATCTTCAGGGAATCGGAATTGAACAGGAAAGAGAAAGAGCTTGCATCTCTCGCAAGGTAATTGACCATCTAGGACTTTCCAAAAGAATCCAGATAATAGAAGGAAACCACTTCAGCTTGCCACTTGAATCCGTCTGTGAGCTTTACATGGTCGCTGCCCAGGCTGAACCCAAAAGAGAAGTGTTCGAACAGATCGCAAAAGTCCTGTCTGTGGGAAGTAAAGTCTCCTATCGCCTCTATGAAAAGGGTATTCGAAGAGTTCTGGACGGTGGTTCTTTATTCAAGTTGCCTTCCGGATTTGAAGAATATTTAAGGGTTCAGCCGGAACCTCCAGTTAATAATACGGTTGTATTTCTGAAAAAAGTTAGAACCGACTCACTAAATGAGTGAAATCAAGCAAAAGTAAATCTCTCGTGATTATTATTGGTTAGAACTTTGAGATCTTATGATGTTAATTTTGAGTTGATCCCAAAACTCAAAATTGCTTCTCTAACTCTCGTATTTGAAATAATCAATCGAGTTTCGGATCATGAAAAATAGTTCTGAAACTCTCACTGATTTTGAGACTAAAATTGGTTTTGGGATGAGTTCTGGATGAGCTCTAGTACTGTCTGTATCTTCTTTTCGACTTTTTTCACTTTAATTTGTGAAGTTTCGGGTTTCTGATCCTCTTCAAATAGAAGGGGTGCCGGCTTTCTTCGCACCGAAATCAAATCATGATGCAAGGGTTTTAAGTGGTTCGGGGATGTGGAGGCTAATGTTGTACCTGATATTCTTCCGAATCTCGCTTATCATTTTCATTTCATTATTGTCAAGTATTCTTGCTCTGTGGACAATCAGGAAATACCCAACTATGAAAGCTGCGTATTCCCAAGTTGCTCCGGTAAGCAAATGAATGTTCTTGGCTTCGAGCATGGACACAACTATAAGGAAAACAATCAAAGTCAATTTCCTATATGTCGAAGTGAATGGATGCATATTCTGCTTCTTCCAAGCCCTTAAAGTCATCAGGACTTCGATTGATGCAAAGGATACCGCAGTCCCTATAGCCGCACCTACCATGCCATACTCAGGTATAAGCATGAAGTTGATGACAACATTGATGCCTGCACTTGCTACTGAGCACTTCATAAGGAAATCCGAGTCCCCAGAGGCTAAAAGGGTATGATAATTAAATCCAAAATACGAATTTGCTATGAATCCTAGAGCAAGGATACGCAGAGCCGTGGCGCCAATTACATATTGCGCTCCGTAGAGTCTCGTGATAAAGTATTCGGGATACACGAATATCAACGCAAAGAGAGGAAATGTAAGCAGGAAGCACCATTTAGTTATTACCGCATAGATTGAGCCGAGGGGTGCAGTATCGTTTTGGCCCCAGAGTCTGGATGTAACAGGGACATACACAAAACCCATGGAGGATACTACCAGAGACAGGAAACCTACAAGAGGGTACACTGCATTGTAAATTCCAACAATTTCAGCCGACTTAAAATAGCCGAGCATTATTGTGTCTATCCAGCTCATGATGTTGAGCAGAGTTGCAGTTATCAGGAGTGGGAACGAATGCCTTATTAATTGCCTGGTTGTGTCACCGAATTGAATTTTCCGTTCCTGCCTGACTGTCTGCTTGATTGGCGGCTTCTTTATGAAGTACACAGACATTATGCCGAAAGTAAAGACCATTGAAAGCAGATCCGCAAACACGACTCCCTTCAAGGAAGCCTTGATGAATACGGCGACTGCAGCAAACCCAAGTAAAGATACCGGCCTTATAATGTTATAGAAATACATGTTAACATTCGTACGGTCGAATCCTCTGTAGATTGCTACTGTCAGGTTCAGGAGTATGGTAAATGGAACCGCAAAGATAAGGGTCTTCACTACGGACAGGACTTTGCCCTGTGCGTCAAAGCCATTTCCTGCCAGAGTTTGGAACAGGGAAGGTGATATTAGAATTGAAAGCAAGCCTGCAATCAAGCCCATAAGCATGGCTGAGATTATTAATTCATGTACCTTCTGTTCCTCATGCCTGCCTCTGAAGAACGCAATATATCTTGGCACGCCTTCATTGAGTCCAAGGGTTGCGACTGCACCTGTAATTGAAATTATGGTAAGTGCAAGGGCATATGTGCCAAAATCTGCTGGCGAGAGATGTGATGTGAGCACTTTTTTAGTAATGATGTCGAGAAGCATTCCGATAAGGGTTCCTGCAAGTATTACGCCGGAACCTGTCACTATCCGGTTGACCGAGTCGTTAACTGACATGTTAACACCGTTTTATTGCGGTTAGTTCCCGACTTCCTGGGTCAACAGACAGGAGCAATATTCGGTTGCCTTGCCAGTAACTACTTGTAAAATGTTCTCAGTCAACTGCAGGTTAAAGCCTGATACGTCTTTCTTTGCAGTTTGCAGGAAAGGTAAGTCTGGTTTCTCAGCCTTGCAGGTACTACTAGATAGGGTACTGTTACGGTATGTAATGAAAAATCTCATTTCGGAGTTTAGGGTTTCAAAGTTAGCTGTTTCGAATTCCCTTAAACAACTGTAAGTTTTAAATTTGTCTGTGTATCGGTCTTTTTGCTCAATTTTTTGTCTGGCTGCTCCTTTCTGAGCTTCCAAGACAAGGTCTATTTCGGGTTTCTTGATAAGCTGCATGATTTCTTACGACCTTTTGGATTGGATCGGAGCTAAATCTTCGATTGGATCTCGGGGTTAACTTCCAAGGTTGGACCAAGGGTTGAGTCCTGCTGGGTCCCGAACTGGCTCGAATGCGGATCTTGAGTTAATCCTCGGTTGGGTCCCGAATGTTCGAAGCTGGATCTTGGGTTGAATCCGGGAAAACTGTTGTTGGATCGCAGGTTGGATTTTGGGTTGAATCCGAAGGACTCCTGTTGGATCGCAGGTTGGATTTAGGTTGATCGCAGGTTGGTTTTGGGTTAGATCCCGGGTAGGATCTTGTGAATTGCAGGGTGAATCTCGGGTAAGATTCAGAGTTGGGTTATGGAAGGCGGGTATGGGTTTTACCCTCCTTGCGTTAATTCTGATTTGCTTCTGCTGATTTGCTTCTTAGTTCAACAGACATCTTGTCTGCTCTTCGAAGCTCGGAATCTGTTTTTGCATTCCTGGATCGGCTTACGAAGCTCGTCGAGCCTTTTTCCTTTTTGACTCAATAAACGTCCGTAACCAATTTAGCTATCTCAGGGATGGCAGAGCTAATTCCGGATTATGTCGTTTTTTCTGAAACTTGAAGGAAAGAAACTCATTAAATATTATTTAAAGTTCCCCTCAGATTTCTACGAAGTACCTCATCGACTAAATATAAAAGCTTTACGGGATCATTCTGATATTATCATAATAAGGTAAAATAGCGTCCTGAAGGAAACCTTATTTAATATGTTTCCTGTCAGGAATCGACTGAATGTTGGTTTTTGGCTTTTGAAGCTTTCAACCGGAGGCATTTTTCAAAGTAATACAAAGCTCCAAATTGAGGAAATAAGCCCTCAAAGAGGTCTGACATTCTCTGAAAATCCGACTTACCCATTACGGATAATCAAAATTTCTTTTATTCGGTCAGAAGAACTCCTGGCACAGAGGAGTTTTTACTGTTGTTATTCAAGTGCAGTCAGGGTAGAGAAAACGTTTCCGGAGATAGGGATATCTCGAGAGTGAACTTTAAAAATATAATTATCAATCGTTTTGGCAATTTATTATAACTTTTCAAAATGTTTTTTAAATGACCTGCTAGAATTATTATGATTCAATTTGTATATAAATAGATATTCATCAATACCGGAGAAATAAGCGTCTTCGTCAGTATTTGGTAAATAAGAGTTCACAAGACTTTTCAATTTGCCTTCAAAGCCACATAAAAAAGAAAAATGGAGGTTTAAAACCCTCTATGCTAGTTAATTTTTGTTAATTCTATTCGGTTCATTAATTCTATTCGGTTCAGTTATCGTTTTTGCTGAATTCAGTTGTCGTTTGTACTTGATTCAGCTGCCATTTTCATTTAATTTCTTGGTTTTACTTTTTTGTACAGGAACACGGCAAGCAGGGAAATAGCTCCGTAAACGATTTCAAACCCTGGAGCGTCTGTTTTATTTTCAAGTGCGTATTCGACACTTGAAGTGTTTATATCTACATTATCCCCTCCATTAAAGTCGGCAGCTTCCGATCCAGGCTTTGAATCGTTAGTTTGGTTGTAAGAGGTCCCATTGCCGCCTGCTTCGACAACTTTGGTTACATTACCGATACTTCCATCTGCGCCTGTTGCATTTTCACCTGTTTCGTAATTCTCGGTTGTATTGTTCCCGGGACCGTTTTCAACAGGGTGCGTAACAATTACTGCGGCAGTTTTTGAAGCTGCTCCATTTTTATTTGTAACGCTGAGGGTAACAGTGTAAGTTCCGATTGTCGTAAACACATGAACCGGATTTTCCTCAGTAGAGTCGATTTTCCCGTCACTTTCAAAATCCCAGCTCCACGAATCTGCATTTTTGGAGAGGTCGGTAAACCGAACTAAAAGAGGAGCAGGACCATTGCTATTATCCATTTTGAAGTTTGCTACCGGAGGTATAGGTTGCTTCGGCCTGGAAGACGAAATAAGGGGTAACTGGTCAGAGTAGGTGCTCTGCGCGAGTCTGTACCCGAAATCTGCAATTCCGTCTCCATCCTCATCAACTGCGGTTTCTGAGAAACCTGTACCTCCAGGTTCTGCCCAGAAATTGCCTCCAAGGTAGGAACCGCCGACAATGTTCTTTCCTTCGGTCTTTGTTGTGTTGTAGGCGTTTCCGACTCCATTTTGAATCTCTGTATTAACGGTGTTGTTAAAATAGTTATTATAAATCAGATTGTCATCACTCTCTGGGCAGACGAAAAGGCCGTAAACGTCGTTTGAGGATACATTATTGCCCGTAAGCGTGTTACTGTCGGAAGTGCTGATATGGATGCCAGTACCATTATTATCCGAAGCCATATTTCCAGAGAGGGTATTATTGGTCGAGGCCGATAATAAGATCCCATATTCTCCGTTGTTCGTAACCATGTTATTTGAGAGCGTATTGCCTTTTGAGTTCAAAAGATAAATTCCATAACCGTTGTTCAGGATTTTGTTATTCTCAATGATGCAGTTATTACATCCTGAGAGATATATTCCTGTATAGCTGTTTTTTGTTCCTGTAATCCCAAGTCCGCTAATTTTCACGTTATCGGCCTGCAAGGAGATTACATAATTGTCTGAGCTCTTAGCCGTAATTATCGTGTCATCAGGATTCCTGGATTCCGAAGATATTACAAGGTTATCTTTGTCTATTTTGATATTTTCGGTATAGATTCCGGGTTTTAAGATAATTACATCACCTGAGACTGCATTATTCAATGCGGTTTGTATCGAATCTCCAGGCTGGACGTAAATCTCACCCGCCGCTCCGATACCCGAGCCCAGTGTTAAGAGAAGAAAGACTGCCAGTAAAATAGTTAACCTGTTCAATTTAATTCCCCAGTACATTCAAAGTATGGGTGATACTTCGATTAGTTTACCGGGAATTAATATAAAGTAATATAAGTATATTGGTACAAATTATGGTACAAATTATAATTAAACTATATTACTAGTATTCATGCGAGAAGATAACTTAAAAAAGTATCAGTTAAACTACTCAACCTGAGTTAACATTTATACAACCGGGATAAAATTAATCAAAGAAACCCGATATAAGCTAGCCCGACTGGTCTAAAAAATATAAAAGGTCTAATAATGAATCAATTAATATGAGCCGTCTTAATTGAGAAGAAAAGCAAACAAACTAATTTTCGATATGCCTGAGGAGTAATTGTCAGGCAAAAGTCGAGGAAAAGTAAACTGGCTTTGATTTTTTGATACTGATATTACTCTCTATCACCCCTAGTGCATAAGCTATCTTGAACCAGTGTTAACTTCGTTAAGGCTGCCGTCATAATAGGAACGAGATGATTGCAAGTATAATAAAGATTATAACGAGCCACTTTGCAATCTCCATTGAGAAACCGGCAATTCCCCGTGCGCCCAGTATATATGCAATCAATGCTAATACCAGAAAGACCACAGCAAGATATATCAAATCCGCCATATTTCACTCCCCCAGTGATTATTTAGCCAATAAATCAATTATTAGATTGAAGGTATTTATAATTTGACTGTCAAAGTAAGTCACTTTGTTATAAATGGACACATTTTTTTAATTGAAATCGTCCCTTTTAAGATTATATATGGATATTCTAAGTCCTTCCTGTTTATCGCAATTAAACAGCATCGGGTTCTGCAGTCAGACACTGAAACAGTAATTAAACGAAGGCACTAAGATAAATATGCAAGTCCAAAACTTCATGAAACCACAGTATCGTTTCATTCTGAAAATGAAAAATTAGCGCCATATCGAGTCTAAAAATGAAGAGGAAGAAAAAATAAGAAGAGTTAAAGAAAATAACGAAAGGTAGTAAAAGATAACGGTAGGTAAGGAAAGATAATAAAAAGTAAAGGAAAGTAATGAGAAGTAATTAAAAGGTAATGAAACGTAAGTAAGGATAATAAAAAGTAAGTAAAGATACTAAAAAGTAAATCAGAATAATAAAAAATAAGCAAGAGTAAAAAGAAAATAGAAAGAAACCACAGGGCACAAAACCTTATGGAACAATCTTTTTGGCTTCGATATAATATCTCTTCTCATTTTCCTTCCCAAGGGAAAACGATTTTCTCGGAAGAACCCCTTTCTTTTTAATTAGAGAAAAGAAATCTTTCTTTTTTAAAGAGGGAAGGAAGAAACCTATATTACCCTGCTTTTTTCCAAGTTTTTCCACGACTTCGGGATCATGCTCATATTCGATTGAATAATTGTCAATGACCTCGTCAAGGGTTTCGACCTCAAGGTCGTACACAGGATTATCAAAAACCAATACACCAGACCTATCTTTTGTAACAAACCCTATTGAATGTCCTGAGGCTGGAAAATCGGCATGTGAATAGCAGACCATGCCTTCTTCGATCCTTGCATTGAATTTTTTAAGCAGCTCTTCAGGGTCAATTCCGCTTACAACCCTGTGAATCGGTTCAAAGGAAAGCCCGGGGTCGTGAACATTTACAAGCTCAACCATTGCATACCTTGCAGGATGATCGGCCTGTACGGTCCCTTTAATTTGTTCCCAGAAGCTCTTTGCAGCAGCAAGGCTGTGGTTTCCATCACCAACAAGAAGGAGGCCCAGGTTCAGGATTTTCTCCGAAATTTCTTTAATTATCTTTTCATTACTGATCCTGTAACCCATGATGTGGCCGCCATTTTCCATCAGATCAAAATCATAAACCTTGTCCTCTTCACAAACAAAATCATCAGGGTTTCTGGGAATAACCGAGAAATAAGGATCATCGTATAAAACTAATATATGAGAAAGTTCTAATTCCGCGTTTTCCCTTATCCTGACTCTTGCGGGAAGCCTTTCTTTAATAGTGCCTTCCGTTGGTTTGATAAACGAGTCTGACCCGTTGAACTGGTATTCTTCCAGGTCGACCGCAACCACAAGCCCGGTTCTTTCCTTACCTGAGACCGAACGCCTTACGAGAATAAAGCAGGGGCCGTGATCAACAAGAAGATCTTTGTAGTCACTTAGAGTTTTATGAATCTTATTTACTCTATTTTCATCGAGAGGAAGATATATTTCCGGATAAATTAAATTAAAAGTAGAAGGAGCATTTCCAATAAATTCTTCAACTCTTTTCCAGTATTCCAGATCCTGAGTGTGCTGATCACAGGCAATCACTGCCCACTTTTCCCAATTATCCTTTGGAAGAAGAATGTGAGGAACATGTAAAACCATGGTAGATTAAAAAAAGAAAGAGAATATAAAGATTTCTAAATTCCTTTTCTGAGTGTGGATTAGAGCAAAAAATAAGGTCATTTTACTGTGCCATATCCGGCATTCTTCCATGCAGTCATGCTGCCAAGCACATTATATACGTTATTATAGCCGTGCTTTTTCAAAATCGAAGCTGCTATACTGGAACGCCTGGAACTGTCACAATAAACAATTACCCGAGAATCCTTCGGGACCTGATCCAGATTTTCCTCAAGCTCCCCAATGTATATATGTTTAGCTCCCTGAATGTGTCCCTCAGCCCATTCTTTCTTCTTCCTTACATCAAGTAGTGTCATTTCCTCGTGCTTCTCCAGTTCATTCTTCAGATCATGGACAGAGATAAAATTAAATCCGTCTACTGGTAAGGCTTTCATATACCAGGCTGCAATTCCGCCTTTCAAAAAACCCGCTATATTGTCATAACCCAGACGGATCAGATACCTTGCAGCGGTTTCAAGATGTTCTTTTTCTTCTAGCACGACGAGTATAGGTTTATTATAAGGAAGCAACCAGCCGGCAAATGAAGGTACTCCTCCGAGCCAGATGCTATAGGAGTTTCTTATATGCGCTCCTCCAAAAGAATGTGGCATGCGCGTATCCACGACCACTGCCCCTTTTTCCATTTCTACCCTGAACTCCTCAGGTGAAAACAGTTTTGGAACTGGCAGATCCTGCAGCAGAGGAGGGCCCTGCAGGTTGTACTGTTCCATTTTCATGAAGTAAGGAGGAAACTCAAGCTGCTCTTCAAGTTTGAACTTGATAAACTCTTCCTTTTTTGTCTTCTGCAGAGCAGGATTCTGGATACGCTCAAGTCCGAGCGTACTGTAGTCCCTTTTGGCGATAGCTCCCCCACAAACCGAGCCTGCACCATGCGCAGGACATAGTATTACTCCATCTCCCAGGGGAAGGATTTTGTTAAATATGCTGTCATAGAGATTTGCTGCCAGCCTTGGAGCTTCCTCCGGACCATACAGATCGGTTCTTCCGGTATCGCCTACGAACAGGGCATCTCCTGTAAAAACCATTACTGGCTCTTTTCCTGTATCAAGGTCTGTCAGGGCATAGGACATACTCTCGTCGGTGTGGCCTGGAGTATGTAAAGCCATCAGCTTCATTGATCCAAAATCGAACTCCTTGCCTTCATTCAAATAGTTTCCATATTTGAAATTCACTCCATGACCGTGATAAATCTCTGCACCTGTAAGCTTCTTCAGTTCCAGGGAACCGATTATGTAGTCCTCATTTCTGTGGGTTTCAAAAATATATTTTATATTCATACCTTCTCTTCTGGCAAGCTCGGCATAGACCTGACAGTCTCTTCGAGGGTCGATCACTATGGCTTCATCTTCCGAGCCAATGAAATAAGAAAGATGAGCCAACCCTTCCGATTTAATTCGTTCAAACTTCAAGCTAACCCCCCTTTAGCTGTATTTTATGTTTATGGGATAAGTTTCTGCCTGTTGCAGATTTCTTTCCTTTTTAGTATATAACAGGTATACTTCATATTTTTTGTGAAGAACCGAATTTTTCAGATAGACGTTCAGAAAGTACTATTGCAACATGAAAGAAATAAAAATATAATTTCAAACGGAAGTAAAAATCCAATATCAAGAGGAAGTAAGATTCCATAAAAACAGAACTCTAATATCAGAAGAAAGTATGGTTGTAATGTGGGTTGAATTCGAGTAAAATCAACTTGCGAGCGGTCACCCTACCCTAAAGGATGAGGTATGCTTTCGGGTAGCCCTTTAAAAATAAAACATCCAGAGATTCCATGGAGAGAAATGTCCGGATTGCGCGACAAAATGGTCCGGCGATTTTGGTCTTGATCTTGAAGCCATCTGGAACACAGCAGTGGATGATGTCTCATCCTTAAAACCGTTGATTATTAAGATTTTAAATTAAAAATGATTTATATCCGGCTTTTAGATTCAGTTTCTCACACTAATTTCTGAAAACAACACATCATATACGGATATTGCTCCTGAACATTACGCTAGATCTGGAGACCGTAAATCTGAAGCTGGCATCACAAGCTGCTATAATTTTGAGGTTTTTATTGAAAGTTCCCACCTTAATATCAGAGCCCACTTTGCACCGGTTTATTTTTTACAATATTTGATCATGTTTAGCCAATATGCGATTAAATCTTTAAGTTTATATATTATGAAGTACTCTAGGCTATTGGGCATCTGGGAAGGTCATAAGAGACCTTTTAACTCTTTTTAATAACCCCCCATACCCCCCAACTCCCCAATAACCGGATGCCCAATCCCCATTAATACCATATTTAACCTCTTTTATTATTCAATCTCTTTTATTTTCAGTATTCTTTGTCCAGAATGCACCTGCTTTCTCGTATTGTTAGAACATTTTTCATTTTCTTCGTCATGTGATTTCACATAGATTTAAATTCGATCTGAACGGAATGCCCAGGAAGATAATCAAAGGCTTAAAACTGGTATTGGATCTGTTTTGCAATTCGTTTTTGCATTTTTCGTTACATGAAGAGAATATCCAGTTCCTGAAAAATAAATTACCACTTTACCTTAAAAGACCATCAGCTAGCCTGTTCTTCACCAAAGCTGCCAGATTTATTAGATTTTTTTCACGAATATCCATCCGAAAACGCACGTACCTAACCATAAAATGCTTGGTGCAACCGGGTTGAGGTTCTTGAACCTTACCACATCCAGTGGATCAGCAGGAATGATAAAGAGTTTTTAAGCTCATGCTATTGGTTTTTCAGTTAAGCTGCGTATCGCACAGTTCTTATGCTTTCAACAATTGTAAAGTAATTTTTTATGTTTGCGCTTAGAAAAATAAACAAGTAAATTTATCGCTTTTTTTGAAAATATAAGGATTTTAAGGAGCTTTTTTCATGTTATATGTGCTAGACCCCATTATAGATTAAATTTAAAGTTTATAAAATCATATTTGCTTTAAAAGCTTCCACTTAGTTTCTTTTTTCATAAAAAAACCCCATATTTAAGGTAAAATTGCTTAATTGATATCAGCAAAGGCATTTAGAAGACACAACTATAAAGTAAATTGCTGCTCAAATTTGAAAAACAAATACGATCAGATATTCTGGAAAATGTAGGGAAATTTATGTACCTCAGTTTTCAACAACTCGCCTTGAAAGCCCGAAGTTAAGGCGGTTTATAAGTATTAAACACATTATATATGGATAAAAATAACTTTTAAATTTTAAAAACCTTTATTTTATTAATTAAACCATTTAAAATGGTTATTTTATTAATTAAACCCTTTTAAGCTATTTTTTGGTATAAGTATATTTATATTTAATCTAGCGAATTTTAGAATTGTCAAGTCGCAGGTAGTCGGCAAGACAACCAGAACAGGTAAATTAAGCAGGTAATTCAAGGTATAAAACAAAGCCGAGTAATAAGTGAGTAATAACAGAATAAACAACAGAATAAACAGAATAAATAGAAAATAAAAATAATAATAAAGTTAAATAAATTTAACAGAATAAACAACAGAATAAACAGAATAAATAGAAAATAAAAATAATAATAAAGTTAAATAAATTTCTGGAGTGAGGTACGTGTTGGAAATGAAAAAGATACTGGGAATTTTCCTGGCAGTCTGTTTTGTACTGTCAGTGACAGTTGCATCAGTAAGTGCAGCACCTTGGGACAATGACAGGCACAAGCGGGACGACAACAGGAACAAATTTGACAACCATGACAGGATTAAGTGGAACAAAGACAAGATTAAGTGGGACAACGACAAGAGAAAGTGGGATAACGACAAGAGAAAGTGGGGCAATAAGAAACATGGCAACGAGTACAAAAAATGGTATAAAATGTATATAAGTTGGTTTGTCAGCTATAAAACGTTCTACGGTTATTACAACAAATTCTATAGCTACTACTACGAGTATTACGAGTCCTACAGGAGTTATAGCAGCCACTATGGAAGCAGATGATAACTGGCTGTAATATGAGACGATAATTATCTCGTCATACACCCCTTGGATTAAACAAGCAGCAATCTGGATTAAAAGCAGTTTCGATTAAACTCGGGAGTGGGTTATGTGTTGAAATGAAAAAGATACTGGGAATTTTCTGGCAGTCTGAAATGTATATGAAATGGTTTGGAGGTTACAACAAATCTCATGAGGATTGTAATAGATAACACTGAAACAAATGATCAGAGTTGGCTGTAAATTAAGACAGTAATTACTTAGCGATACACCTCTTTGGATTAAAAACAATTATCTGGATTAAAGAGAAAACGATCTGGATTAAAAAATAGTTTTAATTAAAAAGCAGTAAGACCAAGAGCAGTAGGGTTCTTACTGCTCAGGAAGTGGGGAGATTTATGAGTTCTCTACCCTGAGGAACAAAGTGAACTCTCCCTGATTCTCTTTTCTTTTACATTATCATTACATATTATTACCATTACATATTATATTACATTATGTTGCATTTTTGCTGGTCGTATAGTTAGCTTCCCCTGCGCTCCTCATCTGTTAAAGTTACAATATTCTCACGTCCGTGCTTGAACTTCTTAATTAATCCTCTCTTTTCCAGTTCTGAAAGCAGGAGGCTAATTTTTACTTCGGAATACTCCAGCCTGCTGCGGAGATCCTTTTGCGTAATTCTACCTCTGTGGCCCCGAATCATATCCAAGACTTCTCGTAAATCAGATGGAAGAGGGAGTTCTCTTAAATCAGCAGGCTCAATTTTGGAATTATTTGCAATTTTTATTCCTGGCTCTCCTGAATCTATTACCAACTCATTTGCTGAGACTA
This sequence comes from Methanosarcina sp. UBA5, assembly GCF_002505485.1. Lineage (GTDB taxonomy): Archaea > Halobacteriota > Methanosarcinia > Methanosarcinales > Methanosarcinaceae > Methanosarcina. The sequence continues at coordinate 57,934 of NZ_DAVG01000099.1, read as the reverse complement.
CCTCTCCAAGGTTTCCGAAACCCGGCTTCACTCCAGAACCAGGGCTTTTACCAAGGGCATTTGCCAGAAGTCCAGATGTATTGAGCTTTTCTTCCTGAGACCTGTTTATTTTCATCTTTTTCCACTTCCTGGAAAGTTTATAACCTCCGCCAAGCAGAAAAAGAACCATGAAGGCTACTGGCAGGCAACTTACAGTAAAAAAGTCAGTCCTGGTTTTTTCGGTGGGATTGACATTACTTATTTCGTCTTCGACTGCTTCAGTTACCGGATTTCCGGAGACCGGATAAAGCAGGAGATCGAAGACATAGTTTCCTTCCTCTTCAATCTTCAAAGTTGTTTCTTTTGAATAAATAATGGTGTTGTTCCGGTAATACCTGGCTGTAATGACGTAGTCTCCGGGTCCGAGTTCAAAGGAATAAGTGCCGTTTTTTGCCAATACTGATTGAGGAGGATTGGAATTGATACTAATTACAGTATCATTTAGGGGTTCAAAGGTATCCCATGCATATGTTGCCCCATGGATTGTTGCAGTGATGTTGCTGTCTGCTAAGAAAGGTACCCCTGAAGTGGGAGATACCCCTAAAGCTAGTAAAGCAGCAGTGCAAAGGATGTAGAACCTCAAGATCATCTCTACCAGTTAATCCAGTATTCCCAGTTAATCCAGTATTCCCAGTTAATCCAGTATTCCCAGTTAATCCAGTATTCCCAGTAAATCTAGTGTTGTAAGTCGAGGTTATGGGGATCCGCTGCTAAAAGTTGTGAGCATAAGATATCTCTAAATTTTTTTGAATATTGAATATATGTCCGTTTTTCCGGATAATTTCAATAACTCGCCCCATATCTAAAATGAATTTTGCTATTATGAGCACGTTTCAAGATTGCTCCTGAGAAATCAAATATAGAATTTAAAGCCCGGCTCACTGAGCACCTTCCCCCATGTTTATAGACTATTATGGCTATAGCCTACAATTAAGTAAGTACAGATGATAAATAAATATATCGTTTATTATTTATTTCAATTTAAATAAAACAATAAAACCGATACAGTGCTCTGATCCTGCTTTGCTAAACCTTCCACTTTTATTAAAGTGGATAAATTTTAAAAAATTAACAAACAAAATCATCAAATGGACCGCAAAACCGTATCATTTAACAGGAAGACTGACAGCGTTACTAAATAAGATCAATAAAACAGGAGTTCTTACATAAAATCCTCTATTCTGATAGTTTTGTATCAGGAATTAACCTTTTCATTTTGGATTCAAAAGCTTTTATCCTTTATTTTAGGCATGTATACCTATTTCCATTGTAACCGTCGATGTATCCTTTTTGGTACCCTCTATTATAACTGTCTTTGTAGTTTTGGGTCCACCTGTTATCATTGGAAGGAGAAGGAATTTTTGAAAGAGCTTCTCTGCTTCCATATTTGTTACAGTCTATCTGGCCCTGTTCTCCGCCATCTCCATAACCTTTTTTATAACCATCGCTGTAGCCATCATTATTCTTACTATTACCAGCTGCGCTTGCTGCTGAAGCCGTTACTGACAATACAAAGCAAAGTACCAGCAAAATAGCAAAAGTATTTTTTACTCTACCAAACTTTTTGTATATCATAGATTAACTCCTGATTTGTTCAATTAAAAGTAATATAGAGAGTGTGAAAACGTTTTATTCCAAAATCTTTGATTTTTAAATTTTCTGCTTATAAACCTGTGATAATCTTACAAACCTGCGATGTTCGGACTTCGAGTAAGAAACCCAACTTTTGAACTCACGAACTCGAATTCAGATCCTAAACTCACTAACCTGAACTCAATCCTTAAATTCACTAACCTGAATTCAATCCTTAAACTAACCAATCTGAAATCAACCCTTAAACTCGCTAACTTAAGATCTTCATGCACCTGCAACTTCTACTTGACCTCTCGGCTTTGGAAAGAATTACTTAACTGTTTTGCAGGTACCTGTTAATTGATAATTTTAATATTAGCTGGATTAAATATAAATATACTTATAATAAACCTAGTTTGAAAACTGTTATATTAGTAAAATAAGTTTTTCTAAAGCTTTAATCATGAATTAAACTATATTTAACTCATTTAATACACATATAGAGATTAAAAATCACTTTTTTATGATACAGGCTTTAAATACAGGTTTTTTATGGTTTATACTGATTAAACATGGTTTCCAGTTGAAAAACGACTATAATGAAATAAAAAATCTCTTAAAAATTCAATATAGAGTGAAAAAGGAAAATTAAAGAAAACACGAAGGAAAAAACGGGCAAAAGCACCCCTCAATCTTCTAATTTTAAATTCAGATATCCGGCCTTTCCAGCTTTTCCAAAATATCCGCCTGCTCTTTGTGCTGCTTTTGAGCTTTTTCCTTTGATTGCTCCTTAAGTTGCTTTTCGGATGACGGAAGCCTGAGAGCCTCACTATCCCAGTTTGCCCTTTTTGCTCCTGCCTGATACACGCTTTCAAGAAAGTCCAGAACCGCTTTTTCCGGCGAATCTGCTGCATTTCGGACATCTTCATACCTTAGAAGCGCAAGCCCGGCCTGGTGACTCCAGAAAGCTTCTTTCGGGCTTAGCGGCTCATTCATGAAACCCGCAGGCTGGGGGTGCATATACGCATAAAAAGCCGGTTCCCTTATGTTCTGGTCTCCAGCCCAGAACCCGAAGCTAATCATTTCATGCGAGGAAGCCTCAAGTTCTACAGGGTTTGCCCCTTCTCTTACCGGAGCAAGCCTGCCTGAAAACAGAGTAAGGGCAAGGTCGGCGTGATGCCAGAAAAAGTGCACAGGCGAACTTTTCCCTGTAAACCAGCCCCTGAAAACCTGAAAAATGGAAGAGACCTGCACAAGGATTTTCCAGAACCGGTTCACATATTCTTCGTCATAGGCAGTGTGCTGATAATCGGACGGAAAAGGTTCGGTACTCACTCCAGGCATATCATATGGCACCGGCTTGATGCCTACCATGATCCCGAGCTCGCTCAAACTTGAAAATACCTTGTCATAAAATACGGCAACCGAAAGCCCTTTTAAAGACACGGTTTTTAAGTCCCCTTCACTCGTTTCTATTCTTAAAACATGTTCCTTGTCCCGGAAATTAAATTCCATCTCAAAAGTCATGTCCTCGTAAGGAATAGGTCCAGTCGTGAGCCCACGCACGGAAACATAAAAAGGCGCATGCCACCAGTGGTTCATTTTTGGAAACAGCGCAAGCTTGACCTTTCCCACGATTTGCAGGAATAGATGCAGCGTATTCTTCGTATCTTCCCATTCTTCAAGTGGCAAAGGTGGAAACTGAACATCCCGCGTAAAGCTAGTGCTTACCATGATTACCCCCTCTTGAAAACTCCTGGATTACTGAATCAATGACAGTAACATTATCAGTGATATTATCAGTGATAGTAAAGTTTGGTGGCGATCCCATCAAATTTATAAAACCCTGATTATGAGTTGTAGATTCCGTTAATTTATAAGTTTAAAACCTTTCCTGCCCGAGTGAAGAAAATTAAAATATTGACTCTGGAGCAGGATTTTTGAATTCATAGCTTGTTTTTTATTTTTCAGGCCAGTTTGAATGTTCCACGTATTCTATTACCGAGCCGTCGAGATGCTTTACTGTCATATTCCTGCCTGTTGGGACCTTATCCGGACCCCGGAGAATTTCTGCACCTTTTTCTTCCAGATAAGCCTTGAATTCATCGAGAGAATCTACAAGAAACGTAGCTTGCGTGCTTCTGAAGGGTTTCAGAGCTTCATCCGAGCCGGCTATGAGCAAAATAGATCTTATTTGAGCCAGTTCCAGGCCGATTGGTGGGATTGCAAAGCGCATGGCTGCGGGGGAGCCTAAGAGTTCTCCGTAGAATTGAAGGGCTGAGTTAAGGTCGTTTATATAGAGGCGGGAGAGGGTTTGAAGGATTTTCATATTATTGCTCTCACTTATACTATGAGCTATATAATTAAGGACTTCGTCGAGTTAAATCACAGTCTTAATATGCTGCTACTTCTGAGAATACTATATTATCTTACTGATTCAAAAGTTATATCCTTTATAATAAGAAATATAAAAAATTTGAAAATAATATCATTAAAGCATAAGTTCAATTTTTAAGGTAGTTTTTACCAAATAGTGTCAGGCTAAAAGATGATATCATGGATTTATTGAAATTGATAAATGATAAATGTAGTTTCTTCTCAGATACAGAGATTTCCCAAGGTCTAAAGAGTGTTATTTTACATCTCGAAACAGCTGAACGTCACTTTGAGAGAGAAAAACAAGGAGAAGATTATCTTTTTACGGATGTTGTTTATCGATCAAACCAAGCCTTTGAAGGTTCACTGAAAGAAGCATATAGAGTCCTTACAGGTAATCAACCTGAAAAATTGACTCCATACAAAATAGAACAATATCTTGAACAAAATGCAATACTACAGGAAAGGGTGTTATCTCTTTTTACTAACTATCGTGAAGAATGGAGGAATAAATCGACTCATGATTACAAATTATACTTTTCCGAACAAGAAGCGTTCCTTGCTGTAGTAAACATATGTGCTTTTTTTAATATACTTCTCGACCAAATGATAGGGAAGAAAGCATATGATCAAGAAAAAGTAGAGTTGTCAAAACTAGGAATTGTTCCATCAAAACAAGCTCAAGATAAAAGCCTAGTCGAACAGGTCAGTCAACTTTTAATTACATTTTCTAATGATTCCCCTTCAATAATGAGAGGCGCTACAATGCCTAAGTATTTTGAAAGGGAGTTAATGGGTAAGCTTAATGCATACTTAAGTTCTGCAGATGAGCAAATTGAAGTGATTCCAGAATACGCGGTTATTGATGGAGAACGCAGGTTATATGCAGATTTCTTGGTCAGAAAAGGTGAAAGTTCATTGTTGATTGAAATAAAAAACCCAACAAAATCTGTTGATACTTTACTAAATTACGGTAAGGATCAATTATTCACATATATAAACGCCTCTGGAATAAAAAATGGGATACTTTACATACCTCCTAGGAGGAATAACTCTACTAAAATGATGACAAGAGAAGTCGAACTTATAATGTCTGGTAACAAAATGAAAATAGTTGAGGTTTTCCCTGAAAAGTTTTAATTTAAAATTATGAACCCTCTAGTGAGCTTCAATAATCGGCATTCTTCTACTGGTTTATAAAAACAATAAGTTGTTTAGTACTGTTCAGCGTTGATTGAGTTTTGGATTAGCTCATAAAAAGAATATGAACTGCTCATTCAAATATATTCCACAAAAAATATTACCAACCTCTCTTATTATCTGGCTTCAGGCTTCAAACTGAAAGACAATAAGAAAGGTTAGAAAAATGTTAATTCTCGACCACCCCTACGTCTCCGAATTATTGAAAAATACTGCTGCGGAATTGCAGATTCCTGTTTTAAAAAATGAAATGGCAGCCGGACTGAAGACTGAAAAAGAGCTGAGGCTTCTTGAAGAAGCTGAGTTTATCAAAGTAATAAAAGAAAAGGGTGAGTTTTCTCTTTATTCTAATTCCGAAAACTCTATTGGCTGGATTTCGGAAAATTTGGGCTTTACAGGGTTGCCTGAGAAAATCGAGCTTTTCAAGAACAAAGTCAAGTTCAGGGAATTGCTGGAAAGGCTCTACCCCGAATTATATTTTAAGAGTGCTAAATTTGAAGAGCTTGACGAGATCCGGGTTGAAGAAATCGAAAAACCGTTTATAATAAAGCCTGCTGTGGGATTTTTCAGCCTCGGTGTACATAAGGTTTCCACCAACGAGGAATGGGATTCGGTACTGAAGTCCATAAAAGCTGAAGTTGAAGAGATCAAAGAGCTCTATCCGGCGCAGGTCCTGAATGTGGAGAATTTCATTATCGAGGGAAATGTCGAAGGGGACGAGTTTGCGGTTGATGCTTATTTCAATCGCGAGGGAAAGCCTGTAGTCCTCAATATTTTCAAACACATCTTTTCTTCGGAAAACGATGTCAGTGACAGGGTGTATTTTACTTCGAAAACGGTTATAGAAACCTACAGGGAAGCTATTGAGGATCTTTTAAAGGAGATAGGAAAGCTGGCCGGGCTCAGAAATTTTCCCCTTCACATAGAACTTAGAATAGCGGAGGACAGGAAAATCCAACCGATTGAATTGAACCCGATGCGCTTTGCCGGCTTGTGCGGGACTGATATTGCATATTTTGCATATGGGATTAGTACTTACAGGTATTTTTTGGAACAGCTTGAGCCGGAATGGGACAAAATTCTTGCAGATAAAGAGGGGAAGAGCTTCTGCCTTGTTATGTTGAACAAATCAGAAGACCTCAATTTGAATGATGTACAGGCTTTTGATTACGAAAAATTGCTTTCGGACTTCGAAAAGCCCCTGGAACTTAGAAAAGCGGATCATGAAAAACGCGGCTACTTTGGGTACATGTTTACCGAAACCAGAGACAGTAACTGGGAAGAGATTGAAAGGATTCTGAAATCGGATTTGAGGGAATATATCACTTTCAAGAGATAATATCCGATATTCCGGTATCAAAAGATTCGGTCACGATATTGGAAAAATCTGTCCATGTACTCAAGATTGATTCAAAATAGTTCGGACTGATTGAAATTTAATACTGACCTTACTTTTTTTAATTTAATTTTCCGGAAAATACATAAAGAGTATCCTTTCAGCAAAAAATCTATTTATCACTGAAGGTTCAATCTTTCTAAGGGAAAAGGTAAATGGGGTACTTGTTCTGGAAGACAATATCATAGAGGTAAATGACCTTGAGTATTCTTTCGGCGAGGTAAAAGCCGTCGATAATATTAGTTTTGTAGTCCGGAGAGGGGAAATTTTCTCGTTTCTCGGGCCAAATGGGGCTGGGAAGAGTACTGCAATTAATATTCTTATCACTCTCCTGCCTATGCAGAAAGGAAGAGTAACTATTGCAGGCCATGATTTGAGAACCGAGCCTGAAAAAGTGAGGGAATCGATAGGGATTGTCTTTCAGGAGTTGACTCTTGACAGGGACATGACCGTGAGGGAGACTCTGGAATACCACGGAAGGCTCTATTCAATGCCAAAAGCTCAAAGGAAGGCGCGTGTGGATGAATTGCTCAGTCTGGTCGAGCTTGAAGCAAAGAGTGATGTCCTGACAAGGTACCTGAGCGGTGGAATGAAACGCAGGCTTGAGATTGCAAGAGGATTGATGACCCGCCCGAAAGTGCTTTTTATGGACGAACCTACAATTGGGCTTGACCCTCAGACAAGGATAAGAATCTGGGATTACGTGCGGGACATCAACCGGCAGGGCACAACCATTTTCCTGACAACTCATTACATGGACGAAGCCGACCAGCTCAGCGATTATATTAGCATTATAGATCACGGACAGATAATTGCCACAGGCAAACCCTGGGAATTAAAAAATGCACTTGGACAGGATGTTATATATCTGGAAACAAGCGATAACCAGGAAGCTTCAGATATTCTGAGGAAACTTGGTACTGTAAAAGGGATTCGAGACAAGTCAAAAGGAATAATTGTCATGGTCAATGTGGATGGTACCTACCTGCTGCCTGAGATCATGGATAAACTTCGGAACGGGGGAATTAAGATCAGGGCCGTAAACCTCAAAAAGCCTTCAATGGATGACGTTTTTGTTCACTATACCGGAAGGGAGCTCAGAGATACCGGAACCGAAAAAACCGTCGTGGTAAAATCAGGAGGGCGTTAAGAGATGCATAAAGGCTTTCTTACCATATACTGGCGGGATATGCTAAGGTTTGTCCGATTCCGCACTCTCCTGTTTACTTCCCTTGTCCAGCCTGCACTCTGGCTAGCTTTTTTTGGAGTAGCAATGTCAAACAACTTTGAAAGGTTGACTGCAACCATGCCAGTTATTCCAGGGGTGAGGGCTGTGGGCTATCTGACTTTTATAGGTGCAGGTGTTATTGCCATGACCACGCTTTTTACAAGTCTTTTTGGGGGGACAGTGCTGCTATTTGACAAAAATTGGGGGCTCATGCGGGAGACCCTCTCAAGCCCTCTGCCACGAATCCATATAATCATAGGGATAGGGCTTTCAGCCATGACAAAATCCTTTATTCAGGCCACTGTGATCATGGTTTTTGGGCTTCTGCTTGGAGTCCAGTTTTTTGAAGGCTACACAGCAGCACAGATTTTGGTCTCACTCTTTGGGATCATGCTTTTTATAGGGACATTTTCTCTCGGGTTTCTTTTCCTTTCAGCCGCAATAGCAATAACAATGGAAAGCCCGGAAGGAATGCAGGCCGTAATAACCTTGCTTACCATGCCTTTCTTTTTCACGAGCAATGCACTTTATCCTGCGAATTCCTTTCCTCCAGTACTCCGGACCCTGTCCACAGTCAACCCACTCACACACCTTGTCAGCGGAATCAGGTATTTTGCAATAGGAAGCGATTTCTCGTCAATCGGGCTCCGTTATACTTACACTCAGGGAGAAATGCTTGTTTCCTTCCTGGCTCTCCTGGCTTTTGCGGGAATAATGTTTCTTATTGCAAGGTGGAGGTTTACCAAGGTTACTGTTACATAATTCCAATACTGCTTATTTTTAAAGCTATAAAGATAAAAGTAAAAAGGAAAAGGAGATGGGGGAAACACTATGGTCTGTACACACAGGAATATGATAAAAATTAAGAACATAGAACAAGGTTCAAAGGGATGTGAAGAGTGCCTGAAAAATGGAGATAGCTGGGTGCACCTGAGAATTTGCCTGACCTGCGGACACGTGGGCTGCTGTGACCAGTCAAAAAATAAACACGCAACAAAGCACTTTGAAGAAACTAGGCATCCCGTGATCGAATCTTTCGAGCCTGGTGAGGACTGGAAGTACTGTTATATTGATCGCCAGTACCTTGAGTAAAAGTATAACGTGAATGTCAGATTATCAAATAATGCTTCGCGTTGCTAGGGTAAAAAATTTTCGACATACTGTAATAACAGGAAAACATTTTGAAATACGATAATTACTATCTTTTTTTGAATCTGCGTTCTCTACCGCTAATCCTTTTTAGATCCAACCTAGAAGTAATTAGAATTTTTTGCGGGAATTTTCCCTGATGATTTATATCCTTCTAAAGCTTTTACCCAATTTTCTCCGTCCCATTTTTTCCAGTGCATCATTATCATTGCACGGTTTAACAAAAGTTCTTCTCCTGAGTCTATGAAATCGTTTCCATTCTTGAGTCCATGTTCGAAAGTATATCTAAGGCGTCCAGAGTACCATTCCAAAAATCGTAAGAATGCTTCGAATTTCGATATCCTCAGATTATGCATAAAAAATGCGATACAGATTTCTTGAAGTTGATCTTGTCTTGGTAGCCAGATATAATTAATAGAATTGTTTCCAAGATCGAGTAAAACCTCAACTTTTTCAAAAGCAGGATTATAAACAAAATCACCGGATTGGGATACCCATTTCCGCTGAATTTCCTTCGTTAGTGAGCACATTCTGATATACTTCTCTGATGTGTCCATTTTAACCAACCTCAGAAGGAAATATTGAGTAATGGTTAAAAGGTTCATCTGAGCTATGTGAAAGTATTGACCTCAAATGTTAATATAATAGGTCCTACGATGTGATCACTATTTTTGCAGCTGTTTCCATTTTTCGAACCGCTGACGGCACCAGTTACTTCTAGTGTTTAAACAAATTGATGTCAATCGAATTTCCCATAGCAACATAACCAAGAGCGTTTGGATGGCACCCGTCTCCAGAATCGTACTCTTGCCTCAGATTGTCATGACCATCGTCCAGCACAGAGTGGAAATCTATCACTTTATAGCCTTGTGCATTTGAATATGATATAATCCAGTTGTTCAGGTTGTTTGTTTTTATTTTTAAATTCTGTGAAACATAAGTCATTGGCGTGATTGAGCAAAGTGCTGGTGTAATTCCATTTTGTGTGGAATTCTTGCACATTGCAGCCAGATCGCCTTCAATAAACTGTTCAGGCTGTCCAAGAAGAAGGTCATTGATTCCGCCCATTATTATAACAAAATTTGGATGGTGTGATATTACATCTCTGTCAAACCTAGCTAGCATCTCGTAAGTCTGATCTCCGCACTCACCAGCGTTGTATATTACTGCTCCAGACAATCGTGATTGCAATATTGCAGGATATGAAGTTCCGTTTCCACAAAAACCGTATGTGATGGAATCACCCATACACACTATAGATATTTCATTCTTATTTAGTGTACCATTTCCGACGTCTGCACAACCAGAAAGGGATATAGATGACACAAACATGAGGATTGTTATATATTCAGTGTATTCATAAATTCTTCTTATACTCGACTCGTCAAATCTGGATTAACTTCAAAGCTTCTTCCATCTTCTCAGGGCTGATGGGGAGATCTTCACATAATCTCATATGCACTGTTCGAACAAAATGTGACATGCATTAAGCTTGCTTCATCGGTTTCAATAAAGCTATACAGTGAGTATTAATGGAAAACAGATATGCAGTGTCAGGGTACCAGAAAGACCCTGAAGATCTCCACCTCTATGTTAAGGATGTTAGAATTCTTACGCCGCATGAATAAGAAACACTACTCAATACCATTCCAAAGGGCAAGCATCGCACGCTTTTTTGACATATTACTCATCACCTACATGTGGTACATCGAAGTGTGTAGGCTTTACGCACATCAAGAGTGGTACAACCCAAAACGAAATATTATTCATCTGCCTGAATTCGCACCAGAATTCTAAATAAAAGGCTGACAACCTAAGAAATTGAGAATAACAAAAAGCTCATTCTCGCGAGAAGAACCTTTATTCAGAAACTTAATTTCCAAAAATATATCCCTTTTTTCTACATTTTATCTTTTATTTAATAAAAAATAATTAGATAAAAATAAACGGATAAAAGGGGTAGCAATGAGTTTAGCAGGCCAAACAGCTCTTGTAACCGGGGGGAGCAGGGGGATAGGAAGAGCTATCTGCCTTGCTCTGGCAAAAGAGGGAGCAAATGTTATCATTACAGCAAGAAACGAGAATGAAATAAAAGATACAATGGATAAATTAAAAGCAATGGGCAGTAAAGCCCTCGCTATCCGGGCTGACGTGCGGAGTGAAGAGGATGTAAGACGCCTGGTTTCAATGACAATTGACAAATGCGGCAGGCTTGATATTCTTATCAACAATGCGGGAGTGGCCTACAAGAAGAGGTTGGAAGAGACCACCCTTCAAGAGTATGAAAAAATCATGGATACCAACTTAAAAGGAGTCTTTCTCTGCACAAAGTATGCGATTCCATATCTCAGAGAGAGCAAAAATGGAAAAATCATCAATATATCCTCAGTAGGAGGATTGCATGGGCTTCCGGATTTTTCCGTATACTGTGCCTCAAAGTTTGGGGTAAATGGCATGACGGAGTCCGTTGCAGCCGAGCTTGAAGGAGAAATAAAAGTCTATTCGGTCTGCCCGGGCGCTGTAGATACGGATATGTACAGGTCGATCTATTCAGACAGGCCCCCACTCAAACCCGAGCATATTGCGGAAAAGGTGCTGGAACTTGCCTCGCCTGATTCAAAAGTTACATCGGGTAAGATAATTGAGATACAGGTTCCTCCAATCCCTCAGCTTTAATGATTGAAACCCGAAGGGTAATCTCTGGCAATTAGAGAGCAGTTCTGGCAGACTTATAATATCTACATTATCTTTTTGCCAGGTCTTCTTAGCACCTTTTGCCAGTATTCCCTTTTCCTTTTAAGAGATAGATAGCTCTTGATGCAGTTCAGAAATATTGCTTCCAAAATTATATCGTTATCCTGCTTGATAATTAATTAAATGACTGTTAAAGTGACTGCTATGAGATTGAGAGGCCAGACAGCCATTGTAACCGGTGGGGGAAGAGGAATTGGCAGGGCCATCTGCCTGTCACTGGCAGGAGAAGGAGCCAATATTGTAATTGTCGCAAGAACCGAAAGAGAAATTCGAGAAACTGCCAGGTTGGTGGAAAGGGAAGGTAGAAAGGCTCTTGCGATAAAGACTGACATTCGAAAAGAAGAGGAGGTCATTGGTATGGTTTCAAAGGCAGTGAATGCTTTTGGAAGAATTGATATCCTCGTAAACAATGCAGGAATTGCATATAGGAAATATCTTGTGGAGACTTCAACCGAAGAATACAATGAGATTATGGATACAAATGTGAAAGGTATGTTTTTCTGCGCAAAGTATGCTCTTCCCCATCTGCTTAAAAGGGGTGAAGGCAGAATCGTAAATATATCTTCAGGAGCAGGAAAGCATGGCATACCGAAGCTTTCGATATACTGCGCTTCAAAATTTGCAGTAATTGGTTTTACAGAGTCTCTTGCTTACGAAGTAGGAGGCGGGGTTCAGATATATGCGGTTTGCCCTGCAAGCGTGGATACCAGCATGTACCGTTCACTGCATACCGATGAGCCTGTTCTCAAACCTGAAGATGTTGCAAAAAAGGTGCTGGAACTTTGTTTACCAGAAACGACCCTTCCTTCAGGCTCTTCAGTCGAAGTTTACAGGCGGCCTATGAGGATAGTTTGATTTTGATATTTGTACATTATAAAAATAATTTTTTAAGAATAATTTGCTTTGACGTTTATACGAAAATAGGGGTAATTTTTGAATAGGAGGTGGAGTTATGTTCAAAAACCGTAAAGATGCAGGGGAAAAGCTTGCAAAAGCTCTTGAAAAGTACAGGACAAAAAATCCGATTATTCTTGCTATTCCACGCGGAGGGGTAGAAGTTGGACTGCAGGTTGCAGCGAAGCTGAATGCCGATTTTTCTCTCATTATTGCAAGAAAACTGCCTTTTCCGGACAATCCTGAAGCAGGATTCGGGGCAATAGCAGAGAACGGGAGCACATTTATTTTAGAAAATGCACATTACTGGCTTTCAGGAGAAACCATTGAACGGATAAAAAAGGAGCAAATCGCTGAGATTGAAAGGCGGATAAAAGCTCTCAGAGGAGGAAATCCCCTGCTCGAGCTTGCGGGAAGAAACGTAATTCTTATTGATGACGGCATTGCAATGGGCTCTACAATGCGAGCAGCCATTGAGCTTTGTAAAAACAGGAAAGCCGGAAAAATCGTGGTTGCAGTGCCTGTAGCAGGTAGAGAGGTTGCAGAAGAGCTTAAAGAAAAGGTAGATGAGCTTGTGGTGCTTGAGACTCCTGCCTATTTCAAGGCTGTTGCCCAGGCTTACGAGAGATGGTACGATGTTTCGGATGAAGAAGTGCTCGACCTGCTTAGAGAAAGTATAAGGAAAAAAGAACTGAAAGATCAGGAATTTCATGAGCTTGAAGCCTGAAAAACTTTTCCTTTGTTATTCCTGTGAAATAATCTATGCTGTTAAATGACCTCTGTTAGGTAATCTTTCTTAAATAATCCTTTCAAATGAATCCGGAAACTGTATACAATTAGTAACCCTAAAACCGGACCTTGCTGCAGTTAGTATTTCTTAGAATAATCTTTCTGTTTTCCCAGAGAAAGTTTTGCAGCATATTTTAAACCTTTCCACAAAGTTTTTCCAAAAATTCCTTTTTCTAAAAATTATTTTTTCAAAATTTTTAATTTATTTTATGTTCGTTTAATTTATTCTTTTTATTTTATATTCTTTTTATATTTTATTAAAAAACATTATTTCATTTATGATTACTTCAATTTACTGAGCTGCTTCGATTATAAACATATTAAGTTAGTTGAAGCTGTAACAACTAGGATTTTAATCACTAGTTAATAATTATTAAAGTACAAACCAAAAAGTTTAAAAATAAATTCAAAAGATAAAAAGACAAATGAAAAAATGTGAGAGAAAAGGTATCATGAAAAGTAAAATCGTAATTTGCGTATTCTTATTAAGCATTACTATAGCGGGCCTTGGATGCAGTTCGCAGTCAGATGGGTCACACCAAGAGAGTTCACAACTAAATGACACAAAAAATGAGAGTGCTGGAGATCTCAAGGATATAGAAGGCATCTGGATGGGAAATTTAACAGTCCCAGGTGGGTTGGAGTTAAGAATTGTGTTCAATATTTCTACTAATCCTGATGGATCTATCAACGCCAGCATGGACAGCCCTGATCAGGGAATAAGCAGCATACCTGTTGAAAGCGCTAGTTATAAAGACGGTAACTTGAACCTTGGAGTAAAATCCATAGGTGGAAGTTTTGAAGGGATATATCAGGAGAATAACAAAACAATAGAAGGAGAATGGAAACAGGCAGGATCAGCTTTTCCGCTTGTGCTTAACAGAATTGAGAAGACTCCTGATACACACCGAGAGCAAGACCCTGTAAAGCCTTATCCATATACTGAAGAGGAAGTTGTTTATGAAAACAAAGAAGCAGGAGTGAAACTGGCAGGAACGTTAACTCTTCCCCGGTCAGAGGGGCCTTTCCCGGCAGTCATACTCATAACAGGCTCAGGCCAGCAAAATCGTAATGAGGAAATTGCGGGGCATCGCCCGTTCCTTGTACTTTCGGACTATCTGACACGCCAGGGAATTGCGGTGCTTCGGGTCGATGATCGAGGTATTGGAGGTTCGACTGGAAACGTTTCACAGGCTACAACTGAGGACTTTGCTGAGGATGTACTCACAGGAGTTGAATACCTCAAAAATCGCAAAGAGATAGATCCAAGCCGAATAGGACTTATTGGACACAGTGAAGGAGGGCTAATTGCACCTATGGTAGCAGTAAAGTCTCCAGATATCGCATTCATTGTACTCATGGCTGGTCAGGGAATTACCGGGGAAGAGATTTCGTACCTCCAGAATGACCTGATTTACAGGGCAGAAGGGGTAGACAATGAAACTATAGCCCGGAATGATGCGCTTATGAAAAGCATGTACTCTGTGATAAAAGAAGAACAAAATGAAACTATAGCCGCAGAAAAACTTCGCAAACTTATAATTAATGAGGTGGAAAACATGAGCGAAGAGGAGAAAAAGAATTCAGGTTACTCTGAAGATGACCTTGACGCTCGGGTTAATGCTCAGGTCCAGAATCTGATCTCGCCCTGGCTGCGCTTTTTCCTGACATACGACCCCGCCCCTACCTTGATGAAGGTAAAGTGCCCGGTCCTTGCAATAACCGGCGAAAAAGACCTTCAGGTTCCACCTGAAGAAAACCTCAGAGCCATAGATGAAGCTCTCAAAGCAGGTGGCAATAAAGACTATACAGTTAAAGAGCTACCAGGCCTTAACCATTTATTCCAGACCGCTAAAACAGGGTCTCCCTCAGAATACGCAAAAATCGAAGAAACAATTTCTCCGGCTGCTCTGGAAATTATAGGAAATTGGATCTCGGAACATACGCAGTAAAAATAAAAGGAAGAGGGGGATATAGGAAGAGAGGGATAAAGGAAGAGAGGGATAAAGGAAGAGAGGGAGAAGGAAATAACAGTACTGTAAAATGTAGGATCCTCCCAAATAAGCGTTAAAACTAAGGACATAGAGTGCTTATTTTGGGCAATAGATATGCATATAGGATTTCCCCAAAAAATGTGCACTCTAAATATCATTTTTTAGAGAAATAATTTATAATAATCTTTAAAAATGTGCACTCTAAATATCATTTTTTAGAGAAATAATTTATAATAATCTTTAAAATTGATAAATTGCCAAGATGTAACCTTTATTTGCTCACAATTTATGATTATTTATAGTTAAGGCGTATGATGCCATTTTCATCCAGAAGAAGTTAAATGATAAAAGTGAGGAAAAAACGATGTTTAATCAATTAATTGGAGCGCTTAAGCCCTCTAAATAATAAATAAATTGTTTAATAAATGTACATTAATTGGGGAGAGACTGGCACTACGTTTAATTGGGTAAATAAGCTTTAATGGTCCTTAAAAAACTAATCATCTTTTGAAGGATCTATCTAAATAGCAAATAAATTGTTTAATGAATATACCTTAGTTGAGAAAGGACTGATACTATATTTAATTGGGCAAATAAAGCTTAATAGACTTTAAAAAATTAATCATTTTTTGAGGATATATTTATTCAATTCAGAGATTTTTTTTGACTACTATATTATAATATTAAAGAAAGTATTTTAATGCAACTTACAGAAAAATGCTTCAACCCATAAGCAAAGAGCCCTAATTAGCCTCATTGAATTGTTTCCAAAACTCTAAAATAGTCTTCTGAATTTTGCATTCTGAATAACCAGTCGAGTTTCTGGCCATTAAAAATAGTCCTCAAAATTTAACGATTTGGGAATAGAATTGATTTTGGTATGGACTCATTATCTGAGCTTAAATCGGGAGCTAAGACCTTTCATAAAACTATTAACATTGCTGCCCGAATCGGATATGGAAATTTTTTCCATTTCTCTTTTTCCTGCTCCTTTTGCAGGCTGCGGTTCAGGTTGCCTCTGTCTGTTCTGCAGTCCGAGCATTGACCGGCTTTTTGAGATAAGGTCATTGAGCTCGGATAATTCGATACTTCGGGTATCGTGCAGGAGGAGAGCTTCGTTTCTGTCAAGCGTCGAGAGCCAGATATTCGTATCCATCAGGTTTTTGAGAAGTTCCCTTTCGGCTTCAAGCCTGTATTTTACGCGTTCCAGACGATCGGCCAGGGCTTCCAATTCTTTTTCAAAAATTTCTTTCTGGACCTGGGGCAGTGTGCTCGCTTCTCCAGCCGATTCCTGGAGCGAATCAATTTCTCTCACAAGGTTGTCATAAGGATAGATCCTTGAAGATCCTTCCATTTTAAGCGTATAGCTGTGATTCGGGTGGGAAATATGGTGAGTTTCAATTTCCTGCCTCAGCCGGAATTCTTCTCCGCAGCTGTCGCAGACAATCTTTACAGGAAGTTCGTTTTTCAGGGCAATGCTTACTACAGTCTGAAGGTCTTCGGCTTCCTGACGCAGTTTTTCCGTATTAATACCACCTGAGATTGCGAACTCAAAGACGGTTTTCCTTATGGTTTCCCGCTCTTCGGGAAGGTTCCAGAGCATGTGCTGAAGCAGGAGCACCATTGTCCTGTCCACAGTCGGGCACTCGCTACTGCAAGCCGCAACCCTAAGCACCTCAATAATTTTCTTCCAGCGCCGGTCCGAGATTTCAATCTCCTGAAGCTGGAGGTTTTTTCGAAGCTCAGTTATAATGACCTCAACGTCAGGGTCAACAGGCAGATCTTTTGCACGTGCCCGAAGTTCGTATATTGCAGAAATAATGAGACTTGCAGCAGGTTCGAACTCGTCATGGCTCCTGAAAAGGAGGTCCCGGAAATTCCCTTCGTCCTGAATATATGCGAGACTGTACCTGAATAAAAAGCGGTCATAAAGGGCTTCAAGACTCTCGTTTTCATCAGGAAACTCATTAGATGCCCCGAAAACCGAGAGCAGTGGTACATCTACAAGCTCTCTCCCGTTATGGTATTTGTGCTCATTGAGAATGGTCAGGAGGCTGTTAAGGATCGCACTGCTTGCTTTAAAAATCTCGTCCAACAAAGCAACATGAGCAGTCGGGAGGCAGCCGTTAATTTTCCGGCGGAATTCATCTTCTTCCAGGGCTTTTAAGGAAAGCGGACCAAAGAGCTCTTCAGGGGTGGAAAAACTTGTCAGGAGATAATTGAAGAAATTTCCGCCTTCGATTAACTGGCAGATACTTTTCGCAAGCTGGGTTTTTGCCGTTCCAGGCGGACCGAGGAAGAGGAGGTTTTCCCCGGACAACACGGCAAGGAGAGAACCATTGATCTCGGCTTCCCGCTCTTTAAAATAGGCCATAAATGCAGATTTGATCTCAAGAAGCTTTTCTTTCAGGGATAGGCCTCCAAGGCAGAGGGTGATAGTGGGACAAGTTCAGAGTAAAATTAATTTTGCAGCCAAGTTTAAGTCTTTAGCCTGATTCTATTTTAAACCTTTTAATCGTATTTCATTTTGTGAAAACTCATTTTCCAAAAAATTAATTTCTGGAAATCTAGCTTCCTATTTTATGCTTTAAGTGGTTTCTGAAGCCTTTTCTTCTAATTAGCTTTTCGTTAACGAGTTTTTGAGTTCAAATGACATACAATTTAATTTTTTATATATAGAACTGAAGCAATCAGTTTTTGCATCTTAATCATTTTTGTGTGCAGGTAAACCGTGAAGCTTAAATATGTTTATAGCATTGTTGATTTATCAACTATTGATTTTTCAATTATTTAATTTCATATAATTGAAAAATCAATATTATTTTATGATTCATTATACATTCGGAAATTATTTACTTCAAAAATATGTTTATGATTATATAATCAGATATGAAGAGGAACAGTGGAAAAAATGGACGAAGCAACGCTGAAGAAAATAATTCTTCTGATGATGGAAAGAGATGCTCTTGATAACTTGATTTTTGAACAGACTTTTCAGAAGAAAATCAGTAGCAAATTTAAGAATCTAAGCAAGAATCAGCCTGTAGTAATCAAGATCATAGGCATGGAAGGTGAAATCATGCCCTCAACCATAGGGAAGTACACAGGTATGGATAAAAGCAGCCTCACCCGAATGGTAGATGATTTGGAGAAAAAAGGGATGGTTTTTCGAAAAACTGACCCTGAAGATCGAAGGAAAGTACTCGTTTCTCTGACTGAAAAAGGATTGGAGTGCTATAACTATTCTAACCAGATTATCGATGAGCTGCTTAAGCTTGTAGATGAAAAGGATACAGAAGATTATGTTAAGAGTCTTGAGACAATGGTGAGGATCTTAAGAAAGGCTGCCAGCCAACAAGTTAGATGAATTTAACTAGAGAATTGGGTAAAAGGAGGAAAATAAAGTGGCTCTTAAAATTGTAGAAAATCTTCAAAAGCTGGGTTTTACCGGAAACGAAGCTAAAATCTACGCAGTACTTGTCCGTCTTAAGCAGGCACGAGCCAGTGAAATTGCAGAAAATGCCGGAGTCCCAAGGCCCAAAATCTATAGAATTCTCAGGGGAATGGAGAAAAAAGGATATGTCTGGATAATTGAGGGTGAGCCTACTCTATTTTGCTGCGTAGAACCTGAAGAGCTCATTTTCAGGATCAGAACGGACTTTATGCTTTCTCTAAACGAGACTGCAAGTGAACTTAATGCTTTGAGCCCGGTAAGCGAGGGATTTTCTTCGGGAAGTTCTTCTAAGTTAAGAGTGCGGGCCTGAGAAAGAAAAGCCGGGAAAAGGAAAAAGTCATTTTTATGTAACAGAAATCATCTTATATAATTTTAAATATTATTAATTAAGACTCTGATAAATTCTTATAATTTTACTTTATCCACGGGCTTGTAACAAGCCCTTTCATAACATTTTCGCGTTCTGGTTGAAAACGAAATCTTGGTAGAATCCAAATAATAATTTTAAACCGGATTTTTGATTAGAAAGTAGTGTACGAAACTCTTTTATATATTTTTGCAGAATACTCTTTAACATTGAAAATTTTAATTAAATGAGCAAAACTAAAAAATTATCTAATGAATGTTAAAGGTTCAATCTTAATCCTTGTTCAATCTGATGCTTTCTGGGAAAAATTACTGACTCTTGACCTACTCTGCAATTTAATTTAGAATTATCTTTATTATTTAGTCCAATTTAGTCTAATCAATCTGATTAGTCCAAATTAGACTAAACATAAATTAAACGATATATGTATATATTTAGCCCAATTTACTTTTATTTACTCTAATATATCTATTAATATTCCAAATTAGTCTAATTTGTTCATGTTTAGTTTAATTTGATATAATTTATTTAATTTAGCCTAATTTACTCTATGACTGGCATTGTACCTTCATTTGCCTGTAAATAACGGGCTTTCAGGAGACTTAAAGATGATTGAAGTAAGAAATATTTTTAAATTCTACGGAAGTACAAAGGCAGTAAATGACATTTCCTTTTCGATTGGAAAAGGTGAGCTTTTTGGGCTTCTGGGTCCTAACGGGTCAGGAAAAACAACTATGATCAGGATGCTTACAGGCCAGATAAAACCAACCTCCGGCTCAGTTAGGGTACACGGCGTGGATGTACTTGAAGACCCGATTCGAGTACGCGAACTTGCAGGCATTGTTCCTGAGCAGGAAACCCCACCAAGTTTTTTGACAGCAGAAGAATACCTCTACTTCGTTGCAAAGATCCGGAAAATGGAAAGCTATGAGAAAACCTGTGAAAAATGGTTCGAATTCCTGGATTTCGGAGACCAGAAAAATTCACTATGCAAAGACCTCTCAAGAGGTACAAGACAAAAATTGATGTTTGCCCAGGCTTTCCTGCATGAACCGGAACTCGCAATTATCGATGAGCCTCTAATCAACCTGGATCCTGTAATTCAGAGAAAAGTAAAGGATTTTCTCGCAGGCTATGTGAAAAACGGAGGAACAGTTTTTATTTCGACACATATCCTCGAGATTGCAAAACAGATCTGTACCAGTATTGGGATCATTTACAAAGGAAAACTGGTCTATACAGGCCGCCTGGACGATCCTACCCTTCAGAGAAGAAACTTTGAAGATTTCTTTCTGGATTTAGTAAGCAGACCAGGGAATTCTGGCACCGGTCTGAGCATACCTGCACAATATGCATAACAGAATAGGGGTGTGAGATTCTCTTATTATGTATAATCCGCAAGCTGGAACAAAGGTAAGGGTAGAAATTGCCTAAAAATAAAAATTGCCTGGAAATATAAGTAAAAGTGACAAAAATGAGTGTAAAAATAGCACAAAAGCGAGACTAAAACTGGCAGGGATTTTATGTTTGATATCTTTAAAAGCATGCTTAAAGAAGAATGGCGAATGCATTCAAATCTTTTCGGAAACAATGGTTTTTCTCTCTTTCCGGTCTTTATCTTTCTCTTCACCTTCTTCGTAAGCCTGGTTCTGCCAATTTTTAGGGAAATCTTTACCTATGCCCAGATTGCGCTCGGGATGCATTACTTTTTTTTGCTTCTGGGAAGCATGGTAGGAGCTTTCGGGCTTATGGGCAGGGAGTTTATGAACCGGCGTTTCGGGCAGGCAAGCATGATAGCATATTCTTCAAGGACGCTTCCTGTTTCCGAGAGATTAATCTTTGCAAACTTCCTTGTAAAAGATGTCGTATATTACTTTGCCCTCTATGTGCTGCCTTTCGTTGCAGGTTTTGCGCTTGCTGCAGCCCTTATCCCGGCAGGAAACTTCCATTTTCCTTTTACCCTTCTCTTCCTTCTCCTGACCCTTTCTCTTTCCTTTATGATCGGGCTTTCCCTGGTATTTTTCTTATCTACTATTTATGCCCATTCCGGAAAGCTGCTGACTTTGGGTTTGCTGGCTGGCTGCGTTTTCCTGCTTTCTATTTCTGGAAATCTGGATTCAGGAATATTTTATAGCCTGCCAAGCCTCTCTTTTTTCCTGCTTTCCTCAAAAAGCCAGTTTCTGCTTTCCTCTGGGCTTATAATCATTCCTTCGGCTTTATCCCTGTTTTTCCTGAAGGTGGACTTCCCCCAGGCGAAAAAGAGCTTCCCAAACTCATTTTCCAGGCTTTGCGGGAAGTTTGGTTCATACAGGTATGCAGCTTTCGTCGCAAAGGATTTCCTTGACCTGAAAAGGAGTGAGGGAGGATTCGGAAAGTTAATCTTCTCGTTCCTGCTGCCTGCGGCTCTTATCTGGATGCTTCTTTCAGCCTTGGGAAAGGTTCTCCCGGCTTTAAATATTCTAATTCTGATTTCCCTTGTTCTGGGAGTACTTTCCTCTTCAATGTATAACTGGCTTACAGAATACGATATCTTTACCTCGTATGCTTTCTTTCCCCTGAAAGTTTCGGACATGATAAGGAACAAACTCAACAGTTACCTTTTCCTGAATCTTGTTCCGTTTATACTTCTGATCCTGCTCACCCTTAAAAAAGACCCTGCATTTCTGCTGCCAACGCTGCTGCTTTTCCTCTCAATTTCGCTTTACATGGTTTCAATACTTATTTACCTAACAGGGCTTTCTCCTTCCATAAATCTCTATAACGGCAGGACTTTCGCTGTATACACGCTCTCAGTCATGCCGCTCCTGCTGGTGAACGTTATCCTCTCAATGTTTGGTCCGTACTATGTGCTTGTAAACCTCCTGCTGGTGCCTCTTGCCCTCTACCTGCTCGGACAGAGCTTCAGAAAATGGGACCGGATCGAAAGCCCACGTTTCTAACAGCGGTATTAGTTAATGGTATCAGCTCTCAGTAAGTCCGAATTTACAGCTTTCACAAATTTCGTTTTAATCTCAGAAGAAAAATACGTTTGGAGGGAAAGATAATGATTCCTTTTCTTTATACATTCTTTATGTTTCTAAAGACACTAAAAACGCTGCTTAAAGATCCTAAGTTCAGGTCCCTCCTTTATTTAACTTTGATAACTCTCGCAGGGGGCACTGTCTTTTACCATAGGGTCGAAGGTTGGAGATGGCTTGACTCTTTCTATTTTTCGGTTATCACCCTGGCAACTGTGGGTTATGGGGACTTTGCCCCTAAAACGGATTTGGGGAAAATTTTTACTGTGATCTATATTTTTACAGGGCTAGGAATTCTGCTGGGTTTTGTCAATCCGATTGGAGAATATATTATAGATAGAAGATTTGAAATGGAAAAGAACAAAAATGAAGGCAAAACTTCTGAAAACAAATTTGATTTCTTCGGAGTACTGGGAAAGCTCAAGGATAAAAAATAGAATTTCTTGCAGAAAAAACCTGTGCTGAGAGAGCTTGAACTGATTTATCCTTTTTATAGTGATTATTACATAAATTATTTTGGAATTGCCAGTAAGTTTTCCACTTAGTGGGTCAGAAGGACTGGAATTTAGAGTTTATTGGCATAGATATCTTTTCATTACATCGGGAGCGCAGAGGGTCACGAATATCCTGTCCTTTATGTCGGGGATGAAGTGAACCCTCGCCTCTTTTTGGTTTCGTTTAAACCTCTGTACCGTTGCTTCTTTGTAAAGTGAGGTTTCTTGGTATCATGGTTACAAGAGTGGGAATGCAACTCTATATTGGGGAAACTTTGTTAAAGATACTAAACTCTTCCCAAGAAACCGGGCGGGCGGCCCGAAGCATACCCCATCCTTTAGGGTGGGGTGGCCGCATGCAATTTGATTTGTATTTGGTTAAGATACAATCTATACGAAATGCGTTATTTTTGTTGCCGCTTCTGTAAACCTAGAAATTGAAATCGATATGCATAGATGATTGCAGTAGTCATTTTTTTAACATTAATAGATTCCTTAACCGATGACGCATGAGATTGTATATAACTATTCTTTTATCTGTATTTCTGACTTCTTTTTCTCATTAGTTCAATACTTATTTTCCCTATATTAGTAAATATCCTTTTATTATTCAATAAAAATACCACTTTAATAATAAATATTTAGAACTGTGATTTTTTATGAAACGCCTTGTAAAATTAACTCTGGAAGATGGTAGTACTGTATTAATAGAAGCAGAAGAGGCTGAAGTTGAAGGGGAAATAACTCGTGTTTCACGTTCATCTACATCTCGTGAGATAGTAAATATCACAAATCAGACATTTGAAGAATCGCTTGGTATTGTAAAGCCTGTTGCTAATACTGTATTGAATCGGTTAAAAGATCTCAGTAAGCAACCGGAAGAAGTTAAAGTTTCTTTTGGCATTTCAATGGATTTAAAAGCCGGTATGTTTATAGCAGCGGGTACGGGCGCTAATTTTAACGTGACTTTGACCTGGAAAAGTTGAGAAATTGTGGAGTTGAAAACATTTCCATTCTGTGTCCTGATTTTTAATTTGCTTTCAAGACAGCAGGTGAGTGGAAAGAAAGGTGAGTGGGGAAAATAAACACGAGAAAAATTGAGAAGAGAATTTAACTTCTTGGGGGGTGTTAGTAGTGCCAACAATGCTGGAAGAGAAGGATTGGGACATTCTTCTTAAGAGAATCAAGTATGGAAAGTGTACTCCTTTTCTTGGATCTGGGGCCTGTTCTGAAAAGATTTCTGTTATTTCCCAGATTGCAAATGAATGGGCAGAAGAGTACGACTACCCAATGGAAGACTCGGACGACTTGACACGGGTGGCTCAGTTTGTGGCTGTGACCCAAGACGAGATGTTTCCAAGGGATGAGATTTGTAATAGAATCACTGAACTGTCAGAAGAAGTCACACCAACATATTTTGAAGCTCGTAATGAAATTCACGGAGTATTAGCCTATCTCCCACTGCCAGTTTATATTACCACAACTTACGATGACCTTATGGTGCAAGCTCTTAAAAGCCGTGGCAAAGCACCAACCCAGGAAATATGTCTGTGGAATGAAGAACTCAGGCAACGCAAACCAACGTCATCAGACTTCGATCCCACTCCGGACAAACCTTTAGTATATCACCTCCATGGATGGTATAAAAGACCAGAGTCACTGGTTCTAACAGAGGACAACTATCTGGACTTCCTTGTTGCCGTTTCAAAGGATCAAAACCTGCTTCCGCCGCGTATTCAGGAAGCATTTGGAGGCACATCTCTTCTTCTTATAGGCTACAAGGTAACTGATTGGGATTTCCGTGTTCTTTGCAGGATTCTTGATGACTACATCGGAAGAAGTGAGAATAGAAAGCACATATCCGTGCAGATCGTGCCAGGGAATGTTTCCGATACCCTTGAAGAAAAAGCTCAGAAATATCTGGATCGCTATTTTGATAAGGATCTTCATATCCAGGTATACTGGCACGATTGCAGCGAATTTGCCGAGGAATTGAAAACACGATGGGAGGCTTTCAAGAGTGATATCACAAAAATAAATGCCGAAAATAGGCAAGCTTTCCTAATTAAAGAAAAAACCGATAAGGTTTCGATACTCTTCTTAGCAGCCGATCCCACTAATGAATCTCGCCTGCGGCTTGGTGAAGAATTTCGAGAGATTCAAGAAAAACTGAAATTGGCTAAATTTCGGGACCGCTTTACATTATTGCCACAATTGTCAGTTCGCCCATCAGATATATCCCAAGCTTTGCTTGATATACAGCCGTATATTGTCCATTTTTCTGGTCACGGCACACCTACTGGTGCGTTATGCTTTGAGGATCTGGAAGGGAAAAATCACCCAATCGAGCCTGATGCGTTGGCTGCATTGTTTGAACAATTTAGTGGTCAGGTGAATTGTGTAGTTTTGAACGCTTGTTACGCAGAGATTCAGGCAAAAGCCATCGCCAAACACATCAAATATGTCATTGGCATGAACCAAGCAATCGGCGATAAAGCTGCTATCGCCTTCGCTATTGGTTTTTACCAGGCATTAGGAGGAGGGCGTAGCATTGAAGAAGCATATAGATTTGGGTGTGTACAAATTCAACTACATGGTATTCCAGAGCATCTAACACCGGTTTTAATAAAGAAGGATCAGTCATAATTGTCACAGTTCAACAAATAAGGATTGAGACGATGGGAGTGGCGTTTAAATTCTAGGTTCAAATAAGCTCCGGGGGTTTAAGGGTGATGTTTCGGCAGGGGCATCCGGGGGTAAGAAGATAGCTTATTTCTCCATCTCAAGAAGGGGAGAATGAACTTGTTCATGGATAAGGAAAGGAAATATTTAGAACTTTTTCCTGAAAGTTGATCCTGAAGGCCGCATCGTGCAGCAAAGAAGCGATTCTCCCCTAAAGTCCCTTTCTTTCGCTATTTCCGTATTTACATTCATTTTCAATAAAAGTACAGCTAAAAAACAGTACTTTATGACAGAAATCCTTGTATTCGATACCAAATTCTAAATTTCGAGAAAATTTACGATCTGAATTTGAAATTAACGTTGCTTATTATCCAATTGGATAAATAGTTTGAATTTTAAACTTTGTGAAGGGTGTTAGTAATGCCAACAATTTTCCGCAGAATTGAGAACGCGATGGGAGGCTTTCAATAGTGGGACCTGAATTCCAGGCTTATGTGGGTCCTCGACCTTTTGAACTGGAAGATAAATTCATTTTTTTTGGAAGAGACCGTGAAGCTCGAGATCTCCTGTCCCTGGTCATTGCACATAATCTGGTTCTCGTCTATGCCCAGTCGGGTGCAGGTAAGACTTCACTTTTCAATGCAGGGCTTATTCCTCTCTTGAAAGAAAACCAGTTCGAAGTTCTGCCAGTAGCACGAGTTAAAGGTACACCTTTGAATAACATAAAAACTGATGAGATCTCGAATATATACGTCTTTAATACCCTAACAAGCTGGGCTGAAGGTGAGTGTAATATTAAGTGCCTGGCTAGAATGAAACTTGTTGATTTTTTGAATGGGCAGAGTCGTATGCAGGATGAAGAGGGTATGCCTTTACCTCGTGTCGTCATCTTCGATCAGTTTGAGGAAATATTCTCTTTGTATCAGGACCGCTGGAAAGATAGGGACGGATTCTTTGAGCAAGTAAGCACTGTTCTGGAAGCAGATCCTCTCTTAAGGGTTGTTTTTGTCATGCGGGAGGATTTCATAGCTCAGCTAGATCCCTATGCAGATCTTCTGCCCGACAGATTGCGGACGCGTTTTCACGTAGAGAGTCTGCGCCGCGAGGCTGCACTGCTAGCAATCAAAGGACCGTTAAAATATACTGGTCGTTCTTTTGAAGAGGGCGTAGCAGAAAAACTTGTCGATGAGTTGCTAACAATTCGAGTTGAAACAATGCCCGGCAAGACCGCTGAGGTAAAAGGAGAGTTCATAGAAGCTGTGCAACTTCAGGTAGTATGCCAGAACCTCTGGAGGGAGTTACCACCAGATGTAAGGCAAATAACGTTTCAGCACCTGAAAACCTATGGTAATGTAGAACAGGAACTTTACAGATTTTACGAAGAGGCTATAAGGGCAGCGGCAGAGAAGGCACACATTGATGAGGAGGGTCTGCGCAGATTGTGCGGTGAAGTGATGATAACAACAATGGGGACGCGAGGGATGGTGTATCGGGCTCACGATTTCACTGGCGGGATTCCTAATGCAGCTATTGATGTGCTTGAAAGCATGCACCTTATTAGAGCAGAGTGGCGGGCAGGTGCGCGCTGGTATGAACTGACACACGACAGGTTTATCAAACCGATACTATTTTCTAACAAGGTTTTTAATGATGAACTGGCAGAGAAGAAACGGGCAAAGGAAGAACAGGCAGAGAAAGAATTGAGCAGAAGCCGCAATAAGAAAATGGGTGCAGCTTTCTTCATAATTTTAATTATAGCTGGATTTGCAACCTATCACTGGTATCTGGCAGAGACAGAGATGAGAGAAGCTCATGTTTCAGATGAGTTAAATTTAAAATCCAGCCTTCTACAAGGAGATCCTAGAAATCTAGATAAAAGTGTCCTTCTTGCTATTGAATCATTCAGAATTAGTAGGACATTGGATGCTGATCAGTTAATGTTGGGTGCTGATCGGTTAATACGTCAGGGATTATTACTCATACCTCATAGCGTTGTGGTTCTGAACCATGGTGACGGGGTGAATAATGTTATGTTCAGTCCTGATGGAAAATACGTCGCAACGGCGAGCAATGGCAAAGCAGCACGTTTATGGAATGCATCTACAGGTAAACAAATCTTTGTTCTGAACCATGAAGGTTCGGTAAACAACGTTGCGTTCAGCCCTGATGGAAAATATATCGCAACGGCGAGCAATGACAACACAGCATGTTTATGGAATGCATCTACAGGTAAAGAAATTTCTGTTCTGAACCATGAGGGTCCGGTAAACAATGTTGCGTTCAGCCCTGATGGAAAATACATCGCAACAGCGAGTTCTGACAGTACATCACAAGTATGGAATGTAGCTACAGGTAAACAAATCTTTGTTCTGAACCATGGTGATGTGGTGAATAACGTTGTTTTCAGTCCTGATGGAGAATACGTCGCTACAGCGAGCAATGACAGTACATCACGTTTATGGGATGCATCTACAGAATATGATATTCTGAACCATGATAATAAGGTATTTAAAATTGTTTTTAGTCCTGATGGAAAATACGTCGCTACAGCGAGCAATGACAGTACATCACGTTTATGGGATGCATCTACGGGTGAACAAATATTGGCTCCTCTCAAACATAATGGTTTAGTGAGTAATGTTGTTTTCAGTCCTGATGGAAAATATATGGCAACGGCGAGTTGGGACAATACATCACGCGTGTGGAATGCATCTACGGGTCACGTATGGAATGTTTCTACAGGTAAAGAAATCTTTGTTCTGAACCATGAGGGTCCGGTAAACAATGTTGTGTTCAGCCCTGATGGAAAATATATTGCAACGGTGAGTTCTGACAAAACAGCACGTTTATGGAATGCATCTACAGGTGAACAAATTTTGGTTCTGAACCATAATGGTTCGGTAAATGATGTTGTTTTTAGTCCTGATGGAAAATACATCGCAACGGCGAGTTCTGACAAAACAGCACGTTTGTGGAATGCATTTACAGGTGAACAAATTTTGGTTCCTTTCAAACATTATGATAGGGTGGTTAAAGTTGTTTTCAGTCCTGATGGAAAATACATCGCAACGGCGAGTCGTGACAAGACAGCACGTTTATGGAATGTTTCTACGGGTGAACAAATTACTGTTCTAAGACATTATGATAGGGTGGTTAAAGTTGTTTTCAGTCCTGATGGAAAATTCATCGCAACGGCGAGTTGGGACAACACAGCAAGTCTATGGAATGTATCAACAGGTGAAAAATATTTTGTTTTGAACCATGATGGTCCAGTATATAGTGTTGTATTCAGTCCTGATGGAAAATATGTAGCAACGGCAAGCAATGACAGTACATCACATGTATGGGATACATCTAAAGGTAAACAAATTACTGTTCTGAACCATAATGGTCCGGTAAATGATGTTGTTTTCAGTCCTGATGGAAAATATATGGCAACGGCGAGTGCTGACTATAAAGCAAGGTTGTGGATATTTAATATAGATAATCTTATAAATGAAGCTAGCAGTCGTTTAACCCGGAATCTTACACCAGAGGAATGGAAAAAGTATATGGGTGATGAGCCTTATCACAGGACATTTCCAAATTTACCTTAAATGTTTGCAAGTATAGGAATTATATACAAATAGTACAAAATCAAACACAGTCATCATCGTAACTCCTGACCAAGAGAGTTCTCAACATCGACTTTTTTCATGAAGTATACAATCAAGCACATTCGGAGTTACAATTCGTTCAGTGGTTTATACAGTTGGGATTTAATGCCATTGATTTCTCAGTTCAGCCGCGTAAGTCTTATAAATAAACAATTATTTGGGCTGGAAACTTATTTATAACTTTAAGACTAAATAATTAACTACTCATATAAAATACTAAGATAGAGAGGTTTCTATATGACAAAAAAACCTACAATGGGCGACAGTTCAAAAGCTAGTACGTCTGGTGGAAAACCGCAGGCAAAGGCTTCAGCCGATAAGCCGTCAAAGAAGGATGTAAAACCATCCAAGCCGGGCAAGAAAGAAAAATAATCAACATAAACCAGTTCCTCAGGTAGTAGTTTATCACTTCAATCTACACCCGGAAAATATGGAGCACAATAGAATTTTAAAGCCTTTTATATATTATAAAATTTAAAAAGAATATTACATAACAAGTATAAAAAAGTAGATAAACTATTGCCTGAATTACTTTCTTTAAACAAGATTTTTCGGCTGTTTATGTGCAGGGAGCACAGGCAGCTTCGTTGTATTGATTAGAATTGGGCTCTGAATGTCCTTTGCCCTTTCAATCACAAGTTCTTTTCCTTTCTGGGTAAGGGCAAAAAGCGGAATTGCGGCCGCTACCTGCATTAGAGGCTTTGCAAGTTCCCTTATGTGTCTGGAGGCACAGCTGATTACGATATCCGAGTTTTCAAGAATCCCCTGAGCTTCTTCCTTGCTTACTCCCGTAACATGTACGGCAACTATTATCAGGTCAAGCCTGAGTTCGATTTCAAGCTTTCTCAGGTTTTTTGCGGTTTTCAGGTCGGCTACGGTTACCGCGATCTTTCTGTAGCCAAGTTTGGCGGCTTTCCTTACCCCACTTGCCGGATCAATGGCTGCGGTTGAGGGATCAAGCACAGTTCCTCCACGCTCTTCAATTCCCTTAATAACTGCATCTATTGGTTCGGTTTCAACTAGGCCGGACATCCTACCTCCAATTCCCTGAACCAGAGCCGGATTGCCTGATATAACAGTCCCTGCACCGTCGCAGGCGGTTACAGTTGTTTCTATAAAGCCGCTATTGAGGCCGCTCATCATTATTTCTGAAGCACCAAAGGCAACAACGGTTGTTTCAAATTCGAGCTTACGATTCTCTGTAAACATTCCTAACTCGCGGATCTGGGACTCCATATTTTTCCGGATTTCTTCCGGAGTCATCTTCTGGACTCCCCGCAGTTTGACAAAAAGTGGGCACCATTCGACTACAGGAGCTCCGACTTCTATCACTTTTCCGTCTTTTACGACTACCCTGGCTTTACCCATCATTTCCATTATGTGAGGCATTAGAAACACACCTTCCGGAATCAAAAATAATATTACTTGATATTCTGATTCTTGCCTTAATTATTCTAACTTTCTATGGTGATTCTACCGTACAAACGACCTGATCTTACTTTTGCTCAGGCTGAAATCTTAAATCTGTTAATGAAATGGAGTATTGGGAGAGAAGGAGGAAGATAAGAAAGAAGAACAGAGAGCGAAAGAAGAAAGAAAAGTGAAGCATTAAATAAAAAGCTAAAGAACAGGGTTAAAAAAGGTAAAGTAAAAAAAGTAATAACGATGTCTATACCGTTTTCATTCGTTTTACTTCAATTTTCGTTTTACTTTAATTCTGTTGGCTGTTTGTTTTCAGGCAATGTAGGCAAAGGCATGGTATTGATCAGAAGTGGACTTTTGACATCCTTTGCCCTTTCAATCATAAGTTCTTTTCCTTTCTGGGTAAAGGCAAAAAGCAGAACTGCAGCTCCTACCTGGGCAAGAGACTTTACAAGATCTCTCATGTACTTTGAAGCGCAGCTGGTTGTAATATCAGCGTTTTCAATCAGGGTCTGGGCTTCCTCTTTGTTTAAACCTGTAACATGTACGCCAATTAATATTAAATCAAGCTCGAGTTCGGCTTCAAGTTTCCCTAATTCTTTTGCGGTTTCAGCGAAAGCCACGGTTACTGAAATTTTTTTGTAACCGAGTTCTGCTGCCTTCCGAACTCCTGCAACCGGGTCTATTTTTGCAGTTGATGAGTCAAGCACGATCCCGCCGCGTTCCTGAATCCCGTTGATAATTCCGTTAATCGGCTCGGTTTCGACAAGTCCGGACATCCTGCTGCCCATGCCCTGAACAAGGATTGAGTTATTGGAAATTACAGTTCCTGCGCCTTCGCAGGCGGTTACGGTTGTATCAAGCAAACCCCGACTCAGGCCTGTAAGCATAACTTCTGATGCTCCGAACCCTACAAGTCCTCAAGCTCCAGCTTGTGTTTATCCGTAAACATTCCGAAATCGCTTATCCTAAACTCCATGTTCTTCCTAATTTCTTTCGGAGTTATCCTCTGGATTCTGCGCACCTTGGCAAAGATAGGAAACCATTCAACTTCAGGCTCCCCGACTTCAATGACTAGAGTTTCTGATTATTTTATATTTTAAACGAAACTTACTTGTGTGCAAGTAAGTATTTTTTAACGTTAAGAGATAAAATTGACGCTTGTGATTAATTACTTAATAATTTATTGTCTTTGGACTATTAATTTTACCTTTGTCTATTTTCCTCTCAATTTGAATATTCTTTGGAAAACTGAATTTTAATTATTTATTTATTTATTTATTTATTTATTTATTTATCTGATATTTACTTATATGCAAGTAAGTAATTGTGATAATAATGAATAAAGAAGGTGACAGGTTGACTGAATTTACTGTAAATTCGAATCTCTGTGGTTTTGTTCACAAAATACGTGGAAGCAAAAAAGGAAATAAAATTATTGTCGACATCGAAACCCCATGTGCAAAGGTAAAGAAAATTTCTCACATGGAAGTCCCATGATAAAAATTCTGGATATCAAAAACAATTATGTTATTGACAGGGCACATGAAGCAGATTGTTCTTCAAATTGTCTTGTACCCTGTGCAGTACTTAACCTATGCAGAATGGAGAGCGGTTTCCTTGCAAAATCCCTGGTAAAAAAAGCAGGTAGCATCAGTATCGAATTCAATGAAATCTAAAAATGCATTTTAATCATTAATAGTATTCTCTTAGATAATTTTGTTATTGAGTTTTTTATATTACCTACTTCAACATTTGTTAAAATAATTTATCATAAGGTTGTAATTAGTCATAAAACCGTAAAAACAGGACAAAACGAGCCTCTACATCAAAGAGGTAATGATGAACATAAAGCTTAAGAAAAAACCTTATTTTTGCCTGTTCAGGGACGAGGATCTGTATTTATCAATTTTTCCATTCCTTTTTTGTAAACCCTGGTGTGTCTTCTCATTCGATAAATCGATGAACCATTTTATATAGTAAGTACTATTCAACTAGGTTATTAACGGATACGTGTGTGGTTATTGGATGGAAAGATTGATTTTTCTAGGACCCTCACTTGCTTATATATAAGTAAGCATACTACCCTTAAGTTGACTTTAGGATAAAATAGGCTTAACGATAAAATGACCGATCTTGAAAAAACAATTACTTTAAAGAAAGGAATAGGGCTTGCAATCTGCATGCTCATAGGCACAGGAATCCTCGCACTGCCCGGCCTGGCTCTCAGCATGGGGAATGTCCATGAAGCAATCCTTGGATGGCTCCTTATAACCTTCGTTACCATTCCGAGGGTCCAGATTTGCTCCAGGCTTGGCCTGAGATTCCCTTCGGCATCCGGGCTTGCCGGCTATGCAGAAAAAGCAGTCGGACCCGGGGGCAGATATTCGGTCTCTTATCTTGTAAGCGGTTCTTACCTTTTTGGGCTTCCTGCCGTTGCTTTTATTGGCAGTGAATATATGCGACAGCTTTTTAATCTCTCCGAATTGGGAGGAACCTTTTGTGCAATCCTTCTTGTAAGCTTGATGTTTATTTCAAACCTATTTGGGATAAGAGCTATCACTTTGATCAACTATCTGGCACTGACTGTACTTTTTCTGCTTATAGGACTGATTATTATCTTTAACCTCGATTTTCTCGGTTCCGGGCTGAGAATTGCTGGAGAAGCTCTGAGCGGTCATGGAAACGTAAACCCAAATACAGTGTGGAATGTTACAGCCTTGCTTTTCTGGGCTTTCCTGGGCTGGGAAAACCTTTCTTTTTCCCTTGGAGAGATGAAGGACCCAGAAAAAAACGTTCCCCGCCTATACTGGCTGAGTTTCGTTCTGGTCGCTGCAATCTATGTTTTACTTGCCCTGATAAGTGTAGGAGCCAGTGTTACAGGAGTTTCCCTTAAAGGGGCTGCCGGTCTATCCAGCCTTGTCCTTTTTACTCCAGGCGGAAATTTTCTGATATGGCTTATAATAGTAGTGCTTGCAGCAAACGCCTGCTCCTGGAACTTTACTGCAAGCCGTTTAATCTATGCAGCTGGCAGGACAGGTGTTTTCCCCGCAGTGTTCGGAAAGCTCTCAAAAAGGAATATTCCAATATCCAGTCTTGTGACTCTATATGCACTGTCAGTTTCCCTGATTACGGTTTGCTATCTTTTCAAAGTTCCCATTACGGCTATGATGCTGCTCGTAAACCAGAACTTTATTTTCCTCTGCGGCTTCATCATAATTGCTTACTGGAAAACAGAAACAGGCTGGCAGAAATGGACCTTTTCGGTTCTTTCACTTATGTCTTTGAGCTTTCTGGCGTCAGGATTTACCTGGAAGGTCATATATCCGGTATTTCTGATTGGGCTTGGTTATTTCAGGTTTATCGTAAAAAAGGAAAATACATTATCTCCGCAGGCAGTAGATTCACAGTCTAAGCAGGAACTCGTGCTTCTTGAAGACTCTCAGGAACTCTCCCAGCCTACAAAACAATAAGATCAGTCTTCTGGCAGTAATCTGACCTTATTAGGGCCTATCTATACCGAGAAACCATTAACACTATATTTAATCTTGTAAATAAAGCTGAATAAACCTCAAAAATAATTCTTTTTTAGAGTGACCTAACACATTTTACAATGTGTAGATTTTTGAAGTATATGAAAATGACTGATTGAGGAAAAATATTCACGAATAAAAAGTTTCCTCATCATTTCAGGTTACTTTTTTCTCTCTGACTATTTACCTCTTCGGCCATTTACTTCTTAGGCTACTTTCCTCTCAGGATATTTTTCCCTTAAGTCACTTTTCTCTCAAGCTACTTTGATCTCTTTCTCCAGCTTCTTTATCATTTCCCTTACCTGGATTGCCCGCTCGAAGTCCAGCCGATCAGCAGCTTCCTTCATTTCGGTTTCCAATTCGATAATCATATTGGGAATATCTGTTTTCGGGATGTGTTTGGTGTCGGTGATATCCACGACCTTTTCCCTGATGGGTTTCCTGATAGTTGTCGGGACGATGCCGTGTTCCTTATTATAGGCAATCTGCATGGAGCGACGGCGTTCGGTCTCATTAACGGCTTTTTTGATGGAATCGGTCATGTTGTCGGCATACAGGACAACCTTCGAGCTGGCGTTCCGGGCTGCGCGACCTATTATCTGGATCAGGCTCTTTGAATCCCTCAGAAAGCCTTCCTTATCCGCATCCAGGATGCCGATAAAGCCCACTTCCGGAATATCAAGCCCTTCCCTGAGCAGGTTGATCCCGACCAGGACATCGAACTTGCCAAGGCGCAGTTCGCGAATAATCTCAGTCCGTTCTATGGTTTTAATGTCCGAGTGCAGGTAACGGGCTTTGATTTCATTCCTGGCAAGGTATTCGGTAAGTTCTTCTGCAAGCTTTTTTGTCAGAGTGGTCACAAGGGCACGATCTCCCCTTTCCACAATTTTCTGAATTTCCTGCATAACATCCCTGACCTGTCCTTCAAGAGGACGAATTTCCACTTCAGGGTCAACAAGCCCTGTGGGGCGGATAATTTGTTCCACGATCTGGGCTGAGTGCTCCCTTTCGTAATCTGCAGGAGTTGCCGAGACAAAAATCACATTTTTCATATACTTCTCGAACTCATCGAACTTCAGAGGCCTGTTATCGTAGGCACTGGGAAGCCTGAACCCGTAATCGACAAGGCTCCTCTTCCTTGAGCGATCTCCATTGTACATGCCATGAAGCTGCGGGATGGTCTGGTGGCTTTCATCAATAACCAGCAGGAAATCCTCAGGGAAATAGTCAAGCAAGCAGAAAGGTTTCTCTCCCGACTTGCGATGGTCAAAGTGCCGCGAATAGTTTTCAATGCCCTTGCAACTGCCGGTTTCCTGAATCATTTCCATATCATAAAGCGTGCGCTGCTTTAACCTGTGAGATTCGAGCAGCCCAAGTTCAGGAAGGTGTTCTTCGAGCTCTTCGAGAATGGACTGAATTGCACTTTTCTGCTCATCCTCAGGAATTACATAGTGCCTGGCAGGATAAACAAAAAAGTAATCCATGTCTTCTGTCTTCTGTCCAGTTTGCTTATCCACCTCAGAAATCCTGTCTACTTCGTCTCCGAAGAGCTCAATCCGGATAATATTGTCAAAATACCCGGGAATAATGTCAATGGTATCCCCTTTTACCCTGAAGCGCCCTGGCATAAGCTCAAGATCATTTCGCTCGAACAGGATCTCGACGAGCTTTTGCAGGATTTCTTTTCTTTTAACCTTATCTCCTACTTTTAATTCAAATCCCATTTTCTGGAAATTTTCAGGATTGCCAAGCCCGTAGATACAGGATACGGATGCCACTACAATAACGTCCTGGCGCGACATCAGGGAAGCAGTGGCAGCAAGCCTCATTTGCTCGATTTTCGGGTTAATCTGGGCATCTTTTTCAATATACTGGTCCTTGGCAGGAAGATAGGACTCAGGCTGATAGTAGTCGTAATAGGAAACAAAATACTCTACCCTGTTTTCAGGGAAGAACTCCTTGAATTCGTTATAAAGCTGGGCGGCAAGGGTTTTATTATGAGCAATAACAAGGGTCGGTTTCCTGACCTGATTTATAACATTTGCAACAGTATATGTCTTCCCTGACCCTGTTACTCCAAGCAAGGTCTGGTACTGCTTTCCTTTTTTCAGCCCCTCCACAAGTTTTTCGATTGCCTGTGGCTGGGAACCCTTGGGTTCAAAATCGGAAACCAGCTTAAACTGCGGGCTGTCCCAATATCGGGCATCTCGTATTGTTTCGGAGAATTTTTGAGAGGACGTCTGGGACGTTTGGTCAGAAGGATTCATAAAATCAAGACCTTATAATATTAGATAGTAATTATCAAATTTTAAATATATAAATCATGTTGGCAATTAAGGGATAGATTCTTTTTAATTTTCAAGAACTCACTGATTTTTAGGAATCAATGATTTTTGCCTCAGCAGGCGGTTGTAGGTAATTGCAAACCTGTGGGCCTCGTCCCGGATTTCCTGGACAAAGAGCGAGGCTTTCTCGTCTTTTTTAATGGGAAGCGGAGACTTGATTCCGGGCACATAGATTTCTTCTTCCCGTTTGGCTATCGAGATAAGAGGAACCCTGATTTTAAGCTTTCTGAGCTCCTGAAAAGCTGAAGAGAGCTGTCCTTTCCCCCCATCTATAATAATAAGGTCAGGCAGATCGTGTTTATCCTCAAGCAAACGGGAATAGCGCCTGCGTACAACCTCGGCAATGGAAGCGAAATCGTCAATTCCCTCAACACTCTCGATCTTAAAGCGGCGGTAATTGTGTTTATCTGGCCTGCCTCCCCGGAACTGCACCATTGAGCCGACCGTAGCAGTGCCTGAGAGGTGAGATATATCGAAACATTCTATAACATTCGGAAGTTTAGAAAGGGAGAGTTTACTTTGCAGGGCTTCGAGCTTTTTCCGGTCTCCGAAGAAGCCAATCTCAACATTTTTCAGGGCAAGGTCAAGAAGTTCCTTTTTCTCTCCTTGTTTCGGAACTGTAACTTTTACTTTTGTTCCCTTGACATGGGAGAGGAAATCAATAAACGACTCTTCAAGAGATTCGGGAAGGATCAGCTCTTCAGGTGGTTCATTCTCGGAATAATACTGTACAAGAAATTCTTCCAGGAAATTTTCCCCGAAGGCAAAGACAAAGTCCTGTTTGTCCTCAAGCGTACCTTTGTAGACCTTGAAAAGCATGAGATAAACGGTATCATCCCTGATAATATAGTTCAAAATGTCCTCGTTATGCTTTTTTTGCCTCTCCATATTTTGCTTTTCCTGAAGGTACTCAAGAGCTGCAATCTCATCCCGCAGAGCCATGGCCTGCTCGAATTGTTGCCGAGATGCCAGCTCCCTCATTTCTTTTTCCATTGACTCGATAAGCTCTTTGATATTGCCTTTAAGGACAGAAGCAGCTTTCTTCACTTTCTCGGCATAGTCTTCCGTGGAAATTGCGCCTATACAGGGCCCGCTGCATGCCGCTATATGGTATCGGAGGCAGGCCCGTTTTGGCATCTGTTTGCAGGTCCGGAGCTGGAAGGTCTTTCTTACAACCTCAAAAATGTAATCTCTTTCCTTTGCCGAGACAAAGGGACCGAAAAAGCTTCCGTTGTCTGTCCTTTTCCTAGAAAGCCTGATCCTTGGAAACTTTTCATCGGTTAAATGAATGCAAGCATACCGCTTTGAGTCCTTTAGAAGAATATTGTACCTTGGCCAGTGTTTCTTGATAAGGGTATTTTCTAGAAGGAAAGCCTCTACTTCCGTGCTCGTGACAATAAAATCAAGGCCCCTTACAGCTTCTATAAGGCTCGTGGTTTTTGGGTCATGGTCTCGTTTCTGGAAATAGCTGCTCACCCGTTTTTTAAGGTCTTTTGCCTTGCCTACGTAAATCACAATCCCTTCTTCGTTCTTGAAAAGATAACAGCCAGGCAGGTGAGGAAGAGCCTCCAGGTCAATCATTTTTAAACCTCTTATTCAAGTTTTTAAATCTTTAAAGGGAGCTTAAATCAGCTTAAATTACCAAAATCAACTGCGCCAGTTTAAATCAACTGCTCTTCAAACGTTTTATCGGCCCTGTGTTTATTGTGCTTGAAACCTCTGGAGTCTTCGGAGTCTTCCTCCGAATCGTCTTCAAAGTCTTCGGAATCATCATTTCGATCGTCATCAAGACCTTCATAATCGGCCTCAAAATCTTCCCCTTCTTCGAAAACAGCCTCAAAAGAACCTTCTCCCGACATATCGAGATATGACTGTGAAAGTTTGGGAGCAAGGAAGCGTGCAGTATGGCTTCCCTGAACCGTGGACATTTCCTCTGGAGTTCCTTCAGCAATAATTTCTCCGCCTGCGTCCCCGCCTTCGGGACCAAGGTCGATGATATAATCTGCTGATTTGATCACATCCAGATTATGCTCTATTACAATCACTGTGTTTCCTTTTGCCACAAGCCTGTTGAGAACTGAGAGGAGTTTTTTGACGTCATGGAAGTGAAGACCGGTTGTGGGTTCATCAAGGAGATAAATCGTCTTTCCTGTACATTTTTTGGAGAGTTCTCTTGTCAGCTTGATCCTCTGTGCTTCCCCGCCGGAAAGCGTTGTTGAGCTCTGGCCGAGTTTGATATAGCCCAGCCCGACTCTTACTAGAGTATCGAGTTTGTTTTTGATTGCAGGAATGTTCTCGAAATGTTCGGCAGCCTCTTCTACTGTCATATTCAGGACTTCTGCAATCGACTTGCCCCTGTATTTTACTTCGAGGGTTTCCCGGTTGTAGCGTGTACCCTTGCATTCCTCACATTCAATGTAAACATCAGGCAGGAAATTCATTTCAATTTTGATCAGTCCGTCTCCCTGGCAGGCTTCACAGCGCCCTCCTTTTACGTTGAAAGAGAAACGCCCGTTCTTATAGCCCCGAATTTTGGCTTCCTTGGTTTCGGCGAAAGCCTGCCTTATGGCATCAAAGACCTTGGTATAGGTGGCAGGGTTCGAGCGAGGCGTTCTGCCGATAGGGCTCTGGTCAATAACGATTACCTTGTCGATCTCGGAATCGAAAACCAGCTCGTTATAGTCCCCTGGCGTTACACTTGATTTATTTATTTTCTTCGTCAGGGCTTTGTACAGGGTATCGTAAATAAGCGTGGATTTTCCGGAACCTGAAACGCCTGTAACTACGGTCAGGACCCCTATTGGAATATTTACGTCTATATCCTTCAGGTTGTTCGCCTTGCACCCTTTAAGTCTTATGAACGCCTCGCTTCGACGGCGAAGAGCAGGCGGTTTTATCTGTTTTTCTCCTGAGAGATACTGGCCTGTCAGAGATTCCGGGTTCTTTTCGATCTCTTCAGGTGTGCCTTCGGCTACTACATAACCTCCACGCACGCCTGCCCCAGGCCCTATATCGAGTACATAGTCCGCAGCCCGAATAGTATCCTCATCATGTTCCACGACTATTAGTGTATTTCCCAGGTCTCGCAGGGTCTGGAGGGTCTGGATAAGCCGTTCGTTGTCTCTCTGGTGCAGCCCTATTGAAGGTTCATCGAGCACATAGAGCACGCCCATGAGGTTTGAGCCAATCTGGGTAGCCAGCCTGATTCGCTGGGCTTCTCCGCCTGAGAGGGTACCTGCACCTCGGGAAAGGGTAAGATAGACTAGCCCCACATGTTCAAGGAACCCAAGTCTTGACCGGATTTCCTTTAAGACCTGCTTTGCGATCTCCTTTTCCTTTTCCGAGAGCTCCACGTTTTCAAAAAAACGGATGCATTCCAGAATTGAGAGATTGGTTACGTCTACAATGGACTTTCCGCCAAGCTTAACTGCGAGCACTTTTTCCTTCAGGCGCTTGCCTTCGCATTTCGGGCAGGGCTTGACCTGCATGAATTTTTCGAGTTCTTTTCGGCGGTATTCGGATTTTGTCTGGCTGTATAACCTCTCAGACTGCGGAACTAGCCCTTCCCAAGTACCCTTATGAGACCAATGACCATCCCCGTTTTTTATGCTCATGTCGAACTGCATGAGTTCGTCCGAGCCATACATTAGCACGTTATATTGCTCAGACGTGAGAGCCTCAATAGGAGTAAAAATATCAAAACCGAAATGTTTTGCCACGGCTGCCAGGTGCTGGCTCCGGTAACTGTCCAGGTAGTTCCTGTACAGAGCGACAGCTCCGTCTGCAAGGCAGAGCTTTTTATTCGGAATAATCAGGTCAGGGTCGAATTCCATCTTAAATCCGAGCCCATTGCAGGCTTCACAGGCACCAAAAGGACTGTTGAAGGAAAACATCCTGGGCTGGAGTTCTTCAAAAGCCATGCCACAGACCGGACAGGCCATGTTTGAGGAATATAGATGGTCTTTTCCATCCGAATCAACCGCAATTAAGAGCCCGTCTGCTTTCTGGAGAGCATTTTCACAGGCTTCGACGAGCCTGGAACGGTCTTCGGAGGGGTCCAGCCGGTCAATAACGACTTCGATATCATGCTTTTTGTAACGGTCAAGGGTAATCTCATCGTCAGTTCTGTGAATCTCGCCGTTTACCCTCATCCGAGCGAAGCCTTCGCTATTTAGTTCCCTGAAAAGGTGCTGGTAAGTCCCTTTCTTCTGCCTGACTATAGGTGCAAGAATGGTAACCATGCCTTCACATTCCCTGCTGAGGCTGTCCGCAATCCTTTCAGGCGACTGAGACTCGATTTTTATATTGTGGGTCGGGCAGTAAGGGGTGCCGATCCTTGCAAAAAGCAGCCTCAGGTAATCATAGATTTCAGTGACTGTCCCAACCGTACTTCGGGGATTTTTTGAGGTCGTTTTCTGCTCAATGGAAATTGCCGGAGATAATCCTTCGATGCTGTCCACATCCGGCTTGTTCATAAGCCCGAGGAACTGCCGCGCATAAGCCGAGAGTGACTCCACATAGCGCCGCTGCCCTTCGGCATAAACTGTGTCAAAAGCCAGGGTAGATTTCCCTGAGCCTGAAACCCCTGTAATAACGATTAATTTGTCCCGCGGGAGCTCCACAGTGATGTTTTTCAGGTTGTGTTCCCGTGCCCCTTTAATAATAATATTTTTCATTTTCCTTCTCTCGGTTTTTGTCCAGTTGAATCGATTAGATGAGAATTTAAGGTCGGAATAATTGTGGATTTTAAGTTAGAGCAAAGTCTGGATTTTAGATTAGAGTAAAGTCTGGATTTTTAATGTTAGATATCTAAGAAATCCAGAAATAATATGAACTTATGAATTTTAAGAAACTTTTTTGAAAAGCTTAAAGCTGAAATTTACTTATCAAGCCGTCTGTTCAGACAGTTAATTCTATACATTATTATAAATAAGTAGTGATAATTACCTAAAGTTGATTTCACTCCTACCAAAGATGACAATTTTCGGATTTCATACTGCTCCGTTTTTCGATACATATAGCAAAATGCAGACTTTTTATTAATAGAGTAATATAGCAGAGTGAAAGTATTAAGCAGTAAACAACCGGTTTTTTGAATTTATACTCAGTAGATTGCGTTCATCGATATTGAATTGTATAACGTTTTTACTTTTAATTTTTAATCTGTTTGTCTTCAATACTTTCAGTCCAGAATAATCATTTTTCTCCACAAACAAGCGTGAATAAACCTGTTAAGACAGGAACTAGTCCCAAAAAAGAAGGAGGAAAAACATCGGTAGACTGCAAGAAGAGCGGAGTTTGAACTTTTAATCATATAGCGGATGGCTAGATTATGCGTATCATATAAATAATTATCGACTTTAAAATATTTTAGTAAACATATGTTAAATTAGTACATAAGTGATGAGGTGCCAGCATTTCCTTATTTTCTTGTCTTTGAAATTGATATTAGCTTTGTAAAAGGACTAAAGACAATCCAGAAAGACCAGAAAACGAAGACTCAGAATTTGAAACATATCCACAGCTTTACATTGTAAATTAAGAACTATTTTAATATCTTTAACGACAGCAATGTTTTTGCCTTAAAAGGTTGATTGAAGCATAGTGCACAGGAGTCTTTCGGATAAACAAAATGCGTGAGACAAAAAATCTAAGTCCATATAAACGTCAAACTTTTTTCCTGAATTATTCACAAATTTCACATGAAATCCTGCTCGGCTTCAAGGCAAACCTGAATCGCCTCTTTTATGCGCCCCATGATCTGTATAATATTTTTCCTTGAGTGTAACACCCCCGGTATATCAGGAACTTTTGCAATATATATGCAATTTTCATCCTGTTCAATCAGGACTGTATAATTCAAGCTCTTGCCCTCCTCCATTGTTATCAAAATTTCATTTCAGTCGAATACCCCCTAGCTTGCTAGCTTGCTGCGTGGATGGGGTATGCTTCGGGCCGCCCGCCCGGTTTCTTGGGAAAAGCATAGTATTTTTAACAAAGTTTCCCTAATATAGAGTTGCATTCCCACTCTTGTAACCACGATACCAAGAAACCTCACTTTACAAAGAAGCAACGGTACAGAGGTTTAAACGAAACCAAAAAGAGGCGAGGGGTCACTTCATCCCCGACATAAAGGACAGGATATTCGTGACCCCCTGCGCTCCCAATGTAATAAATTGTTTAGGATTATTGTCTCCTTTAATGGATTTGGAGCGGTGGCGCGAATGTATCCTGTTGCTTGCAGCGGGGTGCGCCAGCGCAACTTTGATTTGGATGGTTGTTATTTCAGCTATATTAATTCGGTACGACGATTATATTGTTCATAGCTAAGAAATATTTTAAACA
Source organism: Methanosarcina sp. UBA5 (assembly GCF_002505485.1). GTDB lineage: Archaea > Halobacteriota > Methanosarcinia > Methanosarcinales > Methanosarcinaceae > Methanosarcina. Next base: position 15,228 of record NZ_DAVG01000099.1, on the reverse strand, counting down.
AAGCATCGCTATTTTGATGAGGTTCTATCAGGAACCAACAATATTTATATATTATAGAGGTATCTTTAATTTACGATGCTACTTTTTGGACATCTTGGCGTCACGTTGGGAGTATTTTTTGTACTTGGAATTTTTATACCTCGACTAAGGACTACTATAGATCCTAAGTACCTGGTTATTGGAGCCCTTCTGCCTGACTTAGTAGACAAACCTCTAGGAAGAGTTATCTTTGCTTCTACCCTTGAAAACGGACGCATTATAGGTCATACTCTATTGTTCTCTCTCATTTTTTCTCTGATAGGTTTATATTTGTACAAAAAAAGAGGAGATCTCAGGATTATTTCTCTTTCTATAGGCTCTTTCTTCCATCTTATGGAAGATCAGATGTGGGCAAGTCCTAAAACTTTATTTTGGCCTCTGCTAGGATTACGTTTTCCCAGAGATCATACCGATCTCACTGGAATAGAATATTTAACAAAAATGTTAGAAAATTCCTTTGAATTCAATTTTTCACTCTCTTCCATTCCTGAAATTTTGGGGATGGGGGTAATAGTCGTTCTGACTATACACTGGTTAGTAAAAAGATTTGGACAAAACAAATTCCAAAGATAAAAACATGCTCTGAAAACTAAAAACACGAAAGAATCTCGAACTTATCCCGGATGACCGGTCATCCTATCTTTTGCCGGCTCCTTTTCGGCTCATTTGATAATCTCAAAGCAGAATAAGGCTGACAGTAAATATTATCCTTTAGGGTTCAAGACTTTTTCATAGGTGCTCCAGTTCATGCCTCCACTGGTAAAAAAGGGCTTCCGGTGATCACTTTACCAGATCACCGGCCTTTCACTTTCTGGTATGTAGAGTTTATCTGAGGGATTCACGTCAGGAAATGCCCTGTAAAACTCAGGCACGTTGAAGACCACACCACTGACCCTGAACCTGGCTGGCGAGTGGGTATCAGTCAATGTCAGCGTCCTCAGGGATTCATTTGTGTCCGATTCCCTCCATACCTGGGTGAAGCTTAAGAAGAATCTCTGATCTCCAGTGAATCCATCGATCATCTCCGGCTCCTTCTTCAATGAGAGCTTATAGGCGTGATAGGCTATGGTCAATCCGCCCAGGTCTGCTACGTTCTCCGGCAGGGTCAGGTTGCCGTTGACGTTTAAGCCGGGCAGGACCTCGAACCTGCTGTACTCGTCCACCAGAACCTCAGTGCTCTTGTTGAAGCTATCGGCGTCCTCTGGCGTCCACCAATCCGTCAAATTTCCACTTGCATCGAACTTCCTTCCCTGACTATCGAAGTGATGAGTCATCTCGTGTCCTATAATAGCACCTATGGCACCATAGTTGGCAGCTTCATCAGCATCCTTATTGAAGAAAGGAGGCTGAAGAATGCCTGCCGGAAAGACTATGATTATTTTATTGTAATCTGCATAGGCGTTAATCTCCTGTGGATTCATTTCCCACAGCTTACGATTCACAGGTTGGCCTATTCCGTCCAGACCGCTTGGACCGTGATGGAACTTGAATTTAGAGGCCCTGAGGACATTCATGACATATGAATCGTTCTTAATCTCAAGTTCCGAATAGTTCAGCCATTCATCGGGATAGCCTACCTGTACATCCAGAGCTTCAAGCTTTTTGAGGGCTTCTTTCCTGGTTTCAGGCTCCATCCATGTAAGGTTTTGAATTCTCATCCGGAAGGCCTTTTTCAGGTTGAATGCCATCTCCTGCATCCTGGCTCTGGAACATTGATCAAAATATCTATCCACATAGACACGGCCTACGGCCTCACCTATGGCCTCGTTTTCCGCTTCAATAACCCTTTTCCAGCGGGGCTTCATTTCCTGCTGACCATTGAGTTTTTTCGTATAAAAATCAAAGTGTTCCTCTTCTACATCAGAGCTGAGATAAGGAGAGGTCCCTAAAATCAGCTTCCAGCGCAGGAAGGTCTTCCAATCAGCTATGCTCTCGTCCTGAAGGACAATGCTTAGTTCCTTGAAGAAGGAAGGATTTCTAACGTTGACCTCGTCTACGTCCGGACGACCCAGAGTGTCAAAGAGGCAATACCAGTTAATGCCTGGGGCAAAGGCCTGAAGCTCCTTAAGGCTCATCTTGTTATACGTTTTGACTTCATCGTTGTTGTCCACGTTAGTAAAGGATGCATTGGCCAGCCTGGTTTCTATCCTCATTACAGTCCTGGCATTATTCTCAGCGATCTCTGAGCTATCGCCGAGGAAGACGAACATCCTGGTAATGTGAGTCAAATACTGTTCTCTAATTTTGATAGATTCATTGTCCTGCCTGAAATAGAAATCTCTATCCGGAAGGCCTAGCCCTCCCTGAGTAAGGGTAGCAATCATGATTTTACTGTTCTTTTTGTCGGGCGCAGCATAAATTGAGAAGAAGGGATTTATGCCATACTCCATCATTTGTGTTGAGACTGCCTGGAGATCGGAGGCATTGGAAATGTTGTCTATCAACTTCATCTCGTCTTTGATTGGGTCAAGACGCTGCTTTTCTATGGTGGCATTATCCATTCCCACGCTGTAGAACTTGCCGATCTTCTGCTCAAGGCTTCCCTCAGGAGCAGAGGTGTTACTGGCTGCACTCTCCACTATTCTTTTGACACGGTCATAAGTCCTATCCTCTACTATGGCAAACTCTCCATATCGGGTTTTGTCCGGGGGCACAGGGTGGTTTTTTATCCAGGCTCCCTCAGCATACTCATAGAAGTCGTCTCCAGGTTTTACTGAGAGATTCATGCTTCCGGGGTCGAAAGCTTTTTCCTTTTCCGAAGTGCTTATATTACTCATCGAGGTTTCGGAAAAACCAAAAACTACAAGGGTTAGAGCGTTAACCAGTACGATGCCAAAAGCGAACAGACATATTACTCCCTCCTTCTCCATTTCCCCTCAACTCCTATAGATTTTAATCCTTACAGTACAGCTGCAAAAACGCTTATTTGAACTTTGTATGAATCCTTAATTTTGCAGTATAGAATACATATTTGGAGTACAAAATCACACTGAATAGAAGTTGTGATCAAGTTAACTACAAAATTCCTGCTTAGATAACACTACTTTTTGACTGTAAGCTCGCTATACCGCAACACATCCACAAGCCCTATTGCTCCCGTTATATAACATAATTATTCCCGTAATTATTTTAAACTACTTATACTAAAACTAGCCATAGTTTCAAAGATAGTGATTTTTAATATTACATTCAACTGGCTTGGAACTGAGTAGGAAACAAAAAGTAAACTTACTTCCAAAATTTGAAACTTTTACATATTTAGTGACCTGGAAAGCTGAAAGGCCGAAAAACGAAATTTCAGAAATGCAAAATTGATAAATATAATGCAAAATTGTTAAATATGATAGACTGGCAGAGAAAAAAATTATGAAGAGAAAGAGAAGAAATTATGGAAATCGATAAAGATAAGAAAATTAGATGAATACAGGAAAAATCCGGGAAACTTATGCGAGATCACCGGATTTATCCTGCTTCCCAACCTCTTTTTTGTGAAATCTCCAGATTTCACCCCAATTTCTTACTATGAATGCCTTTTTTGGAAGGCATCTTACTTTTATCGGGATCGGATACACTTTGTTTTGACCAGTGCCCTGCAAGGAAAGCTCCGGACAGGTTGTGCCATATGCTAAAAATCGCACCCGGAAGCGCGGCCACAGCCGTAAAGTGTTTTATCGCAAGGGCAACACTCAGGCCGGAGTTCTGCATGCCTGTATCAATTGCAATGGTCCTTGCTTCGATTTCACTGAGTTTCATAGCCTTTGAAACCCAGTAGCCACCTGCAAGCCCAAGCCCATTATGCAGGATCACTGCAAGCAGTACCAGCGGGCCGCTCTGTTCAAGGTTAGCGCTATTTGTCCCTATAATCACAGCAATAATAATCACTATAGCAGCGGCTGAAATTGCAGGAAAGATCTCTCTGACAGCATTTATCTGTTTCCCAAAGAAATAGTTGATTGCAAGTCCCAGCACTACAGGCACAACTACTACGTTTACAACACTTACAAGCATGCCCATGACATCGACCTCCACGGTTTGACCTATAAAAACCCAGGTAAGGAAAGGCGTTGCCAGAAAAGCCAGTAAGGTAGAGACCGAAGTAAGGACTATTGAAAGAGCCACATCCCCTTTTGCAAGATAGCAGATCACATTGGAAGCCGTGCCGCCTGGACAGCAGCCCAGCAGGATAACACCTGTCATAAGATCGGCAGGCAGTTTTAGAACATAACACACTACCCATGCTGAAAGTGGCATAATGGTGTACTTCATTAAAGTTCCCAGAATAACCACTGACGGTTTTTTCAACACTGCAAGGAAATTGTCCACTGAGAGGGTTACCCCCATCCCAAGCATAATCAGGCTTAGAAAAGGTACGATAAGTACCTGATGGGGAGCAAAGTATTCAGGATAAACATATGCGACAGCCGATAAGATAACTGCCCAGAGGGGAAACAACGATGTAAATTTTTGAAGCATTTTTTGATACACTATCTCACCAGATTTGCAGGATGAAGCCACGTGCCTGAAGCATAAGCAGTAGAGGTTAGTTAAGTAAGTTCAATAAAGTAAACTGTACACATAATATGAGTTATAAACAGCACTGTATATACAAGCTTGATTTGTTAGAAATACCTTGTTTGAAAAATACCTTGTATTGAAACAGATAAATGAATATAAGTCTCAATTACAAAATAAATAAAAAAATAGTTGTTTAAAAGTATATCTATTTCTTTACGATAGATAATAAAACTGTAAATAATTTCGAAGCTCTGTACGCGCTCTGCTCTTGAACCTTGTATATGATCAAACACATAGATGACAAGTTGTACTGGGTATAAGATTTTTACCTGTTCATCATCGAGTCAGGACATAAAATAGTCCTCAGTTTGAACAGTGAACTACCCCCCTGCCTGATGGCGAGGAAGGGGTTTCTTGCTTCATCCCTCGAACTATTGTTCACAAGTCCACAAGCCCATCCCCTACGTTCCGTAGGTGTCAGATTACTATAAGATTTTGATCTTGAAGAGAGAACTTCTTGATATTAATTGCAGCATTGATGTCTCTATCATGCTTTGTTTTGCAATCCGGGCAGATCCATTCTCTATCTTTCAAGGTTAGATTACCATTGTGGTATCCACAAACATTGCATATTTTAGAAGAAGACTCAAACCGTCCTATCCTTAAGATAGTTTTACCTGCCCATTCAGCTTTGTATTCTAACTTTGTTACAAAGCTTGACCACCCAGCATCTTCGATTGATTGTGCTAGACAGTGGTTTTTTACCATACCTTTTACATTCAGAGTTTCCAGCGCAATAGCTTGGTTCTCGCGGATAAGTTTAGAAGAGAGTTGGTGTTGGAAATCATTTCTCTGATTACTTATTTTTTCATGGATTTTTGAAAGTAGTAGTCTTGCTTTATCTCGATTTTTAGAACCTTTATCTTTTCTACTTACTCTTTTTTGAAGGCATTTCATTCTTTTAAGAGAGTTTTTAAGGTACTTAGGATTCTCAACCTTTTCTCCTGTAGAAAGAATTGCAAAATCTTTGATTCCTACATCTATCCCTATGGCAGTTGATTCTGAAACCTTTTGTTTTGCAGGAAGTTCTTTTCCATCATCCACTAGAATAGATATGAAGTACTTTCCGGTACTTGATCTTGAAATGGTTGCAGTTTTCATAGTACCTTCAAACTGTCTATGAAGAACTGCTTTAACTTCAACGATCTTAGGAAGTTTGATAACGTTTCTATTAAAATCTACAGTATAATGTTGTATGTTGTGGCATCTGATAAGATTGTACTGGATTTTTCTTAGATTTGAACTTAGGAAATCCTGTTTTTTCTCTAAAGAATTTTGTAAATGCTGATTCAACATTTACTAAGGATGCCAATAACGCTTGAGAATTAGCCTTTTTTAGCCATTCGTTAGAAGGTTTTACTTCATGAACTAATATTTTTTGTAAGTCAAGCCTTGATATTGATTTCTTACTTTGCTCATAAGTTTTTATTTTCTGTTCTAAAGCCCAATTATAGACGAATCTACACGCACCAAAATGAACTTTTATAAATTCTTCTTGATCATTATCTGGGTAGATTCGATACTTATAGGCTTTTAACATACTACACACCATAGGTTTTAAAGAGATAAATAGATTTCGCTAAAAATAGATTAATTAAGTTTAGAAGTTATATTTACTACTGTGCGAGGCTGCGCTTTCATTCCCCACCTGTCGCTTCGCTCCGAGGAAGGGGACTTCCCGCTGTGCCTCCGCACTCCCAAAGTTAAACTAAAACTACTGTCTGATTCCAGCTTTCAATGTGCTACTCTGAGAGCTGTTAATACAGGAAAAATGACTTTTGCATTCTTAAAATTAGAACAATTGCCAGGATTTTCCAGAATAGAATATTCAACACTCATCAACTTGTGCTATCTATAACACTCACCGACTTGCTATCTATAATACTATCTATATATACAGGCTCTGCCGATACAATGCCCCATGAGACTGGATGCATACCTTGTAGATATGGGACATTTCAAATCAAGGGGGCGAGCCAAGACGGCTATCCTTGCCGGAAATGTTAAGGTAAACGGCACGGCGGTAAAAAAGGCTTCCAGAGACGTGTCTACTGATGATATAATCGAAGTTACTGAGGGCCTGGACCAGCCTCAGGGCTATTTCAAACTCAAGCTTATTCAGGAGGAAAGCGGGATTCTTAAACCTGGAGATAAAGTGCTTGACCTTGGATCCAGCGCAGGCGGCTTTCTTCTCTTTGCCTCAGAAATTGCAGGCCATGTAAAAGGCATGGAATTTAGCAAGGACTTCAGGAGCGAACTTGGAAAAATTGCATACGAAAAGGAAAACGTTGAGATAATGTTCGGAGATGTCTTCACGGTACCCCTGAATTTGCTCTCAGAAGAGCCCGTAGACGTCATTCTTTCGGATATGACTCTGGAACCTGAGGACTCAATCAAGGCGCTTTCGAGAGTGCTGCCTCTGCTGAAAGCCGGGGGAAAGCTGCTGCAGGTTATCAAAATCCCGAAAAAGAAGAACCCAAAGCCCATCCTGAGTAAAATCGAGAACCTTGGGCTTGAAATTCAGCAGGTCATCAATCCCAAAAAACAGGAAATTTATGTGGTCGCAAGAAAGCCCCTGCCCGAGGAGAATGAGCCGCTCACAGAAGATCAGCCCGAAGAAAAGGAGTTCTGAGGCCTCGAAACAGATGAATACTGACAGAAGAGAGAATTCTGATGGAATAGGGAATTCTGATAGAATTGAGAATTCTGAAACAATAGAGAATTCTAAAGGAAAAGGAAACTCAAACGGAAAAGAAAGTTTCGAAGATTCTTTTTCCGGCAAGCACGAAAGTACAGAAATGAGACAAGATTCATGTCCAGATTTCGTGATGAAAGTTTACGGCTGCGGAAGACCAGTTCGGCTCTTCGTTGCAGGCCTTCACGGAGATGAATGGAAGGATACGACTGAACTCCTGAAGAGAATCAAACCTCCGAAAACCGGCACTCTGGCCTTAATTCCACTTGTAGACAACGGAAAGTACATCTCAACCCTGAACCCGGATTACTATCTCGGAACCGGAAAAAATATTATCAAGGCGATTGAAGAATTAAAGCCTGAAATCTACGTTGAGCTTCATTCTTATTCCAGCAAAAACCTTGAAAAACTGGCCGGAAAGAACAGGCTCGAACTCATAGGAGTGCCTGCTTACAGCGTTCTAAAAGAAGGAGTGCTCCTTGGTTCGGTTTCTCCCTGGGTTAGAAGAAAGTATTTTCCTAAAGAATTTCTCTGCCTCTCTTTTGAACTCCGAAAAAGAAGTGCGGAATCAAGAGAATTTACCGCCCGTATGCTTGAAGTCCTCAAGGAAATCCAATCACGGGACGAATTCATAGAATATATGAAAAAAGAATTTCCTGCTCAGGCGAAAAAGGCAATTGAAGATTACCGACAGTTTTACGGAGAGATATGAATCCCTTTAATTCTGTTCAGATCCTCATGATACCAGGAAATCTCTTGCCAGACCTCCTGCTTGTCATATCTGATCTTATATAGCCTCTAAGTCTCGTTAGATATGCGTAATTCTTCTGCTTTTGCCCGTAGGGTACACCAACTGTTTTGACTTAAATTGGGCTCTCACACGGTTGCAGATCCGAATCCTATCCGCTGAGCATACTTATAAGTTCGATATTGTGAATAGGTGTTGAGCATGATGTTATTTGTGATTGATGTTCTTTCTCATTCCCGAAGAAAATCTATTAAAACAAGGATTGAAACCAACCGTAGGTCAACGCTGTCTGCAAGCTGTCCTGCTGAACAGACAAAAAAGTAAAAAGAGATATTTCATTTTGAGTATCCCTTTAAGCTCCTTTGTGACTTTCTATAGGAGGAGATACAGTCTTCGGATTTGAATTTTCTATTCCTTTGTTGTCAAAATAGATGCTATCATATCCATTGGGATTATTTTCGTCGTGGTAGAAGCTTATAAATTTATTTCCAGACTGATCTCGCCATATATCCCATTTCCACTCAGGATGATCAGATCCCGAAGCTTCTGAAACGGTTTCTATAAAGTCGCTTCTCCCTTGATACTTATTTACAAATGTTAACACTTCAGATTTGGTGGGATAGCTTGTGTAATCGGATGCTGGGCCATTACTTTTAGGAGCTGTAGCAGTGATATAATTTGTTTTTGTTTCCGTATCCTTACCTGCTGCATTGGTTACCGTCTCTGTTACTGTATAAGTTCCAGCTGTTGTATAAGTATGCGTTGGATTATACTCGGTCAAGGTATCAGAACTGTCTCCAAAATTCCATTGCCATGTATTTGGTGATCCTGAGCTGTCATCAGTAAAAGATACTGTCAGTGGTGCTTCTCCTGAAGTTTTGGATGCAGAAAAATCAGCATCTGGAATTTGCAGAGGAGCTGTAACAGTGATATAGTCTGTTTTTATTTCCGCATCCTTACCTGCTGCATTGGTTACCGTCTCTGTTACTGTATAAGTTCCAGCTGTTGTATAGGTATGTATTGGACTTTGCTTGGTTGAAGTAACTCCATCCCCGAAGTTCCAGTTCCCGGAAGTTGGTGATCCGGTGCTCCCGTCAAAAAACTGTACCTTTAGAGGTGCTTCTCCAGAAGTTGTATCTGACCAAAAGTCGGCAACAGGGAGTACTGGTTGTTTTGTACTAATTGTTGTACCTGAATTTGGATTTGTATCATCGCCATCGCTTGCTGTCGGATCTAGTGCTGGTGTAACTCCCACAGGCACATGTGAAGCAATTAAACTTTCGTCGTTTCCATTTATCATCGCACTTCCAACAAGTGCCAGAAAGCATAGAATTACCCCGAAAAAGATTGTTTTGTAGAGTGGAGCGTTTTTTTTCTTTGGTGGATTTGTTACTATTGGATTAAATGATCGTCCTTTCATAGAAGAAACTGAAGTTTGCGGTATGACTGGGGTTTGTTGTCTAGTTCTTGGAAATGGATCTTTTCCAGTTTCATTTGCTATTTTACACCAAGGACAATAAGAAAGATGATTAGAGTACCAATGATTTTCATTTGCATTACATTGTTTCATCTAATTATACTCCTTGATAATTTATATTGTCAATTTTTCCCACTATACAATTACACCTTCAGGTGTAATTTCAGGTTTTAATCATTGAGTATCTATCTCCTTTCTTAGAGCTGTAACCCAATCTCTTGCTGTAGGTCTTTCTTTGTAGTTATCATGGCCGTCTACAAAACATTTAATAAAAAGTTCCTGAATTGATGGGGGAATTATTTCGAATGGGAATGCACCATCTGGAGGTTTAACACCTATGTTTTTATATTTAGGTACATAAGGAAAATATCCTTTCCTTATTTTCTTTTGAGGTGTATTTTCATATTCAACTGGCTTACCTTTTGCTTGGTATGGATCACATCCATTCATTAGTAATCTGAAAATAATACTCGCCAGCCCAAATAAGTCTGAATAATATCGATCGTAATTTTTATTTCCAAAATTTACACCCGGCTCCAATAGTTCTGGAGGAAGAAATTCTCCAAATCCAACTCGGCAGTAAAAAATATTTCCTGAAACGGGGTCTTTTATTTGAAAAGAGTCACAATCAATTAGAGTTATCAATGCACCTGGGTTTACAAGGATATTTGTCTGTCTTAAATCCCCTATACAATAACCTTTTTCATGGACGGCTGCAATTGTTCTTGAAATATTGAACGCGGTAACAAACAAATGCTTCCATGTGAATTCACCACCAAAATATTTTAATCTGTCTTCTGCGTCCCAATACTCATGAATTTCCCTGAAAGAGTTCATATTTATAAGAGGCATTGTAAATCCTATAAATTTACTTTTGTTAGGGCCGTCATAAAGAACTGAATTTGGCCACGCAATTGATACATGCTTATTACTTGACCAAGTAGGATCATTTGGGGGGTTATCTACCATTGTTAAGATTTTTTCATGAAGCTCTTTTGTAATTTTTTCACGGTGAAAAACTTTAGCGCATAGAAAACTATCTCCTTCAATCTTATGAAGTACACCTTCACCTCCACTTTTATTAGTACTTATTAATCGTATTTTTTTTCCAGTGTCGTCATAAGCAGTGAAACTCATTAGAATTACTCCCTTCTATTTAATACCAATATCAAAAGTGTCTTGTCATCTTCCGAAGTTTCACTAACTTTCTGTGAAAATAAGAAATCTTTAATATCCAATTCGCCTTGTTTTAAATTCTTAAGTTCTTGGGCATAACAGAATAAAGGATCAAAGAATTGTTCATAAGGTTGTAATCCATCTCGTGTTTTAATCAAAGAAGCCCGCTGACATCCATCGGTAAAAACAGCAATGCATTCTACATTATCAACATTTGAAGTAATTCTTAAAGAATTTTCCCAATTTTTGCTTGTTAAGGGTACTACCTCATTTACATATCTACATTCTTCAGGCTCCGAGATTATTGATAGTCCGTGAGCAGTTTTTGCAACTACAGCGCCATCCCCAACGTGAGCTATATAAACATTGCTTTCAAAAGACAAAGTAACAATAATAGTACAGGCCAAATCAACTAAATTACATTGTTCTTCTCTAGACTTGATTTCAAGAGCATTTCTTGAAGAAGTGACAATTTCTCTTAAAACTTGCTTATAATCTATATTCTCGCCTTTTTTTTCTGCAATAATCGCTTTTCCTGTTTCAATGGCAGTTTCAACAGCTGTTTTTGCACCGATATCACTCTTTTTAGCACTACCCAATCCATCTGCTACGGCAATAATACTCATGCCTGAAGATAAAATTTCATAATCATAAGCATCCTGACAAGGTGTATTCATTTTGGTATGAATTGACCCAATAACAGAAGTCCCAAAAATATAAGGTGTAACTGCATTTGATTTTTGTTTGATAACCCCTGCGCCATTGGAACTCTGTTTGACTTCTAATTCCTTCAGTAAATCATCCAATTCATCTTCGGGCTCGCAGTATTCAACATGACTAGTTAGATGTTCATGCTTTTTCAATTCTTCTCTAATCTCCTTAACCTTAATACTTCCAGGCCAGTACTTCTCGGCAAACCCCACGCATTTTTCAGCAGTTTTAAAATCCGGCTTTCTAATAAATTGTTTAGCTAAGTTAATAAATACACAAGTATATGGAATTATCTCGATTTTGCAAAAAGCAATGAAAACTTTTTCCGCTAATTTTCTATCTTTAAACAATTCAGTTAATTTCCCTATGAAATCATTTCCTTGTTCATAATTCAAATATCCTTGTTTGTGTGCAGTTGCTCTTGCATCATCTAAAATTTTTTTTCTTTTACAGTATAATAAATATTCATCATAATTTTTTTTGCTATTTTCGTTATTAAAAACCATCTCACATTCTTCGCAGACCTTTGTACCGGCCTTTCTTATAATATCATCAACAGTTACACCATCAACAATTCTATCATTTTTAAATTTGTCTTTCTTTTCTTTTGCTTGCTGTTTGAGCTTGTCGAACGACTGCTTACTCATGTTTTGGATACGACCAGGATTTAGAAAATCATAATAATCTATTTTACCAAGTTCCTTGAGACAATCCCCCATTTTATTAAACCTTTTAGTATTTTCAGGTTCATTTTTATAATACACATTGTAAATTTCCTGATAGGTATTTGGCATAACATTTATTTTGAGAATTTCTCTTATTTTGAGAAGTTCTCTTTCATTGATATATATATCAGGAAGAGTTGGAGAAATAACTGGAGAAGGAACTGGAGAAGGAACTGGAGAAGGAACTGGAGAAGGAACTGGAGAAGGAACTGGAGAAGGAACTGGAGAAGGAACTGAATAAATAACTGGAGAAGGTATGATTTTCACGCTAGCAACCGTTTTTGAGTGTATCTTCCTATCCTTCAAATATGTTATTTTGCCTCTTTGCCAGCAAATAGGGCAAATTGCTTTGAGTTTCCGCCTTCCATTGAAGAATACAGCAGGAAGTTTTGCTCCACAATTGCAGGTTCTTTTAAGAATTCCGTATCGACTAGGTGTTAGGTTTGTGTGTTTTTCTTGGCAGTTTAAGTTTGGGCAAACATAAACTGGTATTAGTGATTCTTTTCCACACACATCGCAAGATGTGTAGAGATTCTTTCCCATAATCCGTAGATAAACTCGGTCAATTGTCCAAATAATCACAAGCCATATGCAGGCAAATATCTGAATAACTAAATATATGAAAATATGAATAATGGATAAAACCATTGTGATGATATAACCGAAGACTACAATTGAAACAATTTTAGATAAATTAAATGCAGGTTTATAGATAGCACGTGGATCTAGTGAAAACATTGATAATATAGTGTCTATAATGCCATTGCCCGAATACTGTCTAATAGAATCATTATTTTTCTTAAAAGCACCTTTTATAGTATTTACAGAGTCCTTGTAAAATTTTTCAAAGAAATAACTTTTTTTAGCAGGTTGTGGGATAGTTGCCAACTTATAAGCCTCATTTTCTAGTATAAAATTGTTTTAAATTTTTTACATTGATAAATAATTAAGTATGACAGAAGTAGTTACTTAATATTCATTTGTAAACGCAACTATATGATCAGATAAGTGAAATCAGCGAGATTACACGATTACCATTTACTATTTTTACATATTTTCATAAAATGATCTGTAGTAATTGCCAATCGCCTTTCCAATACCCCAAATGCCACCGAAAATTAACCAAAGAAGCACTACTGGTAAGCAAATAGATAAAAACCATATCAATTTACGGTAAATCCATAACTGTTTAAGTGCATAACCCATTGGATCATCAAAGCTATCAGACATTTTAGTAACCTCATTAACAATTCATCAAAAGCCAGTTATTATTGATTAATTTTAATTATAAGTATTAATTAAGTTATAATTCTAATTAAAGTATATTAATTTACTCTTTTTTGCCATTAATCCATTTAAATATAGTAAAAATCATTAAATAACTCTAAACGAGACGTAATTATAAATTTAAGATTTTTTTTATGTTATTTTATAAAATAAACTACTAATAAACAGGCGGTATGAAGAAAACAGGCATTAATTGTGCAAGTAGCGAAAACAAAACAGCTATATCCATTACCTCAGATTTAAATGTGGAAGAAAGATAAACAAAAAGGTGAAAAATAAGCAAACTTCTTGCTAAGCTCACGAGATTACTGAAAAAAAGAAAACTTATGACCTCAATAATATAGACTTATGCGCTTAAAATTTGAGAACTTTGATCTAAGAGTGTGCCTGGAAATTAGATTTTCCAGTATGACTCCTGGGTATAAAGCATATAAGTAGTGTTTTGACATATATAAATAGTGTTTTGACGTTTAAACCTTAATTAATCCAAGTGAAATCTGGTCATAGTTGGCGTAAAATGAATATACATACCTTAAGCTCCCTACTCATATAGGGTCCTTCCAAATCAGTACTAAAACTAAGGGTATACAATGCTTATTTTAGATAATAGGTATGCATTTAAAGTTTCCCCAATTAAGGTACACTCTAAAAATCAATTTTTTAGATAAATAATTTATAATACTCTTTTAAATCAAGAAGAGAGCGAGATAAATACTTTATTTTTTTACAATTTATGTTTATTTATAAATAAGGCATCTGATATCATTTTCATCCATACAACATTCAATGTTAAAAGTAAGGACAAATCAACGTTTAATTTACCAATTAAAGTATTTAAGTCCTTTAAACAGCAAATAGATCAATTAATGAATGTACCTTAACTGTGGAAAGGCTTATACTACATTTAATTGGGCAAATCAGGTTTAATATCCCTTAAAAAACTATCATTTTTCAAGGGGTCTATACTAATAATAATTCCTTCATTTATACATATTTTCCAAATTTCATGTTAGAGTAATTTAAAGAAACTTTATATATTGAAATGGATTAAGAGATCTTAGGAGTAAGGATCAATACTAAAAATTTGATTAAGAAAACTTGTGTATATTTAGTTTAATGTGATTCTTATCGGCTAGTTTTTCTAACCTCAGCAATCCCTCTTTTTGTTCTGTCGATAATTTGCCTACATATCGTATGTTCAAGATTTTCCCCTTTAGATTTTTAACCTCAATCCCTTTCAGTGTTCCCGATTTAAATTTTTTTAGATCATAAACATACTTACTAAGATATTTATATGTACTGTCAGCAGTCTCAACTGATTTGCTTCGAACACAAAATAGTTTTTCACTAATTCCAATAGCATCTTCAATAACTTCATGTCTCTTGTTATTATTATAACTAATTTTTGTCTCACCACCTTTAACAAAATCCAGTATCTTGAAGGTCTTTGGCAATCGCCTAATATCATCATTAAATCGTTTATGATATTTTGCCATATAATCTTCACTTGTTTTGCCCATTTGAGTTTCAGATAAATCATATGCTTTTCTACCTTTAACAGATCTTAGTGTCCACGGAGATTTATATATATTTAGTTTAATGTGATTCTCATCGGCTAGTTTTTCTAACCTCAGCAATCCCTCTTTTTGTTCTATCGATAATTTGCCTACATATCGTATGTTCAAGATTTTCCCCTTTAGATTTTTAACCTCAGTCCCTTTCAGTGTTCCCGATTTAAATTTTTTTAGATCATAAACATACTTACTAAGATACTTATATGTACTGTCAGCAGTCT
>NZ_DAVG01000028.1:37737-80734 GCF_002505485.1 Methanosarcina sp. UBA5 | reverse complement strand
ATAAAAAAGCAGCGAAGAGATTTTTCAAAAAAGCTTTGAACTCTAATCATAATCAAATTCCAAGAGTAATAACAGTTGACAAAAATCCAGCTTATCCACCTGCTATAGATAAACTGAAAAATGATAAAATACTACCTATAAACGTAGGCATCCGACAAATCAAATATTTGAATAACATCATAGAACAAGATCATAGATCCATTAAACGAATAGTTAATCCAATGTTAGGATTTCAGTCTTTTCAATCTGCTAATAAAACTTTAAAAGGAATTGAAGCAATGAATATGATTAAAAAAGGACAAATCAAGAACTTAAATTACTCTGGCTTTAATGAAGCTAAATATATTAATCAATTATTTGGAATAGTTCTATAATATTAATACTTCTTCTTAAATATTTTAACTTTTATTCATTGTCTGTAGATTTACATGCTTATTCTGAGATTTTTTGCAACGGAACCAAATATAGCGATCTATTGAAATTTATGAATTTACAGGACCATTTAGCACACTGCCATTATCTAGGAAAAAGCAAATCTCAAATATTGGTAGAGTTTTTTGTATCTTTCACTTGTTCATCATCTGAGTTTTCAAAAATATTCCTTATAAAATACGTCATCAGAGCAACAAGTAACCCAAAGAAACCTGATATTATAAAAACCGTGTCAAGGTCAAAATGCAACAGGACTATACCAAGCACTACAGGAGAAAGACTCATACCAACGTACTTCATGGCGTTGTGAATAGCTAACACACCCCCTTTTGATTCTGAAGGGGCAATATGAATAATCTGTGCATCAATTGCTGTTTGAGCAAGCCCATAACCTGCTCCTGATAACAACATTAAAAGAAGAACTAAGACAATTGAAAATGCAACTGACATAGATAATAATGCCAATCCAAAAAGTACAAAACCAGTAGCAATAATTAATATTCTTGAATACTTAATAGCTAGAATCTTCACGCGGGACACAGTAAGAATAACAGCTATTCCCTGAAAAGCCAATATAAGCCCTGCTTCCTTTGCAGTATAGCCAAATATATTCTTAAGCATAAAGGGCGTGTAGATGATCACTGAATATAGTAAAAAGAAAATCGCAAAACTCAGGAATATCGTGTAAATTATTCTCAATTCCTTGAGTGCTTTAAACCCATCAAATATGCCTTTGTGATCATCATTGTCCTTCTGAATTCTTGTCTCTGGAAGGAAGGCCATCACAACAAAAGCAAATGGAAGTGAAAGTACATAGAAAAGGAATGGGTAATTCCATCCCAAACTGGCTAGTCCTCCGCCTATAAGAGGGGCAGATATCGAGCCGATGGCAATAGCCATACTAACCTTGCTCATAGCATGTAAACTTTCATGGCCTTTTTTGTACACATCTGCTATGACTAACATAGGCAAAGACGTCATCCCTGCTACCCCAATGCCCTGTATGAACCTTAAGATAAGAAGTAATTGCAGGTTAGAGGTAAAATAACTTACAAGTCCTGTTAGACCGTAAATCACAAGGCAGGGAACAAGTATATTCTTACGGTTCACACGGTCAAGAAAATGTCCAAATTGCTATTTAGCTACATTACAAGAACTAGATAAAGTAGGTAAATTTTTAGATATGATTTTTCATGAACCGTGCTCAGAAGCCTCTGGAATTGTCACTGACATGTTAAAATCTAAACGGTGGATGATCAATTTCAATCGCTTATTAAGAATGTCTGATGAGGTTACTAAAACTCTCGGTGAAGGGAAAATAAAAAGTACTCAGTATATTCCCCTAAAATTAGCAATACCAATGTTTGAACAAGCTTGTTTAGAAGAAGATGACGAATTACAAGATATTTGGTGTAAGCTAATATCTAAAAGCTTGGATCCAGAATTCGACGTAGCGATAAAACCTGCTTTTATTGATATCTTGAAAAGTATAACGTCATTAGATGCTAAAATATTAAAATATACGTTTGATTTTGTTTCGGAAAATTCCGCACCGAATCAAGAAGTTGATTTAAATAATTGTCCTGTAAGTTTGGATGAAATAAAAGATAAATTTTCCACAGTTCCATATTCGGATATTATGGTAAGTATTTACAATTTGAAAAGAGTTCAATGCATACAGGAGTATCTATATAAAAGCAGAGCCGTAAACGATTTTTCTTTTTCTGTAGGACGTGATCTGTATTATGTACTTACATATTTGGGGTCGGCATTGGTTGAAGCATGTATGAAATAACACCTTTCAATCATCAAAAACCATTTAGAATATTGACATTCTTTTCACCTTTTTCTCGTACTGAGGTTTATTAGATTGTAGCTGCAAAATTATGTAAAACCTATAAATCTACCAAAAAAACTAATTTTTCAGGGTGCTTTAATATCCGAACTTTTTGACCTACAAAGTTCGGATATTGAAGTGCCCTAAGAAATTAGATTCTTGCAACGGAATCACTCAAAGCTTTCTTAAAGAATCTCTTCGCTGCTTTTCTATTTCTTTTTGCACTTAACATGAAATCAATTGTATCTCCATTGATAAATTTTTGGAAAAAATAGAAATTTGAGGATTTACTTTGAGGCGGTAGCGTACCGAAAGTTCTGTAAAATATGATTGACTCTGTATCCTTTTTCTTTCACTACAAAAAACAGGATGCAGAGTCAATGGTTAATATGGTACTGTCAAGTTGACGGNNCCGTCAACTTGACAGTACCATAAAATGTACTTTTCTGAAAACAATCCTGAAAAAATCTACCTGTAAGCAACTTAATTTTCTTTATTTGATGTAATTATATCTTTAAAGTTCCTAGTGTCCCATAGGTTTTCAAAATCTTTATCTTTTTTTGCATATTCTTTATATTTAGGATCAAGTTCAATTGCACTTTTCAAATCTGTTAAAGCCTCATTTTTCTTGTTCATCAAAGACTGAGTACATGCTTTATTATAATATGTATTCGGAGCTTCTGGATTAATTTCTAATGCCTTTTCATAATACTCAATTGCTTTTGTATACTCCTTCATATCATGGTATACATTTCCCAGATTTCCTAGGCTTGTACCTCCTCCTTGTCTGTCCCCAATATCTTGAGCAATTTTTAGTGCCTTTTCATAATACTCAATTGCTTTTGCATACTCGCCAAGCTCCCTGTGCGCTATTCCGATATTTCCAAGGCAAATTTCTTCAGTTCCTCTGTCCCCAGTATCTTGAGTAATCTTTAGTGCCTTTTCATAATACTCAATTGCTTTTGCATATTCGCTAAGACTACGATATGCGAACCCTAGACTTGCAAGTGCTATACTTTCTTCTTGCCTGTCTCCAATTTCTTTATTAATTTTTAGTGCTTGCTCACAGTACTCAATTGCTTTTGTATATTCGCCAAGACCATTATATGCAGACCCTAGAATTCCTAGGCTTGAACCTTCTACGTGCCTGTCTCCAATTTCTTTATTAATTTTTAATGCCTGCTCACAGTACTCAATTGCTTTTGTATATTCACCAAGACCACTATATGCAGACCCTAGATTTGCAAAGGCTATACTTTCTCCGTTCCGGTTCTCAGTTGCTTTATTAATTTTTAGTGCCTGCTCACAGTACTCAATTGTTTTTGTATATTCGCCAAGAACAATATATACAATCCCTAATTTTTCAAGGCAAATTTCTTCAGTTCCTCTGTCCCCAGTATCTTGAGCAATCTTTAGTGCCTTTTCATAATACTCAATTGCTTTTGCATACTCCTTCATATCATAGTATACTGACCCTAGAATTCCTAGGCTTGAACCTTCTACGTGCCTGTCTCCAATTTCTTTATTAATTTTTAATGCCTGCTCACAGTACTCAATTGCTTTTGTATATTCACCAAGACCACTATATGCAGACCCTAGATTTGCAAAGGCTATACTTTCTCCTTTCCGGTCCTTAGTTACTTTACTAATTTTTAATGCCTGCTTATGATACTCAATTGCTTTTGTATACTCACCAAGATCACAGTATACATTCCCCAGAGTTGAAAGCTCAGTTTTTTCTCCGCATTTTCCACATATTCCACATATGTCCCCAATTTCTTTATTAATTTTTAATGCCTGCTCACAATACTCAATTGATTTTCTCGACTGTCCCAAATAATAGTATGCCATCCCCAAGATTTCAAGAATTGTACGATGATCTCTTTTGTCTTTTAGAAAACTTTCTTCTCCAAACTGATTTTTTGACAATATCTTTGAGCACAGGTCAACAAGCGCTGTGTAATTACCCCAGAGATTAAGGTATTTATGCAGATTATTGTCAATTATATGGAAAGCCTGATCATATTCTTCTGCTACACAGGCATGGTGATATGCTTCAATCAAAGGCTGGATATCTTCTTTTTTAGCAGGCTTTTTGGAAATGGGAAGGGAAAGGTAATAATCCATTGCAAGCTTGTGCACTTCTTTTTTGTTATCAAGGCCATCATATGAAAATTCCTGTACTAAGGAATGAAGCCAATAATTGCCTTTGTGGTCAGTTTCTAATAGCGACTTATCAATGAGATTCTTAACGGCATTTTGAGCTGTCGTTTCCGTAAACATCTTTTTAAGTCCTTTCATTCCTACAGGCTCACGATAAACAGAAATACGTTCAAGTAGCCCTATCTCATCCCCTGCTAACTTCTCGAAAAGTTTCCTCGCTTTTAAAATTGTGTCCTTTGTTTGTTCCTTATATAAGCTTAGATCTTCAAGAACGTCGCCTACACTATAATCTTTTACTAACTCTACAAGTAGCTTCAAAGCCAAGGGATGACCATCTACACCGTCAACCAGTTCTTTTAATTTATCAAGTTCTAAACTTCCAAGTCCATTTTTGACAAGATAATCAACTGCGAAATCCGTTCTCAAGCCATTGAGGTGATGCTTCTCTTCACCCTCAACTACATCGATAAGACTTTCTCCATTTTCAAGCTTGGGAAGAATACGGCTTGTGATAATGATTTTTGCTTCATGGGTATTATATCGCAGAGACGAAAAAAGAAGTTCAATTCCTTTATCACTGAACTTTGTATCTTCAAGTATTATGCTCAGATCATCAAAAAAGATCCAGATTTCGCTCATGTTATTAAGTTCGCCTATGAGATTATCCACATCAATTTTTCCGGGCTCTCTACTTTCTAATTTAAATGTTGTAATTTCAGGAGCTTTCATATAGGCTGCGAGTTTTTCAAGGATATCTCCCAGCTTAACATCCTGGTTTTCATAGAAGCTAAACCAAAAAGGTTCGGGGACATTTTCAGGTCTGAAATCTATAAGAGCTCTTGCAAAGGTAGATTTTCCCATACCCCCAAGCCCGCTGATAAGCAAAATATTGTGTTTTTCTAGATATGTGAGAGCTTTTTTAACTCATCAGCCCTGTTTTCAGTAACGAATTCCTTTAACTTTTCAGGATAATCTGGAAGAGCTGAAGAATTATAGCGGCTCATAATTTCCTGATTTATCGCTTCTTTCCTTCTCTCATCCCGATATTCAATGATTTTGATGTACTCTTCACCAGAAGAATTTTGAAAATTAAAAAATGTGTTATAGTTTCCTGTGGCGAGATGATTAATACTCTCTACATTGAAATTTATAGTAAAATTAATCTCCCTTGCTAAATTTTGGTCTTCCCTAAGTAATTTTAGGATTTCCTTTTGAAGCTCTTGCTTTGCTTCCGGGTTTTCAGAGTTCTCTGAAACTTTTGTAAGTACTTTTTGGAGGGATTCACTCATTTTTGGGCTTATTGTTTTCAGCAAAGACCTTGCCTTGTTCCAACCTGTAGAACCAAATGTATTAATTCCTTTCTCTAGAAGCAAATCTTTGCTTTTGTCTGCTACAGCTTTTCCTCCCTCGAGAAGCAGATCTTTGCCTTTGTCTGCTGCGGCTCCGATGCCTGCTGCAGAAATGAAAGGCAAGTAGGGGACAAGAGTATCTGTTGCTTGCTGGGCGAGGGTTGCTAGATCCATAAACTACTCCAATTTCTTTTTGGTATTAACACATAGGTAAAAATAAATTTTGTTATTTAGAATAGGTATAGACTTACCACTTCCAGCACCTGATTATTAATTTTTGAGTGCGTTCACTATGTAAAAGTTACTTTGCACTTAGAGCCTATCCGAAAAGTAAAATAACTATATTTTAGGTTAATGTTGATTAGTGGCTACACGAAAAAACGGACATGACTACGAGATCTCTGACGAATTCTGGACTAAAATCAAACCATTATTATCTCTCCCTAAACCAAAAAAGAAGCCTGGAAGACCTCGAAAAGATGATAGGAAAATACTGAGTGGTATTTTCTATCTTCTTCGTACTGGTTGCCAGTGGAAAGCTTTGCCACGCTTTTATGGAGCTCCAAGTACTGTCCATGATCGATTTCAGGAATGGCAAAGATCTGGGTTCTTTGAGAACATGTGGATAGCTGGTCTTCTGGAGTATGATGCAAAAAGAGGATTAGAGTGGTAGTGGCAAGCAATTGACGGTGCTATGACAAAAGCACCATTAGGTGGAACTGGGACCGGAGCTAATCCAACTGATCGTGGTAAAAAAGGTACAAAGAGGAGTATTTTAACAGAGGGTAAAGGTATACCACTTTCAGTAACTGTTGATGGAGCAAATCGTCATGATAAAAAGCTCGTAAAAAGGACTTTAGATGCCATTATTTTTGAAAGACCGTCTCCAGATGAGGGGATTCAGAATATCTATATGGATAAAGGATATGATTTTCCTGATATTAGAGAATTGGTTAAAGAATATGGGTATACGGCCCATATCAAAAGCCGTGGAGAGGAAAACATAAGAATAGAGATACCAGGTTTTAGGGCAAGAAGATGGGTTGTAGAAAGGACACATTCCTGGATAAACAGGTTTAGAAGACTGCTTATAAGATGGGAAAAGAAAATTGAAAATTACCTTGCTATGATATATTTAGCATGTGTAAGGATAACATTTAGAGCAACAGGATTTTTCGGATAGGCTCTTAATAAGTTAACCTGCTCTTGAGCCATATCACTCACTAAGTTATGGAAAAATATATACTTGTTGATTTATCTCACTATCTTTAGTGCCGAATCCAGCACAACGATAGCAGATAGTGTTTTGGGATATTAGCGTTAAGCCGCTTTTAACATATCTTCGAGCTTACCTGCCAAAAACATGTTAGTAGCTTGAGCCTGTAGGTATACGCCTTTAGCCTTCAAGGTGGCGTTTTTATTACTATGGATATTCATATATGCACGTATAAAGCTCGGAAAAGTATTTTCATTTGTTTGTGCATATTATTTGAACAATTTCAGGTTCGTTTTGGAGGAAATATCATGATGGAACTTATTCAAGGTTTGCCAGACAATGTTCTAGGTATTATTGGTAGTGGAACGATAACAGGAGAAGACTATGACACTATACTAATTCCTGCAATGCAAGACAAACTACAAAGGCACAAGAAGATTCGCATGCTCTATCAATTGAAAACAGACTTTTCACATTATGCGCTTGATGCTTACTTAGAAGATGCAAAAGTCTCGTGGCATACACTTTCATTTGAAAAAGTTGCAGTTGTTTCCGATGTTCATTGGATAAACGATTCTGTCAATGTATTTAAATTCATTATTCCTGTCCAAGTGAAAGTTTTCAGTAATAGTGAATTTGACAAAGCAAAGGCTTGGATCAGTGAATAATATTCTTTATATCTGTATTCCATGAGAGGTTGATAGAATGCTCTTCAAGTTTATTACTTATTTTGTTTCATAATCTCTGGGCATAAAGTGTTCTCTTATTTTAGAAAGCGTATCTTTATTTTAGAAAGCATATCTTTATTTTAATAGGCACATTTATATATTTTAAGTGCTATGTATGTATGTTGACAAATAAAGATCCGTATAATCATCTGTTGTTAAAAACCAATTTTTGATTTCAAACAAAGAGTTCTATACAATCTTATTTTTAAACAATTAACAAAAACTAAAACAAAGGTGAAACAAAAATGGCTTTTAATGACAGAAACTTCAGAGGAAATTCTAATTTCAGCGCTCCAAGAGAAATGCACAAAGCAACCTGTTCAGACTGCAATGTTGAGACAGAAGTGCCTTTCAAACCTGACCCAGAAAGACCGGTTTATTGCAGGGATTGTCTTCCTAACCACAGGACGCCCAGAGAAAATCGCAGATACTAAGTGTTATCCGCGTAACTGAGTTACATCAACACTTATTTTCTTTTCCACTTTTTTAAATAGACTCTAAAGTCACTTATAGAGAATAGCCACCTCTGAGATGATATCAATGGATCCAATGGAAAAAATTTTTGGAAAAACCGCACAGATGACAGTCCTTAAGAACCTGATCGAAAAACAGAACGAACCGACCTATCTTTCAGGAATAGCTGAAGAAACTGGATTGTCTCACGCCAGCGTGTCAAGAGTTATGACCCCTTTGGTTGCATCAGGCGTTGTCCGAGAAAAACCTCTAGGAAAGACTATCAGAATTTTCCAGCTTAACATGGACAACGAGGCAACAAGGTTGATCATAGATTTCTACAATAAAATAAACCAGATAATAGATTAAGTTTGAATAATAAGAAGCATGGAAAGTTGAAATTCTCAACTTACTTTTTTAAATATTTGTTTGTATTCGGGATATTATCATTTCTAAGGCTTCGGCGAAGATCCGGATCTCACTCTACCAGTCTTCGCGCTATCCTGAGCCGAAGTTTGGTTCAAATACTCAATTCAGATTCAAACCTTGTGATGAGGTTGCTAGAAGGTTTTCAGTTTTATTAATTGTTCTTCTTCTACCCAGCGACTGTTAAGTTTCGCAGCCGGCCCGCAAATCCACAGCATATCCCAGCTCCGGTAGAGCTTCAAGCTTAATTATTACAGCCAGCTAGCTTTGGATATTTGCAGCATATCACGGTGCCAACATTAACTATACAAGATTCATTCGTTGTGTGATTGATAATATAGAGTGTTTTGTTGGTGAAGTAGCCGTGACGTCATATTTTATTGACGCATTCACCTTTTGTTCCGGAAGTGAATCCTTTGCAACCCATTTGGGAGAATAATTAGGCATGGCAAACCGTTTAAGAAACTGATAGCATCACGATGAGCAATGCTATCATTTTATTTTTTAGCATATTCCTCACCGATTTTATTTGTGTTAACCTTCTACATATATTTGCCTATACTTCTGTAATCGTCCGATTCAAAGATATTGACTTCGCCGGTATAATTAGCAATACTTATATCATGATTTGTAATAAATATTTTTAAATAGTCATTGTCACTCGTTTAATATTAATTAGTAAGGAAGGAGTAGCGTGCCAAGATTTAAAGAAGCAAAGAAATGTGTCGCAGTCATACTCACAGCTCTTCCTGTAGAATATCTTGCGGTTCGTGATCATCTAACAGATATTGAGGAAAAACACATCCACAAGGAACTATTTATGAATGTGGAATCTTTTCAGCTAATGGCCAGTTATGGAATGTCGCGATAGGAGAGATTGGCGAAGGTAATGAACAAGCAGCTTTGGAAGTAGAAAGGGCAGTTTCGTATTTTGTTCCGAGCATTATAATTTTCGTAGGAGTGGCTGGTGGAGTCAAGGATGATGTAAAACTTGGTGATGTGGTAGTTGCTAGTAAGGTTTACGGTTATGAATCAGGTAAAGCTGGGGATAACTTCAAAATAAGACCTCAAGTGAGTTCGCCAAATTACAAAGTGATTAATAGAGCGAAAGCCGAGGCTCGAAAGGACGACTGGTTACAATATCTTGACGGGATAATACCTGATCCACAACCTACTGTATTCGTCAAACCCATTGCTGCTGGTGGAAAAGTATTAAGTTCATCTTTATCTGAGGCTTATAAATTGATTAAGTCTGATTATGGAGACACACTGGCTGTAGAGATGGAAGGATATGGTTTTCTCAAAGCTGCTTATGCTAACCCACAAGTAGATGCACTGGTGATTCGTGGTATTTCTGATTAAGAGCCTATCCGAAAAGTAAAATAACTATATTTTAGGGTAATGTCGATTAGTGGCTACACGAAAAAACGTACATGACTACGAGATCTCTGACGAATTCTGGACTAAAATCAGACCATTATTATCTCTCCCTAAACCAAAAAAGAAATCTGGAAGACCTCGAAAAGATGATAGGAAAATACTGAGTGGTATTTTCTATCTTCTTCGTACTGGTTGCCAATGGAAAGCTTTGCCACGCTTTTATGGAGCTCCAAGTACTGTCCATGATCGATTTCAAGAATGGCAAAGATCTGGATTCTTTGAACAAATGTGGATGGCTGGTCTTCTGGAGTACGATAATAAAAACGGATTAGAGTGGGAGTGGCAAGCAATTGACGGTGCTATGACAAAAGCACCATTAGATGGAACTGGGACCGGAGCTAATCCAACTGATCGTGGTAAAAAAGGTACAAAGAGGAGTATTTTAACAGAGGGTAAAGGTATACCACTTTCAGTAACTGTTGATGGAGCAAATCGTCATGATAAAAAGCTCGTAAAAAGGACTTTAGATGCCATTATTTTTGAAAGACCTTCTCCAGATGAGGGGATTCAGAATATCTGTATGGATAAAGGATATGATTTTCCTGACATTAGAGAATTGGTTAAAGAATATGGTTATACGGCCCATATCAAAAGACGTGGAGAGGAGAACACAAGAATAGAGATACCAGGTTTTAGGGCAAGAAGATGGGTTGTAGAAAGGACACATGCATGGCTAAACAGATTCAGAAGACTGCTTATAAGATGGGAAAAGAAAATTGAAAATTACCTTGCTATGATACATTTAGCATGTGCAAGGATAACATTTAGAGCAACAGGATTTTTCGGATAGGCTCTAAGGCGGAACCTCAAAATAATCCCAATTATTTTTGTGTCAAGTGCAGTTATCGGAGGCGCGACAAGATTGCTATGTGAGGATAAGTTTTATTCTGTGACTCTTTTTGATGATATAAGTTGAAAACTATTGCAGTATCAATCCCCATTTAAAAAAAGATGATGATGAATTACTTAGTATTAGAAAGGTTAAAAAGATAAGAATAAGAGGAATTGAGTTTTTCCTCATAGAATCAAAACTTATAATCTTTACATCAAAATTTTTTCTATTTTACCCTAACATTTCTATATTTTGTTTTCTGCGACCCCATTATTTTACCTGTCACAGCATTAAATTTAACCCATAGACCCGTTATTGGATTAAATACTTGAAACCGATCTTTTATGGCGCCAACTCTTCCGCCGTCTTTGTTTGTTGCTATATAATCCCCCCTTAGTTTAAACAGAGAGCCTATCACATAACTCAAAACTCCTTTACCAAATTTCAAATCAAGAATGATCAATGGGTTTCAGATCACGAAAAATCGTTCTTAAAGCTTTTATCTATTTGAGGATGAAACTAGTGCTGGGATAAGCTCAGATAATAACTAAAATGTGTAAACATTATTTAACTGTTTTTACGTATAGAGTTGAAACCTCGAAAATACTTAAACCATAATCTATGTGCAAGCTGTTTGATGAAGAATTCATGAAGAGATAGGATACACAACTCAAAAACCTACACAGGTACAACAGGTACGACAGATTAACCCTGAAAAACGATTGCTGAGATACTTTACTATATATAACTATAACTAATAAATTACTAAATACTACTACTAATGTGTTTATTCTTTGTCGTACCTGTCGTACCAAGCAAATTAGTAGGTACGACAAGAGATTCGATATCGGTAGTCTTTTGTCGTACCTGTCGTACCTGTCGTACCTGAATTTAAGCTTCCAATATTTCAGAAAAAAAATTGAAAAATTTTCTGGAAATTCACAAAAAAAATAAAAAATTTTTTCTCTAAAATATTTAGCCATTTTTTGCAATTTTTGGTACGACAGGTACGATAAATGGCAATCAGTATTGATTTCTTGTCGTACCTATTTTTCTACAGGTGCGACAGAGTGGTTACTGATACGGATTATCTTTTTGACCTAGGTACGACAACATCGGTTGACATTGTTGTAAAATATCCCGTACCCAGCGACACTACACTAAGAGCATATACAGGTACGACAACATCGGTTGACACTATCTTGAGTGTATATGTAAATATACTAAAAGAAAAGAAAGAAAAAAGGGGGTAATTTAATCCTTCTGCCAATAACTTCCGTGGAACACTTCACAGATACAGGGTATATCTGTGAACCAATGCTTACCGGCGCGTTCCATTTCATCTTTAACAACTTGTTTTACATATTCAGTCTGATTTTCGTCACACTCAAAAACAACCTCATCATGAACAGTAGCTATAAACTTCACTCCTAGAGGTTCTAATTTCAGGAAGATTTCATGTAAGGCAATTTTAAGAAGGTCAGCGCAAAAGCCTTGGATTGGGTAATTCTTACTCTGCCTTCCTATTTTACCGAGTACTTGATTTCTTATATCTCCTCTCATGTAGGCAATTGTTTCAGGTGAGGGTATTTTATGATGTGTATTTTCATACTGCTTGATTCGATCGGGTAAGGTTCTTTCAATGATTACTGAAGGGTCTTCAAATCGAATTAACCTTCCTGCTAATGTATGCACACACTTGTTTTGGAGACCGTGCTGGCTAGCTTGTTTAAGGTGTGCAGTGACTTCAGGGTATAACTTTTGAAACGCTTGAATATACTGACGAGCCTGGGCAACTGTGATATCTTCTCCGACATCAGATTTTATTTTCTTTATTAATCCTTTGCCAGTCATTCCATAATTAAGCCCAAAATTAACTGATTTTGCCATACCCCTCTGAGTTTTAGTTACCTCACCTTCAGACACATGAAACAATGTGGCTGCAGTTCTTTTGTGAAGGTCTACACCTGGTGTATTATAGGCATCGATATATTTTTTATCGTGTGCTGCCTGTCCGACTATCCTTAACTCGATTTGTGAATAGTCCGCTGTTACGATGTTTTTACCTTTTTCAGCGACAAAAATTTCCTTCCAATGCTTAGCTAATTTACCTCGCGCTGGTTGCTGTTGCATGTTAGGGGCTTTACAAGACAATCTTCCTGTAACTGCTCCAATTTGCATATAATCAGCGTGGACCCTGGTGGTAATTGGGTTAATGTAAGTAGGTAGTGTATCAACAAAGGAGTTCATAAATTTTTCACAGTCCCTATACTCAAGTATGGCATTTGTGACAGGTGTATCGTATTTTTTCAATTCATCCTTATTTGTCCCCTCTACGGGGATACCAGCATTATTGAGGGCTTTTTTAAGTTGCGATGGGCTATTTAAATTAATACTGGAGTCTCCTAGAAGGTGATAGATGGTGCTCTCTACCTCGTGCTTGATTTGCAGTGCGTTTTGTTTTAAGGGTTCAAGTTTTTCTAAATCAACTTTAATACCCGAAAGTTCTAGCCACACCATTGCTGGTATGGCTTTCATTTCAAGGTCTATAATAGTTTCTAAATTTAGCTGCTTTATTTTCGCTTGCTGTTGTTTATGAATTTCTGGAAGATATATAAGATCTTTAAGGGCATATTTTTGCTGTGCAGATGTTAATGGAACTCCATATTTGAAGCCTTTTTGTTCTTCTTTTTCCAGGTGTTCACCACAGTAACGGAGGACAAGGTCAGACAGGCTTGTCATATCTTTTTTACCTGCATACAGTCCACCGGACAACACCAATTCGGCTATCATTGTGTCATACACGTTTTTAAGCGTCACATTGAAATGGTGTTTCAGGAATTTCGCGTCGAATTTAATATTGTGTCCTACGATTATGTTATTTTCCAAAGCACTCTTAATGTTATCTAAATTTTTAGGGTCTTTGATTATAACTGATTTTCCTGAAGGCAGTAACATCTGAACCGTAACGATACGACTCTGAAAGACGTCAAGTCCGAGCTTATCAGTGTTATCTGTTTCGATATCAAGGTATATGAAGGGCATTTATATCAGCCCCTCAGACTCAAGTGCATTATAGGCTGCAATATCGTCTCCGATTGTCACAACTGGAAGGCTAGATGAAACAGTGGTTTGGGGTACTTGAGAAGCGTTATTTGTATCGTTTGGCTCTTCTGCACTAGTTTCCTGTTTATCCTGCTCTTCTTCAGGAATGCTTAAGTATTTGTAAAAGTTATTGAGTGGTATTTGAATTACACTCACCTTAGCTTGTCCGATACGAATTTCTTTAGTTTTGAGTGTTTTAACTTTTAGTTCACCGGTGCTTGTTTTCAGGCTCTTTTGTGATGTGTTGAGAATATTGTCATCTTTCCAAGCATTTGTGACAGTCTCATATTTACCTGGACCAAACTCTTTAAGAATAAACTTTTTAAGTGCTCCTTCGTTGAAGCACACTAATTGTTCCAAATCTTTTTCTTTAACACAGCCGTACATCTCGTGACTGATTTCTTTTACAGCTGTTTCAGGGTCTTCGAAATAGACTTTGTTTGCCACGAACCAGTTATACACCGCACGTAAGACTTTAATATGGTCAGCGGTAAAGCCCACCTCAGCAACGTTGTGGTTAAAGTATCGTGTACAGATTTCAACAGGGTCTTTAGGATCAATACTACCTATCTTGTTAAATACTCGCTCTAGAATTTCGCCTGCTGTAGCTGCAACTGCGTATTGTCTTTTAACACGATTTTCTGAAATTCCTTTAACGGTAGGAAGCCGTTCAAGGTTCTCATTGTAAATATCTTTAAGCTGGTCCTTTAAAGTCAGCAGCTCCTGAATGTATAACTCGATGATATGACCATAATTTTCTTCAATGAGAAACTTCATATCAGCGATGTCCTTTTGTGCTAAAACGGTGTCGACACCCTCAGTTAATGGCAGGACCCTGACATCTTCACCACCATTCGAATTTTCAGGGATGATGGGATTTTCGCCCGTCATTTCCAGTACGGTTGTCGTTTCAGTGGGGATGATAATCCCTGTCTTACCGTCGTTTCTGCCTTTCAATCTCTTACCAACATTACCGACGGAATAGGCTAACTTTCGGGCTGCTTCCATATTTTGGGATGTCTCATCCATAAATGTTGGGAGGTCAACACAATACGTCAGCATTCCCAGTACACCCACAGTAGTGGAGCTTCCCGCTGCTTGTTGGGCTAGTGGGTTACCGAACATGGAGGCTACAAGTTCGCTACTATCAGATTTAAGCTGTCCTGTTCTCGCGTGTTGATCGAGTAAATATGAAGGCATATGACGCAGTCTTAGGAGCGTTGCCGCGAACGCGTTGTACATCTTAAATCTAACTGCGGGAAAATTGATAATGTATTTTGCACCTTTTATCCAGTTTTCTAACGAGCCTGCAACAGCATAGTTTTCTGCTGTGGGGTTGTCTATTGGTAAAATTTCTCTCACACCTTCAGCAGTAATTGCACGGCTTCCAACTACAAATGTTGTGAAGTTCTTTTTCCAGCCATTTACAGAAACGGCATCTTCAACAGGCAATTTTCCTTTTGTTTGAGTCATGTAAATATCGAAATATTCAATCAGATCTACAGCACATTTTTCTTTAAACTGCATGTCAGTCTGGTGTAGCTTCAGCACTTCGGCTTTCTCCAGAAGTTCCGCAGTGGTCTTCCAAACGAATTTCTCATCGCCACGTATGTTTTTAATCTTAAGTTTATACAAAATTTCATTATGCCTGTCGATATTTACACCCATTGCTATAATTTGGCATGGTGTTGACGCAATACATGTTTCGACCTCATCACCGGATTTAAGCACAATATTCTTATAAATCCCGCTCTCTTTACAGTTAAAGGGGTACAAATCTAAACCTTCAGCACTGCGGGACTGTTTACCTGTGTAAACACATGTTCTTTTAAGAAGGGCTTTCCGTATTGTACGCTGCCCATATGTTACAGGCTCGCCATAGAAATGCCCACGTGATTCGTCCCACTTATCTCGGAACAGTTTAGATCGTCTAAATATTCGATCGATCTGTTCTTCATCCTGGGTATAAAAACAAATTTTGCCCACTAAAACATAATCGGCTTCGCTGTGGTCATTACCGTTATTGACCAAATCACCCTCATAAAATAGCTTTTTGAAGGTATCTCCAGCATTGTTTTTCTCATTAATCAGTTTCTCAAGAATTTCATCGTCAGAGAAACTTACAGGTGTTTTAGGTAAGATTGTTCCGACATGGGCGGCAATTTGTTTGAAATACTTTGAACGTAACGCCGTTAGGGCTTCTTGGGCATACTCGATACTTTGTGTTGCGCTGTTCAATCGGTGACCTGTAATAGTGAGGAGCTTTCCATACTGGTACACTTCAGCGTTATTTTTGTGTGTTTCTTCACCTTCAGGAAATTCGCCAAGACAGAGTGCACGAAGACCATGTCCGCTAGGTGACAACTCAGCATAAGTTCCGAGATTTAGTATTTCTTGCAGTTTTTCAGGGATGAAAGTTGCTGCTGTAGGGTCGAGATTTGCATGGTCGGGGCTGGCAATACTCTCGACAGTAACATTATCAAAGTCTACACCTACAATTTTAGGACAGTTTAAAGCATCGGCTACAGGCTTCTCAGGAAGTACGAATTGCAGACCTTTACAGTCTTTGTGCTCCTTAAGAACTTTTAAAGCAGTTTCAAAAGTCATCCATGAGTCTGGATTGGACCATCTAGCAACGCAGAGTTCTTCTTTTCCTGTTGCATTGTTCTTTTGCCAGGAGAAGCATAGTTTCTGTCTTTTTTTACCTTTCTCAGCCTTCCCTACTTTCCAGACTAGCCATTGTTTAAGGTCTTTTAAAAGTTGAGGGATACCGTCGGGATTAACCGGTAAATACTTTTCAGCCACCTTAAGCCCTCCTGCAGAAAAATGAATAACTCTTGGGGGTACCGACTGCGGCAACATGTATGAAGTGCTTGTTGCATTTCACTTTTTTCACATAGCTGTGGCTGTAGCGGCGGGTTTCAATGTCGAAAGTTTTAAATCCTAAAAGAGCGTATTGATTGTTACTAAACATAGAGATTTCTCCTAAACTTTTGGTGAGGTTTGGGAATTAACACAGACTGCGAGGCTCTATTCAGTAGGCGGGAACCTTTTTGAACGTGAGCCTTGTAGTTTAATGTAGCCTTCTCTTTTATAATACCTCTGTGCTTATTTTGCAATAGTTTTCCAGTATTTCTGTGACGAATGCAGACCGGCTTTGTGTCCCGCGTTCATAATCGATCCTATCAACAATATGTTCCGGCACGTATGCCACAATTGAGTATTTGTTTCCAAATATCGACAAGCTTTTTCATCTCCAAACTTTCCTTGACATATATTACTTTATGTTCCAAGTATATAAACTTTAACTTTTCTTTATAAACTTTCGACATTTTACACCGCATTTTGTCAGAAAATACGACATTATAAATCCGCAGAATAATCTAAATATATTTTGCAAGTTAAATGGAATCAGTTGCGGCAACTTGCGCTACTAGTTTTACATGAAAAGATATGTATGTATATGGTGACCAGGTCTTGATTTTAAAACTAGCTTTTTGTAAAGGGTGCGGCAAATCTGGTGATAAGCCGCTTTGTACTTAAACCTTTTTATTCTAAATGGAACCTAACTAAAAATACTCACACAGTCTACCATAACTGGTTGTAAAAATATTGTTGTGGTAAACTAAACTCAGAAAAACAGTTACGTAACTATAAAACAAGTGCAGAAGAAGGAGTGTAGGTTAAGTCCTTATCTTCTTTCTTCTGCTAGCTTAAATCGTGAGTATTCTCCAAATATTTTCCAGGTACTTTCCCTTACAGGTTCTTACTATTATCCTGGGTATTGAAGATCTTACTATTATCCTGGGTATTGAAGATCTTACTATTATCCTGGGTATTGAAGATCTTATTATTATCCTGGACTATTATCTCGGCAGTTATCCCAACTACTTCAGTAAAACAGGTGCAGAAGAAGCACAGGTCAAGCCCGCTCTAAATTTAATCTTTTTTCCCGTGCCGCTTTTCGCAAATCCTCAATTTCCTGCAAGTGCTCCTCAACTGTTAGATAAGCCTCACTGCGCAGCGATTTTACTCTCACCTCTGTTAACGCACTCAATCTCGCCACCTCTTTTTGCAGTGCTTGAATTTCCTGCCTTTCTACAACATGTTTTGCAGTTTCTGCTCTTAATACGTCGTTTTCTGTCTTAATTGCCCTGTATTCTGCGCTTTCAGACAAATCAAGCTCTTTTTGTATTGTTAAAAATGGAATATACTTTTTGTAAATTTCTTTCAACTTCTCAGGTGAAGCACGGAAATAGTGATCCTGCGTTGCAGGCAAATGGTGTCCCATGAGCTCCTCAACAGTGAAAAAGTCGCATCCCGCGTTCAATAAGGTAGAATTGAACCACTTTCGAATATTGTGTGATCGGATTAAATTATAGCTGCCCTTTTTTGTGTTTTTTCGAGCTTTTTCGGATAGCCTTCTATACAGCTCCCTCAGTCCATCTCGTGTAAACTTTCGGCGCTCTTCAGCTCTATTCACTAAAAAGGCATCTTCTATTTGGCGGATACAGAATAAAAAATTAGTCTCGTTGTTGATTCGTTGCTTCTCCAGTTGATTTTGTCTTTTTATCTCACCTGTTTTTACACTTCGCTCCCTGAATTCCAGATACTCCATAACTGCGTTTGTCGCTTCAGGTGTTAAAAACGTCACAAAATCAATTTCTGTTTTTTGGCGCCTTAGTTTCAGCGTTGTTATCCCCGTGAGGCTGTCATAACCGTTTTTAAAATCACTAATCTTTAAGCTTATTATTTCGGCTGCGGCTAAACCGCTCGATGCTGCCGTCAAGAGTACTGCTTTTTCAAGAGGATCACATACTTTTAAAACTTCCTGTAAATCAGTCTTATCGGGAATGGCATTGTTTTCCTGCAGTGTTGTAGCTTTATTTTTTTGTAGGTTAGGTAACTCGATATCAAAAAATCTGTAAAACGATTTCACAGGCGTTATGTAGCTTTTAATTGAAAGCGGCGCCATCCCTCTGTCAACCAAGCTGATTTTAAAATTAATGAGATAATTTTTAATGTGTCTCTTTCGCATCAGCAGCCCTGCTTCCTCTTCTGCTTCCTCAAGCAGCTCTTCAGGCGTCTTTTTTGTGAACTCTGTGAAATGCTGCATCCCCAAAAGATAAGTATCAGTAGAGGCATCACTAGAAACTGTGCTTAACCATTCCTGCATAATCGAATTTTTCTTTAATTCAGGTATCTTCATAACTCACACCCCAACTTGATATGTTATACTTTGCAAAGAACTCTCACAAGATATCCTATCAGGTGTGTTAAGCTCGAATTAGATTTCCCAGATTCCTTTTTCGAGAAACCAGCAGTAGAATTTTTTCCTGAATCTGAATCTGATTCTGGATTATCTTCACCATTTTCTTCTATTTTCTGTCCTTTTTCAGAGAATTCCAGTACCGAGTCAGTTTCAAGAGTGAGTTTTTTTTCCTGCTCTTCAAGGTTGTTTCCGGAATCAAGAGCAGCCCTGACCGTATAGGTACTTTCCGGCTCAAGCCCTAGAAAGAGGAACTCGTCATCATGTTGCAGGGAAGCTACAACATTCCCATCTTTCGCATTTCCGTCCTTCACATTCCCATTCTTCCTGAGTTCTACAGAACCCTTCTCCGGGAGTTCCACCTTCAGGTTTACATGGTCCGTTAGAAGGATCTGTTTTCCTTCTGCAAACCTTGGCCTGTCTGGAATATCAAGAATTCCAAGCAGAGTAGGAGCAAAGTCTTCCTGACCGTGTTCTTCCCTGAGAACTCCGTTTTCAACGTCCTCAGCATGCAATATAAGGGGAACGAGCTGTGCTTCATCCGTGTCAGTGAATTTTTCGGACTGGTGCCCACCTTTGGAATCGTCTTTGGAAAAACCCATCCCGTGGTCTGCGGTCAGTACAAAGGCAAGGTTATTTTTCTTGCAGAGCTCATAGAGTGGAGAAATTTCGGTATCAAGGCATTCAATGCAGTCTATATACCCATAATTACCCCGGTTGTGCCCGCTTGAATCTACAGCCCCTACATTGACAGTGAGCAGGTACTTTTGTTCCGGCCTGTTTCTGGCCATGTACTCAACAATATCGCATGCAGTCTTGACTCCCCATCGGTCATATCCACTATACCTTTCCCGGATCTCTTTTGATGTAACATATCCGGGCGCCTTATTAGCTGCTTTTTCCATAACCTGTAACAGTCCTTCAGGTACCTCCGGACTGTCAGGGGAAGGTTCGGGTTGCTCAAGGATAATTTTCATTTTATTTATCGAGTTATTTTCATCCCTGAGAATAGCATCCTGTTCGGCACGGATTGACCAGGAATCCCCTTTTTCCATAACTGCAATACAGAGATAGCCTTCTCTGTGTAGAATATCAAAAATGTTGGCATCTTTGAAGCTTACAAGCTCACTGTCCGCACCCGGATTTCCCGTGACAAGGACTGAATTTCCTCCTTCGGTAAAGGTTTGAGGAGCACGGAATTCCAGAACTCTAGCACTTTCTTTACTTATTTTTGGCAGATTTTCAAGTTCGGCTTTCTCAAGGGGCGTGCCGTCAAGTGCATGCGGTGTAAGCTCAGGATAGATAAAAGGCGCACTCAGGCCGTCTACGATCAGCACGACTGCGCCCTGGAGTGTATTAACAGGATTTACCTCCACTTCGGTCAGTCCGGAGGCAGGGGCTGGAAAAATGAAAAAGACAATAAGCGTTACAAGAAAAAACAGAAATGGGAAAGACCTGGATTCTCGGACTGCCTGGAACATTATAAATTATTTCAGTTTCATGCTATAAAGAATTTACTTTTAAGGATAAAATTTATGCCAGGTATCCTGTATTACTTTTCGGTTTTACTTTCCTCTTCTTTCCTTACCCTGTTTTATGTTATGATTTTTTGCATTAATTGTTGTGGAGTCTACTTAGTACATCTGTTCTAAACTTTTTGATTTTTCAGTTTCAGTTACCTTTTTAAATATCTGTTCTGTCAAGAAGAGTAAATTCTTATCACATTTGCCGCAAATATCTATAAATCTGGCAAAAACTATTTTCGGATCAAAAAACAGGAAATGTTCCTATGAAGATGAACCCACGCTGTACCTATTGCCTGCTTTCAAGAGTACACTTCCAGTCTAAGCTTTCTACTGATGATGAAGACCTTATAAGCAAGACCATCAAGGAATGCCTTGAAGTTGTGACCAAACATTACAGCCCCGAGGCAGTATCTGCTTCAGTAGCCACCAAAGTTCACAGAAAATGTTATGAGGTTCTGGGAGACAATGACCCTTATGAGGTAACAAAAAAACTTATCAACCAGGCTGCGCTGAAAGTCCTGCCTGTAGCGAAGGAAAAAATTTATGAAAATTCTCCGGATAACGGGGAACTTTTCAGGCGGGCAGTGCTGGCATCCGTGGTTGCGAATTACTTTGATTTTGGAATTATGGGCTTTGATGCCAGTGAAGATAAGTTTGAGGCTGCTTTTAGAAAATATTTTGAACACGGGCTTGATGTGGATGACACGCCTGAAATGCTTGGGCTCATGCAGGATGTTGTTTACATTGCAGACAATTGCGGAGAAATTCTCTTTGATACGCTTGTTTTTGATATCATCAAAAAACTCGGTGGAAAGATTACACTTGTAGTCCGGGGCGGGCCGATTTTGACAGACGTGACTTTAGAAGAGGTAAGAGAGTTCCAAATAGATAAAAAAGTCGATCGAATCCTGACTACAGGTTCAAATGCTGTAGGTGTCCTGATCGAGGAAGCTCCGGCCGAACTGCTTCAAGCAATGAAAGATGCAACCCTGATTATCAGCAAGGGCATGGCCAATTACGAAACCCTCTCCGAGCATAACTTCGGGCCTATTGCGTACATGCTTCTTACGAAATGTGAGTGTGTTGCTGAAGACCTGGGGCTTGAACAGGGCTTATCTGTCGCAAAACTTTTGAACTATCCATGAGATTTTTCTTGGAGATATTTCGGAAGCTTCTTATCTATCAGGCTCACTAATAGCTATGGCTTAGCTATGGATAGTGTAAAAACAATTTGACGAATGTAGTGAAATGCTAATACCACGGCATAGAATGTATTTATACTAAATTAAGACCGACGAAAATTGAAAAATTTAAAATGAATCGTAAGGAGAAATAAAAAAATGTGTGAACTCAATGTATTCTTGCTTCGTGGAGATGAGCGTGAGAGAATTATGGATTCTGTAGCAAGGATCCTGGTTGAAGGTAATTCAATTCAGCTTACCGGGATTCTCGGAGATCAAATGACTGTCGAAGGCTCAATCAAAGAAGTTAACTTCTCACGGGGAGAAGCTCTTATCCTTGCAAATTAAACTTTTTATTTTTCCTTTTACCTCTTCTTTCAGATCTTACATTCTTTTCATATATCCTGTCTTTTTCTGTCATTCCCTGTCTTTTCATATCTCTTTATGTCTTTTCCTGACTTTTTCTATTTTCTTTTTTTCCTGCAGTTTCTTGTCGTTCCCTGATGTTTCTTCATTTCTTGTTATCGATCTATCTGAAAGTGTATGGGCGAGCCGTTTATAATAAGATGATATACAACAACTGGATTTGAAGTGGGAAAGTTAAAGAAATGTAAGAAAATTTCAGACAACAGTAAAGGCATCTACGGAACAGTCGATACAGAAAACCGATTGTCTGACCTGCAGCTCGTGAGCTTGCTTTAGATTGGCTTGAAGGCGAAAGGGAGCAAAAAGCATAAAGATGAGGATTTATTATATGAAAAATGTAGAAGAGGGCTGACAAAATCTCACTTTTTTCACATTTTATTGTTTTCTCAATTATTTTTTTTGCGGCTAAATATCTCTTTACTACTCAGTTTTTGGGCATAACTTATAGGAAAAGGATCTGTAAGCTCCAGAATTTAGGAATCTCTCTTCTAGTTTCTTTAATTAATAAGATCTCTCGGGAAAAGCATTTATCTGACCTTATCTATAACTCAATATGATCTAAGATACCAGTTTTGAGCTTAAGTCAAGACGTTCAAAGAATGTCTACTAAAGTGGTATATTGGATCACACATCGGGTAGTTATAACAAACAAAATTTGGTTAAATAGTTGTATCTGAAGAGTAATACTCTGTGAAAATACATTTTAAATTTATGTCCACATTTTGGATTCTATAATCCACCGTCTAAAGTCTAAAATTACTATCCGGAAATATTTTAAATTTTCAGTGATTTAGGTTATACATCAAGTTGGGTATAAGATAAAACAGGATTGGATAAAATGGTTAAAGCAAAAATCGCAGTAAATGGTTACGGAACCATAGGAAAAAGAGTCGCAGATGCTGTACGGGCTCAGGACGATATGGAAGTTATCGGAATTTCCAAAACAAAGCCGAACTATGAAGCTGCAGTGGCTCACCAGCTAGGATATGATATATATGCCCCAGCTGCAAATCTCGGAGCTTTTGAGAAAGCTGGGATGCCTGCAGCCGGCACAATTGAAGAAATGGTCGAAAAGGCTGACCTGGTTGTGGACTGCACGCCTGGGGGAGTTGGTGAAGGAAATAAGCCTATGTATGAAAAAGCCGGGGTAAAGGCAATCTGGCAGGGCGGCGAAGATCATTCACTTGCAGGTTTCTCATTTAATGCGATTTGCAATTACGAGCAGGCTGTGGGTCGTGACTTGGTCAGGGTTGTCTCATGTAATACTACAGCACTTTGCAGGGCTATTTATCCGATAGACAAAGAATTAGGGGTAAAAAAAGTCAGGGTAATTCTTGCAAGGAGAGCAACCGATCCTAACGATGTAAAAAAAGGGCCAATTAATGCAATCGTACCCGATCCTATCAAGCTTCCGTCTCATCATGGGCCTGATGTGAAAAGTGTGCTTCCGCAGATCAATATTACAAGTGCAGCCCTGAAGATTCCGACAACCCTAATGCATGTACACACTGTGAATATGGAAGTCGATAAGGATTGCACTGTAGAAGATATTAAAAACATCTATGGTTCCCAGCCCAGGGTCCGTTTAGTAGGACAGGGTATGTCGTCGACAGCCGAAATTATGGAATTTGCTAGAGATATGAGGCGCCCCAGAAACGATATGTGGGAAAACTGTATCTGGCCTGAATCCATAACTGTACAGGACAAGGAACTTTACTTCTTCCAGGCTGTCCATCAGGAATCGATTGTAGTTCCGGAAAACGTGGATGCTATCAGGGCTATGATGGAACTTGAAAGTGACGGTGCAAAGTCAATTGAAAAAACAAATAAGGCTATTGGCCTGTATAACAAGTAAGATTGCGGAATCAAAGTCTCTCTATAGAGACTCAAGTTTTTGAGGGCTCTGGATTTCTAATGCTAATATCTGGAGTCCTATTTTTAATAGAACACGAATTCTAACAAAGAAGAAGATATTGTTACAAAAATAGAATGTAGTTAACCCAAAAAATTGACTAGTAGCTGTTCAAGATTGCCAGATCTTGAACAGCCATATACAATGACGAAAGGAATACCTTTGCCATATTACATACATCAACTGGGTATAAGTACTCTAGTATAAGTAGTTTCCCTTTAAATTTACTTATCTAGTTGGCATTCGTTAAGTCAAGTACTTTTGTCATTTGTATTGGTCATACAGCTACTATCAATATCTGTTACTACATTCCCCTGACAGAAATAATTTATACTGAGGTGTACTAATGAAGATAGATGTAGTAATCAGTGATATTGATAAATCTGCAGTACAGACGAATAATCTGATTTTAATCATCTTTCGAAACTTAATAACAGTTTATAAAACGACTGGTTTAAGCAAAAGAAATATTAAAATCAAAGACATGCAAAAATTTGTTATAGAGTTGACTATGCTGGTCATGACTATTTATTTCTCAGTTTGTTTTTTATATTATATATTTAGACAATAAATATCATGATTAGATCAAATAATCAAAACTTACTATGGATATGGCTACATCAATGTGCAGTTATATCCAACTAAACTTTTTGTCCTTAATTCATTTTCTATGAGCAAGTTCTAAGCGATAAGGATATAACAAAAAAGTAAGTCTATGAAATTGGGGTTTTGAAATTCTGGTTTTGATCTTCCAGTAATATCAAAGACCGAAAACTCCTAATCCTAATATTCATATTAGCACAAAAGAATTTGTATTTCAATTGGAAAAATGGTTCAAATATGGATTCAGCAGATTCAGGCTTTTTGAAATTATCGCGGGAGGCTTTCAAAGCCGCATCGGACTCCATTTGTGATCTTGAAGGTACTGATGCAGCATATAGCTTTGTTTGTATGGGAGCTGACGGGACGCCGACTACCAGAATAGATCTTGCAGCAGAGGACGCTATCTTTGAGGTTCTTAAAGCCGATGGCAGGTCCATGAGGATTATAAGTGAGGAAATGGGAGAGCTTATTTTAGGAGACTCCCCTGAATTTTCAGTTGTTCTTGACCCTCTTGACGGGACCTATAATTCCTCTGTAGGGATTCCTTTCTACAGCATTTCACTAGCTGTGACCTCCTTTGATCTTTCAGATCTAAGGTTTGGGTATGTGAGTAACTTTGCATTGTCTGAGGAATATTATGCCGAAGCCGGAAAAGGGGCTTACCTTAACGGAAAAAGCATCAAACCTTCCATTAATTTGGATCTGAATGAATTGTGTGTCAGTGTTTACGGCTACCGGCAAAATGTAGAGAGAACCCGAAAAATATACAAGAACATCAGGCGGGTAAGGTTGCTTGGGAGTGTAGCTCTCGAACTGTGCTATGTAGCCTCAGGAAGACTTGATGCTCTTGTAGATGTTCGAAATGCTCTGCGTGTTACGGATGTTGCAGCAGGGCAACTAATTCTGGCAGAAGCAGGAGGTTTTGTCACAGACGGGTATGGGAATTCCCTGAGACTTCCGGATAATGTTACAGCCAGAGTAGAAATGGTCGCATCCAATGGATATGTGCACGAAAAGCTTCTAAAGTTACTTTCGGGAGGATAAGTTGGCAATAAAGAAAATAGGAATATCTGCGCGCTGCGACAGGCCTGAAGTAATTGAAAAGGTGAGTGAGATTCTTGCCCATTTCAGCTCGAAGGTCCAAATTTATATCGCCACTCCCACAGCTGAGGTACTCGGAATAGAAGGCACTCCGGTTGAAAGAATGAGGGAGAAAGGAGTGGAACTCATCATCAGTGTAGGAGGGGACGGTACAGTCCTCCGGAATATCGCCAAGATGAAAGACCCTCTTCCTATACTCGGAATTAATATGGGTACTCTCGGCTTTCTTGTAGATGTTGAGCCCGAAAATGCCCTTGAAACCATAGAAGAAGTGCTTTATGGTTTTTCGTACAGCGAAAGAATGCGAGTCGATGTTTTCCTTAATGGGGAAATGCTTGAGACTGCAACGAACGAGATCGCGATAATGTCTGCAAAGCCCGCGAAGATCATTCAGTTTGAGGTTTATGTCGGAGATTGCCTTCTTGACTCTATGCGTGCGGATGGTGTAGTTTTTGCAACCCCTACAGGCTCTACTGCCTATGCTATGAGCGCAGGCGGCCCTATTATAAGTCCAAGGGTAAATGCTATCGTGGTCGTCCCTGTCGCTCCTTTTAAACTCTCCTCAAGGCCCTGGGTTATCCCGTCGGACAGCGAGATTACTATAAGACTGTCGGCTCCAAAAAAAGAGGCAGTTATTGCAATTGACGGGCAGAAGTCCTACAGGATCAAACCCGATGATGTCGTCAAACTTAAGAAATCCAGATATCCTGCACGTTTTGTAAAGATTTCGGATACCTGCTTTTATGAAAGGGTCCAGAGGAAACTTACCTGAGAGAAAAATTTTACCTATTCTTTATGAAAAAATATAATTTTTATTGAGAAAAATCTTTCCATATTACTAGAGAAAAACCTTTACTTAAAGTTTAAGTTTTCCCATTAAGTTCAGTGTTTTTCTCTAATCTGGAGATCTTTTTATCTTTTTATTCAATTTTTAGCTGAAAATCTTTTGATATAATCTAAATTGCCAAATTTGAGTTTATTTCTGTCTAGTTTTTCGAGAAGCCGTTGCCGGAAATTCAATTCCTCCAAGGAAAACATTTATACATATGCAGGTAAAGCTATGCTTAATTTTGACGAGATACAAGATTTTCTGACTTTTAGGGGCGTTTGAGCCCTGGTACCTCCTTATTCAGCCTTTGAGTTATTTTTCAGATAAGTCATCTATATATCATTAAAAATAATTAAGAAAATGCCTCACAGTAATCAAAAATCGCAGGAAGTAGTAGTAATGTCAGAGAGCGAGCAGTATTCCAGAAATAAACTTATGGATTTTATCGAACATCGCCCCTTAGATATCGAAATCTGTGACGTGACCCTACGCGATGGGGAACAGACTCCGGGCGTTGTGTTCACGAAAGAACAGAAGCTGGCGATGGCCAGTGAACTTGATTCTATGGGTGTCGAAGTTATAGAAGCCGGATTTCCGGTGGTTTCCGCAAATGAAAAGGAAACCGTTAAGGAAATTGCAAACCAGGGCTTTAATTCAAGGATCTGCTGCCTCTCAAGAGCAGTAAAAGGAGATGTGGATGCTGCCCTTGAATGTGATGTCGATATTGTGAGTATTTTTATTGCAATGTCAGACATGCACCTCAAATATAAGTACCATCGAGGTTTTGAGGAGATGCTTGGCTGCGCCAAGGAAACAATTGAATATGCAACCGATCACGGGTTGAAAGTACGTTTTGCAGCCGAGGACGCAAGCCGGACCCCGATCGACCGCCTTAAACAGGCTTTCAGGGAAGTCGAAAATGAATATAAGGTGCAGTACGTAAGCCTCGCAGATACTATCGGTATCCTTAACCCTACAACGACAC
Organism: Methanosarcina sp. UBA5; assembly: GCF_002505485.1. Taxonomy (GTDB): domain Archaea; phylum Halobacteriota; class Methanosarcinia; order Methanosarcinales; family Methanosarcinaceae; genus Methanosarcina. Next base: position 52,921 of record NZ_DAVG01000028.1, on the reverse strand, counting down.
ACTATCTTGTTAGTGAAATTTTCAAGGAAGTCAATACCTCGATCTGTATCCACTGTCACGACGACCTCGGAATGGCTACTGCAAATACCCTTGCAGCCGCCGAGGCCGGGGCAAAACAGCTCCATACCACAGTTAACGCAATCGGGGAAAGGGCAGGAAACGCTTCCCTTGAAGAAGTAATGGTAGCCCTCAGGGTGCAGTACGGCATCGACCGCTATGATACCACAAAGCTGACCGCCCTTTCTAAAATGGTCTCGGAATATTCAGGCATCACGCCCTCGGTAAATAAAGCCGTTGTCGGGCAAAATGCCTTTACTCACGAATCCGGAATCCATGTTGCAGCAATCCTGGAAGAGCCGCGCACCTATGAACTCTTCCTTCCGGAAATGGTTGGCGGAAAGCGCAATCTTGTTGTAGGAAAACACACTGGTACAAAAGCCCTGAGAGGGATTATTAACAGCATAGGTTTCTGCCTTGAGCGGGAGGAACTCTGCGCCCTAATCGAGAAAGTCAAGGTCTGCACCGAAGAAAAACATAAAAGTATCTCACGGGAACAGCTTGAAAGACTGATTACACAGGTCAGGCAGGAGAAGAAGACAACAGAAAAGGGAGAAGAGAAGTTTTCTATTTGAAAACTCCTTACCTACTTGAAAAATCCTTATACTTCTTTACATTTTAATTTAGTTTCTCATTATTTTCTATTTCCTTGCCACCTTTTCTTATTTACTTCTCAGCGTTTTAGACTTATTCCGATCAACAAAAGTTAAGAAATGTAGGTGGAGGCCCACTCCGGTCTTTCCGGCGGGTTTGCCTCCAGTATTTCTCTCCATTTTTCATCGGTCAGGCGGTCAGATATGGGCTGCTTGAACTCATAATGGCTCATAACGGGCCCTGCAGCAAGGAAAACCCTGCCGTCAGGAAGCTTGTAAGCCACAGTCACCATATCCACGTATCCTGTCCCTTCTTCAAGTATGAGTCCATCATTTGGTTCAGTGTAGACATCTGCAACAAGGGTAGTTTTCCTGGCCTCTTCGTCAACACTCGCACTTGCTGTAATCATTTCTCCAAACTTGGAGATGTAAACCTTATCTTCCTCTGTCAGTTCCTTGTTTTCAAGTTCCTTTTCGGAAATCTCGATAAGCTTTTCCAGCACGCTCTCAAGGCTTTCAAATCTTCTTCCGGTATCTTCATCAAGAACCTCCAGTTCCTCAAGCCCATCCGCAGTCATTCTGGTAAGGGCTAACAGCCTGCTATAAAATTCGGGTACAGGTTCCACATATCCTACGGGTTTGTCGCCAAACACAGGAAGATCTTCCGCTATTCCATAGGTTTGCTTGGCATAGAAAATCGTATCGTGCCTGAGTTCAGTCCAGGAAGCCAGCGATGTACTCAGTTCCTTGTCTTGCCAGGCGTCGGTCTGCATAAAGGTTGGATAGCCTGAGCCGTAGTCCTTCATGAGGGGCTGAAGGGAATATAGCCAGGACCAGTAGAGGTTCCTGTTCCAGTCGGCTGCGCTGAAGTTCGAAAACTCCGAATCCAGTTCTCTGTACCGGAGACTGTAATTTTTATAACTGGAATCATTTAGTTCGTCGAGCCAGTAAACAGCCCTTTCCGAGCCCAGCAGAGCCATAGCATCAAGCCCTCGAGGGAAGCCCCTGTTGTTTCCGTACTCGGAAGCTCTATAGGTAAAAGGCAATTTTTCCTGATTTCCAGTGTACTCTTTAGTATAGGGGCCTATAAGCCTGAAGAAGATATAAGAATCAGGAGTAAAACGCTGCCCCATGAACCTGAATCCTTTCGTATCCTCAAGGAGTTCGTCAGCCTGTTCAGCCGTCAGAATGGCCTCGTGGGCTCCACTTCCCGTACCTCCGTAGATCTCCGGGCTTCTATATCCGGCAAGTTCCACTTTCAGCTCTCCTATTGTTGTTGCGTTAAAATTTCTTGACCCGTTTCCAAATACTGACTCCGTTGCTTCCATATATTCGTAAGGTCCGAGATCGTCAGAGACGCCCACGTAAAAAGCAGTAATTGTATATATCCGGTCCCATTTCTTGAGGAGATCGGGATCGTCTTCGAGCTGGGAAGTTATCAGACCTGCCTGGATAGTCTGGATGCGGGCATCTTTTGCAGGGTCTTCCGATTCAATTAATTTCTCTTTCAGCAGCATGCTCATTCTGCCATGCCAAATAAACGCCCTGAAATAGTTTTGCAGTATTTCGGAGCGAGTATAATGGCCTCTCGGGACGTACTGCGAATAATCTTCTTTATACAGGAAAATTGGAGAAAGTTCAAAACCCTGGTGAGCTTCGATCAGGGCAAGTTCGGCTTCAACATCTTTTTTTACAAAAGCAGGAATTTCAAACTGATACTTTTCCTTTGTTGCAGGATCAAAGTATACTCCTGCTTCAGGGCCGTAAGGATCTGTTATCTCCTTTATCTGCTCCTCTCTGGGCTGGAGCAGGCTTAAAGCAACCGAAAAGTAGGCTGCGTTCCTTCTCGCGGCTTCCTTTTCTTCTCCTGAAGCTCCATTATAATCCTCAACAGATGCATTAAGCAGGGATTTATCAAGTTCCCACAAAAGGCCGTATAATTCATCTTGTTCGATCTGGCTCATACTGTCATCAAACTGGATGTGATAGAGATGGAGAAGCGTGTCCGAAGTTATGAAAATCAACTGCCCTTCGTTCTCAAGGCTGTCATACATAGCGGTAATGTCATCTTCTTTGGGATTGTAAGGGTTGGAAATAACCACAAATCCATTTTCTTTCAGCTTCTCCAGAGCTGCTTCATCGGTCAGAAACTTTTGAGAAAACTCTCCATAATTAATAATATCGAATTCTTGCAGGGGAAGTTCGTATTGGGAAGCTTTTAGTTCTATGTCAAGAGCGTCAAGCCTGTAATTTTCTGCAAGCGACGAATTCTCGGTTTCAAAGCCGGAAAGATTTACTGCTTCGGTTTTCAGATGACCCGTTGAAGAGCTTCGATCACTGTTCACTTCTTCTATCGTTTCAGTCCCATTCTTTCCGTTTAACCCGGAACTTTGCTCCAAGCATCCTCCTGTAAAAAGGGAAACAAGAAGAATAAGAAACATCAAAAGGGTTACAACTGTCTGAGGTAGATTCTTCATTCTTTCATCTCGGTCGCTCTGGATCTGTATCTGATTCGAGCTTTGCTCACTCAGAAGGTGGGGTTTACTTTCTAAGTCCATAGGTTGAGATTTTAGGTTCAGATATCCTGTTTTGCAACCGAAGACCAGTATAGGGGGTCAAAAATTTCAAATATTAACTTTTTATGTTTGTCGGACTAAATATTTCAAACTATCTAAAATTCTGTTAAGTTAAGTCCAGCTAAAAAATATGCTATAATAGTATGTGAAAGAGATAAAAAATAGAAAAACTAGAAAACAGTACACTGAACGAAATAAAAATTGGAAAATTAGAAAACAGTATATTGAAAGAGATAAAACTGGGTCGTGCATTAGTAAGTGAGCTCATTCCAAAACCAATTTTTATCTTCATATTAATCAAAGTCGCACCACCACTCAAAATTCCGTTAAAGGAAATAATAACCCTAAACAATTTGGTTTGAGCAGAAATTAATAACCGAAAAATGAAATTGATAAATAATATAATCATCAACGGTTACCTGGGAAGTTTTCCATCCCCGCAGCAAGCTAGCGGGGTATCGACGGAAATAAAAGTTTAAAAGCCATTTTCGTGATAGGAAACTTATTGATCATTAGGAATTTGAAAACTCATAGACTCTTTTTTGAGTTTTAGGATAGGCTCAGTGGTTGATATTTTTTCTTTGAGTGTTTTTGCGAAGTTGCATAGTTCTCTAAGCTTACCTGCTTACAGGAAATTGAGTGTACACAAAGCAGAAAACGAGAGCAAAAAGCGAATGTGTGAGTACTCTGGAAAATATCGACTGACTATTGAGAGATCACTGAAGTTCAAAATCAAGCAAACTTGACTAACAATCAAAGTAAAAACGTGAGAAATGCCAGAATAGTTAAAATCATGTCAGGATGGTTAGAACCATTTTTACTTTGCTTTCCCGTAGATCTGGTTAATAAATAATTTTAAGTCCGGAGAGTTAAAATTTTTACATTTAGAAGAAGAAAAAAGGGTTTTTCTTTCCTCTTTTTCCCTTACCTCTTTCTTACTTACTCATTCGGACTTAGAGGGTCTATCCTGAAAAGCAGAATCATGAATAGTGCAGTTACAGTCCCTGTCCCCCATAAAAGCGGGTCTTTTGTAAAATTCAGGAGCACCCCCATTACCAGCAATAAAGTCCCGATAGTCAGTAAAATCTTAAATTTTCTCTCCAATTTTTCCCCCTCATTTCCCTTTTGAGTATTAATTCTTAAGTATCAGTTCAGGCACTGAAAAGCGCCCAACAATTTTTCCCTGAAGATAATTGATTTTTCTTCATTATCTATTTTTTGACATGATTTCTTTTGTTTATAAATCCCAGTAAAAACTAAATTAATATACTTAAGAAGATATGTTTGAACAGGAAAATAACACGATGGTAAATATTAATTTGAGATATGGGAAGTCGTGGGAACACTGTACCACAGGCTGGAAGGAGAGAAAATGCAATTCAAGCCTAATAAGATTCATCTGAGTACAAACGATTTTGATACTCAAATGATTTAATGGCTATCGGGGCTGGCCAGGGAAGATAAGTCTCAACAAGAGATAGCATATTAAAAATCTTTTTCTTTATGCTTATATAATTTCCTGTTGTTTTATGCTTGATGCCTTCGTTTATGGGAACGCCACTGGATAATTATTTATAATAAGTGTAACTAGTTATATTAAATGGGACTTACGCACTTCAGACTGATTTTTGACATCACAGATAAGTGTGCTACCAGCCAATAAAATCATAAAAAACCGATTATTAGCCAGCAATTAACAGAAACTGGTTCAGAAAAATTTGTCCATTAAATCTTATTAAAAAAGGCTATTAAAGTTGTTTCTGCCAAGCTGAATAGTTGAATAAAAGCGTAAAAAAGTTACAATAGGTAAAAACACAAAAATTAATATAGTTCGTTCAAGAGACGAAGTTTCTATACTTAATCCTGTAAACGAGTGAGAAATATTAGATATCTCAATATTTTATCTAAGATTCGTTTAAAAATTTATTTAAGAGATGTTTAAGAGCTATTTAAAAATTATTTTAGAGTATTCTCGTGATCGGATTTCCAGTTTAGATCTGGAATTTTTAAGATTTGTGTAGCTGAAATGAGGAAGCAGTAGAATGTGAATTCAAGCTGCGAGATAATCTATGGGTGATAGAATTGTTGAATAAAATGTTAAAAGTCTTTTTCCTTACAAGCTTCCTTATACTTACATACATTCCTGCTGCTTTGTGCATGGCACCACCAGTTGTCTACGTTGCGGGAAATGGAAGTAGTGGTGATTTCAACTGCTCTGGGGAAAATGATCACATCCCAATTAACCAGGCTCTTAAATTTGTAACCGAAAACCCTGGTTACACAACTGTTTACCTTAAGGGGCCCTTCACATATGTTATAGACGATACCCTTCAGATTGGTAACAACACAATTCTTGAAGGAGATTCCAATGCAACAATAAAACTGGTAAGAAATGCTGGGTGGTCATCCACTAAACCCTTGATCAAAGAAAGAAATTCCAGCAGCCATGATATTACAATTCGCGGTTTTACTATTGATGGAAACCGGGAAGGAAACACTAATGTAGAAAGCGGAAATGGCTACCACAATCTTATCCACTTCAGCGATTGTCAGAATATAAATGTATACAATATGTATTTGACCAATAACCACGGAGATGGCTTGAAGACTGACTATTGTTCAAATATAAAATTTTATAATAATAAAGCATACTTACTGGGACATGACGTTCTCTATGCCAGTATCTGTTCAAATGTGGAAGCCTACAATAACATGATTACCTGCAGGACAAATAGCGGCCTGAGATTATATAACACAAACCATGCGAAGCTCTATGATAATATAATTACATCAGAAGGTTCTGGGGGGGTAGGAATTGAAATCCAGAGAGATGGGGCACCCATGGATGATATTGAGGTGTACAATAACAAAATATATGAGACTGCACTTGCAGGTATCTGGATTTTCTCGCAAGGATCAGATTCCGAATCACCCACAAATGTCCACGTTCACCATAATCAGATCTATGATACTGGAACAGTTTCAGGCAATGAAGTAATAGGCGGAATCTTATCCGTCGGATTCAACGCTACCATTGAAAACAACGTGATAGATGGCGCATATGGGGCTGGTATTGTGCAGAATGATGCCTTTTTCTCGGCTCCGGCTGGTTCAGGGTATGTAGTTACAGTAAAAAATAACATAATAACGAATACTCGCACATCAGCAGTTGGAGGAAATGGGTCTGGAATATGTAACAGGCTTATAAACACGCACTCTTTTATCCTGCAGAATAACTCATTATATAACAACGCTGGTGGGAACTATATAGGTATTCAGGCACCACTTTCGGATATAATAGCAGATCCTCAATACGCAGACAGAGATAATCATGACTATCACCTGAAGTCAAAAGCAGGTCGCTGGAATGGGAGCTGTTGGGTGAATGACAATATAACTTCTCCATGCATTGATGCCGGATATCTTTTCTCGGATTATTCTAACGAACCAGAACCTAACGGTAACAGGATCAACATAGGTTGGGATGGAAATACGTGGTATGCTTCAAAATCCGAACTGGAAGTTTTAAACAGTAATAGTGACAGTACCAGTGATGACAGTGATAGTCATGGAAGCGGTGGTGGCGGTGGTGCAGTCGGTTCCCCTGAATCTGCAAAAAACGTTGAGGTAAAGGAACTTTCTCAGGGGTTCATTACAAGTGACAAAAATATCAAGTTTGATTTCACAAAGAACTCGACCTGCGTTGTTTATGCAGGCTTTTATGCAAAAAAGACACTTGGTAAGACAACAACCATTGTAGAGATGCTGAAAAATAAATCTACTCTAGTTTCCGAACTGCCTTCTGGAGAGGTCTATAAATCCTTTAATATTTGGGTTGGGAACGGAGGAATTGCAAACTCAAAGAACATAGAAAATCCGGTCGTATGTTTCAAGGTTGAAAAATCCTGGATACAGAATAAAAATATAAATCAGTCTTCAATCATCCTGAACATGTACAATGATACAAAATGGGATCCGCTTTCAACTAACCTGTCAGGGGAAGATGACACGTACCTGTATTTCATAGCCGAAACCTCTGGATTCTCTCCCTTCGTAATAACAGGTAAGACAACAGAAAAAGAGATTTTGGCCCAAATCCCGCCTGAACCTGACACTCAGAGTCTTGAACAAGAAAACGTATCTACAGGATCAGATGTCGAAAAGGAGCCTGAGCAGACAGGAAACGCAAGCACACCTGGGAAAGAAAATGTAAGCCTGCCTGGATTTGAAATCGCTTTTGGTATCGTCTGTCTGCTTAGCATACTCTTGTACAGAAGAAAATAGATAATAACGAGCTATTGCAGGCGGTGGATTATCGATTAAGAGCCTATCCGAAAAGTCAGTAATGCATATCGAAAAGTTGCAATAGATATAAATCTCCGGGCATCCGTTCCGGTTTTGCATATTGCATATTGTAAAAGTTATAGCAGGTAACCACTTTTCGGATAGGCTCTAAATCTGACAAACACTTTTTGTCTTGTTTAAGAGTCGTTCTATTTAAGAGCCACTCTTATGCTTACGGTTTTCGGTTGGCGTACTTTACAACTTTTTTGGACCCCAGTACCTCTAGAAATTAACAAAAGATCCCAGAACAATATCTTCTGCATTTCCCTTTTATGAATATTACAGAAAGCCCGGAAAGCGCAAGTTTTGCCTGAATCAATTCCGAAAGTTTGGGATTCAAGATCAGCTTTTCGATTTCATGCCCTGCCTCTATCTCATTCTTAGTTTTACCCGTCAATTCTTCTGTCTTATCCGTCAGTTCTTCTATTTTATCTGCCACCTTCTGAGTTCCGTCCACTGATTCCTCTTCACTGGCATCGATATAAAAGACCGAAACGTCAGGGGTTATTGCCTCAACCACTTTCTTGAGATCTGGGACTGCCTGCCCGCCTGTCATAGCTGCGACTTCATTCTGGAGTACGAGCACAAGCAAATTGCAACCTGTAGTCGCGGCACTCAGAAGTCCGAGAATACCTGAATGTGCCAGGGCGAAATCTCCGATAACGGCTATGCCCTTTTTCTCAAAGCCACATGCAACCGAGATCGCTGAGCCAAGCGCAAAACTAACATCAACTGCTGCAAGGGGCTCGGGCGCGCTCCGGACGGAACAGCCCATATCACCGGCAATTCGCACGTCAAGCGTGCTGAGAAAGCGGTAAAGGGGAAGGTACGCGCAGTCGTCGCAGATCCCAACCCTGTTTTTCTTTTCAGCGTCAAGAGAAGTGGTATCTGCAGGTTTTAAAATTTCTTCATCAATGTGCTCAAGGGCAAACTCAAGATCTTTAGGCCTAACCTGCCCGTATGGAAGATGTCCTGTCTTTTTCCCATAAATTTTGCCCGTAATCCGAATCTGCTCTTCTATAAAAGGCTCGGACTCTTCGGCAACGAGTACCTTCTGGTTACTATTCAGAAAAGCCTTTATCTTTTTGAGGGGAAGGGGGTTTACAAGGCCGAGAGACAGGTGAGATATTTCAGGATAAGAAACCTCAGCATGAAACTCGTTCTGCTTTTTCAGTATTTCTTCCACGATCGAAGATGTGAAACCTGAGGAAATGATCCCTAGATATCCATGCCCTGAACCTGATCCGTCTCCTGTATTTTCCGCTCTCCTTTCCTTTACCTCGTTAAATTCGGTATTTTCAGCTTCTTCTTCCAGCAGAGGATAGGTTCTGGAGTGAAACAGCCGGTGTTTTTCTACCATCCGATTTCTCCAGATTTCACGGTCAAACTCAGGATGAGGGGTTGAAGACTTCCTACAGCGTTTTATTTTCCCTTTATTTTTTTCCAGACCTGCAGTGACCCTCAGGAGAACAGGCGTTCTTGTCTCTTCAGAAAGCTCGTAAGCACGTCTCAGGGCCCTGTATGCCATATCTGGAGAAGATGGATCAAATACTGCTATCTCTGCTATACGGCCGTACCAGCGAGAATCCTGTTCATTCTGAGAACCCTTTGCGCCAGGATCATCTCCTGCAATTATAACAAGGCCGGCTCCTATCGTATGTGTTACCGAGGTTATAAGAGGATCCGAAAGCAGGTTCATCCCCACGTGCTTCACAAGCACAAGTGACCTTCTACCGGAAACCGACGCTCCTAGAGCGGTTTCAAGGGCAACTTTCTCGTTTGTGAGCCACCTGGCACTATAATCCTGCAATATTTCGGAAGCTGCTGCCTCGGAACCCAGATTTTTCGATTCAGAGGCATCTAAAAGCTCTTTTTCCGCGGGTTTTTTCAAAAAAAGTTCCATAAGGGAGGTAACAGGATACCCGGGGACACCTGTTATGAAACTGACATCACTGTCAAGAGCTGCAAGGTAAAGGGCTTGAAACCCAGTGTATTCTGGTGCTTCTTTTTTTTCTTTCAAACTGATCCCACACTGCGGAATTCAGAAGATGCCGAATTCAAAGTTTCCTGGAACCTGAGACTCCATCTAACCCAGGATTCTAACAACTTAAACCCGATTTGAGGTTTCTATTTCGGCTTCTTTGCTTTTTAGATCCTGTATCTTAAATGTTGTTTTTAAGCTTCTCGATGGCAAGAGGCTTGATCTCAGTACCTGGAATTATGGACTCATCAGGTCTTCCGAACCAGGGGAGAGAGGCAAGTGCACCTATTACTCCGTTGCCGTCAAGCAGGACTTCCACACCGTTTTCTCTGGCGCACTGCAAAGCCTCGGATTTCAAGATCCTTTCAGTCCGACAGCGGTTGCTGTACTTATATAGCCCGTTTGCATAGAAATCCGAAAGGACAACCATTCCGGTTTGGGGCGAAACAGTGTATTTTTTAAGCGCTTTTTTGAAAGCATCTACTAGCCTTGATTTCGCTTTTTCATTCACACAGCCGAATTCAAGCACTGTAGACATGCAGTTCTGGGTCTTTTCCGGAACAGGGAAAAGCTGAACAAGAGCATGGGAAAGATAAACGGCTTCATGGCAGTCCAGACTCTTTGCAATATTGTGGGTTAGGGTCCAGGTAGCTCCTACTTCTTTTGAGTCAGTATCATCTATGCCTATGAGGACACGGTTCCTGCGTGGAACTGCAATCGTTCCCCTTGCGCATTTCTCGCCTCCTGATTCGGAGATCTTATAACGAATAATTCCGTCTGCAAATGCCCTACAACGGGTTGCGCCAACACCTCCGCCTCCTAACCCGGCATAGGTGATCTCCACCTCATCCCCATTCGCGATCACTGATTCGATACCTGCAGCCGCGATGGAAGGTTTGAGTTCCAGGTTTGAGGTTCCGGTTTTCATTAAATAGCGGATCATATTTCCGGTCGAACGGGCTTTCAGGACAAGGGGCGCTTTTGCATAATGGTAAAGGGACCAGCAGGCCCCACTATAACAATTGGAGTGCTCAATTATCTCTGCATACTCATTTGCCGCGTCACAGATAGCATAAATGCCTTTATAAGGCACAGTATAAGGATCATCCAGGATTACTTCCTCAATGTCCCTGCTGTCCAGTGCACAGGCGTTTATATGTTTTGTAATTCAGAAGACCTCCTTTTTAAGGGAATAAGATACTGGGAGGGAAATTTGTTTGGTCGAAATGCCCATCTCTTATAAATATATATAGATATCGTAACCTTAGTAAATTCGATAAGGTGAAATTCGATAACACGGATTTGGCCGAATGATATATTGCGTGTAAACAACTTAATTATGATATTTGACTGGCTCTGATAACAGATGTCCACAGGTTCCAATTTAATAAATCACTCGCGCTCAATGTGAGGCAACCTTTATAATATAACTATTTATCTTTTTATCGGTAGGTTTGTCAGCTGTTTTTTCCATGAAATTTAAAGGAGACTTTTAAAGGAAACATTGAAACCTTATTTGATTCACTGGAGACGCTCAATTATTATGAATTTTTTTCAATATCCATGCCATGTTTTGGCCAAGGTTTTTCATACTATTAATGCCTTCTTGATCCTGTTCTACCTCTCCGATAGAGTTCCCGTAAGCCATATTCCAGTAACTTGACCCTACGAGAAACATTTCTTTGCTATGTAGAAAATTGTTCAGGATATCAAAGGCACTTATAGCACCGCCTCGGCGAGCAGCTACAACTGAGGCTCCAACTTTATGCTTGAAAAGTCCGCGATTTCCTGCAAGTACCATACTCGCCCTGTCAATTAAGGCCTTCATTTGGGAGGTCACACCAGCTGAATATACCGGTGACCCGAGAATAATTCCATCTGAAGCAAGCATTTTTGCAAAACACTCATTAAAAAAATCGTCTGTAATAACACATTGCTTATTTTTGTTTTTATGGCAAGCCCAACAAGCTTTGCATCCTTCTATGTTTTTTCCAGATAGTTGAATAAGTTCGGTTTCAATGCCCTCTTTTGTTAATTCTTCAAACACGGTTTGAATCAGGATTGCAGTATTGCCGTCTTTTCGTGGGCTTCCGTTAATGCCTATAACTTTCATAGTCTCCAACTACTTTTTTTCGTATTTCTCAACTTGTTCTTTTATTCTTGTTTCAATTACGAAAGTGACTAGAAAATGACTATATTGAGATTTTCTCTATTGAACGCTTCTACATTGAGTTCTTACGTTGAGAGTTCCTACATGAGATTCCCTACATTAAACTCTTCTATATTGAGAGTCTCTACATTGAGAATTTCGGTCTTTAAATTATTTTATCTTACAAAACCTTCATCTTTAAGGCTCACGTATCTGCCTTCCCCGATAATAATATGGTCAAGCACATCAATTCCAAGGAGTTTTCCTCCTTCTACCATTTTCTCGGTGACCATTATGTCCTCTCGGCTAGGGCTTGGATCCCCTGACGGATGATTATGGACCATGATTACCGATGCTGACGATTCCATAAGGGCGGACTTGAAGACCTCACGCGGATGAACAATGCTCGCATTCAAGCTGCCGATAGATACGACTTCTTCTTTCAGGATTTGATTTTTTGTATCAAGGCAAAGTGTTATAAATTTTTCTTTTTTTTGTTCGCGCATCTTAGGGTACATAAGTGTATATACATCCTTTGGGGAGCAGATTTTTCTTTTTGGCTCTTCCACAAAGGTCTCAAGCCGGCGGGCAAGCTCGAAAACCGCAGCTATCTGGGCAGCTTTTGCCTTTCCAACCCCGTTCTCCTGCATGAGCCTTGAGACATTTGCAAGACTGAGTTGCTTGATGTTATATTTTGAGAGTATCCGGCTGGACAGGCTGACAACATTCTCTTGCCTTGACCCTGTCCTCAGGATAACTCCAAGTAGTTCCGCGTTCGAAAGCGACTCTGGACCATTTCGAATAAGCCTTTCCCTTGGACGTTCTTCTTCAGGAATATCGTGAATCCTGATATTATTTACTTCCATAGTTTCCCCCCTTTTCCCATTAAAGAAAATTTCTGTATAAATTCAAATTTTAAGTTAATTAAATAAAGTAGTTAAACTCTTGATAGATAATATCGAAGTCTCTATATTTGAATCTTCACAAAACACTTAATAAAATTAGATAAAGATAAAAATGCCGGCCCTTACTTATACCGGAAAGCGCATAACGCTCTTTGATGAAAGTCATTTCAGTTGTCGGGTATAAAAAATCGGGTAAGACATCCGTAGTTTCAGCCCTTGTCCGGAATCTTTCCGGATTCGGGAAAGTAGGCACGATAAAACAAATGGGAGAGCAACGCCTCAATCCAGCAGAAACCGATACAGACGGACATTTCGATGCCGGAGCTGATACGGTAATAGGAATAACAGGCACTGAAGCAACAGGTACTGAGGTTGCTAGCTTTTCCAGAGACCTGAACATTGAGGACGTGCTTGATATGCTTTGCGACCAGGGGCTCGATTTTGCCTTGGTAGAGGGGTTTAAAGAAAGCAATCTTCCGAAAATTGTGATTGGCGACCTTCAGGGCATTTCCAACGTCGTTTTCAGGCTGCCGGCAGACATTGATATGCACGAAGAACTCACAGCCTCTCTTGTAGGAATAGCCCTCGCCCAGCCTGATCAGTACACTCTGGAAGCCCTTATAAAGAAAGCTAGGAGAAACCCTGCCATCCGAAAAGCAGGTGCAATAGGAACCTTTTCCGGCATTGTCCGCGAGCTGGCCGGAGACGAGAGAACCTCCAGGCTCGAATTCGAAAAATACGAACCAGAAGCTTCAAAAGCCCTTGACCGGATCCGGGAAGAACTTAAACAAAAAGAAGGTATCCTTGAAGTTCTGATCCACCACAAAACAGGTGTTATCAAAGCCGGAGAAGACATAGTATACATTGTTGTCGCAGCTGCCCACAGAGCAGAGCTTTTTCCAGCCCTTAGTGAAGCCATAGAACGTCTAAAAGTCGAAGCTCCGATCTGGAAGAAGGAATTCACGGAAAAAGAAGAATTCTGGGTCCATGACAGAGAATAAAATAAGAGTCAGGCCTGAAATATGAAAAAAGCCGAAAGAAAATACGGAAGAAAAATACGAAACCATAACCCCCGGAAATGATCTAATGGGCGAAAAAACAGAACTAAATATAAAACGAAAGAAATTCAGAAGCGCCATCGTGCTGGCAGGCGGCAGGGGAAGGCGGATGGGTTCAGTCGAAAAAGCCCTTATCGAATTTGAAGGAAAAACAATTCTTGAGCGCCTGCTGGAAAGCCTTTTCCGGGTTGTAGATGAGGTTATTGTCTCGTTCCGGGACAATAAGCAGGAAGAAAAGTTCAGGCCGGTGCTTGAAAAATTCACTGACCATGAAATCCGTTTCTGTTTCGATACTCTGGAAGACGCCGGCCCTCTTGAAGGCATCAGAGCGGGACTTCTCGAATCCAGATCAGAATATTCTTTTGTCTGCGCAGGCGATATGCCTTTTATAAATTTCAAGGTTGTAGACCTGCTTTTTGAAAAAGCAATCGGCCATGATGCTGCCCTTCCGAAATGGGAAGATGGAAAATTTGAGCCTCTACATGCGGTTTATTCAAAAAAAATGATTTCTGAAATTGAAAAAGCCTTTGAGAAAGGAAAACGCTCAGTTCTGACGTCGGTTTTTGAAATGAAAGATGTGGTTTTTGTTGACGTGTCGGAAATTCGAGAAATTGATCCTGAGTTAAGGACTTTTGTGAATATAAATACGGTTGACGAGATGCAACGTATTATAGAGCTTTCGAACAAAAAAGAAAACTCAAAATAAATTCGATCACAAATTCAGGATAATTTTTGGAATATTAAATTAATAGAATTTCGTTTTCTAGTTTTTAACTCTATACTTTTCTATCACTTTTTTCTTTTAATTAAAATAGAAAGTTATTTAGATAACAACGATTTTTATTTTTATAATAGGCTGTCACTTTGTGTAGAATGTTTTCAATATTTTTGAAATAGCAAATATTGAGTTTTTAATTCTTTTTCTGTAAGGCAGGGACTTCAGATGGAACTAAATGAGATCAAAGGCCTGATCATAAAAGCTAAAGAAAGTAACGCGACTACACTAGACCTTTCGTCCAAAGGACTGACTTTGCTGCCGCCTGAAATATTGGAGTTAAAAAATCTTACCAAACTTTACCTCTATGGGAATCAATTGACATCGCTTTCATTGGAAATTGGAGAACTCAAAAACCTTACTCAATTTAACATATCTTTTAATCAATTGACTTCGCTGTCACCAGAAATCGCAAAACTAAAAAATCTTACAAAAATTGACATATCTTTTAATCATTTGACCCCACTGCCACCAGAAATTATAGAACTCAAAAACCTTACTCAACTTAACATATCTACTAATCAATTGACTTCACTACCACCAGAGATTGCAGAACTCAAAAACCTTACTCAACTTAACATATCTGGTAATCGATTGACTTCACTGCCACCAGAAATTGGAGAACTCAAAAACCTTACTCAACTTAACATATCTGGTAATCGATTGACTTCGCTGCCACTAAGAATCGCAGAACTCAAAAACCTTACTCAACTTAACATATCTGGTAATCGATTGACTTCGCTGCC
>NZ_DAVG01000028.1:0-37718 GCF_002505485.1 Methanosarcina sp. UBA5 | reverse complement strand
TTCGTTGCCACCAGAAATCGCAGAACTCAAAAATCTCACTCGACTTAATACATCTTCTAATCAATTGACTTCTCTACCACCAGAAATTTTAGAATTAGATATAGATATTAAGTGGGATTATTTTAAGTGGGATTATTTCACACGAAAAGTAATGTTTTTAGGAGGAAATCCTCTTAAAAATCCTCCAGTCGATATTGTAAAACAAGGTCGTAAGGCAGTACTTGACTATTTTAAGTCTTTAGAAAAAGGTGAAAAGAAACTGTTAAATGAAGTTAAAGTTTTGCTGGTAGGAAATGGAGAGGCGGGTAAAACCTCACTGGTGAAGAGATTACTAGGCGAAGGTTTTGATGGAAATGAGCATCAGACTCAAGGAATTAACATCAAAAAATGGGGATTTGAAGACAAAGATAAGGAAATAAAAGTTAATTTTTGGGATTTTGGTGGACAGGAAATAATGCATGCTACTCATCAATTTTTTCTAACCAAAAAAAGCCTTTACATTCTAGTTCTGGATTCAAGGAGGGACGAAAAAGCCGAGTACTGGCTCAAGCACATAAGGAGTTTTGGAGGAGATTCTCCAGTATTGGTCGCTTTGAACAAGATTGATGAAAATCCCTCTTTTGAATTGAATAGAAAGTTTTTACAGGAGAAATATCCCTCAATAAAAGGTTTTTTCAAAATTTCTTGTAAGGAAAATAAAGGAGTTGCGGAGTTTTCCATAAAATTAAAAGAAGAAATATTAAAAGTTGAAAACATGCAAACAGAATTGGCTGAAAGCTGGTTTAAGGTGAAGACAAAATTAGAAAAAATGAGTTGCAATTTTATTACTTATGAAGAATATCGTAATATATGTTTGGAGGAAAATGTAGATGATCAGTCATCTCAAAACACTCTTGTTGATTATCTCAATAATCTTGGAGTAATTGTACATTTTAAAGACATTTCATTACTCGATACACACGTGCTTGAACCGAAATGGATTACTGAAGGCGTTTACAAAATCATAAATTCGGAGATCCTAGCTAAGAAGAAGGGAGTTCTTCGATTAAGTATGTTAGATGAAATCCTAGAACAGAAACAAGAAAGTGACTATTACTATCCTCCTGAACGCTATGGTTATATAATCAATTTGATGAAAAAATTCGAATTGTGTTATACAATCGATAACGAAACTGTTCTCCTTCCTGACCTGTTGGCAGTTCCTGAGCCAAAATTTGACTTTGATTCGAATGAGTCCCTGAAGTTTTTTATTGAATATGATTTCCTTCCGCGTTCAATTATGCCCCGATTTATAGTGAAGATGAATAAGGATATTAAAAATGGTTTACAGTGGAGAACAGGTGTAGTTCTCGAAAACAAACAATTTAATTCCTGTGCTGTAATTAGATCTGATAATGAGGCAAAGAAAATCTATATCAATGTAAATGGTGGTCAGAGGCGTGACTATTTTTCAAGTATATTGTTCAACCTGCGGGAAATAAACAGCAGCTTCGAAAAGTTAAAAGCTGTCGAGAAAATTCCCCTTCCTGATGAACCCGAAATAGCTGTTAGTTATGATCATCTGGTTTATTTAGAAGAAATTGGTGAAGATAGGTACAGACCTGAAGGGTCAAGGAAGGCATATAATGTCAAGGACTTGCTTGGAACAGTAAATATTAAAAGAACAGAACAAGAGTTGCTTAAAGAGATTTTAAGTATTCTGAAGAATATGAATCAAAATGAAGAAGAAAAGTTTGAAAAGATTGTTTTAGTTTTAAGTAATCTAGCAATGGATCAAGCAGAAGAATCTGACAACTGGGAAACTCTATCAAAGAAGTTAAATAAAATTGTAATGCTGCAACCTAACTGGAATGGACTTGGATTCAATATCAACGAAGCAATTGATCTGGCAATAGATCGATATTTTAAATGGAAAAGAAAAAGGAAATAAAAGTTTCTTAAATTCAATAAAAATATACGCTTTAAGCTCTTAAGAACTCAAAAAATTCTTTTTATTTCCCCGCATCCTCGATCTCAAACTTTACATTCCTCTTCTTAAGCTCTTTTATAATCTCTTCCATAAACACCCCAGGCCCTGGCGCATGTCTATGATGAAACTCTCTTACCTTTCCTGGCTCTCCGCCGACGCTTGTGATTTCCACACCGCAGGAGGGACTTTTCGGGACGCCGAGAATTTTTATTTTTACGCCGCCGGCTGCAATGTCTTCGAGCAGGTCTGCAAAATGGGTAAAGATTTCTCTGCAAAACCGCCGGTAGGCAGGATGATCGAGCTGGTCTTTAGTTATTTCACGGCGTCTCATGCCGAAAAACATGGCTTCCGGGCAGGGAAGCTGGATAACGTTCGCGCCTCGTGTGTCAATAGATCGGGCTGGTTTTACTCCTTTCACTCTTGCAAGAGGGTTGAGCAGACAGTGGCCTATGACCAGGACTTTTTCGCTGTCGCCGCCGGCAGCAGATTTTTCGGAAACCTGAAAACACTCGTGATTTTCCAGCTTTTTCATATCCTCACCTGTATTCGCCTGCTGCATCCGCCATGACTGTATTGCTTACATTCACCTGTATATTTCTCTACATGATAATAAGAGATTATATATTTATCTTCCTGCATATGTATCCAAAAATGGTATCTGTGAGCCTGCATACCAGCTATACTTTTGCGATCTGTTAGGGTATGTTTGCAAAAGAAATGCAGGAGCACTGCCCTTATAATTGGAAGGTCACGGCATATGTATGAAGATTTTGGAACAATACTTCACAGAGGATTTAGCAGCTGGTTTAGAAATTTAAACATCTGTATTCCATTCGTTCTTAATTTTCTTATCAATATGATTATTTATGTCCTTTTCTTTGGCTTGATGGGCATTTTGCTCTTTACTTCAAATACAGGAAGTATTATCGATCCTGCAACCCTTTCCAACAAAGAAATCTTTTCCATATTATGGAAAGGTTTTTCCGAGAATCTCGGACTGTCATTATTTCTGATTCTCGGATTTTTCCTGTTTGTGATGTTCGTGCAGTCCTTCTTCACAGCAGGAGCAATAGGGATGGCGAAAAAGGCCTCTGAGACAGGAGATGCCGGGATCTTTGATATGCTGGTTTCAAGTTCAAAAAACACCTTCAGGCTCTTCCTATCACTCCTGCTGATTACCCTGCTCCTGCTTGTAGGAATTATATTTATAGTTCCCGGAGCCTTTGCAGTAGGAAATATGAATACGCTTATCGAAAATCCGGAAGCCTCGGTAAACGGCATAGCCGCGCTCGGTATAGGAGTAATTCTCTGGACGGTTTATATAATAATTCTCAATCTCGTACTTTCCCTCAGCAGCTATGCCCTCGTTATCGACGAGCTTAGACCCCTTGAGGCTTTGAGTGAGAGTTTTCGTTTCTTTACGAGTAATAAGCTGGACGTTTTCCTTATCTGGATAATCACTATCGGGCTGGCTTTGATCAACGGTTATGTCAGTGAATACGTAGACATGGGAAACATCTTGTTTACAGCAATCATATCTCTGGTACCAATTGTGATCCTGCAGCCTCTCACGGCTGTCCTGTGGACACGCCTCTACCTTACCAGAAAAGGAAGAAAGCTCTATGACCCTTCATATCTGCTCTCCGACCCGGATAACTTCTAAAAAGTTAGTTTCTGAAAAGTCTTTTCGAGAGGTTAGTTTCTCGAAGATATTTCTGAAAGTCTTTTTGAAGGCTAATTTCTGAAAGGTCTTTTTGAAGACTAGTTTCTGAAAGACTAATTTTTGAAAGTTAATTATGAGAGGCTACTGATTTTATTACATTGGGAGCGCAGAGGGTCACGAATACCCCATTCTTTAGATTGGGGATGAAGTGAACCCTCACCTCTTTATGGTTTCGTTTAAACCTCTGTACCGTTGCTTCTTTGTAAAGTGAGGTTTCTTAGCGTCATGGTTACAGAAGTTGGTAATGCAACTCTGCATTAAGAAAGTCTTGTAAATGGATACTTAATTATTCCCCATAAACCGGGCGGGTGGCTGCACGCAATTTGATTTTTCACTTAAGGCTTCTTGCTGCTTTTTACTTTAGATCTCTTTTTGCTTTTCACTTAAGGCTTTTTAACCCACTTTTATTCTAATGACTTTCTTCTAGCTTTATCCCTTTCGAACCTTTCAGAACTAATTTTTATGCTCTTCAGATTTTATATACCATAAGCTGTAACTCGGGGTTGGCTTTATCTATCTTAATGAATTCTATAGGAGACTTAAAGTGATTAATGATTCGAATTGATCAGAAATGAAAAATGATAGCAATCCAGAAGAACCCAGTAATCAGGAAAAAAATCTCCTTGGAACCCCGATCCCAAAAATAACAATCATCTGTTCTGCCCCCGACCTTGCCAGTCAGAACATTAAGGCCCATCTTTTGAGCCTTAAGGAATGGGAACTCCTTGAGCTTCCTAAAAATTCCGGATTCTCTGCGGCCAGAGAATCACAGGACGGAAAATTCAGGCTTATTGATATTGAAGAAATGCATGTCTTCCAGGATGGACTTGACAGAAAACTCGAAAATTCAGGGCTGCCAGCTTCTCTTATAGTCTTCGCATCCAAACACCGGAGCAAAGAGGAAATCTCTTCTCTTACTGTACACTGTACAGGGAACCCCTCAGACGATGCAAGGCTTGGAGGCTGCCCAAAATCTCTTGCAGTCTCTTCTCCGGCCGCTATGAAATCCATTCTTATGGAAATGAAGTGCCTTGTTGAACAAAAAGGTCTGAAGTATGATGTTACCCTCGAAGTGACCCACCATGGGCCGACTGAGCTTTCAGTTCCATCGCTTTATGCTGAAATAGGAAGCACTGAAGTACAGTGGAAGGATCCAGAGGCAGGCGAGGTTGCTGCAAAAGCTATCCTTGCCGTTTCTCGTGAAAAAGTTCCTGTTGCTATCGGTTTTGGAGGTGGGCATTATGCCATGCGCCAGACAAAGCTTTTATTTGAAACCGGGATCTCTTTCGGGCACAATTTTCCCAAGTACAAGCTGGAATTTATGGATGAAGCCCTGATCAGACAGGCGATTGAAAAATCAAAGGCTGATTTTGCTTATTTTGACAGGAAATCCATGAAAAGCGAAGAAAGGAAAAAGATTTCCAAAATCCTTGACAAACTGGGGCTTAATGTCCTTAAAGAATCCGAAATCAGGGAAAAATATGGACATTAACGTTAAAGAAAATATTAAAACAAGCTCAATTCTCCAAAAGGGTTGTATTACTGTATAGATGAGGTATTTAAGTACAAGGAACGGGATATAATGCTGAATATTGAGATACTTCCGGTTCTCCTACGCTTTCTTTTTGGAGGAAGCGCTGTTGTGATTTCCACAATTATTTCAAAGAAATTCGGAGGCAGATTGGGGGGAATTTTTGCAGCTTTCCCAGCAGTATATCTTGCAGCGATTCTTGGCCTGAGCATAGATTATAAGGGCAGCGAACTGCTCCTGATCTCAGAACAGCTTTCGAAAGGTGCACTTGTGGGAATGCTGGCAGATATTTGCTGTGCTCTTACTGCAAGTTATTTTATTCTCATGTCTGGGTGGAAAAAAGGACTGGTTTACTCGCTTCTCCTCTGGGCCGTGCTTGCTCCTGCAATCTACTTCGCGTGGTTCAGATTCTGAAAAAATCTTTGGTCAAGCTTTCATTTGGAAAAGTTGTGGTCAAGCCGTTGCTAGAGTTTTTCGATCAAACCTTTTTTGAAAAGATTTGCGGTTAAGCTTTTCTTCCTTCTCGCAGACAATTAAATGAGCTATCCAGCCGAACTTGTTGTGACTTACTGTATCTTTACAACATCCATTATTGACTTTTCGATAGGTTCTTAGACCATTCTCTGACAATTTTTAGCGAAGATCGTGGTACTGATAAGTATCGATTACCTTTAGCTTATATTTGTTGAGCAGGTATTTTCACATATGCACTTGATATTATCTGTCACCTGCATTGTTTTGCATTGTTTTGGGCATACTCTCGCAACATAAAGACACAGAAAATATATGCTATCTCCTGCTATTGGGTTTATGTATATTTCACAATTAAGTAATTGATAACGATGTCCGATGATGATCAAGTATAATTCTGAACAACGTTTTAGAAGAATATGTGTACCTTGGGATAGTTTTGATAAGGAAAATACCCTGTGATTGAAGGGATGTGATAAGACGGACAATGAAAAGGAGCCCACAGGTAAAGAGGAAATACAAAGGTCAAATGAAGAAGAGCCGCAAGATATAGAAAAAAGCTCAACTGGAGAAAATTCTGTTCTGGATGTATCTTTGGATGAGTCTCCAAAAAAGGACTTTCCAATTGTAGGCATCGGGGCATCGGCTGGTGGGTTGGCTGCGTTCGAAGCTTTCTTTTCAGCTATTCCCGATGACAGCAATTCTGGCATGGCCTTTGTTCTGGTGCAGCATCTGGATCCTAACCGCAAAAGCATGCTCACCGACCTGATCGGGCGCTATACACGGATGCCGGTTTACGAGGTAAGAGATGAAATGGTTGTCCGGCCTAACTGCGTCTATGTCATCCCGCCTAACCGCGACATGATTCTTGAGTATGGTACGTTGCAGTTGCAGGAACCGGCAGAGCCTCACGGCCATCGCCTGCCGATTAATTTATTTTTTAGATCCCTGGCTCAGAGTAAACAAGAGCTGGCCATCGGTATTGTACTCTCAGGTACCGGCGAAGACGGCACACTGGGGGCTCGTGAGATCAAGGCAGAGGGCGGCATGGTGATGGTACAGAGTCCCGAGTCCAGCGAGTACGATGGCATGCCGCGCAGCACCATTGCTACAGGTCTGGCAGACTACATCCTGCCGCCGGCTGAGATGCCGGCCCAGCTAATTGCCTATGTAACTCAAGCCTTTGGAAAAAGACCTCACATAATCCCCAAGGCCGAAGACGCGATGAAAAAGATATTCAACCTTGTACGCATCCAAACTGGTCACGACTTTTCCGATTACAAGAAGAACACCATCATCCGCCGCATCGAGAGGCGTATGGCCATCAAGAATATCAAGAGTGTAGACGAGTATGTACAATATTTAGAACAAAATCCTGTCGAGGTGGAGGCGCTCTTTCAAGACCTTTTAATCGGCGTCACCAGTTTCTTCCGTAATCCCACAGCTTTCGAGGCACTTCAGGAAAAAGTCCTACAGTATCTCTTTACCAGCAAGCATCCCGACTCAGCGATACGGATCTGGGTGCCTGGCTGCTCCACAGGTGAGGAGGCTTACTCCATCGGGATCCTGCTCCAAGAGCAGATGGAAATATTGAAGAAAACTTTCAAGGTGCAGATCTTCGCAACCGATGTTGACAAACAGGCCATCGTTCAGGCCCGCAGCGGCGTCTATCCCTCCTCCATCTCCGTCGATATCTCGCCAGAAAGGCTGGAGCGCTTCTTTATCACAGATTCAGGAGGCAACTACCGCATCCAGAAAAGTATCCGTGATATGATCGTTTTTTCTGAACAGGACATTATCAAAGACCCACCGTTCTCCAAACTTGACCTGCTCAGTTGTCGCAACGTGCTGATCTATATGGACAGGAGACTGCAAAAGAAGCTCATCCCCCTCTTTCACTACGCGTTGAACCCGGGCGGATTTCTCTTCCTTGGTCCCTCAGAGACAGTGGGCGAGTTCGAGAACCTTTTTGAAACGCTGGGCCGCAAGTCGAAGCTGTATCGGAAAAAGGATGTTAACAGTGGACACCTTCTCATGGGGACATTTATTCCACCACGGCTGGAAAGCAGGGAGACCAATAAACCGTCCGACAAGGCTCCTGCCGAAAGCAAACTTAACCTGCGCGAGCTGATCGAACAGACTATGCTACAATATTACGCCCCGGCAGGCGTGCTCGTCAACCAACGCGGCGATATTCTCTATCTTCATGGTCGTACCGGCATGTATCTGGAACCAGCTTCTGGTGAGGCTGGCCTGAATATCCTGAAGATGGCCCGCGAGGGATTGCATCAGGAATTGACCACGGCTTTGCACGTAGCAGTTGTACGTAAAGAGCCGGTATTCCGCTCCGGTTTGCGAGTCAAAACCAACGGTGACTTCACTACAGTCAATCTGGCGTTACGACCTGTGGCAGTAGGCACTAACGGGCCAAACCTGTTTCTGATCACCTTTGAGGAAGCGAAGATCTCGGAGCAGAGCCAAATCGGGAAGGACAGTGACACAGGTGCCGGAGAAGGCGCCTGTGAAAAGTCAAAGGACATTGACGCGCGCATCCTAGAGCTGAAGCGGGAACTGCAGATTAAGGAAGAAAATCTCAAAGCTTCCAATGAAGAACTGGAGACCTCCAATGAAGAACTTAAATCCTCAAACGAAGAGATGCAGTCAATCAACGAGGAGCTGCAATCCACCAACGAGGAGCTGGAGACATCCAAGGAGGAACTGCAGTCAGTCAACGAAGAATTGGCTACGGTCAATACCGAACTGCAAAATAAGGTCGCCGATCTGTCTCAGGCCATTAATGATATGAACAACCTGCTGTCCGGCACGGATATAGGCACTATTTTTGTAGACTATCAACTGCACATCATGCGCTTCACTCCTGCCGTCACAAAAATAATCAATCTGATCCCGACCGATGTTGGACGTCCGGTTGGGGACATCGTCTCGAACCTTCTGGGTTATGACCGCCTGTTAGAGGACATCACGGAGGTGCTGAACACTCTGACGCCCAAAGATATTGAAGTCCAGACCCAGAAGGGCGCATGGTACCTGCTGCGCATCCGGCCTTATCGTACCCTTGAAAACGTTATCAAGGGAGCCGTGATTACCTTCACTGATATTACCGAGATGAAACGGGCGAGGGAAATTCTGAAGAAATCCGAGGCTATGCGCCGCCTTGCCGTGGTAGTGCACGACGCGAGCGATGCTATAATATTGCAGGATCTGAAGGGCGACATCCTTGCCTGGAATCCGATGGCAGAAAGAATGTATGGCTGGAGTGAAGCTGAGGCACTGAAAATGAACATTAGCAGCTTGGTTCCAGAGAGCCGGAAAGCAGAAGAGTTGAACGTGCTGAATAAACTTAGCCACGATGAGGTTCTCGAGCCTTACCGTACCCAGCGACTCACCAAGGACGGCAAAACCATAGAAGTATGGCTGACCGCCACCTCACTGGTGAATGAAGCCAATGTGATATATGCCATATCGACCATTGAGCGGGAGATCAAATCAGAAAACATGAAAAAGGAAGGTCATGACTAAAAAAAGACCTGTTCTGGCACCGGAATTTGGTTTTCGCCGCTGGTGAAGAAGATACCACGGATAAAAATCACTCCGGTACTGGAAAATGAGCACTCCACTGGTTTGGTAAAAAGTAGAGTGATTCTTATGCTTATGGTTTTCAGTAACTGAATCCCAACACTCAAAATAGAAACGAAATTATGAAATGTGGAGATGCAGGGGTCACAACCACATGGCAACGAAATTTTTGCTTTTGCAGCCTCAAAGTCGGAGAGGATGTTGAATGAATGAAAAACTGAGAAGATCTGGTATTGATAGTATTGGGGATATATCCTGGGGAACGCACTTCTGCCAATTCTATCAGACAAAAGAAGATTTGATAGACATATTTATTCCCTATTTCAAGGCCGGGCTGGAAAATAACGAATTTTGCATAGGGATTACATCAAAATCTCTGGAAATAGAAGAGGCAAAAGAAGCCCTGAGAAGGGCTATTCCTGATTTTGATACTTATCTGGAGAATGGGCAAATAGAATTAATTCCCTACACTCACTGGTATTTTAAGGAGGGTAATTTTGATTCAGAGAGAGTTTTAAATGGCCTGTTTGAAAAACTCAATAAAGCTTTGGCAAATGGCTATGACGGTTTGAGGTTAACTGAGTGCACTTTCGGGCTGAAAAATGAAGATTGGAATGTTTTCACTAATTATGAAGAAGAAGTAGACAGAATAATCGAAAACTACCAGATAATGGTTCTCTGCACCTATCCTCTCGACAACTGCAACGCAGTCGGAATCATTGACGTAATTGCAAATCATCGATTTGCTTTGATCAAAAGGGATGGAAAATGGGAGCAGATAGAAAGTTCAAAGCGTAAAATGGCAGAAGAAAATAGACTGCATTTAGCAAGCATCGTGGAATATTCAAACGATGCCATTATAACCAAATCCCTTGATGGCATCATTACTAGCTGGAATAAAGGAGCAGAGCAGGTTTATGGCTATTCGGCCAAAGAAGTTCTGGGAAAGCCCATATCTATCCTGGAGCCATCCATATTAGTTGAAGAAACAGAAGAATTGGCTGAACTGATTAAACAGGGAGATAAAATCCACAGTTACGATACTTTACGGTTAAGAAAGAATAATACGATAATAAATGTCTCACTTACTCTTTCTCCGGTTTTTGATGCAACTGGAAAGCTGACTGCTATCTCAGTTATTGCCAGAGATATAACCAAAAGTAAAAAAGCAGAAGAAGAACTTCGGAAAAGCGAAGAAAGATACAGGATTGTCACAGAGCGGACAGGACAAGTAGTATATGACTATGATTTAAGAACAGATAAAGGCAACTGGGCAGGTGCCATAGAAGAAGTTACAGGATATAGTTTTGAAGAATTACAGAAGTTTGGCAAAGACTTCTGGATCAAGAATATACATCGCACAGATAAGAATTATGTGAACGAAAAATCCCAGAATGTGAGAATGACTGGAGGCAGATTTAAGGAAGAATTAAGGTTGAGAAGAAAAGACGGAACTTGCATTTATATAGAAAATTCCGGGTTCTGTCTTACAGATCGTGAGGGTCTGCCTTACGGGGCTATCGGAGTACTGAAAGATATTACAAGTACCAAGCTTGCAGAAATTCAGCTTCAAGAAAGTGAGAGGAAATATCGCTCTTTCATAAATAATTTCCATGGGATTGCTTTCCAGCTGGATGAAGACTTTGTTCCTATATTTTTGCATGGCGCTGTTGAGGAGATCACAGGGTATAGTGAAGATGAGTTCATGTCCTGGGTTAAGTGGAAAGACATAATCTTTCCTGAAGACCTCTCTTTTGTTCTCTCAGAAGAGGAAAAAATTCGAAGTCCTCAATCCACAGGTTACGAAGAAATCGAATTTCGCATAAAGCACAGGGATGGAAGAATCAGATGGATAAATGAAGTTTATCAGAAAATTCAGAGAAAGGATGGAAAGCCGGAATTCTACCAGGGTACGATTTATGATGTGACCGAAAGAAAAGAGACAGAAAAGTTTCTTGCGAATGTTGAAACTGCCCGTAAAAAAGAAATTCACCATCGTATCAAGAATAACCTGCAAGTAATCTCCTCCCTGCTGGATCTCCAGGCTGAAAAATTTAACAACAGAGAATATGTAAAGGATTCGGAAGTCCTGGAAGCCTTCAAGGAAAGTCAGGACAGAGTGATATCTATGGCTCTTATCCATGAGGAACTGTACAAAGGTGAGGGGCTCGATACACTAGACTTTTCGTCGTATGTTAAGGAACTCGCTAAGAATCTTTTCCAGACATACAGGCTTGGAAATGCCAGTACCAGCTTAAATATGAATCTGGAAGAAAACATTTTCCTTGACATGGATACTGCAGTCCCATTAGGAATAATTGTTAACGAACTTGTCTCAAATTCTCTCAAACACGCATTTACCGGCAGAGATAACGGGAGAATTCAAATCAGACTTTGTAGGGAAGAATCCCAAAAATGGAAAGACAATGGAGTAGAAGGCAATAATGAGGATACGCAGGGCGTCGATTTTAGTCTTACAGTATTAGATAATGGGATAGGTATGCCTGAAGGTATTGATCTGGAAAATCCCAACAGTCTTGGCATACAACTGGTAACCACCCTTGTAGACCAGTTAGAAGGCAAACTTGAATTGAAAAGAGACAATGGAACGGAATTTACTATAAGGTTTACAGTAGCGTAAAAGAAGTAAGGGTAAAAAGGGTTGTGCCCGCAATTATTGATTATAGTACACTCATGAATTAAGTACATTTTATAAACCTGGTTCTATGCTAATAATGATGTTCAAAAGTGTACTTAATTCATTGATTGGCTATAATTCAAACGAAAAAGGTAACCACCCTGAGTTCCCAAATTTTAAGCGCATACACTTAATTCCGCAAACATACGAAGTCAGTAAATTGTGGTTTTGAAATTGGAACTTATAATTTATGTGCTTAAGCTTAAGCGCATACTCCGATATCAGTAGACGTTTATGCGCCTAAAAATGCGGAACTTAGGAACCACGGAAAAATATGGAATAAAAGAAACAAGGGCACAATATTTCCGTGCTTTCCGGTTTTTCGTGGTTATAAATTCTGGATTGAGTTTTTCCGTGCCCATTCCTGTTTTCCATGATTATAGAATTTGAATTATAGTGTAGGTTGTCCTTTATCTCGACGAATTGTCATTCAAATAAACTCTATTTAAGTAAGAGTTCATCCCAAAATTTGATTTGCTTCTTGGACCTTGTATTTCGAATAATCAATCAACCTCAAGATCATGAAAACAACTTTGAAAACTCCCAACGATTAAGAATAAAGTGGCTTTTGGGATAGGCTCTAATAATAAAGTAATTTTAGGAAAACAACTGTATGAGCTTATCCAAAAACCAATTTTATTCCCACATCATTAAGAATTTTATAACTATTTTCATGATCAGAAGTCCAATTAATTATTCCATATTAGCGATTCAAAGAAGCAATTTTGAGTTTTAGGATCAGCTCCACTACTTAGTTATGATCATTTTGAAAACTGAAAAAGCTTTTATTTTCTAAACGTAAAATACGGAATGAATATTATTTCACGAATATTATATTGGGGGAATGAAATGAGTAAATCCACAGAAGCGAAAGTTCCGTATGTTGTATCAAATATCGAAAGATGCATGTGTCCACGGTGTCCTGTCCAAGCTGATAGCGTATGCACACTTGAAAAAATTGGAAACTTAAAAAATGAAATGAAAAGTTTAGGAGAAGGTGAAGCTCCAGAGCCTCAAAAGGTTCCCGGAGTCTATTGTTCGGCAGGTACTGCTACCTGCAGTGACTTAGACCCCAACAGAGATTGCATTTGTAAAACCTGCCCTGTCTGGGAAGAGCACCGCCTGGAGCAAGCAAGTCCGATGATGTATTTCTGCAATATCGGTAGAGCAACCTGATTCTCTGATTTTGCAAGATGATAGATTTATTTATCTTAGGACTTATGCACTTGAGGTATAAAATCAAGTACGATATCCGTTGTGGTTAAAATTCATAGTTTAGACAGTTAAAGGTTTAATACTATTATTTCTCAGCTCAACTGCATAAGTCTTATTTAATTATCTCAAATGTGCGCATGTGCGGAAAATCAGATTTAATAAATCATAAACTGTAACTATAGCCTAAGAAAAACAATATCACTAGCTATCTTATTTAAGATTTAATGGACAAGTTTTTGGGAGTTCCTTTTCTTTAGTTCCTTTTCTTTAATTGTTGTCTATTCATTGTGTTTTTCAGTTTGGTATGGATTGGCAATTATATGTTTTTGACAACTCTAAATCAACCTCAATAGACTGATTTTGGGTACGGTGATGAATTGCCCTAACCTTTTTATAGAGGAGGATACAAATGAACATCCATTATAAAATATTTATGATAAACCAGAAAAAAATATTTAAAACTATAATTGATTTAGTCACTATTATCATCCTTTATATATTGCTACTGGCGCTACTTGCGGGAGTGATAAATCTCCTCCTGAATATCAAGTCAATTCTATTCGGGACTCTTGGGGGCGGTTTTGGTCAGATAGTATCTGGTGTCCTCACAATTTTTGTTCTCATTGATCTTTTCAAGACTTTTGCTGATTTTCGTGAACATGAAGAAATAAGAATTACATATGTAACCGATGCTACGCTTTTAATAGTCATGCGTGAAATCGCGGCAGGAGTATATGTCCAAAGATTTGATTATCAATTTATTTTAGGCCTATCGACATTGTTGTTAATACTGGGTATAATAAAGGCGCTAGCTGTCAAATATCCACCCACACAATGATTTATCCACTACCATTTGTAGTAGTAAATAATGTATCGGCTCTGTAGAAATTCTATTACTAACTTGATTTTTAATAATTTCTATCATAAAGAGAATAGTGGCGCAAAAATACCCAGTTGCTTGCAGCGATATTCGCTACCGAAACTTTATTTTCATTATGAATTATTAAATACTGTACAACTTAGGTAAATAAGTTTGATGGGAAAAAATTATGAAAAATATTATTTTAGAAGAGAGATCTCCGGAAAGTCGGATCAACTGTACTCCATCTTTTTAGGGATATGCTCTACACAGATTTCCTCGACCGTTGTTACTTTTACTATATTTGTTTCTTGATCATATTTGCCAGTAACTTCAACGAATTTACGGCAGAAAAATTCAAGGTAATAGTCTAATTCCCATGGACCTCTATCCCTATACTTCAGCAGAAACTCCCTGTCCCAAGTCTGAAGATAATAATCTGGACCTTCACTTTTGCTTCCGATACGTCCATATTTTACATAAACGAGTCCTTCAAAAATTTCCACACAGTGTTCCCCCTTTTGATATACAATTCCAACTTAAAAAACAAATTATTTCAAAAGGTAATATTACCATATTATAACAATTACTTTTCAGTATAATAAGGATACGAGTATTGCTCCATTATATCATGTATTAAACTCCTCAATGATTATGAATCTACAAAATAATTTCAGGATACAGCAACATATAAAAAAGGGTCGCTCAAACGCGAAAGGGTACGATGCAAACGTGAAAGGAACTGTAAAAGATCCTGTGGAAAATCACAAGAATGCTGCGAACTTCGGCGAGATTTTCTCAGTAAGAGGCAGTGTCGTAGATGTACAGTTTGAGGAGCATTTGTCACACCCATTTACACGTTGCTGCGTGCGGGAAGGGAAGGACAAATTGACATTGAGGTTCTGACCCAACTTAGAACGTGTCTTAAAATTAAACTTGGTTCTATAATTCGGAAAGGACTTACACATCTGAACTAAAAAACATTCGCATTAAGCCGTTAAATGTCCAAAGTGCAATTTTAAATAATGATGGCTATTGTATTTGATTTTAGGTATTGAGTGCGTACAGTCTTATGGGAAAAATAGTTTCTTTAAGGTCAACGTGTACCTGAATTTCAGGAAAATTCACGATTTAATTTTAAAGTTAACGCTACCCATTCTCCAATTGTAGAAATAGTTTGAATTTTAAGACACACTCTTAGAGAAGCTTATCTTTAAAGGGCTAACCTTGTGTGGACTAACCTTGAAAAAGCTGACCTTGAAGAGACTGATCTTAAAAGGCATGAGCTAAAATATCCGGAATAACAGCAACCTTTTGAGATAAAAGGTAGTTATTTTCCAGATTTTGGCAGCATGTCGAATTCTCTATACAATAACTTCTTGATATTTGTGATTTTACAGAAATTTTGATATGCTACCAAAACTGTTGATATGTACACACATGCGCACCATTTGCAAAAAATGGATTGCTTTTTTCCTTCTGTTTGGATTATTTATAGTTTCATTGCAATATATAAATTACAAAATTTCTCTTTATCTTTAACAGGAGGGATATTAAATGATACATTTATGGGAGTATGATTCTCGCAGGATTGATGGTTTTAACACGCCACAACAAATGAGCGACCTTGAAAGAATCGGAAACGAAGGCTGGGAACTTGTTTTGATCAAGGATGATATTGATGAAGAAGGAAGGGTAACTGCTATTTTCAAACGGGCAAAGCTCGAGACGATATCTTTATAAATTTACTTTTTATTTTTTATTACTTTTTGTGCAACCCACATTGAATTAAGCATTTTGTCCTTTTCGAAATGGGGAAAGCTGGATAAGACCAGCTCTCTGATTTTACATTCCTTAAAGGTCTTGCTCCTTGTTATGATTCTGGTAATTCAAAAAGGGCAGGATACTTCTTTTTTAATGGTATGTGGAGATCTTCGTCTAATTTTATATCATAGAGTGTTTTTTCACTTTAGAAAGCTGGTCAAATGATAAATTGTGAGTTCCTTCAAGGTCAACCCTTTCAAGTTTAGCTCCTCGAAGATCTTTTCTCTCTGAAATATCCAATTACAATTATTGGCTTTGAACTAAAATAAGCATTAATATGCTAGGAAGATATCTTCTGCTCTTCAAAATTTGAGGAAATGTAGATAGATCCTAATATTCACGGTTTTCAATAACTTATCCCCACAACCTGAATTTACCGTGAAATTCCTTGTTGACTTCGTCAGCGTTAGCGTATTCTTTGTCTGGGATATTCTCAAGAATCTGAATTATCTCACCACTGGTTCCATGCTTTTTGGCTTGTTGAACGATATCCTTTTTCATTAATGGATAGTTTAAATTTTTTAAGATATTCCGAACTTCAATAGAACTTGTTTCCATCTAGTTTTCCCCCTTATTTGGCTATGTTTTCCTCGAAATTCTCGCTAACATCATATACCAAGCTGATCCCAAAACTCAAAATTGCTTCTTTGAATTTGGTATTATGAATAAACCAGTAGAGCTTCTTAAACCAGTAGAGCTTCTAATCCTGATAAATGGTCCTGAAAACCCTACTGAATGAAAATAAAATTGGTTTTGGAATGAGCTCAATCAGATACTTTAAAAAGGATAGGGTACTTCTTTTTTAGGGTTATGAGAAGCTCGTTGTCTAATTTTGCATTATGAAGTGTTTTCACTGTAGAAAGCTGGTCAAGTGATAAATGCTGAGCTCCTTCAAGGTTAGCCCCTTCAAGGTTAGCTCCTTCAAGGTTAGCTCCTTTAAGGTTAGCCTCTTGAAAGTTAGCCCCTATAAGGTAAGTCCATTTAAGGTTAGCCCCTTCAAGATTAGCCCCTTGAAAGTTAGCCTCTATAAGGTAAGCCCCTTCAAGGTTAGCCTCTATAAGGTAAGCCTTTTCAAGTTTAGCCTTTTCAAGTTTAGCCTTTTCAAGTTTAGCTCCTCTAAGTTTAGCCCCTTCAAGATTAGCTCCTCTAAGTTTAGCCCCTTCAAGGTTAGCCTCTATAAGGTAAGCCCTTTCAAGTTTAGCTCCTTCAAGGTCGGCCCCTTCAAGGTTAGCTCCTTCAAGGTTAGCCTCTATAAGGTAAGCCCTTTCAAGTTTAGCCCTTTCAAGTTTAACTCCTCCAAGTTTAGCCCCTTGAAGGTTAGCCCCTTCAAGTTTAGCCTCTTGAAGGTCAGCTCCATAAAGGTTAGCTCCCTGAAGGTTAGCCCCTTGAAGGTCAGCTCCATAAAGGTCTGCTCCTTGAAGGTTAGCCCCTTGAAGATTAGCCAAATAAAGTTTAGCCAAATGAAGTCTAGCCAATTGAAGAGTAGCCTTTTCAATGTTAGCCTCTATAAGATTAGTCCCTTGAAGGTTAGCCTCTGTAAGATCAGCATAAAAAATATCAGCTCCTCGAAGGTTAGCCTCTTGAAGATTAGCTCCTCGAAAGTTAGCCTTTTCAAGTTTAGCTCTTTGAAGGTTAGCTCCTTGAAGGTTAGCCCCTATAAGGTCAGCTCCTTGAAGGTTAGCTCCTTGAAGGTTAGCTCTTCGAAGGTTAGCTCCTTGAAGATTAGTCCCTATAAGGTTAGCCCCTTGAAGGTTAGCCTCTTCAAGGTTAGCTCCTTGAAGGTTAGCTCCTTGAAGGTTAGCTCCTTGAAGGTTAGCCTCTATAAGGTCAGCTCCTTGAAGGTTAGCTCCTCGAAGGTCTTTTCTCTCTGGAATATCCATATACAATTATCGGCTTTGAACTAAAATAAGCATTACTATGCAATGAAAATATCTTCTGCTCTTCAAAATTTAGTTTTTAAAAATGATCTGTGTAGAAATCCTCTCTTAATTGGGGCATCGTCAGGTTAAATTTGAATCCAGAAACTCGATATATCCGATTTTTATGCCACGAATATCGAATACGAAGGAAGTAATCTAAGGATTGTGCTCTAAGGATTGTGCTTGAAGATAAAGATGCAAAATAAAACTCAAAGGACTCTCCATATAATCCTTTGGATCAAGGGAACTCAGGCGTATTATGCTTAATGGCAAAACCATAGTTGATGAAAACAGGATCTTTGACTGCCTTAAAATAATCGCCACTATATATGAAAAACTGGTAATGGAACACATTGAAAGGGATATACTGAAGGAGAAATAACCATCAAAATCAAAGAGCTCGAAGGGATCAGGACAGAAAAGTACCTTGAAAAGTTCAAAGTTTCTAGGATCTTTCAACCGTATGAAAGAAATTTGCCACAATCCTGATGTTTTTACGGAGGCCTAAGAAGAAAAAAACAGGTAAGTAGCAGGTAATAAGGAGATATCCCATTGACTAATAGTGATAAAAAGCTTGCATTCTGGAGTATTCCTGCATCCAAGGTGCTGCAAGAACTCCAAACGACAACAGAAGGTTTGAAAGGCTCTGAAAGCAGTGAACGCCTTAAAATATATGGGGCTAATATTCTAAAACCGAAGAAAAGGTCAGATGCCCTGAAAATCTTGCTTTCCCAATTCAAGAGCCCGGTTACTCTTCTCCTTCTTTTTGCAGCTGGACTGTCTTTCTTTCTCCAAGAATCTACAAACACTATAATTATTGTAACTATTATCGTGATCAGCAGTCTGCTGGGTTTCTGGCAAGAGAAGGGATCTGCAGATGCCTTTGAGAAACTGCTCAGCGCAGTACAGATAAGAGCAGCAGTGCTGAGGGACGGCAAGAAAACGGAAGTCCCTGTAGAAGAGATCGTGCCCGGGGATATAATAATTCTCAGCGCAGGAGACATGATTCCTGCAGACTGCTTGATTCTAGAATCAAATGACCTTTTTGTTAGCGAAGCTACTCTCACAGGAGAGAGTTATCCCGTAGAAAAATCAGTCGGTGCATTGAAAGCAGAAAGCCCTCTCGCGAAGCGTATAAATTCTCTCTGGATGGGAACCAGTGTGGTTAGCGGAAGCGGAAAAGCACTGGCAGTATTCACAGGAAAAGAAACCGAGTTTGGAAAAATTTCAGAGACTCTAAGACTCAGGCCTCCAAGAACTGAGTTTGAAGAGGGAGTTTCACGTTTTGGGTATTTCCTGATGGAAGTTACGATGCTGATGGTTGTAGCCATCTTCGCGATCAATGTATATCTCCAGCGTCCGGTACTTGACTCTTTTCTCTTCTCCCTTGCTCTTGCAGTCGGGCTGACTCCTCAGCTCCTTCCTGCAATCATAAGTGTTAACCTTTCCCATGGTGCACGAGAGATGGCGCAAAATAAGGTGATTGTCAAGAGACTAGCTTCAATCGAGAACCTTGGCAGTATGAGCCTGCTCTGCTCCGACAAGACCGGCACACTGACCGAAGGAGAGCTGCAACTTCACTCTTTTCAGGATCTCAAAGGAGATCAAAATGAAAAAGTTCTCCTTTATGCCAGCCTGAACGCCTATTACCAGAAAGGCTTTGAAAATCCAATCGATAGGGCAATTCTTTCACAAAATAAAGTCGATCTGGCTCAGTATGAAAAACTGGGCGAAATCCCTTATGATTTCATACGTAAACGGTTAAGCATCCTCGTATCAAAAAGCGGCACTAACCTGATGATTACTAAAGGTGCGCTCTCGAATATTCTTAATGTTTGCTCCCTAGCAGAAATCGAACCTGGGAAAACCGTAGAAATTTTGGAGATAAAAGAACAAATTGAGCAGCAATTTAAGGAGTTCAGCGAAAAAGGATTTAGAACCCTGGGAGTTGCATACAGGGAGATGGGGCAGCAGAAAACTATCAAAAAAGAACAGGAAACAGGGATGACTTTTCTAGGGTTTCTCTTCTTTTTTGACCCACCAAAGCCAGGTATCTCAAAGACCATACAAAGCATGGAACAGCTTGGGATTTCTCTAAAGATTATTACTGGAGACAACAAATTTGTGGCTGCCAGTATCAGTCGGGAGATCGGGCTTAAGAACTCCAAGGTTATAACCGGAAGCGAACTTGATAAGATGAGCAGTGAGGCCCTGATCGCGCAGGTAAATGATACTGATTTTTTTGCCGAGATAGAGCCAAACCAGAAAGAGCGTATCATCCTTGCACTCAAAAAAAGCGGAAAAGTCGTTGGCTATATGGGAGACGGCATTAACGATGCGTCTGCTCTTCACGCCGCAGATGTGGGAATCTCAGTTGACAGCGCTGCGGATGTTGCCAAAGATGCTGCAGATATCGTGCTGATGGAAAAAAGCCTGGATGCACTTGTTGAAGGGGTAAAAGGTGGAAGAAAAACCTTTGCCAATACCCTGAAGTATGTCTTTATGGCTACCAGTGCTAATTTCGGGAATATGTTCAGCATGGCAGGAGCATCACTTTTCCTGCCTTTCCTTCCACTGCTGCCCACGCAGATCCTGCTAACCAATTTATTGACTGACTTTCCAGAGATGACTATAGCCACTGATACTGTTGACAGGGAATTAGTTGAAAAGCCCCACCGCTGGGATATGGGTTTCATCCGCAAGTTTATGATAGTATTTGGCATTACCAGCTCTGTATTCGACTACCTTACCTTCGGCGTTTTGCTTCTCCTTCTTCCTGGAAGGATAGAAGAGTTCAGGACCGGCTGGTTTATAGAATCCGTTATTTCAGCATCCATGATAGTTCTGGTAATTCGAAGCAGAAAACCTTTCTTCAAGAGCAAACCCGGAAAATACCTGCTGGCAGCTACCCTGCTAATAGGAGGCATAACGCTTTGCCTACCACTGACTCCTTTGGGAGTCCCTTTTGGCTTCAAACCTCTCCCGATTTCCGTGATCTTAATACTTGGAATCATAGTAGGACTGTATATCCTTACGGCGGAGATAATAAAGAACATTTTTTACAAAAGAGTAAAATTTTGAGTTCAGGTCGTCTCAAAACTAATTCGAATTATACAATCTAGTAATTGACAATATTCGATAGCATTTACGCGGTTGAACTAAGAAATCAATAAACTTTAAATCTCAAACTGTTTAAAGCACAATTTAAATCTCAAAGTCGATTGTGCTTGATTTCGTACCTCTAGTGCCTAAGTAATATTGGATACATTGTACTTATTTTGGGGAGTATGGATTTGATGAATTAGGGCTTACGCGGTTGAACTGAGAAATCAATAACATTAAACCTCCAACTGTTTAAAACATTAGATCAGTCACAACGCCTAATGTACTTGATTTTGGACTTCAAGTGCGTATAGTCCTAGTCTTTTCTCAGTAGAAATTGCAGTCTTTCCTACTGAGAAATTCGGATGTATTTTTTGTTAATTCAAGGTTTGAAATATTTTTCCTTTTCTTGCATTTCTAGTTCCTTTTGTTTCTTCAACAGTTCTCTTAATGTAGGTGGAACTGGGCACATACTCGCAAGTTTTTTGTTATCCATAATGTATATAGGCTTTTTTTCTATTTTTACCCTTGTTAGAGATGCTTATTTTCTTTGATAGTCTACTTTCCTTCTGAGTGAGGGCAGTGTGCCTTATATTCTGCAAAATAGAGATGTCAGAAATAACTGAGAAGAAAATACCATACTGAAGGATCCATGCAGGATAGCAACGTCATAGGGTAAAACGTAGCTGTCATTTTTGCAGTTCTTATAGGCCCAGATTATAAATAGACACAATTTTTTAAACTAAATCCTGAAGAGCAGAAGATATTTTCATTGCATAGTAATACTTATTTTAGTTCAAAGCCGACATTGTATATGGATGCTCCAGAGAGAAAAGACTTTCAAGGAGCTGACCTTATAGAGGCTGACCTTAAGATGGCTAATCTTGAAAGAGCTAACCTTAAAATGGCTAAACTTGAAGGGACTAACCTTCAAGGAGCTAATCTTGAAAGGGCTGACTTTAAAGGAGCTCAGCATTTATCACTTGACCAGCTTTCAAAAGTGAAAACACTACTTTATGATACAAAATTAGACGAAGAGTTCCACATACCATTAAAAAAGAAGTATCCTGCCCGTTTTGAAAAACCTGATGAATAACCGGATATTACAAAAATTTTCATCATTGTTTTTTATTTTCTCTATTCTCCGGAAACAGCTTAATGTTTAGCCTGCTATTCTCTAGATCAAAGTTTGCAAAAACCTTTTGCTTGTACATGTTCTCGTTTAGCTTCTCGATCTGGCCATTACCGAATTAAAAAGCCTTCAGGTTATTTCATTTATTCTTAGCTCAAGCAGAAAAATTCAGCGATGTAAAATTTCTTGAAGCCTTCAGGAAAGTCAAAGCCGTATAGCTTTGATGACTCTAAT
Source organism: Methanosarcina sp. UBA5 (assembly GCF_002505485.1). Lineage (GTDB taxonomy): Archaea > Halobacteriota > Methanosarcinia > Methanosarcinales > Methanosarcinaceae > Methanosarcina. The sequence goes on along the minus strand of NZ_DAVG01000028.1, from coordinate 15,444 downwards.
TATCCTACTGAATAAGTAGCATAGGTATTATCTGCGCTGCCTGTCAAAAGCCACCTTCTTAATTAAAAGTATTTAACCTGACTTTGTAATAGGACCAAGAAAACAGTATGTTGCGGATAAGTTAGTTGAAAAACATCACTCGGATAAAGATGGACCATCAAAAAAGAGATACAGTAAAAAACATTATGACATTTATAAGAGCTTGTTGGAAGCAGATAAACTTTATCTACAGGATAACGAGTCGCTTTTCGGCCATCTTTTCATCTCACTTTTGTCTCTTTATGGATACGCAAAAATTCAAAACTATATAAGAAAGGCTGATTTAACAAGTAAATATTCTCCATGAGACCTTATAGAGCAATTCCGCAAAGTCTACATGCTGGATTTAGATTGCCAGATGATTTTAACGGAAGTACCCAAGAAGATTGATGAAATAGAAAAGAAGTTAAACTTGAACTTATTCCCTAAATGAGCAGAGTTAAGGTTCAAATAGTTTAGTAATCCTTTTAGAAAAATTGCAATAAGGAGTTATATCATGAAATTAGATTTCAAAGACCTTGCTCTAAGGTTCGTCTTTGGGGGAACCGCTGTTGCTGCCTGTTATATTATGTTGCAGATAATTCCTTCAAAATCTTTTGCAGGAGTTTTTGCAGCTTTTCCAGCTGTTATGGCAGCTGCCGTGATAATGGCAGGATATTTCGGAACTTCAGAGCAGGCTTCTGACATTGCTCTCGGAGCCAGCGCAGGGATGATAGGCTGCACTATATGCGTGCTCACTGATGCCTTCTGCATGGAGCACTTTAATAGATGGGGCCTTTCAATTATTATTGCCCTTATAATCTGGTTTTTCAGTTCATATTTCGCAACCAGGCTGATTCAGGGTTTCCTTGAAAAAATGAAAGAAAAAAGACAGCAAAAAACACATTATTGAAATTTTGAGATTCCAGAAAAAGCCCTGAACAGGGAACCTCTCTGGACTTGTCTTTACTATATCCTTTTCCGGACTTTCCTGAGTTTTGTACTCCTCAGAAATATTCCGGAATCTCCTCTCCTGTATTTGTTACGTTATTTGCCTGGCTTATTGTTTTAATTTCATCGGTTCTCCGCAGCACGTTACGTTGCCAGTACAGCAGGCATCAGTAGAGCAGGATACATCCCCACACTCCTTTACTACCTGAAGTTCAAAACCACATGCTTCACAACGAAGAGTCTGACCCATTTTCAAATCTCCACAGTTCATTTTCATATCACCTCAATATAATATCCTTGATATGAAAAGTATGTAATTTAGGTTCAAACTGCTTTTGAAACAATGATTCTGAACATTAGCCTGTGAGAAGTTGGAATTAAGAAGTGCAAGAAGAAGTAGATTTCAGGCTCTCTTTTTCTCCGTATCGAACTTTGCTCAAATAACACCAAAACTAATTTGAATACATTTGGAAATCATTCGAGTACATTTGAAACTGCTGTATCTGACCCTTGTCGATTTTGGAAGAGCTTTCACCCATTTCATAATCGCAGGCATTGAAAGAATTGAGTGTTAACAGTAATCTAGTGTCTCGTCAATCCTCAAAAATTTAACGATGATGAATAATTGCAATTGGAATAATTGCAATTGATTTTATACGACATTTTGCTGTTTATGCGACACTAGGTTTCTGACGCGCAGGTTTTAGCAAAAGCTCTGCATTTTGTGGCACATGGCCCAGACTTCCACCTGGTTTTATCAGAAAACCCGGTGAAATGCAGAGCTTTTTGCTACAAAACCTCCTGCGGTTCTGGTGCAAAAATAATATTTCCGCAGTTTGATATTATAATTATTCCCTTCGTGTATCATTTTCTTGATGCTGAGAGTAATTAACTTTTCTAATTGTAAAGGCTTACATTATTTTGTAACAAAGGCAGATTTTTTGCACCAGAATCTAATAATAGTAACTTTGCAGTACATGACAGCAAATTACCCTTAAATAACGGATGACAAATGCTGGGCTTTGCCTTGGGCTTCAGACCTGATTTTTAAAATCTACCAAAATTGGTTGAGATGAAACTTCAATCAGTCCTTGCTTTAAAAGTTGACTTAATCCATAATAGCACACTTTCTCAGATGCAATCCCATCCACCTGTGCTTTTAGCAAGGAAGATTTAGAAACAATGTCGCTAACAGTACGGCTCCCATCACACACATTTAAAAGTTCTTCTGAGATAGGACTCAAAATTCGCACAGATATTTCTCTCCGTTCCCTGTTTGCCTCTCTGAAGGCGATCGTAACGTTATTATCAGAAATTTGGTTGAGGTTCTTTTTATCTCTCAGACATTGAATAAGTTCTTTATAATCAAAATTTAGTCGAGTTATATGCAAATCTTTGGGTTTATATGGAAAAGAAGTTGAATTGAAAACTACAAGTTTCTTGTGTGATTCAATTGCAAGTTCGCCCTCATGGGTTAAAAAAAGATTTTCGATCTCAATAATCGAAGAGATTACTTTTTTTGCTTTCGCCATCTCATTATAGTAGTAAGTCAGAACAAACTCAAAGAAGTCTTCAACGAATTTTCTACGACTATAATATGGTACTTCATTAGCATTTAAATTTAAGTTATCTATGAGCTTGCTAGTTCTCCATATTCTCCATCTATCAAAAACATTTAGTATATCTCCACTGTCCTGTAAAAGTGCAACCGGTAGCCATCGGAACCAGGTTTGTATGGCAGTAACGAAATCTTGAACCTCTTTGAAGTATAGTCGGTCTATATGAGACGTTGGAATCGAATAGAAATCTGGGAAGACTTCCGGATTAGCTTTGATCATTTCAATATCATCTGGGTTCTGTTTCCAGCCTTGATAAGATATGTCGGAATAAATATAATCTAGTAGTAATTTATCCTTATATATGGAATGGAGTTGTGTTCCTGCAAGCGGAGCTAAAAGTTTAAGTTGGGGCTCAACATTGTTGAAACGTAATAAATCCACTAAAAAATTAACTGTACTTCTTAAATCATCCTTTGTCTCTTCCGGAAAAGCAGTGATCAGAGATACAGTTGTATTAATTCCATGCTGATCAGTACACTTAATCCGCATAATAGCATCAGAAAGATTTAGTTTCTTATTAATCATTTGTTGTAAACGAGCTGAGCCTGTCTCAACACCGAAAAAAATCCCTTGACACCCAGCTTTTTTCATAAGAGAAATAAGTTCGTCATCAGTTTGATCTGTACGGGCGCTGCAAGTCCAAAAAAAATCCTCTCCACAGTTAATTATAGCTTCACAGAATTCGACGACCTTCTTACGATTTGCCGCAAAATTGTCATGAGTAAAGGTTATATTATTAATTCCATATTTATCTTTGATAAATTTCATTTGTTCAATTATTTTCTGGGGAGATTTGAGACGAAATTTTCGATTAAAGAACTCACTTGTTGAACAGAATGTGCAATTAAATGGACAGCCACGGCCAACTTCCAGAGAAATACTTTTGTACTCATTTATACTTGGATCAAGAAAATAAGCAGGTAAAGGTAGACGATCGAGGTCAAGTATAGGTTGGGCATTGGGATTACGGATTACGTCAACACCTTTTCTAAACGTAATTCCCGGAACTTTTTCCAACTGTATTGAAAAATCTGTACTTGAGAGAGCTTCAAGCAAAAGAGGAAATGTATCCTCTGCCTCCCCTCTCACTACAAAATCAATGAAAGGAAAAGCCTTCATCGTTGGGATGTCTACGACGGAAGCTTGCGGACCACCCAAAATTATTTTAACAGCAGGATTAAATTTTTTGATTTCACGTGCAATCCTAAGAGTTAAAGGATACGAACTGCAAATTGTGCTAAGCCCAAGAATCTCGAAGGACAATGATTTAATATGCTCGACTATAAATGTCAAGAGATCAGATGGCTTTTCATCTTCATTGCACTTAAGGAAATCAATAAATAATTTATTAAGGTTAACCACCTGCGGAGTAATTCCCTTTTCACATAAAACAGCGGCGAGGCTCAGGATTCCTAGCGGTGGGGAAGTTACTTGGTCCGAGGCTAGAGTCAATTCCGGATCACCAAAATCGCTCATCGTCAGAGCATTTACAAAACATACGTTCATTATACCATCCTTCTTTCAGAAAGTTAATGCCTGTAAAGATTTCCTAATCGAATCTGCAGGCTTTTGAAAAATTTAACTCTCAGCAAACACTCATTATTGGAACCTATTTTGACTTTAGATCCTTTATGTTGCCATGTTTTGTGTATTATTCTTGCGAGCCAACTTCATTTATATCTGGTTGTAATGGTATTGTTTCCTTCTTTTCAGCTAATTGATTTCGTTTGCACGCCACGCATAACGTCAATGATTTCATTTTTAGTCGCAGCAGCGATTTTCTTAATCTCCTCTTCTGAAAATTCTATATCTGTAGGAATTTCTATTCTGATCTCACGTACGTTTTCTCTTGGAATCTGTATGCTAGCTTCTTCGTTTATTGCTCTAGGAGTCTGTACTCTAGTTTCTTCTTCTATTGTTATGGGAATCTTTATGCTAGCACATGCTTGGTTTATTGCTCTAGGAGTCTGTACTCTAGTCTCTTCTTCTATTGTTCTGGGAATCTGTATGCTAGCACATGCTTGGTTTATTGCTTTAGGAGTCTGTACTCTAGTCTCTTCTTCTATTGTTCTAGGAATCTGTATTCTAGCTGCTTCGTTTATTGCTTTAGGAGTCTGTACTCTAGTTTCTTCGCTTTCTCTTGTTTCTTGCATCCTTTACCACCCCAAAAAAGCTTCATGTTTTTGCCAAGGAATAACAATAGATCTATGCATCGTTGGCTTGAATTAACAACATAGTAACTCTAAATGTCACATCTATTTTAAAATATAAAGCTTTTTTTATAAAAAGCGAATTTACTTGGATAGTTTTGAGGCTTCTATTGCAAAAATTCATACTGTGTATGTAAAAATTCAGTTGCAAAGCAAAGAACTTAAAAGAGAAGAATATTCCTCAGATAATATCCAAATTTAGACAGCTATTCCGAATAACTTGTTTATAAAATCGACTTCATAAAGAACACATCGATTTAGAGCATCAGCCTGTTCTTTTTTAACTATATTCATATCTTGAATTCCTTTATCCCTCTTTCTGCCAAAATTTCCTTTAAATTTACATAAATACTGCAATGTTCTGGTTTATACCGTTGATTTTTGCAAGATATTTTGATTTTTTTCTGGGAACTTCTTCCAAGGTCATTCTTTTTCATGCTCGGGGGACTTGCCCTGTTAACTATAAGTATAATACTGGAAAGAAAAAGAAGAGAATTAAAAGCTCAGTTTGCCGGAGTGAAACGATGAAAAGCTGCAGTTTGAGAGCCAGAAGCTGTGGAACTATGAACCTTCCAGGAGCAGGGAGGGACTGCGAATGAAACAGAAGAAAATCCTTTACATTACCGTGGTTTTCTGGCTCCTGATTTTTTCAGGCTTTATTGCCTATAAGGAATATACCCTCAGGACCGGCACTGAGGTTATGCTCAAAACCCTGCCAGTAGACCCAAGAGACCTTTTCAGGGGAGACTATGTGACCCTTAATTACGAAATCAGTACCCTGGATATGGAAAAACTTCAGGCTGAGGATTCTTACTTTTATAACGAAGAGCCAGTATATCTGGCACTGGAACTGAAAAATGGGTACGGAGTACCTAAAAAAATATACGCGACTCCACCAAAAGATGAGCTTTACATCAAAGGTAAGATAAACGATATCATATATGGGGAAAACGAAGAAGTGACCATTCAGGAACTCAGGGTAAATTACGGTATTGAAAATTATTTTGTTCCCGAAGGCAGGGGGATGGAGATAGAAGAGGTGGGGCAGAAAGGGATAAAAGAAGTTGATGCAAAAGTTATCATTGACAAATATGGAAATGCCATAATTAAAAGTTTATTGATTGACGAAAAAGAGATTGAGTTTTAAGCGCAACCTTTCCGGCGGAAAGCTTGACCAAAGGCCCTGAGCGGCGTGGTCACACCTCTTTTTAAAAAGGCTTGCGGTCAAACCTTCTTAATAATATTTAAGTTATTAATAAAACCATAAACGTTTATATAATCATACTTGACTATTTAAAATTAAGTTGGCGTATGCGGCCAGCGAGGAGAGCGAGAACATAGCCGAGAATGTAAATGTTAAGAGAGTTTCGAGAAACGCATTTAGACAAGCCATTGAAGACAAGCAGGTCGAAGGATGGAAACTTAAAACCGAATCTGATAATGTAGCGATCATGGAAAAGGCAGGAGGCTGGGGAGGAGCAGGCACTCATATCTTAGTTGCCCTTTTTACGGCCTGGTGGACTTTTTTCATAGGTAACCTAATTTATGCCCTTTATGTTCATTTCAGAGATAAGGCAGAACTCCAGATAAAAACCGAGGACCAGGCCGAACCGGCCCAGGCACTTTAATTTTTTTTAAAAACGCAGGTTTTTTTTGAAAAGGTTTGATCGAAGAACCCCTTGCAGCGGCGTGGTCACAAGCCTTTTCAAAAAAGGCTTGAGCGAAAACGAAGCGTTACAGCAGTGTCGGCGTGATCAACCGGCGCAACGGTTGTGGCTCAACGCTTGCGTTCAAGTAGTGGAATTTTATGCAGGACCCTGGACCAAGAGTGGAGATGGCCGAAAAGTATATAATTAGGAAAAGCCAAACTAACAGAAAGGATCGAGATATGATGGAGAAAAAAGAGCATTTGTTCATAGTTTTTGAAAACCTTATCAAAATCAAAAGCGGATGCTCATGTCAGATCTTTTCCGAATGCGGGTTATCTGATATTACTCTCAAGCAGATCGGATACCTGAAGACTATTGATGAATGCGGGGAAGTAACATTTAGCAAGCTTGCTAAAATCACCAGCAACTCAAAGCCTACCATCACCGAGATGATTAATAAATTTGTCAAAATGGAATGTGTGTACAGGGAGAAATCCCAGGATGATGGTAGAATTTTTTACATACATCTGACAGAAAAAGGGCAGATGATAGCCCGTGCTGAGAAGAATGCTTTATTGCAGGTTATTGAAAAGATAGCGAATTCACTGGATGAAAAAGAGTTGGACACGCTTATCGAAATATTGGGAAAGATAAGATAATTTTTTGTTCGCAAAAATAGTTAGGTTAATTTAAACTAAGTACTCGAGATGATGATTGAGACGATGACAATGTATTCACAACAAGCTGATGATAACAGAGAGAAACTGGTAATACCCCTTTTTGAGATAGTGGTTTACCCTGGAAGCCGGACAAAACTCATGGCTGACAAAGTTACCGGCGAGACACTATTTAATGAAATGAAAAACTCCGAGTTCATTAATGCTATCGGGCTAACGGTAAAGAGCGGTATAAAAGCTTCAGACCTATCCGAAGAGAGTCTGTATAAAATCGGAAACTTGCTTAAAATTACATATGTACAGCCGGCTGATGACGGATATCTCGTTGTCGCAAAGGCTATCGAAAGGGTAGAGGCAGTTTCTCTCTATCGGAAGAATGGGCTGTTCTACACAATTTACAAGCCTGTCCACGATCTGCCGGATTTCGATGAGGACGATGAGGCCGAATTGATGGCGAATATAAAGAAGACTATTCACGAGATCAGCAACAGGTTCCAGGGCTCCGAACAGTTTACCCGGTCAATTGACAAGATGGATTCCATTGACCAGATAATGGGATTTGCCATGCCGTATATACCCGTAAAACTTGCCGAAAAGCAGAGACTCCTTGAGCTCGCCTCGGTTCGTGAGAGGTATCTTCTGTTCTTCCATATCCTGACAAAGCATAAAGAAAACATCAATCTCCAGATTGAAATGGCAAAAAAAGTCACTGACAAAATAAGCAAGTCGAATAGAGAGGCAATGCTCCGTGAGCAACTGAAGGTGATTCAGGAAGAGCTCAATGAAGGGGATGACTCGGCTTCGGGCGACGCTGCTTACAGGGAGAAAATTGAAAACTCAACTATGCCTGATGAGATAAAAAAGAAGGCATTTTCCGAATTGAAGAAACTCGAAACCGGAGGCAGTCACAATCCTGAAGCTCATGTTATAAGGAATTATCTTGACCTCCTGCTCGACCTTCCCTGGATAACCGAAGAGAAAAAGAGCATTGACATTTCCGAAGCTCGTCGGGTGCTTGAGAGCAACCACAACGGACTTGAAAAGGTCAAGGAGAGAATAATCCAGCATCTGGCAGTTATGAAATTAAAACATGAGAAGCAGGGCTCAATTCTGCTCCTGACAGGGCCACCCGGAACCGGTAAAACGAGCCTTGGAAAAAGCATTGCCGATGCTCTGGGCAGAAAATATGTTCGGGTCAGCCTTGGAGGCGTCAAAGACGAAGCTGAAATCCGGGGACATCGGAGAACCTACATCGGCGCCCTGCCCGGAAGGATTATTCAGGGCATGAGAAAAGCAGGCACGAAAAATCCTGTATTTATTCTTGATGAGGTCGATAAGCTTTCAGCTTCCTACTCTGGAGACCCGGCAAGTGCCCTCCTGGAAGTTCTTGACCCTGAACAGAATAGCACGTTCTCAGACCACTATCTGGAAATTCCATATGACCTGTCTGATGTCCTGTTCATAGCCACTGCCAACTCCCTGGCAAGTATACCCTGGCCGCTTCTTGACAGGATGGAAACGATTGAGATCTCAGGTTACACAAAGAATGAAAAACTTGCAATTGCAAAAGATCACTTGCTGCCCTGCATACTGGAAGACCACGGCCTTGATGCGGATAAACTTAAAATTGAGGACGAAGCCCTGAAAGTAATCATCGATAAATACACCCGCGAAGCCGGAGTCAGGGGGCTTAAAAAGCAGCTTGCTAAAACTGCAAGGTTTGTGTCAGAGAAAATCGTGTCAGGCAAGGCAGACCTTCCTTACGTGGTCAGGGCGGATATGCTCAAAGAGATTCTCGGTAAAGAGATAATCCGGCAGGAAGAGGCTAGAAAAGAGAATGTACCTGGTGTGGTTACAGGACTTGCATGGACACCTGTAGGAGGAGATATTCTCTTCATAGAAGGTACGTTTATGCCAGGCAGTGGAAAACTTACGCTTACAGGTCAGCTTGGGGATGTGATGAAAGAGTCTGCCAAGATATCCTTGAGCCTTGTCAGGTCACGGCTTGCAAATACTGCAAACAGCTTTGACTTCACTTCAAGCGATATTCATATCCACGTGCCCTCAGGTGCAACCCCTAAAGATGGCCCGTCCGCAGGCGTAACCCTCTTTACGGCCCTTACGTCCCTGATAACCGGAAAAGCTGTTGACCCCAAACTCGCCATGACAGGTGAAATAACGTTGAGCGGGGCAGTACTACCCGTTGGAGGCATAAAAGAGAAAATCCTGGCAGCTCACAGAGCAGGCATAAAGAAGGTAATCCTGCCAAAAGAAAACGAAAGAGACCTTGAAGATGTGCCTGAAGATGCCAGAAATGAGCTTCAGTTCGTGCCTGTAGAGACCATTGAAGAAGTCTTGAGAGAAGCTCTGGATATCGACCTGCCCAGACCGGTAGTATCGTCGTATCCGGGAAACAGTTATGCACCGATGCACAACATCTAAACAGACTGGTTACATTACAAGTTCATTAAGAGTACCAGGGCAGATTATGGTCTTTCCAGAGCCATAACCTGCCCTGGTTTCTTATTTTTTACGCAAATTGAGTTCAAAGACCCAAAATGAATTGACTCGACTTATTTTTCTGACCTTATTTTTCAGAACTTGTTTTTTAGGATTAATTTTTTTAAATTTACCTTTTAGATTTTGTTTCAGAACTTACTTTTCAATACTTCATTTAGATCTTTTTTCCAGACATTATTCTTCAGGATTTTTTAAACTAAATTTTTCAACAAATACACACTTGGGAAGTTATATCCGGCCTGTCCTGAAAATATTGAAGACAAGCCATAGCCCAAAGAGGCTGGCGAGAAAGAAACTGAAAATGCCAAGAAAAGGTACACCCCACAAGAAAGGTTTCATATCTGTCTGGATGACCATAGAAGAAGCAATAATCATGGCAGAGATTATCATACTAAAAGAGAGACGATTACTGGCAACGTTGATCTCGGATATTAGCCGACTACCTTCCTCCGATTCAAACTTTATTCTTAAATAACCATTTTCGGCATGATCAAGGATATGTGAGATTTTAGTCGGAGCTTTCTGGAAAAGACGAGACCAGCTTGAGATATTGCTGTAAGTTCTGCGGGCCAGATTTTGTGGATGATAACGTTCCTTTATTTCTTTTTTCGCATAAGGTTCGATAAGCTCAGTTATATTGAAGTTAGGATTAATTATCAGTCCAAATCCTTCAACTACTACCATACCTCTTACTAATAAGGCTATATTATGTGGTATTATTACCTGATGCTCTCTTAAAATACTTATAAACTCTTCGATTATTACAGAAGCATCAAGATTTTTCTGAGCCCTACCGTAGTATTTAGAGAGAAAATATTCAATGTCCACTTTCAAGGATCTTGTATCTGCATGATAATCTATACAACCCATATCCCTGGATAACTCTACTAAGAGCGAACTATCCCCGTTAACTAACGCCGTCAGTCCATCCAAAAACAAATCGCACATTTCTGAGGAGAGATGGCCCGTCATCCCAAAATCAAGAAATACTACAGTTCCGTCTTTCATAATCAGGATATTTCCTGGATGCAGGTCTGCATGGAAAAAACCATCATTAAATACCTGCTGCATGAAAGCTTCCCCCACGACAAGAGCGATTTTGCTTCTGTCTAACCCTTGCTGATCCAGTAAATCCGCGTGACTAGCTTTTATACCTTCAATATATTCCAGGGTCAGTACGCGTTTGTTTGTGTAATCCCAATAAACTTTTGGAATGCGAATTTGCTTGTTATTCCTAAAATTGTATGCAAAACGATCTGTGTTCCACCCTTCCTGAGTATAATCTATTTCTTCAAGCATACTGCGAGAGAACTCATCAACAATTTCAATTGGCCTGTACAGTCTTGCCTCAGGTATATGTTCCTCAATAAGCCTAGCTATACTGTACATAATATCCAGATCGGATTCGATTACTTCTTTTATACCAGGACGCTGGACCTTCACGACAACTTCATCGCCATTTTTTATCTTTGCCCGATGCACCTGTCCGATAGACGCACAGGCAAGTGGTTTTCTATCGAAGTGATCGAACAATTCCTCGATGGAATGACCGAGTTCTTCTCTTATAATTAGCTCAACTTCTTCAAACTCAAAAGAGGGTGCATCATCCTGAAGTTTTGCAAATTCGTTAGCATATTCTAAAGGAATAAGGTCATGCCTCATGCTCAGTAATTGACCTAACTTAATGTAGGTCGGACCCAGTTCTTCAAGTATCTTACGTGCTCTAACAGACCCTGGAGTACTGAGCCTGTTCACCTGATCTTTATTCTTAAACTTATAGGTCAAGTCCCTTATACTGCCCAAACCTATCTTATCAACAATATATCCAAACCCATATTTCTGGAGAACCTCAATTATTTGGCCATATCTTTTTAACATGGAATAACGATGAAGTCTTTTACGTATCATAGTCATTAGCCTGGAGCTTTTATGGGGGATACTTTGTTCTTTTTCATGATAAGTTAAGAGAACATGTTATATATATTTAGTTAGTCCTGTTTACGAATTTCTCAAATATCTATACCTTATCGGATAGATGCAATAACATAATATCTAAAAATAAATTCGTCAGCCTGTCTGTTGGTCCTTCCCAAAAAGCTGAAATAAGTTGAAGAAACTAAATAAAGTTGAAGTAAATAAAAGTAAACTGAATAAAGTTGAAGTAAATAAAAGTAAAATGAATAAAGTTGAAATAAATAAAAGTAAAATGAATGAAAAGTAGAAGAAACTTGAAAATATGATAGAACAAAAGTAAATGATCTGCCTGCTCTTTTCTTTTTTGTTTCCCCGTGAAAAGGCCGCTCTCCTTCGTCGAGCGTATAAGAATGGTTCAGTATGGTGAATGCCATTTCAGGATCTAGATATACTGTAATTTTTCTTCATTCAGTCTTCTTGAGCGAAGTGAGATGAATCGGATTCTGTTGCGGTTATATTGTAAATTTCTAAAAATTTATAATTCCTTGTGATCTCGAAACGCAGCTTGGGGAACAAAGAAATTACTTAAGTGTTGTTATATTTTACCATACCCTTGAAGAGCTGTGAAAAAATTCAAAGCTGTCCACCGCTTCAGGAGAAAGTCCCATTTCTTTAAACATCTCCCTGAAAAACGCCCGGTATTTTTCTTCAGGTATCGATTCTCCGCTGCTTCCGGGATGCATTATGATTTCGAGCCTGACTTTTCCTGAGGCATCGAGTTCAACTATGTACCTGTTTCCTATGTACTTGTTCTCTTTATCATAATTTACTACCTCTGCCTCCGGGACAAAACACCTTACAGAACCCATCCTGTTTCCGTCCTTTATAAAGACTTCTTCCATGCCTGAACCTCTTGTGGAGTATGTATAAATACCTGAACTGGGTCCATAGCTGGAATTATCACTGTTTTCCAAAAAATAGGCATATACAGCTGGGAAATTTGGAGACTCGTTTACCTGTATTTCGGCGTCCCAAGTCTGGTTTTGTGCTGCTTTTTTCAGAGTATCAAGATACTTTTCAGAAGCTTTTTCATCCGGTCCGAAAAGGAGCTCCAGTTTTTCAAGCATCCAGGAGTCATCAGGAAATTCCGATAGCTGTAAGGGGGAATCAGGATCAGAGTGGCTGAAGTTCGAGACGGCAATACAGGTTCCAATCCCTGCCTCAGTTCTGTTTTCACATATAAATATTATAAGCTCGGAGTTTTCGTTATAATTAAGCCTTATATCCTGCACAAGAGCATCACTTCCGAAGCTTTTCCGGAGCTCCGGAACATCCCCGGGCTCAAAGCCCGAAAAGTTTTCGGGCCAGGGCCAGGAACCTTCCACTTCATAGCCGGCTTTCTCCGCTTTCGTAAGTACGGAATTGTAATCAAAAGGCCCAATATCAACTTCTTCGGAGTAATACCAGGAACTGTCAATAAAAGGCATAAGTAAGAAAGGGCCAAGCAAATACAGTACAAAAAGAAGAGGAAGGAGCAATAATAACATCAGTATGGCTTGTTGCTTGTTCATGAAACCTCAAACTCTGCGAAAAGCATCAGTAGACTGGAAGGCTGTTAGTACTCCTTAGATGTCGAATCTTAAAAATACTGGAATTGATAATTCGGAGTTTTTCACAATATTAGATGAGATAGGTCAACTTACTGAATAATTTGTATATCTGTATCATGGCTTATAAAATTACTTATAACCAGAGAAAACGCAGGCTAGTAGACCAAAACATTTAGCTCGGAAACTTTCCCTGGGCTCAACAGCCTGACCATTAATGCTCTCTTCCTCCGCAGCTTTCTGTTGAAGTTCTCTACCTCGACTTCTGAGAAAAACTTACTAAAAACGGTTCTTTTTTCCAGGTTTTTCTGTGTCTGGCTATTGAGAGGATACTGTAGTAATCTGTAAAGTAGTGAAACCTATAACTTTATCAAAGTTATCAGATAAACGCCCATGATCTCAATAATCTTTAACATAGTGAAACCTATAACCATACCGATCGTATAGAGAAAACTAAGGTACCTATATTGCGAATATAATTGTAAAAAAAGTTGAAAACACGGGGTAAAAGTCATGAAAGTGATAGCGATAAACGGAAGTCCTCGAAAGAAATGGAACACAGCCACCCTGCTGGAAAAAGTTCTTGAAGGTGCAACTTCAGAGGGCGCAGGAACCGAATTAATCCATCTCTATGATCTCAACTTTAAAGGCTGCACAAGTTGTTTTGCCTGCAAATTAAAGGGTGGAAAAAGCTATGGAAAGTGTGCAGTGAAGGATGAGCTGACACCTGTGCTGGAGAAGTTAGTAGATGCTGATGCAGTTATACTCGGATCTCCAATTTACCTTGGGAATTCTACAGGAGAAATGCGGTCTTTTATGGAGCGCTATATATTCCCATATATAACCTACTCTATTGATACACAGACATTCTATCCCAGAAATATTCCTATTGGTTTTATCTACACTATGAACATCACTGAGGACCTTTTTGAGCTGGTTGGGATTAATAAGCTTATTGAGTCAAATGAATGGGTTGCAACAAGGATATTCGGGTATTCAGAATCATTATGCAGCACCGACACATACCAGTTTGATGATTATTCAAAATATGTTTCTTCTATCTTCAATCCTCAGGAAAAGGCAAAAAGGCGAAAAGAAGTGTTTCCGCAGGACTGCCAGAAAGCTTTTGAGATGGGAGTCAGATTCGTAAAGCGGCAAAAAGCTCTGGAGGCACAGAAGTAATACTGTGTGTGCCAGATCTCAAAAAGGAGTAATCAAAGTAACTTTCTTTTGTGGGCAACAAAGTCAATTCAAGATCTATACCTCATCAGACAGGCGCGACAATATAATGTCTAAAAGTGAACCCGCCAGCTTATATGGCGGCGCCTTCTATAAGAATTCTAAGACATTATACGGTTTAAGCGATGCCCTTTACACCTCTTTTCTGTAGAATAGTCCACGCTGCAAGCACCAGAGCTCCACAACCAACAGCAATGGCTCCGAGTACAGGAATCTTGTCTGCCCATTCAAAGGAGATGAACCACATGCCTACAGCTCCAAGCATGAAATAGCTGAAAATCAGTAGGGAAGAAGCTGAACCTGTGTCCCCGTTGACCTGTTCTAACACAAGATTGTTACTCGGAGGCCGGCTCAAGCCCAGGGAAAAACTAACCATACACATAGACAGAGCAAAGCTGTAGGGACCATGATGTCCTGTGAAGAGAAGTAAAACCCCACCCAGGAAAATTCCAGCAAATCCAATAGTCATCAGGTACTTAGAACTGATTCTTCTTGTCAGCTGAAGGCAGAAGAAAGAACCAATCATAATGGCAAGGGCGTTGGAAGCAAAGAAGTAGCTGTATTTCTGCTCGCTTAAGCCAAATTCGTTAATATAAATGGCAGAAGAGCTTGCAATGAAACCGTACAGGGGAAGCAGGCTTATTGACATGAGAAGGACCATAACAATGTAGGAATGGTTGAGCAGCAGCCTGCCGTATATATGCATGACTTGAGATAGGGGAGCTTCAGATACCTCTTGCAGTGTTTCCGGAAAATAAAGGATCCCACATACTGCAACTATTCCCATAAATGCCTCCAGGAAGAAGATCCAACGCCAGGAAAAATCCGAAATGATCCAGCCACCAATGACTGGAGCAAGCATAGGGGCTAGGGCCATAATAACAGCTATGTATGCAAGAATCTTTTCCCTCTCTGAACCTACAAATATATCTTTTGTCATTGCCATGGATATCGAGGAACCGGCAGCAGCTCCTGCAGCTTGTAGTATGCGAATACCTATAAGCATGGGTGCACTGGACACAAAAGCACCTAGCAGGCTT
>NZ_DAVG01000031.1 GCF_002505485.1 Methanosarcina sp. UBA5 | reverse complement strand
TTCGTGACCCTCTGCGCTCCCGATGTAATAAAAATTTTTGATATTCAATTCTGGACAGCAGGAATTATCAAAGTAGCAATTATAAAGAAAGAAGCTCTCAAAGCAGGAATTCCTAATATTGTGCTGTAGCCTGCTTGATTGCGCTGCAGAGTTCTTCAGGTTTCCTGGAGCTGAGAAGCATTCGTTTTCCAGAAATAAGTTTCAGGATTACAACCGGGCTAACTTTTTTGGAAGACTTTGACACATCAGATTCTTTTCCAGTGAGAGGGTCGTAAACCTTAATTTTGCAGTCCTCCACTACATGTAAAGGGATCTTCTTGAAAGAGAGATTCAGGGGTACCAGGCGAACATATATTCCATCACTTCTTACCTCAGTTATGTGTTTTGTACAGTAAAACATAAGAGGAAAAAATAACCCGAAGATAATCCAGAGCGCAAAAAGGTATGTTCCAGGAATATTATTGATTCCGGCAGGTCTTCTGAAAATCAGGCTATGGATTTCGATATACCAGAGCAGGAGCGCAGGATAAAGGACCAAAATCAGGAAAAATTTGTTCCGCAGATCCTGTACTTCCCTAAAAATTACATCTGTTTTCGGCTGTTCCACAAAATTCCTTCCTTGAAACGTGTCTGATTTATTTATGCTTAAACCAGAAACTCAATTTAGATTGCCTGGCGGGTGGGTGTCTCAGCAGTGCTGAAAATCATCTTATGTCTACTGATTGAATTGCATATAGTGTTTGTACATCCGACTGAATTGTATACCTTTTAATAGTGTTTATTTATGCACCAGCATAGCGACTCAATATTGGAGCAAGGGCAATCACATATAAAATGTTCCTAATTTTCTTTATAAAAACTGAGTAATAAACCTTCCGAAAAAAATGAAAGTTGTATATATTTTTTAATTTAAAAATTTGAGAATAATAAGGGTGAAAAAAGATGATAAAGTTTTGTAAAAACTAAAAAATAATGGAAAAAAGTAGTTCATAAGACGATAACGAACAGAAATTCCCTCGAGCTTTTGAAATCACATATCCTGAGCTTGAAAAAAGGAGTTTTAAAATGGAATTTTGTATATCTGTTGTCTTCTCAAGAAAGTGAATAAAGAATGCAATTCTATTCTTGCCTTTTCTAGACTTTTCTAGCCTTGATTAACATGTATGTTTTCTTTTGTTTAATTTTAATGAACGCATGAAAAGCTTAGGTCTTATATATGCCTCATACGCCATCCCTGCCAAAAGAAACATAAAAAGCATGAACAACGCGAGGACTCCAAATGGGATATTAACCACACTTCATTCCTCCATTCAATGTTTACTCATGCTACTTCAAGCGAATCGTGATGAGAGAAATTTTATCACGATTATATATTATATACGTTTCAATTGTATATGTATTTAGCGTCTTTTCAGCCCATTTCATCTCATACATTGTGACCGTGGATACCTGATAATTCCAGCTATTTATCTACGTCACCACGTCATTCCACAGATTAATTTTCTAAGGGAGTAAACTTACCCTTACCTGACTCTCACCCTCTTGAATTGCCATCTAACGGAGGTGTATTGTAGCTCCATTTGCATGTTAATTTGCCAAATTCTAGGTTTTTTGCGAGGGATGAAGCAGAAAGAAATAAAAGATGAGTCTATCCCGAAACTAATATTATTTTGAAATTACACATTGAGCTCATCCCAAAACCAATTTTTATCTTCATATCAATCAAAGTTGCGCTGGTGCACCCCGCTGCAAGCAACGGGGTATGTTCGCGCCACCGCTCCAAATTCCGTTAAAGGAAATAATAGCCCTAAACAATTTAGTTTGAGCAGAAGTTAATAACCGAAAAATGGAATTGATAATTATTATCATCAACGGTTACCTGGGAAGTTTTCCATCCCCGCAGCAAGCTAGCGGGGTATTCGACTGAGATCAATAAATCCACCTAAATGCACTGACCTCGATTACATCAACTTTCTTATTGCTTCTTCACGAGTTTTTAGCTGTACCGAAGCTTCTAAGTGTAGCTATTTTGACTCTAATAATCCAGCTCATAACTCTTTACTCGCCTGCTTCTAAGGCAGCCTCCTGATACTGATGTATTGTGGAACGAAGTAAAAGATTTAGTCACTTCTGAAACTGGATTTCTTATCATCGATGATACCACTCTCGATAAACCTAATTCCAAATATATTGACCTTGTCTATAGACAATAGAGTGGTAAACATCATCATCAAGTTGTAAATGACATTAATATTAAAACAGTTGTCTGGACAAATAATGAAGCTATAATACCTGTTGACTTTAGGATTTACGACATAGATACTGACGGAAAAACAAAAAACTATCATTTCTTGACATGTTAAATGCAAGAGAACGCGGTTTTAAGCCCGAATTGGTTCTGTTTGATACCTGGTATTCCAGCGTAAAAATCTCAAAGCAATCAGGAATAAAAGCTGGCACTGGTTAACAAGGCTAAAGAAGAACCTGTTAGTTAATCCTGATAAAACTAGCAACGTAGCAATTGAACTGTTGACTATTCTACCAGAAGGAATGACTGTTCATCTGAAAGAATATAGTTTCATAAAGGTATTTTGGATTGTCTCCAAAGATGGAGACACGCAATACTGAGCTACAGATGTGCTGGATATGCAAGAAGAAAGGAAAAAGTTAGCAAAGAAAGCATGGAAGATTGAAGAGTATAATAGAGGAATGAAACAGTTTTGTGGAGTAGAACGCTGTCAGGAAAGGAGAAATACTGTGCGGAGGGCGTATATTCTGATGGGACTAAGAACATTTCTCAGATTTAAATTCCAAAGAATAAAAACAGGAATTAAATGGTTTGAGACAAAATTAAGCATTACAAGAAATGCTGCAAGTCAGTAGATCAGAAATCCAATCTATGAATTAGATTAAAAAGTAAAAAACTCGAAAGTTGCCTCTAAAGCAGGCAAATGCGTATGTCCTATATTTTATCATTCCTGCCAAAAATTGTTATTTTTCCCGATTCTGCCTTTATAAACTCTGTTAACATCATCTATTTAAGTAAATGCCTCCAATCCTACTGTAAAAATATAATGCTATAAAGAAATGTTATGAAGAAATGCTCAGAAAAGATTCTATTGAAAGCTTAAGGAGAGAATTTCGTGACAATAATAAATACCTCACAAGGAGTAGGAGGCATCCTGAACAGCTTCAAGGGCCTTGTCGAAAGCGCAAAGAAGATCACTTTTGTGGGAACACCAGGGTTCTGCACCCCTTTTGCAGAACTTCTCGGTTTTGTAGTCCGAGACCGGGAACTTGCTTTTATTTCCAGCGAGGATTTTGAGAAAGCTAGATCTATCTTCATGGATTATGAAGGCATGCAGCTTGGAGAACTTACAGATAAGCACGCGGACGTTGTTGTCTTGCTTGGCGGGCTTTCGATGCCGAAAGTAGGGATAAAACCTGAAAAAGCGAAAGAAGTTGCCACAGAAATCCTTGAAGGTTCGGAGAAAGGAAAAATTATTGGAGTCTGCTTCCAGTCCATGTTCGTGAAGCAGAAGTGGGACGAGATAATCAACTTTGACTATATCATTAACTCTGACCTAGCAGTTGAGGTATTGCAAGTCTGAAATTTTCTGAAATCGATTTTCAGGAATTCCTGGGGCTTCGAGGTTGAAAAATTTCCTACCTACATTTTTTTACATTTTCTTTACTCTTTTTTACTCTTCCTCACTTTTCTTTACTTTTCCTCACTTTTCTTTACTCTTTTTTACCTTCCTATTTTCCTAATCCTGTAAATTTTCTAATCAGATACAATTATATCCGATCCTGACTTATGACATATGATAATTATGGGGACAGCTGCTAAAGAAATCAAGGAATTAAAGGGCTTTTTGCCCAGATCTATTGCTTATGCTGGACAGATAAACGAAGATTTTGCCGAAGGGATAGCAAGTTTTTATAAAGCCGTCTGGAGTGAAAGGGAAGGCGGGCTTTCTATAAAACATAAGCATCTAATGGTCTTTGCTATAGCCTGCTCAAGCAACAATATACAGAGTGCAGTCAAAATCCTCGAAAGACTTCATAAATTTGGAGCTACAAGAACGGAGATTAATGATGCTATGATGCTCGCGGCCTGGACAGGCGGAATCCAGCATTTCACGGATTTCAGCGCAGCAATACTTAAAGAGATGGAGAAATTAGGTTATTAAGGCTGTTAAGAAAACACTTTTATTAAAACCATTCTTCTTTAATTTTTCAGAAGATTTTACTTACGGTATTTTGTTTTAAAATACTCCCATCTCAAACTTAAAACACTCTCTTCTCAAACACGTTTTACGAGACAGATTAATACATTTTACACAATCTAAAGGTCTAGCAAAAAATGGACTTTCTAGATAGAAAATTGAATGACCCACGAATGTGGATTCTCAAGTTCTTTTTAAAGAAATTCAAAAAATGGATCCGATACGCACAACCTCTTTTCTTCCGCAAAAAGGCTTCACCTCTCGAAAAGTAACCTCTTCCTTAATCGATACACTGATACCCCAGACAGACCTCCTTACGGGCTGCAGGCATCTCTTCCCCTGCAGTTCACAAGATCAAAAAATAGCACCATCAATAATTTGCATAATATGTTGTGTTCTTTGACATGGATGCTGCAAATCACCCCCATAAACTGGGCTTTAACATCTCCAAAGAAGCCCTAAAAGGATGCAGTACGTGCCAATTCTGAAGGACGAAAGATAAGGAAGGGAATCATACCGCTCAAAGCACAAAGCCCTTCAAATGATGCCATTACATGCTTAAAATTGGCTGTATTTTGCGTTATTTCTTTTGCTCAGTGTATCGATCTTTAGCCTCCTGAAGTACAGTGATTGCTGTTTCGAGGCTTTTCCAACCGATAACTTTCACTTGTTTTTTATCTAAGTTCTTATAAGTTTGGAAGAAATGAGTAATTTCCTTAAATAAATGAGGCGGAACCTGGTCGACTGACTCAATATAATTCCACATTGGATCATTCTTTGGAACACATAGGATTTTCTGATCTCTTCCTTTATAATCTTCCATGTCAAATAATGCTATAAGATAGACATCGATTACGCAGCCCGGAAATGTGGGTTCCCAAGTTAGAACCATAGCATCTAAAGGGTCGCCATCAAGGGACAGAGTGTCGGGGAAAAAACCATAATCCGAGGGATATACCATTGAAGAAGAAAGCATTCTGTCGAATTTAATCAGTCTCTTTTCTTTATCATATTCGAATTTGTTCCGGCTCCCTTTTGGAATTTCAACAATTACGCTTTCGACCTGTCTTTCAGTCATATCAACACTTCCAACTATTTCTTACTTCCAAGTACTTCCCTAAAAAGAAACTTCCGATTGTGTTTATGGTTAATGTACTACTGGAAAATTGACGAAGCTGTTTTGAATCCATCCACCTAAAATATATCTATATATAGTACCTATGAAGCCTATACCTACCAATAAAACAGTATGCACATTAAAACCTCAATAATTGATGTAGAAGTCATCAGCATAAAAGGTTTAGATTATAAAGTCTAGGCGGACTTCATCACCTATAGGTTACCTTTTTCCTTGCATTAAATAAATAGTTTGCTCAAAAGCTTCGTCTAGCGGAGTATAGTTATTGTCATCGAGCTTATCCTAAAACAAAAAGAATCTCTGAGTTTTCAAATTCCGAATGACCAATAAGTTTCCTATCACGAAAATGGCTTTTAAATTTTTATTTCAGTCAATACCCCGCTAGCTTGCTGCGGGGATGGGAAAACTTCCCAGGTAACCGTTGATGATTATATAATTTATCAATTCCATTTTTCGGTTATTAACTTCTGCTCAAACTAAATTGTTTAGGGCTATTATTTCCTTTAACGGAATTTGGAGCGGTGGCGCGAACATACCCCGTTGCTTGCAGCGGGGTGCGCCAGCGCAACTTTGATTGATCTCTCAAAATTTAAACACATTGTCTATTTTATTTACTTCAAGTGTGTAAGTTGGCAGTGTTGCAAATTTTCTGTGAATTCAACGTCAAATTATTGCATACTGAATGAAATTTGGTTCTCTTGAGGCGGGATTTATTCCCCAATAACTTATTGAGATTTGTGATTTTACAGCAAATTAGGCACACTGCCGGCTCATAGGGAAAAACGTTTGCCTAAAATCTTATTAAGAGAAAGATTGGAAGATATTTAATACATTAAATAAGAAAATCATTCCTAGTGTATCGATTCCAGATTACATCCATAAACCTAAACTTCAAAATCCATCTCGTGATCAATAAATCCCTCACCAAATAATGGAGTTATTTGGGAATCGAAGCACTAGATTACTGATCATTTTTTATGGACCATCTCTAAAAGCCTAATCAAGAGAATCATGGACTGGAACGATGAGAGCGGGAAATCTGGGAGATATTCTATATATCGGAAAAAAGCTTCGTGGCTACCTTTTTGGTACTGCCTGCGCAGATGCCCTCGGCCGCCCGGTAGAACATCTAACCCTTGAGCAAATCAAAAATAAGTACGGAGAAAAAGGAATCCTTGAACTCCCGCCCAATTCTCCCTGGACTGATGATACTCAATTAATGCTTGTACTTGCCAGGGCTCTGCTTCGAGGAGCAGAACTTAAATTTCCCGAGCTTATGGACAAGATAGCAGAGGAACTTGTACTCTGGCTGGATGAACCTGACCTGGGCGCAGGAGCAACTACCAGAGGTGCAGCCCTGAATCTTAAGGACGGAATTCACTGGAGCAATTCCGGACTAAATTCAAAAACATGTGGAAGCCTCATGCGGGTTGGAATCCTTGGCTTTATCTTCCGGAACGATCCTGAAAAACTGATTAAAGCAGCTTCAATTTCCGGCAGAATTACTCATACCCATCCAGTTTCAGAAGCTGCTTCCCTTGCAGGGGCATACGCCGTAAAATTGGCTCTTGACGAGGTGGAACCCAGGGAAATGTTTGAACCACTTCTTGAGGTAACTCAGGGAATTTCTCAAGAATTCACTCAGGCACTGAAAAGTTCCTATAAAACGGCTTATAGCGACATTGGAGACGAAGAAGGTTTGAAGAAACTCGGACAGGGCTGGTACGCGGATGAAACTTTTGCTCTGGCATACTTCTGCATATTACGTTATCCGAATGATTATAAAAAAGCAGTACAGACCGCAGTAAACATTACCGGAGACTCAGATTCAGTTGCGAGTGTGGCAGGAGGCATTCTTGGAGCTCGGATGGGAATTGACGCAGTGCCTGCTCTCTGGATTGAAGCGCTTAAAGAGAAAGAAAAACTAGAGGAAATGGTCGGGCTTTTGCTTGAAAAGTATTTTCAGCTTTCAGGGAGCAAATTGAGATCTTGAGGTTCGACTGGGGTCCTGAAGTTCGGTTGAGGTCTTGAAGTTGAATTGAGATTTTGAAGTAAATTGAGGTCTTGAAATGGATTTTTCCAAAAAAAATGGTTATTCCAAAAAAAATGTTTACTCTGAAAAAAATGACTATTCTGAAAAAGATAGTTTTTCCGAAAAAGGCGTCTATTGTTTAATATTCGAAAATCGAGCTTGCAAGATCGAGGTGGGTAAAAAGGGGAACTTTTCTTTCTATCCAGGATTTCATATCTATGTGGGATCGGCTCTGGGGCCAGGAGGCCTTAAAAGGGCACAGAGGCATATCAACCTTTCCCAAAATCGGGACCGAAGTCCCAGATGGCACGTAGATTATCTTCATCTGAGTCCTGCTTTCAGACTGGTTTCAGTAGTTTATGCCTTTACTTCTGCTCGGCTTGAATGTGCACTTGCCAGCAGGATCGGAGGGGATTCGGTGTCCGGCTTCGGGTGTACAGACTGTGCATGCAGCTCTCATCTATTTTATAGAACCAATAATCCTCTTTCAGAGATCAATAAAGCTTTTGAAGCCCTTGGACTTTCTACCCTTGTGCTGGAACTTTAACCATGGATCTTCTTTTCTCTATATACTGTAGGAAAGCTTAAGGTAAAGCAGGGTTTATTATATTATCAAAAAAATAGGGTTGTTTAATCAGGGGATGTTCAATGGAACAATTCTCTTTTATTGCCTGCATGCCTGACAGACCCGGAGCATTGCACAGGGCAGCCGAAATCATCAAGCGGTACGAGGGAAATATTAACCGGATTCAGTACGACCACAGGATAGATACGCACACCGTTTTCTTTGAAGTGACTTCTGTTTCGCAGGCTTATGAGAAGATTCGCGAAGAACTGGGAAAAATAGGCTATCTTCAGACTTCCCTTCAGCCTGTAGCTTTCGTGAAATTCCATGTCTATCTCCCGAACTGTTCTGGCGCTTTATTTGACTTTCTGAATCATATTACCTCATCGGGAGCAAACATTACTTTTCTTGATTTTGATGATCGGGGACAACATCCTGAAAGGCTTGTTGTAGGTCTTCACATTGAAAACCCTAACATGATAGATGCTCTCCTGAACCAGCTTAAGTCCAGATACCGGCTAGATATTTTAGAATATGATACAACCGGGGAGAAACTTGACGATACGGTATTTTACCTCAGGCTGGCCCAGAAGCTAAGGTCGTTTATCGGAAGTGCTGAAGATGCTTTTTTGATGAGGTTCCTGCATGACATTAATCATATTACCCAGGAACTATCAAACCTTCAGAAAGACCCTATTGAGGTTTTTGAGAACATCTTGAAAGTTGGGGATTGCCTTAACCGGACATCAGGAGACAATTTTTATGCCGATGTACAGAGGGTCAGAATAAAGGACGATATTGAACTTTTCTGTTTTCAACCTCCATGTGGAGGAAACATCTATCTCTTTGATACCCCTTCCGAAAGGGTCATGATTGACACAGGGTATGGAATTTATTACCAAGACATCGTGAATATGCTCCAGTATTACGGGCTTGGAGATCTGAGCCGGTTGAAGATCTATATTACTCATGCCGATGCCGATCACTGTGGGGCTGCTGGTTGTTTTCCTGTACCTTCCTATCTCAATCGCGAAACTTTTCTGATCACACGGGAAACCAGCAGAGCCTATGGGTCAAGCAGCCAGGGTTGTATTCTGGAAGAGGTCTATACGAAGATAATTAACCTTTTTTCCAGGTTTACTCCTCCTTCAAACACAGTTCTCTTTCCCGAAATCTCTCTCTCAGGCGAAACAATCGAAAAACGGGGCGAGTTCCCTATTATTGCTCGGTTTCGGATCGGCGACCTTGAGTTCGAAGCCCTTGCAGGGATGGGCGGGCATATGCATGGAGAAGTTTTCTATCTCTGCTCAGAAGAGGGACTGCTCTTTCCTGAAGACGCAGTGATCAATTTCAAAAGTTTGAGCCCTGATAGAACGGAATATAATGTTCTGGCTGATTATCTTATGACATCGGTGAATGTTGACAGCAAGCTTGCGCGAAAAGAAAGGCAGGCCCTTCTTTCCCTCATTTCCGATATTGATGAACAACTTGCTGGAAAAAACAAAAAATGCCTGATCTGCTGTGGGCATGGTTCAATATCCGTACTGGATAATGGAAAACTTGTCGAATACACAGGGTCGGAGAGGTATGTTGCAGGGCAAAAATGTATCTCTCAAGAAAATTTGTGAAAATTTAACCAAAAAGATCAGAATAAAATCTAAAAATCGAATCTCGAATATAATTAAAGATAGAACAATTAAAAATCAAAAAACCAAAGATCTACAGACCAATGATCCACGTTTACGTTTGCTTCTGTTAAAGGAGTTACTCGGATTTTCCTAACTTTAAAAACTCAGTCTTTATCATCGATCGGGGGTAAATCCGATATCTTTTGTATTTAAGATCAACGTATAAACATAAAGAATACTGGCAATGACATTTCTGGAAGAACTGGTTTACTCTCCTCCTCTCCCTCCGAATCCCTGGCTACTTCCTCCAGACGAGGGGTCGCCTTCTCCAGTTTCACCAACTCCGGTTCCACCGAATGACTGGCTTTTTCCGCCTCCACCTCTGCCGGCTTGCTGACTTGCCGCTTCCATAGCTTTCATAAGAGAATCGGCTGACTCATATTCCCTATCAGGAATCATTTGCAAATTTTCAATTATATCACTGGAAATGTTTTGTCTTGTAGCGTGTTCTATTATCTGGTCTTTTGTCATTGGAAACTGCATGTTTCTAAACATTTCCTGCATCATGCTAGGACTTGCCTTCATACCTTTCACCTTCCCCATGTTTTATGGATTTACCCACAAATTAAACAATAATATTAATCATATATTTATATATATAAATACTCAATTATTTAATTTAAAATCAGCTCTCTTGTTACTGGAATTTCTCCTCAAGAGTGATATTACTTTGTCTGACATGTGCTGTAAAAATCCGACATGAAACGTTTTAGGAAAACATTTTGTAAAAGAGATGCGAGGGGTGCGATTCGAACGCACGAATTCCTACGAAAATGGGTCCTAAGCCCATCGCCTTTGACCTAGCTGGGCAACCCTCGCACTAATGTTTGATTCATTACTTCATTTAATGTGTTTAATTTAATATAAAATAGGAAAAAGAGCAGTTCAAATTTTCTTATTAAATAATTATTAGATGCGCCGACCGGGATTTGAACCCGGGTTTTGGGCTTGGAAGGCCCAAGTCATAGCCGCTAGACCATCAACGCAAACTGCAACACATCTAGAGGTATTTGTAATATATATTCTTTTCGCTGCTCTAATATTATGTTCTTCTTTACTATATTTTCTGTAGCTTTAGCAGTCAAAGAATTTCTAATAAACTTCTCTGTGAATACATTTTTATAATTTTATAAACTGGACGGGCTAAGTTCAGATACTCGTTTGAAATTGTCCAGTAGAGGTTTAAGACTGGATTGAATATACAATCTGCCATAAACGGATATACAGTCCACTTATGCCATCGATCAATTATATCTCCTACTTTTATATAATTAGTTTTATCTTATTGTCAACCTTCGTTTTCTACTGGAAGGATTTTTCTAACACATATATATAAGAGTATATTGTAAAAAATACACTCTCAATATTGATATTTCATTACTCTGTTAAAACCATATTTTTTATTGAACTTCTTATTTTTTATTGATTTTTTAATAAAAATACTCTTTTTCCTGTACCTATCTTTCAAATTATTATTATTTGAAATTCGAAGTGATGTCACTTCTTAAATGTAACAGCAATTTTATCCTGATATTGGGATCACAAATATCATTTCTTCATACTATTGAGGGTGAATATCTAATCTTCCTGATCTCTTATCCCCTTAATCTCTTATCTTCTTGATCTCTTATCCCCTTAATCTCTTATCTTCTTGATCTCTTGTCTTCCTGTTTTCGATCGGGATATCTCTCTGATGTAGGATAGGTATCTCTTCTACAGGGCTGAATATAAATCTCAAAAGAGACTTTCGTCTTTTATACGATCTGGTTCTAGGGCTTGGCCTGAAAGTTATTCTATCCTGAGGCATGGTTTATCTGGAGTTATTTACTCCGAAGTTCTTTATTCCGGATTTTCGGTCAAGCTGTTTCCCATAGTTTGAATATCCTTTTGTATAACTGATAAAACATTCAGAGCTTAACAAAAAGTTAATGTAATGATCGCGTTATACGGAGTTTTAAATGAATAAAAAAAGAGAATACTGCTCGCACTTTTTCTTACTGCTGGTCTGTTCTGGCGTATGTGCTATGGCGTATTCTTTATACGCCTGCACGATATTGAGTCTCCGGATAGTCGTTTTGTAATAGTCTAAGTTCTATCTGATACCCCAGCTCATATCGGGCAAAAAGTAAAATTCCCAAAATAATTATAATATTCCAAAAAATAAAGGTAAATTCTAGAAAATTATTCGATATGGAAATCTAGAGATGGCCCCCAAAATGACAGTTTTTGAACTAAGGGACGAAAATAATGAGAACTTGAAGGTTCATCTAAAATATACCGGCTGCTTTCCTTCTAACTTTGCTGAAGGAAAAAGTAGGTATTTGCGAAAAGGTGTTTCTCAACTTAAGCTTGAAGCGAATAAGATCGTTGCCGGATGCCCGTCTAAGTACACGGAGTAATATTGATGAATATTGAAGACTGGGAAGAGTACAGATATGTCGAATCAGGAATAAATAGCTTTATTGCTCAAATGAACGAATCTAGCTTAAAAAAAATGGTAGAACATGTCTGTAATACCGGAGGAAAGCGAATCAGGCCAATTATCCTCCTTCTCTCCAGTGAGATCTGTTCAGGTTCATACCTCCAGAGCCTAGATGCAGCTCTTGCTATTGAAATGATACACTCGGCTTCCCTCATCCATGATGACTTGCTGGATCAGGGACTTATTAGAAGAAACTTGCCTTCGGCCCCTGAAAAATTTGGCCCTTCCGGGGCTCTTTTATGCGGCGATTACCTAATTGCAAAGTGCTTTGAGTTTATTTCTCCGTATGGGGAAAAAGTGGTCCGAGACTTCGGAAAAGCCGGGATGGATATGGCTGAAGGAGAAGTCCTTGATCTTAGACTTGATAAGGACAATTTCGGAGAAAAAAACTATTTCGAATGTATTTACAAAAAAACGGCTTCTTTATTTGCCATCAGCGCTTCTATAGGGGCATATACTGGAGGGGCTGACGAAGTCCTGGTCAGGCGTTTTAATCTTTTTGGAAATTGCCTGGGAACTGCATACCAGATTGTTGACGATATTCTTGAGTTTCTGGAAGTAGTCGAAGGCAAGGAATCGAAATTCACATCTGAAACTCTGCCGCATGTGTACATGAAGAATATGTCAAAGGAAGAAGCAATAGAAAAATCTATAGATGCTGTAAAGCTGCGTGTTAATGCCGCAAAAGAAACCCTTTTGACATTTAAAGCGTGTCCGGCAAGGGACAAACTCTTTCAGATTACCGATTATATAACTGTCGATATGCTTGAGATTGTTTAATTGCTCAGCTTTTCCTGAAAAATGAATTGCAACTATGTTAAATTCCCTGCACGTAAATGGAAAAATAATATTATTTAGTTTCTATCTAACCTATAAGTCTTCTAACTTTTGCCAACAACTTTACCAGGTGTATCCATGCGAGTATATGATAGTCCGGTGCTTAAGGTAAATGCCAGTACAGAAAACGAAAAAATGGTGCTTGATGCAGAAGGTCCTCTTTCTCAGCTTGCAAAACCGTTCCTCAAGCGCATAAATAGCATTTTTGCGGAAGAAAAACCCATTTCAATGGATGAAAACGAGATTATTTTCTCTACATGGATCCCACCTATTCCGGGGCCTGTTTTCAGCCGGGTGATAGGTGCTGAGATTGCAGCTATCCGAAAAAAAAGAGTCCCTGATCAGTTCTCAATAGGAATTACGGCTCGCTGTCCTAACCGCTGTATCCACTGCGGAGCAGCTGGTATCAAGCCAGAAAAGGAACTTACTCTGGATGAGATCTCCGGAGTTGTAGACCAGAGCCTGGAGCTTGGGTCCTATCTTATTTCTTTCGACGGCGGAGAGACTATGCTTCGAGATGATCTCGTAGAGATGGTAGCCAGAGTAGATAAATCCAGGGCAATTGCTACCTGTTTCACCTCAGGTTTCAAGCTTTCTGAAGAACGGGCAAAGGAGCTTAAAGCCGCAGGGTTATACGCCTCAAGAATTAGTCTGGACAGCCCATTTGAAGCCGAACATGACCGCATTCGGGGTCGAGAAGGGGCATATAGGGATGCAATTGCTGGAATCAAAAATTCAATAGCTGCCGGGATTCTTAATGATATGTTTGTGGTTGTTTCTCCTCACAATATCGATGACCTTGAGGAATTTTACAACCTTGCATTTAACCTTGGAATGCATGAGCTCTCTATCTATGAAATTATTGCAGTCGGGCGCTGGCTTGAGCATGAAGATGAGGTAATAGGGGAGAAAGATGTCTCAAGGCTTGAGAAATTCCAGAAAAAAATGAACTCTAAACCTGAGGGTCCCAGGGTCACCGCATTCCCATATTTTATGGGCCCGAGTCTTTTTGGGTGTTTTGCAGGCAGACGATGGATGCATGTTGCTTCGGATGGGGAAGTAATGCCATGTGCCTATACTCCTCTCTCCTTCGGAAATATCCGTGAAGACTCCTTGGAAGCTATCTGGAAGCGTATGGGTAAGCATAATGCCTATAAAAAGGACAATGCCGCTTATTGCATGATGCGCAACCCCGATTTCCGGAAGGAATATATTCATACCATACCTCAGGGCGCAAAAATCCCTTACAGGGTTAAATAACATTTTTTATGTTATTTTTAATTTTGTTTTTTTAATTGCCGGTGAGAAAAATAAATGGTTTCAGAGCGTTTTTCCTGAAATTCTCCTTTTTTCTCAAAGAATTGACTTATTCTCTGATTTATTTATTGGATACTGATATCTGCATACCAGATCCGTATCCCTTCGGAGCCTGGAATTAAGTCTATTTTTAGAACGTTAGCTTTTGAATGGTTTGATTTTCCCAAAACTGAACTACACTAAAGAAAAATTTTACAGTTTTGGTCAAATAAAGTAATCTCTGTTTCTTATCCAAAGAAACATTCAATAGCTTTTATTTGAAAAAAAAGAAGCTAAAATACCTTTTCTAAATTGATTCATCTATAATTTTTTAACTGATTTTAATAAAGTCTTGAATATATTCTTTAGATTTTACTCAACTTATTCGGGTTACGCTTCACATTTTACTTTTTGCATTCTATTTGATAATTTTTCAATACTTAATTATATTTCACTGTGTAGATCCAATTATTTTTTACTGTTATATTTAATCTTTTTCATTTTAACCCAATATTTTGTTATTTATATTTATACTTTTCTTAAAAATTTCTTACACACTGGATATGTAATGATTTTTCATTATATTTATCCGCCTATTCTCTGATAAAACCGAAGCTGTTATATAGTTCTTTCGCGAAGGATTTGTTAACTACCTCCATTGGAGTAGGGATTTTTAATTATTAATTTATATATTAAAATTTGAGAGACGGAGATTCGCATGGCTAAAAATGAAATCTTATCTGAGATCAAAAAAGCAGAAGAGAATGCAACAAAAATGATTGATGAAGCCATTGAAGTAAAAAACAAACGTATCTCTGATGCTCGAGCTGAAGCTAGAGAAATCCTGAAACAAGGTGAAATTGATTCACATAAATCTGCACAGGATTCTTTCAAATCCGGTGAAGAAAAAGTCTTGGTTGAGAGAGACAGGGTTCTTAAAGATGGTGAACAAGATGCTTTAGCCATGGCCCAAAAAGCTCAAGCTAACGTTGACAAAGCCGTTGATTACCTGTTAATAGAGTTTGAGAGGGCGGTCCATGAGTAGACCCAAAAGGATGACAAAAGCCATAATTGTTGGGCATAAAAGCGTTTTAAAAGAAACCATTGATGCACTGCATGATTCTAATCTCCTTCATATTGAAGATTTTATTGAAGATGAATCTGGTTTTAAGATCAGCAAGCCATTTAAAAACGCAGAAGAAGTATCTAAAAAGCTTGTGAAGATCCGCTCGATTTCCAATTATTTGGGGATTGAACAAACAAGACCGGCAGTTCAGAAAGCTGATTCAGTTCTGCGTGAACTTGATACAAAGCTAAGTGTACTGGATAAGGCCATATCAGAAAAATCTGAAACAATCAGTAAATATGAGGCTGAATTAAAGGATCTGGAGAATCAAAAAAAGGATCTTCTCCCATTCTTGTCCATAAATCTGGACTTTGATTATTATCGAGGCTATGAAAACCTGAAAGTTTTTGCAGGCTCAATCAAAGGAGATTTGGAAGAAGGTCAAATCTCAAGCATCACACAAGCCTACGAATTGTACTTTGACCCCCAAGCAAAAACAGTGGTGCTGTTCGTAGATAAAAAGGACGCTGAAAAAGTCCAAGAATTGCTTCAGAGTTTTGAGTTCAGAGAGCTCAGAGTCCCGGAAAGAGGTGGTATTCCAAGCGAGTTGTTAAGAGCAACAGAACAAAGAGAGGCTGAAGCCTCGAGGAAGGTCGAGTCGCTAAAAGGAGAAGTCGAATCCATAAAAGCACAATACGCGGATTTCCTCCTTGCTAGTGATGAAGTCTTAAGTATCGAAAATCAGAAGGCAGAACTGCCCTTGAGAATCGCGACGTCTAAAAATGCCTTTATTATAGAAGGCTGGACTCCCAGCGATAACTACGATACCTTGGTCAACACTGTTAGTGATGCTACATCTGGCCGGGCATATGTTACCTCACTCAAAATAGAAGAGGAAGATGAAGAAGACGGACATATACCTGTCGAGTATAATAACTCGAAACTAGCACAACCAATGCAGGAGATCATGGAACTGTACTCTAGGCCCAAATACACCGAAATCGATCCCACTTCAATTATATTCATTGCGTTTCCATTTATTTACGGGATGATCCTTGGAGATGTTGGGTATGCAATTATTCTGGGAGCAATGGCGCTGGCGCTTAAATCACTTATAAAATCAGATGCAGTAAAGCCTTTAATGAATATTCTGATATATAGTGAGATATCAGCATTTATATTTGGTATTATTTATGGTGAGTTCCTAGGATTCCCGCTAGCGACTACGCATGTCGAAGGCAAAACCGTGCAAGGTTTATTTCCATTCTGGAATACAGTTACCCTGTTCCCAGGCCTTTCCGGTGAAGAATTCACATTCCCGGTTCATAGGGCTCACATGGTAATGACCATGATTGCAATATCTATCTTTGTAGGACTGATCCATCTAAATCTTGGATATATTCTCGGTTTTATAAACGTTTCCAAGGAACATGGAGTAAAGCTTGCAGTTCTTGAAAAAGGCAGTTGGATAATTATTGAGCTTGGTGTGCTCGTTGCAGCTATCGGCTATTTAGGTGGTATTTCTGGGCTGACTTATGTCGGTGCTATTATTCTTCTTCTCGGAGTAGTATTCCTCGCTATGGGTGAGGGTATTGCTGGTATAGTTGAATTGCCATCTCTTATGGGTAACGCGTTATCTTATGCCCGTATTATAGCAGTCGGTTTGTCTTCGATTTACATCGCATCAACGGTCAATGACATTGCTTTTAAAATGATCTGGGCTGATCATTCAAAGATAGGTATCGCGGCAATAGGTGCAATAATCGTGTTCATACTCGGGCATGCTCTTAACACAGCCCTGAGTATCATCGCTCCCGGTCTGCACGCACTCAGGTTGCAGTATGTAGAATTCTTTGGAAAATTCTATGAAGGCGGGGGCAGAAAATTCAATCCATTTGGTTATATAAGAAAATATACGGAGGAATAAAAACTATGGCAGACGTAGGAACATTAACAACATTGCTGGGAGATGCAGGACTTAAAGCAATTGGTGC
>NZ_DAVG01000092.1 GCF_002505485.1 Methanosarcina sp. UBA5 | reverse complement strand
CATTGTTTCCGATGGTAGCTCCAGCAAGGATCTGGAATGGGTCAGGCATGCAACTTTTCGTTTCGCAGGTCACATATATGCGCTCCCCGTCCCGGACATCAAGCTCCCGTCTTGCGATATTGAGCATCTGGATACCGATTAATGCCCCGGAGGTCAGGAAGCCGTGAAAGGGGACTACTTTTTCAATCTGTGAAAGCAGCTCAGGATCCTTTACCTGCTTCATGATTTCTTTCATAGTTTCTTTTTCTAATTGTGAGTTTTTTTGCAACGTATACACCCCCCAATGGGTTCAACCGTTATTATTATTGAACATGAGCGTAAGATAATATATTGTGGCTCTAATTATATAAAAGCTATAATATATAATTATCTTTGAACGCTATTTATTCTCAATAAAGGTCTGTCAGTGAGTTATAAAAAGCCATATCACAAGAATCTCTACAACTTTTCCCCAAAAATGGTAAATATACACGTTTATCAGATTTGATCAATAATTTACGAAAACGGCCAAGATAAAAAAATCTGGAATTGGGTGAAAGCTTTTTCACTACGGGCTCATGCCTTTTCGAAATATATGAAAATCGTAAACTAAGAAATTAATCACTTAAAATTGGCATAATTCATTTCCTACATCTGTACATAACGATATTATCTATTTCTTAATATCGAAGAAGTTTAAAACTAAAATAACATTCAATAGGCACTAATAAATAAATCTATAAATTAATTTTACATCTGTGAAAGTCGAAGGAGAATTTGTGTTATATATAATAGAACTGTTTTATATAAACGCAAATTATATTATCGAACAGAACACATGTAAAAGGTAAGTGTTTTTATTAACACTTGAATGGAGGAGTAAGGAAATGAAATTAAGTGCACGCAATGTTTTAAAAGGTAAGGTTAAAAAGGTTGTAGCAGGTGCGGTCAATTCTGAAATTGTAATAGAATTGCCTGGCGGAGCAGAAATGACTTCCATCATCACAAAGGCCTCAGCTGAAAATCTGAAGCTAAAAGAAGGAAGCGAAGTATACGCAATAGTCAAGGCTTCAAATGTGATGATCGGTATAGATTAATCCCCAATTTCCGTTTCATGCTTCGTGCATGAAAATTAGTAAATAGCGTCAGTCCACTCTGCAGAAGTCTATTAATAGTTGCTCAGTTTTGTTAGCGATAGCTTAAAAAAGGCAAGTAAATAAGATCGCGGATATCTGCAGAGTGTGAAATAATTTTACTTCATAATGTATCTTTAGCAAGGGGACCTTATTAATTAGGATTTATTTTGAATACTTAATTTCCATAATGTAGAATGCTCTGCTAAAAAATCTTTGCCTTATAATAATCCGGTTTAATAAACATTTAGTTATCTCTTGCATACGTTTATCCAAAAATAAAAGACTGATAATTATGTTGGACAAGGTATGGTTTCCTTTATCTCTCACACTCTGGATAGCAACCATATCATCCATTCTAGTCCTTTGCAGTGGCGTAATCATAGCTTATATATTTGCGAGGCGTGATTTCCGCGGAAAAGAACTTGCAGAGCTGTTAGTAACACTTCCTCTCGTTCTTCCGCCTACCGTAATTGGTTATCTTCTGGTTATTCTTGTAGGTAGAAATGGATTTCTTGGCCACTTCATTTACAACTTTTTTGGCACAGGGATTATGTTTACCTGGCAGGCAGCAGTCATTGCAGCTTACACAGTTTCTCTTCCTCTTATGGTTAAAGCTGCCCAAGCAGGCATTGAAGCAGTAGATAGGGAACTTGAATACGCAGCTTATATTCTTGGAAGAAGTGAGATTGAAACTGCTCTCCTGATAACATTGCCTCTTGCAAAAAGAGGCATACTGGCAGGGCTAGTACTCAGTTTTGCAAGAGCTGTTGGAGAATTTGGAGCAACCCTTATGCTGGCAGGAAACATCCCGGGAAAAACGAATACGATGTCGATTTCAATATACAGCGCTTTTCAGGCAGGTAATGATGAACTTGCTCAGACTCTTGTCTTAATCCTTATTTTTATATCCCTGCTGGCTGTATCTCTAACCGGACGATTCGTAGGAAAATTAGAGGTATAATTTTGGGCGTTAAAGTTGACCTTAAAAAACAATATAATGAAACTGATCGCCGTGGAAAAAAGAGTATTAAGAAATCCTTTACATTAGATGTCAGCTTTGAAATGGAAAACGAACTTGTCGTACTTTTTGGGCCTTCAGGATCAGGAAAGACCACATTGTTTAAATGTATTTCCGGGATAACGGATCTTGATGAGGGAAAAATAATAGTAGGAAATAAAATTTATTTCGACAAAGAAAAAAAAATCAATCTTACAATTCAGAAACGCAATTTGGGCTATGTTTTCCAGAATTATACTCTTTTTCCTCACATGAGTGTAAAAAAGAACATAGAATGCGGGCTCAAAGGCTGGGAGAAAGAAGCCAGAGAAGAAAGGGTTATGGAAATGCTGAGCCTTCTTCATATTGAGGAGTTGGAGACCCGATATCCATCCCAGCTGTCAGGTGGGCAGAAACAGAGAGTTGCTCTGGCAAGGGCACTGGCTCCCAAACCTGAAATTTTGCTTCTGGATGAGCCTTTCTCTGCTCTTGATCTAGAAATAAGAACCAAACTTGCAGAAAAAATAAAAAATTTGCAAACCAAGATTGGAATACCTGTGTTGTTTATCACTCACAATCTGGAAGAAGCTTTCCAGCTGGCTGATAAGATTCTTGTCTTATATGGGGGGAAAGCTCAGCAGTTCGGAACCCCGGAAGAAATATTCTATTATCCTAATAATTTGCATGTGGCAGAATTAGTTGGGATTTCCAATATTTTCGATGATGCTTATGTTAAAGAATGTGACGAAAAGTCAAAAAGCACAGTGTTAAAAAGCGAAGATCTGAGTATAAGGATAAAAACTCAGAGATTTAAACCTGGAGATAAAGTTTCCTGGGGAATTCATCCTGAGAACATAACTCTTCTTTTACCGGACTCCAACTCTAAAAATCAATATGAAAATACTTACTCTGTTCGTGTTAATAATATAATCAATAAGGGACCAAAAAAGCGAATTACACTTACACTTGTTAGATGCAACAAGACTCTGACTGCAGACGTCCCTGCACAGTTTGTTGACTCTCTGAAACTACATACAGGTGATCTATGCCTGGCAAAATTGGAAATGACTAAAGTAGTGGCATTCCATAAATCATAACTCAATAAATAACAGTATTTAGATATGGAGCTGATCCCAAAACTCAAAATTACTTCTCTGAATCTCGCATTCTGAATAATCAATTGAGTTCTAGATCATGGAAAATAGTTCTGAAACTTTACTCATTTTGAGAGTAAAATCGGCTTTGCAATGAGCTCAATATGTAAAGATACGATCAATAACTCCTATCATTTTCAGCCCTATATAGATCATTAAAATTATAAAAAGATGCTTCAAATGTTCGGGGTCTATAAGATGGGCAATTTTCGCCCCATTTCGTGCTGCAAGAAACGCCGGAAATGCGAGTAAAATCCAATTTAGAAGATTTATATATCCAATAGAATAAGGAGGGAGTCCGGCCTTTTCCCAGCCATTGATTATATATCCGATTGATCCACTAAAAGAAGTAAAGATTATTACTGCGGCTGAGGTTCCTACGGCTTTTCTCATATCTAAATGAAGATAAATTAGCATGATTGGAATTCCAATCACTCCTCCTCCAAGCCCTAAAAGACCAGAAAAAAAGCCTATGAAAATACCTGAAAATACATAAGGTAATGGATTAGAGCTAATATATTCTTTTTCTGTAACAGCAGAAGTCAAATAAGTTCTAATTGCACCAATTAGAACTACAATTCCAAAAATTTTGCTAAGGGTAGAAGCCGGTAAGTAAGAAGCTACAGCTGCTCCCACAAAACTGAAGATTGATCCGAAAACCCCTATTATTGTTGCCTGTTTCCAAAGTACTGCATTCTTTTGATGGTAAATATGAGCAACATTAATGGCATTTAGCAAAACCACAAAAAGGGTTGTCCCAAAAGCTATCCTTATTGCAATGTCATGCTGGAGACCGGTCTCCTGCAAAAGCCAGTACTGAACAGGAGACATGATAAAGCCTCCACCAATACCGAGCATGCCCGAGACAATACCCGTAAAAAAACCTGTGAGAATAAGGATACCAAGATAAAGAGGGTCTGTAGGAGTCATTTCCAGTCAAGTAGAATTTACTTATAATTTACCTGAGGCCTTGCTACTTTTCTCCCAATAAAAGAAGAAATTTGTCCTTTTTTCCTTAGATATGCATTAATCTATGAGTTAATTAAAGTATCTAACAAAAATTTTGATGTTTAAGAGGCGGAGTGCTCTTCTGTTAATTATCTCAGTCCATCTGGACTATTACTTTCTCCCACATGAACCTTTTTATCATAAGTCTTCTGATTATCTTGATATCAGTTTTACTCATTTGCTTTCTTTTCCAGAAGCCCGTACACTGCAGGGCTTTTGATTACCTCCCCCTTTGCACTATAGCGGGAGCCGTGACACGGACAGTCCCAGGTCTTTTCTGCATTATTCCAGGAAACAATACATCCCATGTGCCTGCAGGAAGGATCAAGCTTATGGAGCACTCCTGCCTCATCCCTGTATGCTGCAACCTTTTCACCTTCGATTTTGACAATTGCACCTTCTCCAGGCAAAATCTGCGAAGCTTTTTCATGAACAGGAATTATTCGATCTCCCACAAGGCCTTTAGTCGCTTCAGCAACCTGAGAAAAGAAGGTTTTAGCCGATTCAAGAGGTTTGAATCGCGAAGGGTTATAGACCTCTTCCCAAGGGTTAGACTGCCCAAGGATCATATCTGTAAGAATCATTGCTGCAACTGTACCTGTGGTCATGCCCCATTTCCTAAACCCTGTTGCAATAAACATGTTTTCGTTATCTGAGGTTAGCCGGCCAATGTAAGGAACGTGATCAACGGTTATGACATCCTGGGTTGACCAATGGTAATCAATGGAATTGACCGAGTAGACCAACCTGATCCATTTCTCAAGGTTTATATAATGGTCAATTTCGTTTCCCTCTCCGGTCCTGTGTCCTTCCCCTGATACAAGTATTAGTTCACCTTCCTCGGCAGGCTGGGAACGTAGAGATCTGACAGGCTCCTCGGCACTAATAAACATTCCCTGCGGGAAAGGCTCTTCAATACGAAACCCGAGTACGTATGAACGGGACTGGTAAAGGCGCTGGAACAGCATTCCGGGTTTATCGTGAATTGGGAAATGGGTTGCCTGGATAACCTTTTGTGCTTTAATTGTTCCCTTATCCGTTGTTATATTTACAGGGCCATCCCCTTCAATCTTTAATGCTCTCGTCTTTTCAAAAATATGGCAGCCGTCTCCCTCAATCTCCCTTGCAAGAGCACAGAGGTATTTTCTGGGATGAAATTGCGCCTGATTGCCGAAACGAACTGCGCCGTATGTTTTAAAAGGTAGCTGCAGGTCAGCTTTGAATGAAGCCGGGAGCCCAAGGCTTTGAGCTGCATCGACCTCGTTATGGATATTTCCAACTGATTCTTCAGAGCCGGCATAAACATAAGCTGGCTTACGGACAAAGTCACAGGCTATGCTTTTTGAGCTTACGATAGAAGCTATCTTTTCTATGGCTGCCTGATTGGATTCTGCGTACTGTTGCGCCTGTTCTTTTCCAAATTTTGAAATCAGGCGATCATAGATCAGGCTGTGCTGAGAGGTGACTTTTGCAGTCGTGTGACCTGTAACTCCTGTAATAATTCGATCCGCCTCGATCACTGCCACCGACGGCACTCCTGCTTCCTTTAAAAGGTAGGCAGTTGTAATGCCCACCATCCCACCCCCTAAAATTGCTACATCCACGCGAACATCTCCGGAAAGAGGAGGATATCTGGATTCAGGCGTGGTTGCCATCCAGTAAGATTCTGCCCTGCCAGGCAGGATATAATCGATTTCCTTGTGGTTTGTCATATATTTCACCATAAAAATCTGGAGGAGTCCCGCGTACCTGTGTCTTTCTTGCGGTCATGCCCGTTAAGTAGCAAAACCCCAGAGATTAGCTTGCATCTCGTAAACTCCCTATCCACGATTCTCCCCTGTACCTATTTGAGAATAGATACCATAAAATTATCTAATTAAATATTATAAAAATCAGTAGTAATATTAATTCAGGTATCACTAGCATATAGGGTATTGAGGTATGATATGAGGTCTCTGGTGTTTTTGAGAGGAATACCTGGCTCCGGCAAATCAACTTTTGTCAGGGAAAATAACCTTGAGCCTTACACCATCTCTTCAGACAGTGTTCGGCTACTCCTTAAGCCGCCTGTACTCTCTGTTACCGGAAGACCTATAATCTCTCAAAAAATTAATCATCGGGTCTGGGGACTTATTTACTCTCTCATTAAATCCCGTATGGAAGATGGGGATTTCACAGTTCTCGACGCGACGAATGCCGGAAATGCAGATATTGCGAAATACAGGAAGCTTATCAGAACTTACAGGTATACAGCTATCTGTGTTGATTTTTCCGAGATTCCTCTTGAAATTGCAAAGGAGCGAAACAGAAAAAGGCCTGAATACGAAATTGTGCCTGAAACTGTAATTGACGAACTGTACTCCATAATAAATAGGCAAACGGTGCCGTCATTTGTTACGGTAATAAAGCCGCAAGAATTTTATGAAAAAATTCGGTACAAGCCTTTTGATTTTTCCCACTACAGAAAAATCCATCACATCGGCGATATAGCTGGAAATTACAAGGCTCTTATGCAATATCTTGCATGCGGGTTAAACGACAGCGACCTGTATATCTTCCTGGGAGATTACACAGGCAGCGGAGTTGAAAATGCTGATAATGCTGAAATTATTAAGTTTCTGACCTCCGTTATGTGCAGGGATAATGTAATCCTGCTCGAAGGAGACCACGAAAAAAGTTTTTGCAGGCTGGTAGAAGGTGAAGAACAAACCCAGGTCTCCGAGTTTGCAGATACTCGATATTATGTGCCAGAAATGAAGCTGGCAGGCGTTACAAAAAATTATGTTCTCAATTTACATAAAAAATTAAATCCATGTATTTATTATAAATTTTATAATAGGTACGTGCTCGTAACTCACGGAGGCCTGAGCAGCCTTCCTGAAAATCTGGTTTTTGTCGGAGCCGATCAGATGATTAACGGCGTGGGCGAGCCCGAAGATGTATATCTGGTTGCTGCAAGTTTCAACAAAAACACGAATGAGAACACTTACCAGGTTCACGGCCATAGAAATCCTGAAAATTTTCCCATTGAGAACGGAAGAACATTCAACCTATGCCCTGAAAAAAAAGGTTTTCTGAGAATTATTACACTCGACGAAAACGGGTTTCATAGTAAGGAGATCAAGATTCCAAAACCTACTTTTTAAACAGGTACTGGACTTTTTTGAACAGATACAGGATTGAAAGAATTAAATGTTCAATTAAAAATTTCAACAAAAAATGGTAAAACGTTGCAGTGAGAAAAAGGAAAATGTCCCTGTAGAATTCCCTGAAGTGGGAAATATAGGCTAAATTTTAAGCCAGGGAACTTTCCAGAGCCTCTGTAAATGGAAAACTTAAGCTGGAGATCAGGGAATAAACGTATGTCCCTGAAAGGCCTGAGACCTTTCTGACTATTTCTGGGTATGGTCAAATCTCCAGTGAAAAATTTAAAGATATTTTATCGTGTACGAACTCAGGCAGGAGCTTCCTTGTTCATGATATAAGCAACCATTTCAGGATTGATTTTGTTTTCCCTTGAAACCTTTGCTTCAATATCTTCATTGGATTTACCTTCGATTTTCATTTCTTTTATTTTCTCAATAACTGAGGATGGAACGGTGTAGTATTCATTAATGTCTTTCCTATGGCCCCAGACATCACCTTCGATAAGCTGGATTTTTTGCATTTCAAGGAACATCTCTATGGACCTTGAGATTGTGCCCATGTAGGATTTAGGTAACTGGATTACATCAATCTTCGGGCAGGTTTCAACCAGTCCAAATACATCCTTGTTCGAAGGCCTGAAAGCCAGGTGAACAATGCGCTCATTAGGATTTAATGTAAAGATTTCTTCTCTTGAGCTAACGACTCTGATTTTCATGTTTTTCCCCCACTATGAAATTTTTTATTTTTTTTGTTGATATAAGCTACTTTCACTGACTATAA
Source organism: Methanosarcina sp. UBA5 (assembly GCF_002505485.1). GTDB lineage: Archaea > Halobacteriota > Methanosarcinia > Methanosarcinales > Methanosarcinaceae > Methanosarcina. The sequence continues at coordinate 1,953 of NZ_DAVG01000092.1, read as the reverse complement.
ATATTTATCTTACAGTTCAGTTATTTTTTATATAGTCTTCTGGCTCTCTTGCTTCCGGTAATTTCCTGCAATTAAACAAAAGAATAAGCCAGCTGAAGAATTGTTGGGATTCAAAGGCTGGAATTAGCCCAATTGAGATAATTGTTAAATTAAAATTGATGTTACTGGGTGGAAATATAGTGAAATAATGAGTACTTAAGATTATTTAAAACAACATTAGTAGATATGAGGGAATAAATAGGAAAAATTATATATTATTTATATCTTACAGACTGAAGTTGTCATCTATAGTGAACAGCTCAAAACGTTTATCCTCTCTAATAAAGTACTGCAGCTCGGATAGTAATTAAATTAGATTACAAATCTGAGAATTTGAATATTAATTACTTGAGAATTAATTAAATTCTGGATAACTAGTTATTTGATAATCAACTAGATTCTTGATGATAACTAAGTTCTTGAAGCTAAATCAAAGCGAATAGACTAAGAAATTTCATCAATACAGGGATTTCATCAGTACTAGAGAACTTTATCGGGGTTTTGTCTTGCGGGAAACAAAAAAAATTATGTTGGTGATATTAGCAGTATTGCTTTCACTTCAAGCTATCACTTGCAGTGCTTCTGCTGAAACTATTTATGTAGAGCCTGGAAACTCGATTCAAACAGCAGTAAATAACTCTCATTCCGGAGATACAATAATTGTAAAACCTGGAACATACGATGGAGATATTGATATCTCAACTGCAAATCTAACTATAATGTCAAGCAGTCCACATAAATCAATAATTAAAGCTAAAAACAACGCCTTCAATATTTATGAAAGTAACGTTACAATAAAAAATTTTGACATAAGAGGTCCAGGGAGATCTTCAGGTATTTGTTTCTCGTTTGACCGCAATGAAGGTACAAACGGCGCTTTTTACTGCACGGCTCAAAATAACAAAATATCTAACTTTAGTATGGCTGCAGATATTGGCTTTTATATGTACAGCGGAAGCGAGTCTATTCTTAATAATGAGATTTGCAACTGCGAAACAGGAGTATACGCCTTTGATCTCATGTTTGAAACCCTGACAGTTAGTGGAAATCGAATTACAGGCTGTGATAATGGACTATATATTGTTGATGCTCCATGTATCATCACTAATAATATTTTTAACAATACAGTGAACGTAAATGTCTCTGATGAAACAGTAAACATCTTTAACACTACAAAAATAACTGGAATAAACATTGTAGGCGGCCCTTCTCTGGGTGGTAACTGCTGGGTAACCCCTTCAGGTGACGGTTTCTCACAGACTCATTCCGATAATAATGGAGATGGTTTTGCAGACGAACCTTATAGATTGGAAGGTTCTGGTTATGTTGATTATCTTCCTCTTATACCGCAGAACGCTTCGATTGTTGCTTTTTTGGAACCTCCTGCTCAGGAAGAGTAACTTCGAAAATATAGTTTACTGATAAAAAAGCGAAAAAATATTAAAATTAACATGCCAAATTGAAAGCAAATTAAAATGTTAAGTTTAAGGCAAGAGGATCTCACGTATTAAAAGCAGAATCTCACGTATTAAAAGCAGATACAGAAGATCCTTCTTACCAGTAAGGACTTTCCTTACCGATATTTCTAGTGCTGCGGTTCCAAAGTATGTTCATTAAACTTTGGTTTCCGATTTGTCATCGATTAATAAATTTCCCGTTAAACAAGGGACTTATCTTGGAATCAATTAACTAGTAAAAGCAAGATTTGTGATCATATCTTGCCTTACTTTTCGAATAATTATGTTTTATCATTAAAACTGCTGTCATTTTGCAGGCCTGTCAGATTCAGATTGGAAATCGATACAATTTTAAGAACCAAATCCTGAAAAGCAGAATATATCTTCTTGGTATAGCAAACGTCTATCTTAATTTAGAGTCTTTTAATTTAGAGTCTTTTAATTTAGAACCTTTTAA
>NZ_DAVG01000089.1 GCF_002505485.1 Methanosarcina sp. UBA5 | reverse complement strand
CGGCTGTGCTAAGGCAGGTGTCTTTGACAGATGTTGCTTCTAGAGGAGTTAAAACCAGGCGCAAATTTCTATGAATGACTGCGAAAGAAAGATTGAGGAGATGAAAATATAAATTCAAATGATCACTCAATACCCGCTAAAATTTTACTTTACAGCACCGCAGCCGTTATTCTGACAATAGGGATGCGGGAAATTGCGTCAATACTTACAGTCATCTTTTTCTCTGTGTTTACCGCGCTTATCTTTACTCCGCTTGTCCGCCGGCTAAAACAAAAAGGGGTTCCAGGTGGACTGAGTGTTATTCTTGTAATTTTACTATTTACTCTAGTTATCCTGGTCCTCGGGGTAATAGTTGTCAAAGCAGCAATGCAGTTTGGAAGTCAGATCCCGATTTATCAAGCTCAGTTGACCGAATTAGTGAATAGTCTTACAAGATATATCCCTTCATATGAAGGATTTTCCGTGCAGTCAATTCTCCGTAGTATCGTGTCAATAACGATCTCTCTCATGGTAAACATCGTTAATGAGATTGTGAACGCTGGAACAACAGCAGGAATCGTTATAGTCACAGCAGCATTTTTGCTAATAGATGCCGCCAATGCTCCTGAAAAAGTGGACTCCGAAATTGGAAGGCAGTCTGAACTCCGCTTGAGGTTGAGTGAATTTAGCAGAAAGCTGGTAAAGTTCATTGTCATAAGAGCAGAAATAAATCTTATCACTGGTATTGTAATCGCCCTCCTTCTCTATATCGGAGGCATCGACTTTGCTATTCTCTGGGGAGTCCTCATATTTATGTTAAGTTATATTCCCTATATTGGTCTAGTTATTGCTTCTGTTCCTCCCATAATGCTTGCGCTTTTCAAGTATGGGCCTCTAGGTGCTCTTGCAGTCATTCTAATTATCGTTACTGTCGACGCATTTGCAGAAAATGTTCTTTTTCCGTCACTTATGGGAAAAGGCCTTCAGTTATCTCCTGCTTTTTTGTTTCTTGCTCTTATCTACTGGAATTTTGTTTTTGGGCTTGGAGGTGTGCTTCTTTCCATACCGCTTACAATAGTTTTGAAGATTATACTTGAAAGCTTTGAGGAAACAAAGTGGCTGGCCAGATTAATGGGTCCAGCAGAAAATGTATATGAGGGGGAAACAAGCGGTGGTTAAGGATAAGAATACGAGAATTCAGAAGAACGAAATAAGCACATTGAGGTCACAGGTGATCGTGGGAAAATAGATTAAATTCGTTTTCTTGTTTTCTGCCGATTTAATCTTAAATTTAATTTTTAGGCTTTGTAGAAATCCTAAATTGACCAGATATTATAAAAAAAGTTTTAAATGAAGTGCTCCTTCCACTTTTTACCACAAAAAAGTAGGAACACCTAAAATAAGTGATTTCAAATAAAAGTAGCAGTAAGAAGTATATTAAATATATTGAACTTAGTCTGAAGACTGTTCAGTCTTCCAGACTGAACCTTTACTAATGTAAGTTCTCAATAAGAAATTATACTCAGCATCAACACTTTGTTCTTGTCAACTAGACATGTGTTCTAGACAGTTAAAGGTTTAAAGCTATTGACTTCTCGTTTCAACCGTGTAAGTCTTAATCTAATAAATATGAAAGTTGTACTGGCGCACTCAGCAGCAAGCAACAGGGTGTATTCGCACCACCGCACCAAATTCCGTAAAAGAAGATAAACCGGATATGATTTTGTTTCAGCAGAAGTTAACAAACAAAAAGTGTAATTGAGAAATGACATTATGACATTATCATTAACGGTTACTGGGAAAGTTTTCCATTCCCGCAGCAAACTAGCGAGGTATTCGAATGAAATAAATCCAGTTGTGGAGACCCTTAATTTACGGTAAAGGGGATGGAAATGACTGAACTCCTTGATATCTGCCCCAAAACGGTTCGGTTACTCTTTCAAACCCCTTATAACCAAACCGTTTTCGGGACGTAACCCTCTTTAGTTTTCTGGGGAACAATTTGTTTTTATACTCTTTCTATACCTTTCCATACCTTTTCATATTTTTTCGTGTTAACTCAGCATTCTTTATTTTCGGTCTTCACGTTTAGGCATTTCGGAGAGGCTGCAGATCCTGCAGTTCTATTAAAATCTGCAAACACTTCTTAATACTCTCAAACATAAATAGTTATTTGTTAAGAAAGTAAGAAAGCTAAAAGAAGTATCTGATTCATATTATAATGCTATATGGTAGTGATTATTTAGAACTTTAATTTACATCACTGTTAAATAATATATTACTTTTTATCTCCCTTGAGACTGCTCCATAAGTTTGCCAACTGAGCTTGATCTATAATATAAAGTTCCGGAAATAATTAAAATTACTTAAATCCGACCCCGGAAAACCTGAAGATTATCCCTATCTTCCGAATTTCGTCCCTACAAGTTAAGTTCTTTTAACCTGTCGGGTTATATCCTCTATAATGCCCTGGAAATGAGTTACTTCTCCGTCCTCATTACGCTGGATAAAGGTTTTTTCGTCAATCCAGCGGACATCAGCCGTCTGAGTAAGAATTCGGTACTGTCGATTGAACTCCTTTCCTCCTTCTTCACAGTTTTCCTCAAGTTCAAGTTCCACAAGAAGCAAGTCTTCGGGATGAATTATCTTCCCGTAAAGGATTCTTCCGGAGATGAAGTCCTCGGGAGCGTACCCGAATTGTCTGACATTCTCAGATACATACAGCGTGGGCCAGTATTTTTCAGCCTTCCAGAGAAATACCACCATCGAACTATTATTAATTACAGTTTCGAGGACTTTCTGCCGCTCAAGGAGGGCTTTTTGTTTTTCCATAAGGGCTTTCTGGCTTTGAAGAGCATCCTTCAGAGCCTTTTCATTTCTAATCTCCTGCGTAACGTCCCTGACTATTCCCTGGAGATTAGATAAATTTCCGGCTTCATCACGCTGGATAAAGGTCTTTTCTTCTACCCAGCGAACTTCCCCCTTTCCGGTAAGAATCCTGTATCGCTGTACAAAGCTGTCATTTCCAGTCTCGCAGCATCGGGTAAGTTCCTTTCTAATCCTATCTATATCCTCGGAATGGACTATGTCTGCATACATTATTCTTCCTGTAAGGAAATCTTCTGCGCTGTACTCAAGCTGGGTTACATTTTCCGAAACGTATTTGGCAGGCCATTTTTCACCCGGTGCCCAGAGAAAAACCATAACCGGGCTGTTATTAATTACAGTTTCCAGAATTTGCTGTTTTTCCAGTGCTTCACTAAGAATCAGTTCGTCGTTTTCAGCCAGTTGATTGAATCCCATAGCTACTACCTCTCCAATAACCCTTCCGGATCCAAAATCCTTTAACCGCCTCAGGTAATATACACTTTTCAAATCCTTAAGCAATATATAATATATTTTGACATCTTATAAAATCATGTCTTTCTGCACACAGGAGGAATGTTATGAGTTCCATTCTTCTTGCAGGAAATAAAAAGGATGCCGGGACAGGAGGAAAATCCTGGGAGAAGGCATCCAACATTATACAGCAGACCAGGGAAGAATACGGGAGATACTTCGGGATCTGCGGCTCGTACCATCACCTTACAGCCTGCACCTGCAAAAAATGTCCTTCATATTCCGGTGGTGCAGGGATGTTTTGCTCCAGGGGTAAATGTCCGGAACAGGGGAAAAAGAAGGCTGCCTCTTGAAACCTGCGAACTTTTCAGGAAATTCCGGCTTGAAGGGGAATACTTCTGCCTGCAGGCCAAAAAATCGGAATCTGCCGAAGAAAAGCCTGATTTATTCCTGAAGAACTGCAGAAAAGTTCCTGAATACAGTGGGAAGACCATGTTCTGTGTACTGGGATAATCAAAAATGTAAGTGATGAATTCAAAATAAATGAATTCAAAATAAATTGATTCAGGGTCACTGAAACCCGAATAACCTTAGGTTTTTCCTGAAACTTTAATTAAGGTAACTGAAGCTCTCTTTTTACAAGATTTCAGATTTTTTATTTATAGTATTTGGAATTTTTATTGAGCGGATCTGAAATTTTAATTCTACAGAAGCCCATTGAAATTTTCAATACCATTGAAAAATCTCGTAACTTGAGCTCTGTCCATTAGGGCTGTCATAGCGCACTGGCTTTTCAAATGCATGTGCAGTACTCAAGTCCCCATCTTTTTTGAAAAAACTCTACAGGTTGGGCTAAATAATTTAGGGCCTATAAAAATATATCCAATAAAAATTCCAGACCCGTTTTTCTCTTCAGACACTGGAGAGAGTTTCTGGTATTTATTGAAGAGGTATAAAAATGGCAACCAAAGAGGAACTTATTCAGGAGCTTTCTGATGCAGTTATCTCCTGTAAAAAAGATGCAGTGCTCGCATCTGTCGAGAAAGCAAAAGAGGTTATGGAACCCTCTGAGATCATTGACAAAGGTCTATCTGCAGGCATGAACCAGGTAGGAATTCTTTTTGAAAGAGGGAAACTTTTCCTGCCTCATGTGATGATAGCTGCTGATGCAATGACAGCAGGGGTTAAACTTCTTGAAGCTGAGCTTCCGGCAGGGACACAGAGCAAGAAACTCGGGGTTATCGTAAACGGTACGGTCGAAGGCGATGTCCACGATATCGGCAAGTCAATAGTTTCGACTATGCTCCAGTCCTCAGGTTTCGAGGTCTATGATCTTGGAAGGGACGTACCTACAAGGAACTTTATCGAGAAGGCAAAGGAAGTCAATGCCAATATGATTGGAATTTCCGCCCTTATGACCACAACTCTTCAGGGTCAGAAGGATATCATTGAGCTCCTCAAAGAAGAAGGACTCAGGGACAGAGTAAAAGTCATGGTAGGCGGAGCCCCTGCGACCCAGGCCTGGGCTGACAAGATNNGCTATGCCGAAAATGCAAGCGAAGCAGTCGCAAAAGCAAAAGAACTGCTGCTCTGAACTTTAATTCTCAATAAAATCGTGTCAGTCTAAACTAAGTTTATCTGATGTATGGAGGATTAAAAATGGCAACTGAATACGCTTTGAGAATGGGAGACGGTAAACGTGTCTTCCTTACCAAAGAAAAGATT
>NZ_DAVG01000044.1 GCF_002505485.1 Methanosarcina sp. UBA5 | reverse complement strand
GATTTTGCCCTTGCAGATATTGATTACGCAATGGCGCATGACGGCACCTCAGTACTTACAGTTAATGCTTTTAAGGAAATGGAAATGAAAAAGGTCTGGGACCCCTCAAAAATTGTAATCCCTTTCGATCACATTGCGCCTGCAAATAATGAGACGTCAGCTACCCTTCAAAAAGAAATCCGGGAATGGGTAAAAGAGCAGAGCATTCCGAATTTTTACGAGCTTGGGGAAGGAATCTGCCATCAGGTGCTTCCTGAAAACGGATTTGCCCTGCCTGGAAAACTGGTTGTGGGGGCAGATTCGCATTCCTGCACCTACGGGGCTTTCGGAGCTTTTGCAACAGGCGTGGGAGCTACCGACATGGCTGAAATTTTCGCAACAGGCAAACTCTGGTTTAAGGTGCCTGAAAGTTTCAGGTTCACAGTTGAAGGAAGGCTTGGGGAAGGGGTTTATGCAAAAGATCTGACCCTTTACCTGATAGGGAAGACTGGAATTGACGGTGCGACTTATAAGGCTATAGAGTTTTACGGACAGGCTATCTCCGACCTGTCGGTTTCCGGCAGAATGACTCTCTGCAACATGGCAATTGAAATGGGAGCAAAAGCCGGGATTGTCCCGCCGGACGAGAAGACCTTCGATTTCCTGAAAAATAGGGCGGCTGCTCCCTATGAGCCAGTTTATGCCGATCAGGATGCAGTTTATGTAAAAGAACCCGCTTACTCCGCTGAGGATATCGAGCCTCAGGTAGCCTGCCCTCACCAGGTGGACAACGTAAAACCTGTGGGAGAGGTTGAAGGAACTCACGTAGACCAGGTTTTCATAGGGACGTGCACAAATGGGCGACTTGAAGACCTTGAGATTGCAGCAGCAATTCTCAAAGGGAAAAAGGTTGAGGTCAGGACTATTGTAATTCCAGCATCCCGCACGACTCTCCTTGCAGCAATCGAGAATGGAACAATGGAAATTCTGCTCAAAGCAGGTGTTACGCTCGCAACTCCTGGTTGCGGTCCATGTCTTGGCGCCCACCAGGGAGTGCTCGGGGAAGGGGAAGTCTGCATTTCAACCGCAAACCGAAACTTCAAAGGCAGGATGGGAAAAGATGGTTTTATCTATCTAGCATCCCCTGCAACTGCAGCAGCCTCGGCACTATCAGGTGAAATTACTGATCCAAGGACAATTTGAATCTGAGAACTGAAAGCCAAATATCCTAATGTAAGCGTTTGGGCAGAATCTTTGAAACCTGATCCTTAGCCCTTAGGATTTTAAACTATTTTACTTATTAAATTATTTATATATTAGGTTTTATATCTGTTCTCTCTTTTTATCTATTTTCTATCTTTTCGATGTATCTTTATAAAAATTCTAATTATATCCAGCGGGCATTTATACCATGAATCGTATATATTTTGAACAGGAGGGAAAACTATTACTGAAGAACTTAGTCACGAGAACCTTTCACATTTGATTGAGCACTGGATCGAACATAATGAAAGCCACATAGAGAGTTTCAGGGAATGGGCTCAGAAAGCCAAAAAAGATGGTTTTCTCGATGCTTCCGAGGAGATCCTTGAAGCTGCCAGTAAAATTGAGGAATCAAACAAGCATCTTAACAAGGCAAAAGAAGGGCTTTTTCATAAGTGAAAAAACGTAAGAGCTAAAGCTTAAAAACTGACCTTTTAATATCCTTATGCCGGGCTTTTCCCCGTCACTATCTTTTGTTTTTCTTTTTTGTGAATTAGACTTATAAGACTCTGCTCAGGCTAGGAGTTCCTTAACTTCTTTTAAATTGGTGACAAGCTCTGTAACGCTTGACTCTTCTATATATTTCATAAAATTTTGCTCTTCCTCTGGATATAAATCCTCGCTTTCCATTAACTCTTCAATCAGGCTGCCCCCCAAAATCCCAGGCGCAGGTTTTTCACTCTTAGTTTTACTCGTTTCAGATATTCTGTCTTCTTTATTTTCCTGTAAGGTCGAAGAGATTGTTTTTTCGAGAGAGGAAGGAAAAACAATCTCTTCGACCTTTTTGCTGACACTGCTATTAAGATCCACGATCCCACTGCCCTCTGCAACGCCTCTTTTACTATCAGACTTTGCCTCTATTACCTCAGTTTTTATTCCTATATTATCTGTTTTTTCTTCTTCACCTGTTTTTTTCAACTCATCAAAATTATCAGCTTTCTCAATAATTTCTTTCTCTTGCTTCGGAGACCCAGATATTTCTTCGTTTTTTTCTTCCCCAGTCTTCTGGAGTTGAACGATCTGGGATTCAATCTCTTTTTTTTCTTTAACCAGTTCTTTTATCTTTTTCTTAATTTCTTCTCGACTTTTTGTCAGACCCTTAATATCTTTATCTCTAGCGTGTCGTGGTTTAAGTATTATATCCTTTAGTCCATCAATTCTTAGACTCCTTAATCCAATTCCTTTTATCTCTTTTAATCCGTTAATCTTTAGATTCTTCAGTAAATTCATCTTACTACCCCCTAACCTCTTCTGTTCTTATAGGAACAGGAAATATGACTCATTATTTCGGTTGAACTTCTTTCAAGTTTGAAATGTAAATACTCTTGACACTACTGGTGGTATAAGTATTATACAAAGTGCAGAAAGTCCTGATGTTAATCCCCCATAAAATAAAAGTTTCCAATTTCCTCCCCCTTCTACAATCTTTATCACGAGAGTGTTTGAAATTGTGAGAATAATTATTACTGACAATGTAAATTTATACAGTAGAGGTACACTTTCAGCAACGTTGAACATACTCATTCCAATTCCTGAAGCACCTCCCTGCGTAGAATTATAAGATTCACTCATTTTAGAAACGAGCCCGCTAAATTTAGCAATTATTTCCATGATAAAGATCAGAAGTCCAATCATAACAGCATGGAGAGTTATGGCAAGGCCACGAAAACCGGAACTGACAAGTTTCCTTTTCATCCTGAGAAGAACAATTGCGAGGCTTGAGGCTGAGACTATATCTCCAATTTCGGCAGGGTCTCCTCCAAGTTCTATTGCGTCTGTAAATATTCTTGAACATCTGTTTATCAGTTCAGAGCCTGTTTCTCCTATAAATTTTTCCCAGCAGAGTTTCGATTTAAATCCCATCGAAAGACCTGCATGCAGTTCTTCAACTCCGGGCCTGAGACAACCTAAAGTCTCCATATCAAGATTTTCTATTGAACTTCTTACCGTAATTCCAGTTGTGCCCGCAAGAGTACCCAGAGTTTTTATAAATGCAGGAAAGCTATTGTCTCTTTCATCAATGTTTTTGTCGTCTATCATAGCAAAGAAACCTATTGGAAGTGTAAAAAGAGTAACTGCAAGCAAGATAAACTGTAGCTTTTCTCCCATTAGAATTAAAACAGCGACAGAAATCAAGCCCATTGGAAGCAAAATTCGGCTCAAGAACCTTATTTTCTCCTGTTCTTTTGATCGTCTGCTCAATGTATGAATTTTCTTTTCAGCAGGAGCTGCCTTATAGATAATAAAAAGAGCAATTCCACAGATAAAAACGGTTAATAATAAGATCAGGAGAACAATGGTTTCAATGTTCTCTATATTGTAAATCATAACTGATACAAGAATTATCGTAACAACTAGTGTGACGGATACCATAAGGGCAGTGTACCCATCAGTCCATTTTTTCAGGGATTCAATACTTCTTTCATATTCGTTACAATAAACTTCTTCCCTTGTTAGCTTTTCCTGTTTCAGAAAATTTTTTTCCGGTTCTCCAGATGAAAGAATATTTGACATTCGTCCAAAGAATTTTGAAAGATACTCATCCTTCAGTCTCTGGGATATGTATTTACAGGCTTTTGCATAAACATATCCCCATTTTGAGGCTAGTATATATATCTGTTTAAAATACTTTGAAGCCTCGTACTCTTTTTGTAATCCTGCATACCCAAAAATCCTGTCTCTTTGAATGTCTGCGGTTGAGATTGCTGCCATGTATGTAAGCAGGAAGAGAATATCATCGCTGACCCTCTCAACAATTTTAGCGTCTTTTAATTTTCGAGCAAGATTAAAGTATCCTTCAAACTTGTGCTTTGAAGCTTCTAATTTCAAATACTCAATCTTATCCTCAGGATTCATGATGTTATCCCAGCCTCTTCAATCTGGATTAGTGTATTGAAAAGCTCATAAAAGTTAGTAATTTTTGCCTGATGGATTTTCCTGAGAATTTTTGCCTTTTTGTCAAGTTCTAGATATATTTTCCGTACCTGGTTTTCCGGAATTCCGAGGCGTGGAGCAATCTTTTGTTCCAGCAAATATGAATTATTCTTTCCTGTAAACTTGAATGTATCTGTAGCAGGATCCCACTTGAATATATCCATAAAATTGAATGCCTGATTTATTGAATCATAGCCTATTATCTCATTTATGCTAAGGACTCTTCTCCCCATACCTTTTCCTGGTACATTCACTGCACTCTGGATTATTACCACATTCAGGTTATCCACATAATTCTTTGGTACATTTATTGGGTCTCCTGTAAGCCTTTGAATAAGCTTTTCGACTGATGCTGCATGGAAGGTAGACATAACAGGGTGTCCTGTCTGCATAGCCTGAAAAGCAATATTGCCTTCCACCCCACGGATTTCTCCAATCATAATCTCATTTGGGCGTTGTCGAAGTGCTGCCTTCAACAGGTCAAACATTGAAACATCAGAACCACTATCATCCCTTGTAGTTCTGGTAACTTCTCTTGTCCAGTTTTTATGTGGAACCTGCAGTTCTGGAGTATCCTCAATAGAAACTATTTTGGACTCCGGTGGGAGAAACGTAGTTATGGCGTTCATCATAGTTGTTTTTCCCGAAGCTGTTTCCCCTGAAACAAAGCAGTTCATACCTGCTCGCAACATCATCCACATATATGCAGCCATTGTGTAGTCAATTGTTCCAAAATCAATAAGTTCGAGAATTGAAATCGGAGTGCCCATAAATTTCCTGATGGTAAAATTGCTCCCCTGCTTGGACACGTCTTCTCCAAAAACTATGTTTATCCTTGACCCATCAGGAAGAGCTGTATCGACTATAGGATCCCTGTAGGTTATCGGTTTTCCTACCTTTTCAGACATCTGTATTACAAAGGCGTTGAGTTCTTCTAACTCCTGAAACGAAATTGATGTTTTAAGGGAAGAAAACACCTTATGCTCGACAAAAACCCTCCCAAGTCCACTGCAACTTATATCTTCTATGTTTGGATCCATCAGTAAAGGCTCAAGCAATCCCATTCCAATCTTATCCCTTATCATAAGATATTTTATAGCTTTGAATTCTTCAGGAGTTATGCGAATACTTTCGTTTTTTTTCATTTTGAAAGCTTTTCTAGCTTCCTTTAAATTTCCTAAAAGCCCAGACCGCATTTTACTGTTTCTCTCTCTCTGGACAGTTTTTTCCCTATCAATATCTTTACTTTTTTTTTCAGTGTTTTCTTTTGCATTTTCATTTATAATACAAACTTTCTCAAGTGCCTTTTCAAGGAGTTTTTTCTTTTCTTCAGGGTCTTTTGTGTTGATATCCTGATTATGTATAACATCGATAAGCAGTTTCTCTACAGCCTCAAGGGTACTTTCCATATTCTGGAAAAGACATGGTTCTATTGGAATGTAGTAGTTTCTTATATCTTCTTTATCAGGATAAATATGAACGGCAATTCCTTTTCCAACAGGATAAATGAGGTTAGGATGCTTGACGTCTTTCATAGCTCTTGAAATCTTTAGATGAAATTCAGGAATTGCTATTTCTTCTAAGGGAAGCCTGCAGATATAATCGAGAATATGACGGTTCTCTTCTTTCCCCACAAAATCCTGAAACTCTGATGAAAGCCTAGAGCGCACTTCTTCTCTGGAACGCCTTCCATTTATCGGCGCAGGTAGCGGATTAAACGGTAGACCTTCCATCTGAAGTCCTCATTCATATTTTTTAACAGCAGTCCTATTTGATTTATTTTTCTTTTAGGCTTTGACTTTTGAAACAGGAATAATTTTCAGCCCCGACTCGCTGTCCACATTAAAACTTAACATATTTCCAATCGTTTTTGTGGCGCCTCTCAACTTCTGAATTTCCATGGTCTTTATCCACTGGTCTCCGACCTGTTCAATTCTTAGTTCAAGACAGGAATCGCAGACTGATCTTAGCCTGTAAAGCACTTCCTGGGAAAAAGCATAACTATGAACACTTATACAAATGGTCTTTCCATTATCACAAGATTTTACACATTCAGTAAAAAAATTCAATAAAGTGTTTTCAGAGGCACTTACTGCTAAAATAGTTAAGGAATCAATCAGGATAAGCTCTTCTTCACATTCTTTCACACAGTCGAGCAGCTTTTGCAGTAAACTTTCAGCAAGCTCTGGTTTTTCTTCAATATAATTTGCGTTTATTTCAAATATTCTCGACCTTCCTATTATGAAGTAGTCGGAAATGCCCTGTTTCAAGTTCTCCATATTATTCAGCAGGTTTCTGGAGGTTTTTTCAGTTGTTACAGCCAGAACTCTTTTATCCTGGTTAAGAGCCCCCCACATAATCTGTTGAATAAAAATTGATTTTCCACTATCGTTTGCCCCTTCGAGCAGGCATAGAGAACCTACAGGAATACCCCCCTCCAGTTTCCTATCTACCTCCAGATTTCCGGTGGATATGAATTCTAAAGGTTTTTTCTTATCAGTTTCCGGATTACTTGATGTATCTTCGTAAAGTGCTTCTTTTTCAAGCAATAATTCTTCTCCCACATTTTTTCCCATTTTCTCCCCTCTTTTTTATAGAGATTATTTCTCCTTTACTTCTCCACTTCACCGAATTCAGCTCATTGATTCAACCTGCATAATAACTGACTATCTGAATCGGTGCTCTAATTCACGTATAGAAATACCCTGAAGTTTTTGCTCCGTTTGGAGTAGCTACCATAATCCAGTTTACGCCCTTGTTTTCCAGGGAGTCTTTAAGTAAAATCTGCAATTCCATCTTCTCATCCGGATCAAGAATCCCGGGATTTACCAGATCCGGACTGATACCTCTAATAATCCACCTGTTTTCTAACTTACCTGCATCTTCCTGATAGGGAATCCATGTGGTCTTTGCATTGCCGGATGTATTGGAATAATTAACGATTACATCCATATGATTGAAATCTCCTATCTTTGTTGAGCCCATATTATGCAGAGATACGAAAATATCGGCTTCATCCGTGTAGATACCTGTAATCTCTATCCCTGTTTTCAGAATCTCATTCTCATTTTCCTGCATTTCCATTACTGAGTCTGTAATTTCATCTGCCATGTAAAAACCCCCGTTTGAGCAGACATAAGATGCCAGGAGGATGACTGCAACCGAAACCATTGCTGCAATAACTGTTCCAAATCCCATCATGACACCGTGAAATAGGTTTCTTTCGAAACCCCATTGTATGTACCGAATTTAATGAAATATTTCTCTCCGCTGACAGGTACATCAGTCGGTTTTATTTTTATAAGCAGTGTTTCTCCTTTGTCCCAATTATTGTCTTTACTCTGTTCTATAGAATAATTCCAGCAAGGAGCCAGACTTCCGTTCTCATCATATGATATCCTTTCAAAGTTTCCTGACTTTCCAAAAAAAAGATCCGATTCCGAAATCAAGCCAGAAGATATTCCTTTCGGACCCACGTTTTTAATCCATACATCGACCTCAGTTCCTTCAGCGGCAGTTGCTTCATGCAAAATTTCCACATCTGTAAGGATCTGGTCTCCCATTGAGTTGGTACGGCTGATTATAGGGTCTCCTGCAGAAATTATAGACGGGTATACAACTGAAACAAATGAAAATACACAGACAATTGATGCTATTGTTAGAATCGCAGAACTTATCGCTTCCCCACTCATTTTTCGGCCCCCGCCTTATTTTCCGGTTCCCTTTCTAAGTGTGAATAAACTTATATCAGTTTGGATAATAGTGATTACATCAGCCTGTTCATATCAGAAATATTGATTATGTCAGTAACGCTGATTATGTTATACAATGATTATTACGTCACACAAGATTTACTTAAGTTAAATTGAGACTAATTGCGATTAGTGAATATTATGGAACAATTAATTTCGTTTTCCAGTTGACCTTTGACTAGCACACCCAGTTGAAGAGAAATTAAGTCTTACCTTTTTTCTTTCTCCATCCTAAAGCTTAATAAAACGGCTGAACTTTATTTCTGAATCCTCCCGGGTTAAGGATCGCGTTCAATTGAGAAAGTACAGTAATATTATCTTTCATGTTAACTTTCTCTTCTCCTGCAGGTTCTTCAATGGGAAGGTTTGCAATATTTTCTATAATACTCTTAACTTCTTCTGGTAGCTGCCCAGTAACTGCATAGAGGTCAAGCAAAACTTTCAGGTTACTGTGACCGATTGTCCTTACAGCGAAATCCACCCAGCGCATGAGTTCAACAAGTGTGAAAGTATCAATTTTCCGGGCTTGGTTTTCAGTCTCAATAGCCTGCATTTGAGTTTTCTGCCGTTGCATATTTTCTTCAGGAACCTTGTCTGGAGAAATAGTTCCAACCGGCTCATGGGCAACTTCTTTATTTTTTTCATTTTCGAGCTTTTCTTCATTAACAGGTAGTTGATTCTCCTTTCCTATCCCCTTCTCTTTTGTCTCAAGCTTTGAAGTTCCATGTCTCTGCCCATTGCAGAAGGGATTTTCATTCTTGTTTACAGTGTCCCTTATATCCATGAGTAGATCCTTGATCTCTCCTTTTACAACTTTAAGTTCAGTTTCAATTTCCTCTACCCTTTTATCCAGCTCCATACTAATCACCTGAATAAAAAAGAAATTTCTTCATTTCCATGCAAAAGAAAGGGGGAAATTCCCCCTGAATTCTTTTAGGGTTACTTCAAAACCATAACTCCATCGAGCTGTGGTGGAGTTACTCTTGTTATTGGAACGATTGCGCCTACTTTCGGTTTAATCTCAAGTTTGAATTCTTTGTTTACCACCTGGTCTGCGGTACCATCAAGCATTGATTTATCAGGAACTGTTACAGTTATTTGAACTTTCTCATGTTGTTCTAAAACCGTGTCATCATCGTGATTCCCTATAAATTCTTCCTTCCATGTTGTGCTTGGGATGTATGTAGCATTGTCTGCATAAGTTACCACCAGCATTCCGGCAGCACTACTAGCTCCGATGTCCACAGGAGATTGCCCTGCTGTGAGCTGAAGGGGAATAATAATCTCAGTTACTACGCCATCGCTACTGTTTGCGATTACATCTCCAGCAAGTTCTACTGAAGAAGTAGTCTGTTTGACACCTTCATCGATGGTTTTCTTGGCAGTATCGGAAGTTGTAAACCCTGCTCCGAGAACCACATAAGAAAACACTGCTGCCACAACTACAAAAGCTGTCAGCACAATTGCTGATTCGAGCCCTGTGAAGGCTTTATCGTCTTTTCTAAAAATGCTAAAAATTCCTTTCATTCTATTCACTCCTGCTTTTATTTTTGAATGAAAGTATATAGAGAAATTAAAGGGTCATGTTCTCAGCATCTTTTTTTCTCGAATTTGACAGAAATTTTTTGATGGAAAACGAGATATTCAGGCGCTGATCCGCATGGTTCCCTATTAATTACCCCCATACACATACCCATAAATTTCAAATAGATAATATTATCTTCTGATTTATTAACTTTTCTTAAAAATTAGAAAAGACTGTGAATGAAGAATTCACTAACGAGAAATTATGGAGAAGTTGATTAAAGATTTGAGAACTATTCTCAAATTTGAAGCTACGCTCAAATGAAACTATTCTGAAAAGAGCCAAAAATTCAGGAAATTGTTTTAAACAAAAATAGAAAGAGGAGATTTTAATAAAATGTCTC
>NZ_DAVG01000112.1:7004-194103 GCF_002505485.1 Methanosarcina sp. UBA5 | reverse complement strand
TCATGAAGAACGTACTGAACAGTGACTCTGCAACATGATGGTCTGTATGAGCAATCATTGAACGGGCCAGAAATTGCCCTGGAGCAAACGCTATCAGGATTGCAGCCAGAATCCCGGTTTTATGCCCTCCAAGATATTTTCCTATGTAGTAAACCGGAATGACAGTAAGGGCTCCGAGCACGGCAGGGAAATAGGCTCCTATAGTGTTAACCAGTTGAGAACTGGGGTGTCCCATTCCAAGAATCAGGGAGGTAATTGCCATCATTTGATCGAACAATGGACCGAAATGTATGTAACTCCCGTTAGGATAGTTGGTCATTGGATTGAAAAATATCCTATGGGGGTAATTTTCAAGCAGGACATTTAAGGTACGCATGTGGTACCAGGCATCATTGGTTGTGAACTTAACAATCCCGCCAGGTAAAAACACTTTATCTGAAGGAAGTATTCTGATCCATAGAGACACAAAACCGATTATCGCAACTGCCAGAGTATAAGGCCAGCTGAATTTGATTTCATCTTTGAATGACGATACAGGACGATCCTGAGAACTCATAGTATCCCCTTTATAAATTGAACATTATAAATTAAGATAAAATTATGAAAAAGAAAATTAAACAGATTGTATTAATTCTATGTAACAGTTTATAATTCTATCCCATTTCTGGTCAGGAGCTTCGTAATGCTTTCTCTCTCCAAATTGGCTGAGAATAGCTTCCCTGATAGAATCGACATCTGCAGGGGGTACAAAAAAAGTGCCTTCATAGTTAGCCATTGATTCTTTCAAGCCACCCACTTCGGAAACAACAACCGGTTTTCCAAAAGACATGGCGATATGCGCAATTCCACTCTGAGAAGCTCTCAGATAAGGCAGGACTACCACATCTGCAGCGCTGAAATACAAGTTTACTTTTTCGTCAGGAACGTATTCGTCTACCAGTGTTATCTTATCATGAAAAGGAGAAGCTTTAATCTGGTCAAGTAATTCCTTGCGGTCTTCCCAGATTTCTCCGACAATTAACAACCTGCTTTTTTCGAGAATTTCGGGGGGTAGCTGTTCAAAAGCGCTGATAAGGTAGGGAGTTCCTTTATACTTTCGAATTAAACCGAAAGAGAGTATAACAAAATCGTCCTTTATTGAGAGATTTCTTCTCGCTTCTTTTATGTCAAGCGATTTCCCATACTGATCATAAAGTCCATGCGGGATCACATGGATTTTCTCAGGGGGAATAGAGTATCTTTTTGCAACAAGCTTTTTATCGGATTCGGAATGAGTAATATATGCATCAAGGTTTTTACGAAGCAGTTTTCCTGTTATTTTTGAGTATAAACGGATTGGAAGTATTGATTCTTCAAAAGGGTCTACAACTTCGTGAAACTCAATAATGATTTTTGGTTTATGCAGCAAACCTGCAAACATCTTTATCAGAAGCTGCATATGCGCAACCGAGGAGGTCCACCACTGCAAGACTATAATATCCGGCTTTTGCGCTTTAAGAAAGTGGTATGCTTTAACCCAGGTCAGCGGATTGTTATAGTCCATGCCGTCAAAGACAGGAATCCTGGGTGAAAAATTCAAGTCGGAAATATTTTTTCCGACATGGGATTTTCCAGGAAAAAGAAATGTTGGAAGCAGCTGCCGGAAGCAGATAACCGAAACGTCTTTTTCCACAGACATGGCATTTGCCAGACGGATAGTATAATAACTGATACCGCTCAAAAAACGCTTCGAAGGTCCGACTATGCAAACGCTTTTATTAGATGTCATTTGCCTAAACTATTACATTATCTTTATATTAAACTAATGCATTACTCCACATAAATTCCAGTATGAAAGAGGTTCAGCCTTGAAAATAGCCCAGATATGTCCCCGTTATTCTCCTGACATAGGTGGAGTGGAAACTCACGTCAAAGAAATTAGTGAAAGGCTGGTTAAAGCAGGGAATAATGTGGAGGTTATAACAACTGATCCCACGGGAAAATTGGGCACGAGAGAGATAATAAATGGAGTAAAGGTTATAAGGTTCAGATCTTTTGCTCCTGGAAATGCGTACTACTTCGCTCCTCAAATTTACACTTATCTCAAAAAGCACGATTATGATGTAATTCATGCACACAGTTATCATGCTTTTCCTGCATTCTTCGCATCCCTGGGCAAGCACAGTGCAAAATTTGTATTCACACCCCATTATCATCGGCATGGCCATACCGCGTTTAGGAATTTACTGCACAAACCGTACAGGCTTCTCGGGAAGATAATTTTTTCTAGGGCAGATTCCGTAATATGTGTCTCAGAGTATGAAAAGAAACTTGTAGAATCAGATTTTGAGGTTGCCGCAAAAACCGTAAAAATCCCTAACGGAATAAATCTTAAAGAGTTCGAAGGGTTGAGACAGCTGGAAATAAACTCAAACCGGAAAGCCGGAAGAGAAAAGCTTCTTCTCTATGTGGGTCGCCTGGAAGAATACAAAAGAGTACAGTATATTATCCAGAGTTTGTCTGAACTTCAGGGTTTCCGGTTGAGGATCATCGGAAAGGGGCCTTACGAAGCTGAGCTTCACAATATGGCTAAAAGTTTAGGGGTGGAAGAAAAGGTTGAATGGTTAAAAGATCTGTCAAGAAGAGAACTGCTTGAATGCTATGCAGATGCAGATATATTTTTAATGCTTTCTTCTCATGAGGCATATGGAATAACAGTTGCTGAGGCACTGGCTGCGGGAACTCCGTGTATAGTGGCAAAAGGGAGCGCACTTGAGGAGTTTGTTGACGGAAGGAAATGTATCGGGATTGAAAGTCCGGTTTCAAAGGAGAAAGTGGCTGGAGTACTGAAGGAAATTCAGAAAAAGGGAAAAATAGAGAATTCTGGGATAGATAAAAACATAATAGATTGGGATGAAGTTTCAGCTAGAATTGAGAAACAGTACATACAGGGTACGGAATAAATTATTCTGATAATAATAAATTTTTCTTCTAAACTAAGAAATTTTACAAATCATTCCGGGTTTCTGGGGAACTGAAATATGGAAATTGATTATATAAACGGCCTGAAGACAGACGAAATATTCGGGATGTCAAAATATCAAAGTGAAATCCATAAAAGGCTAGAAGATATCAAACTAAATCGGATAGAATATCCTGATATATCAAAAATAACTGGGGTTAACAGGATCGTCCAATATTTCGCGTATCCGTTTATTGTGAAAAAGAAAGTAATTGAAAATAATGTTAAGCATGTGACTCGCCAGGATCTCGCATTTCTCTTGGAATTAATAAATTTAAAAAAAACAATTGTTACCTGCCACGATATTATACCTATAGCATATTACAATACCAGAGACCCGGTTTGGAAACTTAATGCAAAAGGATTGAGAAAAGCAGAAAAAATAATTACTGTATCCGAATTTTCTAAAAAAGATATTAGTAGGTACATAAAGTACCCTGAAGAAAATATAGAGGTCATACCTCCTGCTGTAAATCACCATCTGTACTATCCAAATCGAAATAAAAAATGTTTATCAAAATATCATATTGGCAAGGGCGAAAAAGTAATTTTATATGTTGGAGCTGAAGAACCGAGAAAAAATATCCAACTGGTTATAAATTCATTCAGCAAGCTAAAAGATATGATTCCACAGGTAAAACTGTTAAAAGTAGGGATGCCAAATTATCCTGGAGTAAGAAAAAAGCTCCTGAAACAGATAGAATCTCTTAACTTACAGAAAGATGTTATATTTACGGGATATGTTTCAGAGATCGAACTAGCAGAAATATACAATGCTGTGGACTTATTCGTATTTCCTTCCTTATATGAAGGATTTGGGATGCCTCCTTTGGAAGCAATGGCTTGCGGGACACCTGTTATAACCTCAAACACTTCTTCTTTACCTGAAGTTGTGGGAGAAGCTTCAATAGTTGTAGATCCATATGATATTAACAAGTTTGCTGAAAAAATGTATGATGTTTTAACAAATGATGATCTCAAAAAAGAAATGATTGGAAAAGGACTAAAAAGGTCAAAAATGTTTAGCTGGGATAATTCTGCAAAAAAAACTTTAAAAGTATATAAAGAGTTGGAACCTTAAGTCAAAATTCCATCCCGAATACCTTTTAAGAAAGAAATAAAAGATGGCAAAATCTCCCTGCCTTTTTGATGGTACAAGATGCCACCAATGACCATCCAGGCCCGAAATCCAAAAAAATAAATTAAAAAAGAAAAATATTGCTTTTTTGATGAGTGCTTTTTCATAAACCAGAACTTATTCCTTGTATGATGGAATAGAGTAAAACCGGTTATTTTGTTGCTTGTAGCACCACCTTTGTGCCAGATTTTTCCTTTTGGCACGTAAACTATTTTATATGATGCCTTACGAGCACGTACACACCACTCAGTCTCTTCAAAATATGCAAAATAATCTTTATTCAAGTACCCAATTTTATAGAACAATTCACTTTTTGCAAGTAATGCACAACCGATTACGCTGTCGACATTTTCAGAATGATCCGAGTATTTATTTTCATGTGGTGTCAGGTTAATTACTTCACCCTTATTCCAATAAATTTTTGCCCCGGCTGATTGAATTTCCCGAGGTTTTTTGTATTCGTATATCGTTGGCCCCAATATTCCTATATGTGAATCACTTTCTGCCACATTTACTAACTCATTTAAAAAATTAGGATCAACAACTGTATCGTTATTAAGTAAAAGAATATAATCCGGATTAAGGTTGTTTAAAGCAAATCTAATACCAATATTATTTCCTTCAGCAAAGCCATAATTATTATCATTTTTTATAAGAATTAAATTTTTTCTTGAAGCCGGGTTTTTCATATTTTCTTTTATCGGAACTGAAGTTTCCCATTCATCCTTAAAATATTCTTTGACATAAATCGGCTTATTTTCCTGGGAAAACTGAAAAAATTCAGATTTGATTTTTATTTTTCCTTGTGCATATTCTTTTATTTTTTGTAAAGAACCGTCTTTTGAGCCATTATCTACTATAATAACTTGGTATAAGGGGTATGCGATCTGAAAAATAGATTCCAAACATTCTATAGTGTCCCTCCAACCATTCCAATTAAGAATTATAATGGCAACCTTTGGATTCATGTTCTATGCCCTATTTTTCGATGTAAATCTCTAAACTTAAAATAAATATTATGACCAAAGAGTAAAACAAAAAGAACCGATATAGTTTTAAAATTTAAATAATTTGCCTTTAATGATTTTATTAAATAATTTTTTCCATTATTGAAATTACCAATTGAGCATAACCCAGTACCAATATCGTAATAGTGTTCAGATAAATTTTTTCCGTCTTTACTAAAATCATCTAAATGTGTGAGTAAAATAATCTCGTGAGCTTTGAGCATGTTATTTTCATTAAGGTTGATACTATTAGGCGTAGAATATGAATATAAAAGAGGTTTCTTGATATATTTAAATATATAATATTTTGAGAGTTCAATCCATAATTCCCAATCTTCTAAAGCAGGAAGGTTCTCATCAAAATATCTTTTATTTTCAAAACATTCTTTCTTCATAAGAACTGTTGGTGTTCCAACAAAATTTCCTTTGAGGAGCTCGTTATGTATATTTACTTCTTTTTGAACATAAAAATCACTTGGTAGATATGTCTTTTTATCAGCCTCAATTCTGTAAAAGCCAGAATAAACAACTCCAACTTTTAGATCACCGTCGGCAAAAACTTTTATTTGTTGTTCCAATTTATCCGGAAACCATTCATCATCACTGTCTTGGAATGCAATATATTCTCCTTTAGACGCTTTAATCCCTGTATTTCTTGCAGCTGAAGCTCCTTTATTTATATTATGGCGAATATATTTCAGTCTTATATCTTTAAAATTTTTTACAATTTCTTCTGTGTTATCTGTTGAATTGTCATCGACGATAATGATTTCTATATCCTGGTAAGTCTGGTTTAGAACGCTTTTTATGGCTCTAGGTATTAAATGTGCCCGATTGTATGTTGGGATTATCACGCTTATTTTTGGTTTTTGATCAAGCATATTATTTCCTTGTTTTTGATCAAGCATATTATTTCCTTATACCTTTTTGTCTCTATATGATGTTAGAATCTTATAATCAAGATTTTACTTAATGCTTTTTAGATAGAGCTCATCTCAAAACCAATTCTATTCTCAAATACTCGGTTGATTATTCAGAATACACGATTCGATAAGCAATTTTGAGCTTTGGAATGGCTTATCATATAATAATTTGTAGAAATCAAAGACTTACTGAAATTCTCCATAGTTATTTCAAACCAACATTCATCGTAACTTTTTTATAGCAGATTTGCGAAACGGTAATAATAATTTATATTTATATATTTCAAATATATTGAAATATTCTTTTATGACTTTTGCTCTTTCTTTTGTGTGAAGACTTGAAAATTCATCTGTACTGGATATACCTCCATTATTATATATTGCTATTATACTCTCATAGTATTGCCTTTTAATGTTGTATTTATAAAATGCTCTCAAAAACCACTCATAATCTCCTGCAATTTTATATGTGTCATTAAATTGACCACATTTTTTAAAAACATCAGCCTTATAAAATGTGCTTTGCTGACAAATACCATTATAAATAAAGAAAGATTTCGTTATACGATCATTCAGTTTAATAAAAGACTCATTTGTAGTAGGATCTCTAATAATTATAGGACCATAAATAAGTTCAAGATCTTTATTTTTCTCAAATATTTTAACAACATTTTCTATAACATATTCGTCATAAAGTAGATCGTCTGAATTTAAAAAATATAATATGTCACCAGTAGCGGCTTTTATTCCTTTATTCATTGCTTCGTAAATACCATTATCAGGTTCACTTAAGAAAAATGCTATCTTAGATTTGTATTTGTTTATTATTGATATTGTATTATCTGTTGAGGCGCCATCAATTATAATATATTCGAGATTTTTGTATGTCTGTTTCAAAATACTATTAATTGCATTTTCGATAAATTCATCAGCGTTATAGCAGACTGTTATTACTGAGACTTTTGGATTCATAATCTTACCTTAAGATTGAAATTTTTCGTGTCAAATCAAAAAATATACTCTTTGATATATTTATAAATATTAAGTGTTTCAATGGTTCTGTTGCAAAATCTAGTGATTTTTGTATCTCTGGATTGAATATCTTAGTTCGTAAGAATAATTCAGTTCCATTCAAAATTCATATTCAATATATAAAAACCTCAATCAGAGAGTATAATACACGGATTGTAACCAATAAAAATATAGTGATTTTTAATTTTACGTTCAACATTGGATTTTGGTACTGAATCGTTTCAATTGCTATTTTCCTAACTATGTTTTTCTCTGCTCAAATCCTTTTAGTGTCAATTCAGATTTTATCTTATTGCTAATTAATAATTTGGTTCTTCGCTTTCAAGTGGGTAATTTATATAGGGTTTCCGCATTTGAAATGAAAAGTAATTAAGTTTTTTAAGCGTTAAATTATTTAAAGTATAACTTTATACCCAAAGTCGATTGTGCTTTATTTTGGTTATCAAGTGCGTAAGTCCTATTTATAGTAGCTCTTATTGATTGTGGATTCAAAACATATAAAGATGAAAACAAATATCGTAGAAAATCAAACTAAGATAGATAGTTATGTTTTGGATGTAACCGCTTCCTATATAAAAAATTATTTTCAGTCCCAATAAAAAAGCGAAAAGTCAATATTCTCTTATATTCTAGAGAAATATATGAGTTATCCACTCAAGACCACGAAGATCCTTAATTCAATCTATCAAATTAAAGAGATGTAGTATAAAGCTTCTAATGTAATATTCCGTTATTTTTGATAATAGCTTCATAAAACTTGAGATAATCATTAACCATTCTTTCCAAACTAAACCTTTTTATAGCATCTTCTGCAGCTTCATGTCCCATTTTCGTTTTGAGATTTTCGTTTTCTAGAAGACAGATTATCTTTTCAGCCATTTTATTCTCATTTCCTTCTGGAACAAGATAACCAGTTTTTCCTTCTATAATCTGTTCTGGAATACCACCCACTTTGCTGGCTACAACAGGAGTTCCACAAGCTAATGCTTCTATAACTGTATTTGGAAATGTATCCGCTCTTGCTGGGTGAACATAAACATCAGCAGCCTGATAGTAGCGAGCAACGAGCTCAGGGTCTCGCTGATACGGAATGAATCTTATCTCTACTGAACCAATATTTATTGAAGGTGCGTTTTCTCCAAGCGCGATACACAAAACCTTTTTGTTATTGGCTGAAATTATAGAAAGAGATGATTTTAATGTTTTATAATCTTTCCATATATTTTTTCGGATACCATTAGCTGCAAAGAGAACAATTTTTTCATCAGGTAGCAACCCCAGTTCTTCTCTTGCACTTGCTTTACTGTACGGTTTAAAAATGTTCGTATTTACACCATTGGGAATCATGCAAGAATCTATAATTCCTGTTTTTAATATTGATTCATCGACTTTGTCCATAAGCCATTGACAGGGAGTAACAACATAAAGACGACTTTGTTCAAAAATTTTCTTCTTCCTTTGCCAGTTATATAATGTTGCATCTTTTGATATTCGGGGATATATTGTTAAGTCAGGACAGTTTCCACATCCAGTCTTCCATTTTTCACATTCAAAAGAATGGGCACAGTGACCGCTGAGGAGCCAGGCATCGTGCAGAGTGAGTACAACAGAAACCTGGCTGCTCAGCTCAATAAGAGCTCGTAGATCAAAGTAATTTCCATGCAAATTATGGAGATGGAGAATATCCGGTTTATCTTTAGTCAACTTTAGGATATGAACACTACCAGGATAATCAAAGTCCTCATGACCTTTTAACCTGTTAATTACTCCCCAGGGTTCGCCAGCAAATTTAATTTTTTCACCGATTCTTGCAATAGTAGAAGTTTTCCCCATGGATGACTCGATATGAGAACTAATTGAAATAAAAAATCTTGCAATATGATTGCGATATTCTGAATCAGGGATGCAAAAAACATTTGGATCATTAGACCTTTTAGTGCCAACTGCCAATGTTGACTGGTAACCAAGCTCCTTATATGATTGAAAGAGATCCCATGCTACTTTTTCAGCGCCACCTCCCATGTCAGATGTGCTTACCTGAAGAATATTAAGCATTGAGTTACTTATCCCACTGTTCGCAGTAAATTCTAGAATACTCATAATTTTTCCTGTTGTTGACTTTCAATCTTACCCGAATTTATTGAATTTCTGTGCAGAAGTTAAAAGCAAATGTGGCATATCTAGAGACCAAAAAAGATATCACTTAATTTCACCAAGTTCTATTTCAACTATCAATTATTTAAAAACGTTTTTAACACGCTAGCAGGAAAACATTGATTTTTGAATAAATACTGCGGAATGCAGGCTTATCGAATCACCCTCTGCTTTGTGTAAAAATGGGTTCATGTCTCACTTAAAGAGACCTTATAATTTATCAGGTTTTTGATAAACTACCGTGAATGACTACATGGTAAGACACGATAACTATTTAATATATTTATCTATAAATCCCTAATAATAATTCAACTTTACTTAAAAATCTTGCTTCCAATGAGTTGTTGTGTATTAGAGAATGATTCCTACATAAAAAATTATTTAGTGCTAAAATTACAATGATTGACACATACCAATTTTTATGTATATATTGTAAACTTTAGTCGTGCGTTATTAGGTGGTTGATGTTTTTGTCTTAGAGTATTTTTGATTAGTTGTATCTGTTTTCTAAGCTTTCCTACATATCGAAAATTGAGCGTACATAAAACAGAAATGAGAGCGGAATGCAAATATGTAAATTTCTGGGAAATATCAACTGACTATTAATGAACTGCCTAAAAAACTAAAAAAACTAAATAATTTTGGAATAAGACACCTACGGACAATGCATCTTGTTTAACAAGTTCGAAACTCAGTTGTGTACACAAGTCATTCGTCAATTCTAGGAAATGAACGTTATCTCCTAGTTTATGGAAAGTGCAGAGAGTTACTGTTGATTATGGTTTTCAACAACTCACGCCCACGGCTCAAAATACTTAATAACTTGTTAATTTCTTTAGCAGAAAGAGATTCTTTATTATAATATTTCTTGAATTCTTCCATAACATTTTCATGTAACTTAATATCTTTTACGAAATTACAAGTTTTTTTTGCTTTTGATACGTCGTTTTTAAGAACATCTGTTACTCCGCAGTGCGTTCCCGTTCCATCGAGGCCGATATTATTAACATAAGAATAGCGAGGGCAAACAGAATACATTTGCTGCTTGAAATGAGCATAGCTAAATCGTATAGCCCAGGAGTCAATCTTTCCCTCCATTTGGGCTTTGAGCATATCTGTTAAGTCATCTCCTCCTTGATTGAAGAGTTTTTGCTGTTTTGGATTCTCTATGAATTGATTAAAGTCCTTGATATCCCAGTCGACAAGATTCCATCTGTTAGCCCATGTAGCCCATCCCCATGATGAATTTCGATAATTTAAGTACACATCATCTGTAAAGTTTTTGGGGAATTTCATGCAGGTTGGCGGTAAAGTATAACCGCTTATAGACATAATTTTCTGTTTTTTTTGATAGAACTCCAATCCATTATTCATAAAGCGCAAGAAATAAGGGCTTGTCACAAGGTCGTCTTCCAATACAATAACCCTGCCGTATTCATTTACGGTCTTTGTCACACCATCGATGATCGAATTTGCTAATCCACAGTTTTTATCCCGCTCTATGATCGTGATTTTTTTGAATCCATCTATTTTTTTGATATACTCACGTACTTCAGTAACATTTTTTATTGTTTGCTTATTTTTAGGAGCGTCACTGTAAATAAAGAGTTCACTTTCATTTGCCAACTCATTCTTCTGCAATGCTTCCACAGTTTGTTGTGTATGCCACGGACGGTTATAGACAAAAAGAACTATGGGAGCAAGTTCATTACAATACATTTTTTAACATCCATTTTTGTTGCTTTTTCTGTAAACCTATTAATGTAAACCGAGATGCATAGGTAATTGCAGTAGTCATTTTAACGTTAACAGATTCCTTAACCGAATGCAAATGTATACTTTTCGGTTAGGCTCCTGAAAAAACGATGAGTCTATCCCAAAACATAAATTAGTTACACGGCTTGTAGACTTGGATTAAGCTGTTTCTCTTCTTTTTCGCAGTGCCCTGCTCCACGTTGGAAGCTCCAAGGTATCCAAATATAATAATTACGGGTGAATGCAGATATACATTAGCAGGAATGGAAAATTGTTACAGTTGATACATTTCTCTCCACCTGCTACATTCAGGCTTTCACCTGAACATGTCGAGGAAGGAAACTTTTGCTTCAAGTTAAAGATCTCCTTTTTTAAAGCGGAAAAGATATTCTAAGGTACCGTCGATATAATCACCATCACGTGTAGCGATAGCTGCAAAATTTCATTTGCTCTTCTACAACAACAATTTCGTGAAAAATGGATATAGTGACCTCAAGCAGTAGCAAGTAAAGGTTCGCTATTGAAAACTGTTGTGCCAAAGGAAATTTTTAGAAAAAATACTCTCCATTTCGATCGCTTACAAAATTTATCTCTTTTGAATAAACTGTTCGTATGATTTTCCAAAGCTTGCAATATAGGGAGATATTCGTTCATATATGTAATTTTCAAAATATGGATATTGCTTCCTATCACGGAAGAGTATTCTTACGATAGCACATAGGATCGGCAAAACTGAATATAAAAATTTAATTAGACTTTTGTATTTTGATTTCTCATTAGCTGTCTGAAAAACAAGAAATGAATAACGTCCGTCAGAAAAACTTTGGTGTAATCTCCATTTTAAAGACATTTTTTCTGGTCTTACCAGATGATATACATAAAGTTTTGGATCATAATATATTAATTCATTAGGCATTGACTCTCTAACATAAATCTGTAATGCCGTTTCCTCTCCATAGCCTATTTTATTCCCTGTCATTCCCAATTTTGGATCAAAACCGCCAATTTTCTGAAGTAGAGATCTTCTAAAAAAAATATTTCCACCGCTTACAAATTCATTCTGGTCCATCAGGTGCGCTTCGTCGCCTAATTTATGGGAACCATAACTGTCTTTAAACCATTTTGGTTTTGCCGAATTATAGTATGCATAATAAGGACCCCCAAAAATCGCTGGAGAATGCTGGTCGATAATGCGTTTAGCTACCTCTAACCATTGTTCAGATGCCTTGCAATCATCATCAATGTACGCGACATATTCTCCTTTTGCTTCTTTCCAGCCTCTGTTACGAGCATGGGATAAACCTTGCTTGGTTTCGATGATGTACCGGATATTTATTTCTGGATTGTTTTTAATTAGTTGGTCGGCGATATTGGATGTATTATCTTTTGAATTATTGTCAACAATTATTATTTCGTATAATTCTTTTTTAAGGGTTTGGTTTATGAGAGTTTGCATAATCTGTTCGAGTAGATCACATCGATTGTAAGTACAAACTGTGACGGAAATCATAAAAGACATATTCTTACCTTTTCAGGAACTCTTTAACTATAACTTCATGATATTCAAGTAATCCCTAAACTCGATACCTTTTTTGATATTATTATTATTATTATTATTATTATTATTATTATTTTGATTGAGGCTACACGAGCTTTCTCAAAAATTGTGAATCTCAAGGAGGTGTAAGACAGAATCTACATCAATAAAATTATTTTTGGATAGCATTCAAAATGTGGCTTCGACTTTACAGCAAATTCGCGACGCTATCCATTTTCACATTTTTAAATGTATTTAATTAAAGTCCATTTAATTATATATTTTAATATAAATTTGATCTTTTGAACAGGCGACGAAATTATTAATTTGCTCAATTCAGATTCATTACACAAGTTCCATGCATTTAAACCTAAATGAAGTTGACTTGTGGATTCTATGATATCTAAGAAATTTTGGTAGATTTGCTAGTTTAACTACTTTTGCAGCACGAACCCATAATCCATAGTCTTCTGCATAGGCTTCATCTTGCATATAAGCTAATCTATTTTTAAAAAAGATCTTTTTTCGCAATATGCTTGGATTGGCGATTACAGTCTCGAACAGTATCCTTGACTTTATCGTTTCATGATCATATAGATGTTTCCAAACTTGACCCAAGGTGTCTTCAATTATTTCAACTCAATTACCACAAATTCCTATTTAGGAATTCTTGTCCATATATGTATATTTATTAGCATATTGGAAGTTGTGAGCAATTCATATCAATTAAACACAGATTAGATATCACTTTATTCGTAAACCCATTCACACTCTGGAAACGCGCTGCCAACTGAAGAACTTTGAGGCTCTTTAAGTGGTTTTACCATGTCAATAACTTCGAAAGTGAGACATTCAAGTTCACAAAAATAATCTGTAAGTCCATCTCCGAACCATAACGAAACACTATATGTACCGTTTAATAACTTTGGATATTTCAAAACTACCTTTATTCTGCCGCTTTTTTGAGGATCAATATCATGCTTTACTCTGTCGTTAGAAGGGTTTAATCCACAAATATGGTTTCCAAAGCTGTCATTAATCACAAATCCCAAGTGAGGAGTACAAGGTTTGATTTTGAAATCATATTCTACTATAAGCTCAATGTTTGTTCCAGATTGCTGTACTTGTGCCCACTTCAAAACACTATTAGAAGAGAATGCTTTTTTATCAGAGATTTCCTCATTAAGATAATAACTTGTGACCTGTTCTACTGGACCACGATATTGAAGTTCTCCTTTATTCAGCAAAAAGGCGAAATCACACAAATTATTAACTGCTCCCATATTGTGGCTTACAAAAAGAACTGTTCTACCTCCTTCTGATATATCTTTCATTTTTCCAAGGCATTTCTTTTGAAACGCTGCATCTCCCACAGCAAGTACCTCATCCACGATAAGTATCTCAGGTTCCAGATGTGCAGCAACTGAAAAAGCAAGCCTAACCTGCATACCACTTGAATATCGTTTAACTGGCGTATCCAGAAATTTTTCGACACCTGAAAACTTCACGATCTCATCAAATTTCTCATCGATTTCTTTCTTTTTCATTCCAAGAATGGCACCATTAAAATAGATATTCTCTCTGCCAGAAAGCTCAGGATGGAAACCTGTTCCTACTTCAAGGAGGCTTCCTACGCGTCCCCGCATCCTAACTTCTCCTTCTGTGGGGTATGTGATACGTGAGAGGATTTTAAGAAGTGTACTCTTACCCGCGCCATTTCTGCCAATAATGCCAACGACCTGTCCCTCTTCAACCTCGAAATTTACGTCTTTAAGGGACCAGAATGTATTATTCGATCTGCGGCAGTCCTTTAGCGCCTTTATTGGATGCCTCACAGCAGAAGTAACACTTTCAGATAGAGTTTTGTAAGTTGTGTCCACACCAATGCTGTACTGTTTCGATAGATGTTTTACTTCAATTATTGGTTCTTTTTTTTTTGACGCCGCCATTTAAATCAAATCCGCAAAGTACTTCTCTGTACGCTTTTGGTACAGTATCCCACTCAAAAAAATCACTATCGTCAGCACTGCCGAAATTCCAAGGCTAAAAAAATCCACAGAGGTATGTCCTAACAAGCATGCACGATGGGCACTTATTAACCCTGTCAAGGGGTTCAGGTAAAGTAACCACTTAAGGTTCTCACCCACAATATTTGTAGGGTATATAACTGGTGATATAAACATCAGTAACTGAACAAAGAACGGAACAATGAATTTCACATCCCTGTATTTCACACAGATGGACGAGAGCCAGTAACCAACTCCAGATACAAGCATGAATGTCTGGAGTATAATGAGTGGCAACAGGAGTATTGAAATTCCAGGTGTAAATCGGTAGTAAACCATCATTATTGCAAGAATGCTCATAGCAATTCCATAATCAAGAAGGCCTGAAATACATGGTGCAGTCGGTATGAATATCCGAGGCATGTAAACCTTTGAGAGAAGAGGGGCATTGTCAACAAGACTATTGCTTGACTGGGTAAGAGCGTTCGAAAAATAAGTCCAGAGAAGAAGACCGGAGTATGAAAATATCGGGTAGGGCACTCCATCTGAAGGCATTTTTGCAAGTCTCCCAAATATAAGAGTGAATATTATCATTGTAAAAAAAGGCTGCAGTAATGCCCATGATGCTCCCATGATTGTCTGCTTGTACCTGATCTTGATTTCTCTCAGGGCAAGGAAGAACAGAAGTTCTCTGTACTCTTTGAGTTCCTGCCAGTTCAGATCCAAAAGCCCATATTTCGGGCGAATAACCAGTTCGTAATCAGTTGAATGTTCAGTCATAGAAGAACACATTTACCTGTTTTTAGCTGTGGATTCGCTCGTTTTCATAGTACACAGCTAATAGATACTTCAAGCCATTTATTTTTCTCGAACTCTTCATTCTTTTATACTACTTAAGCTCTTCATTTTTGGCTAAGCTCTTCATTTTTGGCTTTGATACCACTCATAAGTTTGTTCAATCCCATCTTTCAATGAAATTTTGGCTTTCCATCCTAGTGAACTCAATTTTGTAATATCGAGCAGTTTCTGCGGAGTACCGTCGGGTTTTGAAAGGTCTTTTTTAATTTCACCCTCAAATCCAACAATTTCTTTTATTAATTCTGATAGTTCGCCTATTGTAATATCTTTCCCTACCCCTATATTGACAAATTCTCCAATATCATCAATATTAAAGTTTTCCATCAAATAAACACATGCATCCGCCATGTCATCCACATGCATGAATTCCCGGAGAGGTTTTCCGGTACCCCATATTACAACTTCAGGTTCATTCTTCACCTTAGCTTCATGAAACTTCCTGATCAGTGCAGGCATTACATGCGAAGTTTCAAGGTCAAAATTATCATTCGGCCCGTAAAGATTGGTCGGCATTACCGAGATAAAATTAGTCCCATATTGCTGATTGTAATGTTTGCAGAGCCTGATCCCTGCAATCTTTGCGATTGCATAGGCTTCGTTTGTCTCTTCTAGGGAGCCTGTTAGTAAGTATTCTTCTTTTAAGGGCTGCGGGGCGAGTTTAGGGTAGATACAGGAAGAACCCAAGAAAAGTAATTTTTTTACACCATATCTATACGAAGCATGAATAATATTTGCTTCGATCATAAGATTTTCATAGATAAATTCGGCAGGATAGGTGTTATTGGCAAGAATCCCTCCTACTTTTGCAGCCGCTAAAAAAACATACTCCGGCTTTTCCCTTTCGAAAAATTCATTGACTGCTTGCTGTTTTGTCAGGTCAAGCTCTCTATGGGTGCGGAAGATAAGATTGGAGTAGCCTTTAGACTCAAGTCTTCTTTTAAGAGCTGAACCTACAAGGCCTCTGTGACCAGCTAAGTAAATTTTTGATTTTTTGTCCATAATCATTACCTTTGCTTTATTCAAAAGAGTGATTTTCCTTTACAGCCTTTTCGTCGGCTTTTATCATAATTTTTACCAATTCTTCCAATTTCACTTTCGGCTTCCAGCCAAGTTTTTCATTTGCTTTTGAGGGATCTCCAATTAGTAGGTCTACTTCGGTAGGTCGGTAATATCTTGGATCTATTTCTACTATAATTTTGCCTGTACTGGAGTCGATTCCAACTTCTTCACTACCTTTACCCTTCCACAAAATCTCGATCCCGACTTCTTTAAATGCCAACTCCGTAAACTCCCTTACTGAATGAGTCTCTCCTGTAGCAATCACGTAATCATCTGGATTTTCTTGCTGCAGAATCAGCCACATTGCTTCCACGTAATCTTTTGCAAATCCCCAATCTCTTTTTGCGTCAAGGTTTCCAAGGTAAAGCTTCTCCTGCATTCCACGCTTTATTTTTGTGGCCGCCATTGTGATTTTTCTGGTAACAAACGTTTCTCCACGAATAGGAGATTCATGGTTGAATAAAATACCATTACATGCAAAAATATCGTATGCTTCCCGGTAGTTGACCGTAATCCAGTATGCGTACAGTTTAGCTGCTGCATACGGGCTTCTCGGATAGAAAGGAGTTGTTTCTTTCTGGGGAATTTCCTGGACCTGCCCGTAAAGTTCACTGGTTGAAGCCTGGTAGAATCTTGTTTTTTTCTCAAGGCCCAGAATTCGAATGGCCTCAAGAAGGCGCAGTGTTCCCAGCCCATCGGAGTTTGCTGTATACTCCGGGGTTTCAAAGGATACCTGTACATGGCTTTGAGCGGCCAGGTTGTAAATTTCATCCGGTTGAGTTTCCTGTATTATACGGATAAGATTGGTAGAATCCGTAAGGTCACCATAATGCATGAAAAAATTTACGTTTCTTTCATGAGGATCCTTATAAAGATGATCGATCCTCGCAGTGTTAAATGAAGAAGATCTCCGTTTTATACCATGTACAGTGTATCCTTTGTTTAAAAGAAGCTCAGCTAAGTAAGCCCCATCCTGACCTGTAATTCCTGTGATCAGTGCAACTTTAGGCATTTTTCGCTCCACTTTTACTAGAAATCCTAATTAGTTTTTAATAAAAAACTTTACTACATCAAGCCGAGATAATACCAAGAAAAATTAAATTCGTAATCTTAATTAGATATCAAGAATTATTAAAAACCTGAGGGATTATATTTTCTTGGTCTTAATTATTTTTGGTTATCTATTTTTGGTTTTTTACCAAATTTCCTGCTTTTAAAAGACTATCAAAAGTGCCCGCGTCACTCCAATAACCATTTAGAATTGAATACTTCATATCTCCACGCCGGATATAGTGATTATTTACATCCGTTATTTCAAGTTCTCCGCGGCCAGAAGGCTTTAAAGTTTTTATTATATTAAACACATTTTTATCATAGATATACAGGCCTGTAACCGCATAATTGGATTTAGGATTCTCAGGTTTTTCTTCAATACCAATAACTTTCTTATTTTCTTCTTCAATCTCAGCAACACCGAACCTATGAGCATCAGGCACATTTTTTAGGAAAATTTGAGCCCCAGAATTAAAACGCTGTACAGTATCATTTATTTTATCCTGAAATATATTGTCCCCTAGGATAACAGTTACATTATCATTATCAACAAAATCTTTTGCTAGATAAAGTGCCTGTGCAATTCCTCCGGCTTCTTCCTGAATTTCGTAAGTAAACTTAACCCCAAGATCTGCACCAGATCCCAGAAGCTCTAGAAAATGTCCTGCATGACCTCGACCGGATACGATCATTATCTCTTTGATGCCTGCGTCAATTAGAGTCTGGATTGGATAAAATATCATTGGCTTATCATAGACAGGCAAAAGGTGTTTATTTGTAACTTTAGTCAGGGGGTAGAGCCTGCTGCCGGTACCGCCTGCGAGTATTACGCCTTTCATTCATTTCTCTCCTTCAGATAATCCTTAAGTGCTTCTTTCCAATGCCTCATAGAGCTTGTTTTAGTATTTACAAGGACCGAATACTTTGGGCGTCTGGCTTTTCTTAGAAATTCCTCACTTGTGCAGGGAACAGCGTTACTTATTATGGCAGATGCAAACTCGTACCAGGAACATATACCTTCGTTTGTTACATGGTATATCCCGGTCTCAAGTTCAGATATTTCCAAGATTTTATTCGCGAGATCTACGGTATAGGTGGGTTTCCCAAATTGATCATTAACAACTTTAACCTGAGACATCTCACCGGACAGTCTCAGCATCGTTTCTACAAAGTTTTTTCCATGTATGCCAAAAAGCCAGGAAATCCGGATAATTCTATAATCATCCAGATTTTCTACGATTTTCTGTTCACCAAGAAGTTTTGAACGACCATATACATTAATAGGATCAGCAGGAGTATCGGATTCTATATACTCTTTTTTTGACCCGTCAAATACGTAGTCTGTGCTGAAATGTATAAGTGTTGCACCTATTTCCTTACAGGCTTCAGCGATATATCCAGGTCCATAACCATTAACCTTAAATGCAAGTTCCTGGTGGTCTTCGCAACCTTCAACATCAGTGTAAGCTGCTGAATTTATCACAAGATCTGGGTTTATTTTTTGTATGGATTCCATTACCTGCTCTTTGTCTGTGATGTCAATGTCTTTATGTGTCAGTTTCACAGCATCCGGAAACACTTTGCAAAGATCGAATCCTAGCATCCCGTCGGCACCGATAATTAGCGTTTTAATGGTTCCCACCACCATCGATTTTCAACATACCATTTGACTGTTTGCTCAAGGGCAGTATCAAAATCGTATCTGGGCTTCCAGCCCATTTTCTCAAGCTTGCTGCCATCAAGTGAGTAACGGAAATCATGTCCTTTTCGGTCTTCGACATATTCGATTGAAGATTCGTCTTTTCCAAGCATTTTAAGAATACGGTGAGTGATTTCGAGGTTTGTAAGTTCGTTTCCGCCGTCTATATTGTAGATTTCCCCACTTCTCCCATTGTGAAGAACAAAATCGACTGCAGAACAATGGTCTTCAACATAGATCCAGTCCCGGATATTCAGGCCAGTGCCATAGACAGGAACTTTTTTTCTTTCCATCAATCTGCTGATGAAAAATGGAATTAGCTTTTCAGGGTACTGATAAGGTCCGAAATTATTTGTGCATCGAGTTATGCAGATGGGTAGGCGGTAGGTTGTGTAGTAAGACCTCGCAAGAAGATCGGAACCTGCTTTGCTTGAAGAATAAGGACTTGAAGGATTCAGATTGTCTTTTTCATTAAATGAACCTTCTTTGATACTTCCGTATACTTCATCAGTAGAAATATGAATGAATTTTTTGATTTTGTTTGCAAGAGCACTCTGAAGAAGGGCGTTTGTGCCTAGTAGGTTTGTTCTTACAAAAACCGATCCATCCTCAATTGAGCGGTCTACGTGACTTTCGGCTGCAAAATGCACAACATAATCGACTTTTTTCATTACTTCATTGACAACCTGCGAATCACAAATATCCCCTTTCACAAAAGAGTAATTTTGGTTATTTTCAATATCCTTGAGATTGGCTGGATTTCCAGCATAGGTTAGTTTGTCAAGGTTTACTACTTGATAGGTGGGATACTTTTCGAGCATGTAACGAATAAAGTTGCTGCCTATGAATCCGCAGCCCCCTGTAACCAGAAGTCTCATTTAAGTCACCTCTTGGCGTGTTAATAAATATTTGGTACGTTAATAGAATAAATACATACCAATAAATTACAATTGATAAATAAAAATTTGCTCAAGTTTCAATAACTCATTTTAGCTTCTTCTAATTTTGGGAGTAATAGATCCTTTGGAGAGGTCTTTATATCTTCAGTTTTTATCTTCCAGTCAATATTCAACGACGAATCATTATAGATAATCCCTGCTTCAGCCTCAGGGTGGTAGTATTCATCGCATTTGTATTGAAAAATGGCAGTTTCGCTCAGTACGGAAAATCCATGAGCAAAGCCTTTAGGAATTAAAAACTGCCTTTTATTTTCAGCGGAAAGTTCAACTCCAACCCAATCAAGAAAAGTAGGTGAATTCTTCCTTAAATCTACTGCAACATCGTAGACTTCCCCTTGTAATACTCTTACAAGTTTCGCCTGACTAAAAGGAGCCAGCTGATAGTGTAGACCACGAATTACTCCATAAGATGATTTTGACTCATTATCCTGAACAAAAGAGTATTCTTTTCCTAAAAGGCTATCCAGTGTTGTTTTGTTATAGCTTTCAAAAAAATAACCCCGATCATCTCTAAAAACTTTAGGTTCAAGTATAAAGAGATCATTTATTTTCGTGCCTATTACCTTCACACTTATCATTTCCTCCCGTAGACATCGTCAAACCTGACAATATCCGCTTCGTCCACAAGTTCCCCTAACTGCACTTCAATAATCTCAAGCGGAATTTTCCCGGGATTGGACAATCTGTGTTTCTCTCCTGCGCTGATAAAAGTACTCTCTCCAGGTCTCAGGAAAAATTGCTGTCCGCTAACTTCCACACAGGCCATACCTTTGACAACCACCCAGTGCTCACTGCGATGGTAATGCAGTTGGAGGCTTAACTTATGGTCAGGAAGTACTGTGATATTTTTAATCTTATGCTCCGGAGAGGCTTCAAGTAGGGTATATGAACCCCAAGGCCTATAAACAGTCTGTCCTATGTATGCCCTTTCATCATTCCTGTCTTTAAGGGCTGAGACAATATCCTTCACCTTCTGGCTGCTGGATTTAGGGCAGACTAACAGAGCATCACTGGTATCAACAATAACCATATCCTTAACATCGATGAGTGAAACAAGCTTGCCACAACTTGAATATACTAGATTTCCATCGGAGTTGAGCATCAGAGGATCACATTCATGAATTACGTTTCCTACGGGGTCCTTTTCAAACTCGTCATAAATTGCTGCAAAATTTCCCAGATCGCTCCATTTCTGCTCAAGTTTTACAACTGCGACCCGATCGGATTTTTCCATTATTCCATAATCAATGGAGATCTTGTCCACAGATGCATAAATCTCATTAATATTCTTTCCGTTTTCAAAACAGGCGAAAACAGACGGTGCATATTTTTTAACTTCGTCAAAGAAGAGTCCTGTGTCGAAAAGGAACATCCCGCTGTTCCAGAGGCAGCCTTCCTGAATATACTTCTCTGCAGTTTTCCGGTCCGGCTTTTCTCTGAATTCCGAAACCCTATAACCTGGCCCACAGGTTTCTGAGGGTTTAATATAGCCGTATCCCGTGTGAGGAAAAGCAGGAATAACCCCGAAAGTAACCAGATAATCCGAAGCAAGTTCTTCAGCCGAAGAAATTGTCTGCATTGCAGATCTATCAAGGACATGGTCCGAAGAAAAGATTCCTACTACAGAGTGCCCATATTTTTTTTCAATTTCTTTCATTCCGAAGAAGATCGCAGGGAGAGTATTCTTGCCTTCGGGCTCGATTAAGACATTTTCTGGAGGGATTGAGTACCCGATTTCCTCAATTTGTCCGATTACGAAAAATTTCTGAGCTTCATTCGTTACAACGAAAATTTCGGAAATTTCAGTAATTTCAAGGCATCTGAGGACCGTTTCCTGGAAAAGAGACGTACTTCCAAACTTTAAAAATTGTTTGGGATACATTTCTCGGCTGAGAGGCCAGAGTCGTGTTCCTGAACCGCCTGCAAGAATTATTGATTTTATACCTGTCATCTCCTTTGGATATTGGTTAAAACGGATGCTATCTTAATAATCGAATTGAAGATAACTTAAATCTTTTAATAGCTTAAATTTTATAATAACTAGATTTTATAATAGCTTAGATTTTATAATAGCTTAGATTTTATAATGACTTGGATTTTATGATAGCTTAGATTCTATAATAAATTAAATTTTAGATATAAAGGGTACAGATAAGCTGAAAACACAAGATTAGAGCAATATATAATGAATGTCATTAAATAATCTTTGCACAGGAAAATGTTAAATCTACTCATTTCCTGCATGACAAGCATGGTATTCTTTCAAAAAAGAGAATAACTGATTGCCAGTATATATTTCAGAAGGCACCAGTTACATCCGTGTTTTCATTTATCATATTTTCAGTTGCATCCAGACTTTCAGTTCGCACTTTCAGGTGCTTTGAAACCGTTGTCTGGTCCTTATCTGTAAGGGAGGTCACATCAGAGGCACAATAGCTGTTTTCCAGCATAAGAATGAATGGAATAAACGAACCTGGAAAATAAAGTAAAATAAAAGAACCCGGAAAATAAAACAGGATAAAAGATCAAGAAAATAAAGAGGCGAGCAGCGAGCTAAAAGAAAAATGCTTAAAAAGGACGGAAAAGAACACAAAGTTCAATAAAGGCCTCTATTCGAGGATTTTCCTCTGTTCTTCCTTTCCTGACCTCAAAAATATTCAGGACCTTCTTTCTTTCCCATAAAGGGTCTTTCGTTCTTTCTCATCGTATTTATCACAGCTTATGAGAGGCTTTTTCCTTGCCTTGACCTCTTTTTCTATCGGGCCCGGAGATTCAATATCAGTTTTTTGTACTATAAGCGTTCCCTTTTATAATTTTTTCAATCTTCCAGCGTCTTAATCATCCCGGCAAAAAAGTAAAAAATAAGTGAAATTATTTGCAGGTGTCAAGTAGCGATCTCTTCTTGCCACCCCGTGCTTCGGTAGGATGGATCGGATCGACGTCAGCTACTTCTTCTCCTTTCTTCTCCTCTAACTTCTCTCCCTTTGTACCTTCTCTTCTTTCTTCAGGCATTTGTTTAACCTCCATGTATAAATTCATCTCAGTTGTATTTTCCCTTATCCACCTGTCAGAACGAAATCATTCAGCTTTTTATAACCATTTAGCTTTATATAGCAATAAAGTGGACGAGTCTCTTCAGAGAATGAATTTCTCTCTCAGGCAAAGGTTTTAAATTTTCAAGTTCAAATACGGCCATAAAATTCGGTTATCTATCTGGATATAGTTTGCACTGAGTTTGCTTTATCCCCCCTCTCCGCCAATTAACTTCCTGATATAATCTGTTTAGGGATTACCCCTTAATTTATTATATCCATTATATTTATTAAATTATTGCAACAATGGTCAAAAAGTTGAAGAATACCCAGACTCTTTTAAAAGGAAGCATTGACAGAAAGGGTACTTATAGTTCAACAAAAAAATGATCCAGACGGACAAAATAATTAAAATTATTTGGGAGAATATATATCCCATTAATCAATATAAGGAGAGCGTCCAGGCGGGAAAGCTCTGTAGTGCGAAAAATCCGTGAGGAGATCCGCCGTATCAAAATTTACCGATTCATTTGCTCAAAAGAATTGCTTTTACTCAGGAAAATGTGATCTCATGGCATATAAAATATTGAAAAAGGAAGAAATCGCTCCGTCAGTGCACAGGATGGTAATAGACGCCCCTGACGTGGCAAAGGCTGCGAAAGCCGGACAGTTCATAATCCTCAGAATTGATGAAAAGGGAGAACGGATTCCCCTTACAATCGCCGATTTTGACAAAGAGAAAGGCACAGTAACCATAATATTTCAGGAGATGGGCAAGACTACAAAACAGCTTGCAAAGTTTTCTGCAGGCGAGTTTCTGGAAGACTTCGTCGGACCTCTTGGCACCCCTGCCGATGTAAGGAAACTCGGTACTGTTATCCTTGTAGGAGGAGGTATAGGAGTTGCCCCGTTATATCCTCAGGCAAAGGCATATAGCAAAGTGGGTAACAAGGTAATTTCCATTATAGGAGCCCGGAACAAGGACCTTCTTATCCTTGAAGAGGAAATGAAAGATGCCAGCTCCGAACTGTATATCGCGACCGATGATGGATCAAAAGGACACCACGGGTTTGTGACCAACATCATGAAACAGATTCTGGATAGCGGTGAAAAGGTTGCAAGAGTTGTGATCATTG
This sequence comes from Methanosarcina sp. UBA5, assembly GCF_002505485.1. Lineage (GTDB taxonomy): Archaea > Halobacteriota > Methanosarcinia > Methanosarcinales > Methanosarcinaceae > Methanosarcina. Next base: position 169,754 of record NZ_DAVG01000112.1, on the reverse strand, counting down.
GGCCCCCAATAATGATGAAGGTAGGAGCAGGAGTAGCTTCTCCCTATGATGTTGAAATTCTGGTCAGCCTTAACTCCATCATGGTCGATGGGACAGGTATGTGCGGCGGCTGCAGGGTTACAGTTGATGGAAAAACAAGATTTACCTGCGTTGACGGGCCTGAATTTGATGCACGGAAAGTTGATTTTGTTCAACTCATGAACAGGCTTGCGATGTATCGCGGCGAAGAGGCAAAAGCCGCGGAAAAATACGAAGAAGAATGCAGGTGTGGACTGCACTGATAAGGAGGGGATGAAAAATGCAAGAATTAAATGGAGAAAAAACCTCAAAAGCAAAGAAAGAAAGGATCCCGATGCCAGAACAGCCTGCGGAAGAGCGCAGAAAGAACTTTAATGAGGTAGCTCTCGGCTACACGAAAGAAGACGCTCTTGCCGAAGCCTCCCGCTGTCTATCCTGTAAAGAACCAAAATGTGTCGAAGGCTGCCCTGTGAATGTGGACATTCCAGGCTTTATCAAGCTGATCTGTGAGGAAGATTTCTCAGGGGCAATCGAGAAGATTAAAGGCACAAATGCTCTTCCTGCCATCTGCGGCCGCGTCTGCCCCCAGGAAACTCAGTGCGAAGCTCTCTGCGTACTCGGAAAGAAGGGGCAGTCAGTCGCTATCGGAAGGCTCGAACGTTTTTGCGCCGATTATGAACACCAGCAGGGAGTAAAGGTTCCTGAGATTCCGGAGCTTACAGGAAAGAAAGTAGCCGTTGTAGGTTCAGGGCCTGCAGGTCTCACTGCTGCGGCAGACCTTGTAAAGATGGGTCACAAAGTAACAGTTTTCGAATCCCTCCACAAGGCCGGCGGAGTTCTGAGTTACGGCATTCCCGAGTTCAGGCTGCCAAAGGAAATTGTGCGGCAGGAAGTTAAGTATATTAAGCAGCTTGGGGTAGAGTTCAAGCTCAACTATATAATCGGCAGGATCAAGACCTTAGACGAGCTCTGTGATGAATTTGATGCGGTTTTCATGGGCACGGGCGCAGGCCTCCCTAGCTTTATGGGAATCCCGGGCGAAAACTTCAATGGCGTATATTCCGCAAACGAGTTTCTGACCCGCGTAAACCTCATGAAAGCCTATGACCCTGAATATGATACCAGAGTCAGGCTGGGAAAGCACGTTGTGGTAGTAGGAGGCGGAAACGTGGCAATGGATGCCGCCCGTTCAGCCCTCCGCCTTGGCGCTGAAGAAGTCAGCATAGTCTACCGTCGCGGGGAAGAAGAGATGCCAGCTCGCAGGGAAGAAATCGAGCACGCTAAAGAGGAAGGCATAACCTTCAGGCTCCTTACAAACCCTGTCCGCATCCTTGGCGACGAGAAATTCAATGCTACTGCAGTCGAATGTATTAAAATGGAACTCGGCGAACCTGACAAGTCCGGCAGAAGAAGCCCTGTCCCTGTAGAAGGTTCGGAATTCACGATCCCTGCCGATGTTGTGGTTATCGCAATCGGTACATCTCCTAACCCAATGATTTTCAAAGGCTCGGAAGGCCTTGATCAGAACAAAAAAGGCACTGTTGTCGCAGATGAAGAAACAGGTGCAACCTCCAAATGTGGAGTCTTTGCAGGCGGAGACGTTGTTACAGGTGCAGCAACCGTCATCAGCGCAATGGGCGCTGGCAAGAAAGCCGCAAAAGCAATCGATGAGTATTTGAAAGAGCAGTGAAACCAGAATATTCTGGTTTTCTTTTTTAATTAAAAAAAACCATTAAATCATATTTTTATATACTTTTTGAGTGAGTAAAAACGCCAACAGAAGATATCTAAAAAGTGCCCATGTGTATCTCATAGTTTTTTTGCGTTTTAGGGTGGGGTTATCGAAGGAAACAAGTAACTTCTTATATACTATGGAATAATCGAGAAAGCAAATACATAGGCACTTGTGGAAAATTCAGCTCAGAAAGGGCAATTTTCTTTATAATAAACAAGCGATGATATAGGAATTATGCTTCAAGTATTATGTTTTTCCCCATAATGAGGTCGAATCTACATACTTGAATTAATTTGTAATTTTTCCGATATTTGTAATCTTATAGAACTTTTGACCATTGTAAGGATCAAGTAAAGCATTTAATGTAGGGGTAGAGCTACGTAAGCTGTCACCAGCCATAAAATAGCAGATAATGCTTGTTTTTGACCACTAAATATGCAAATCTTTAAAAAAGTTTAAATTAATTATTTTCATATATCTTTCGTTGATTATACACAGGTAACAAGGAATATATATGGATAAAAAATATTATTCAATAAATATAGGTTCTAATAATAATGCAAATAACAATAGTAATAATGAATCATCAATAAAGATTGGTTCCGAAAATAAGATTGATAAATCAGTAGTTGGAAATAATAATGAAGTTTCATTTACTAATAATGAAAATACCATCCATTATTATGGAACTCGGAAAAACAGTTTTTTACATAAAATGATTTCTGAATTATTAATAGGTTATTTTGGGAAAACTAAAGTTAGAAATGTGGGAATTGGATCTGTTATAGCTGGTACTATTTTAACACTTTCTTCTGGATACAATATTAATCTACATTTTTTCTTTTATTTTGGGGTTCTATTAATTTTCATTGGTTGTTTGTTTATATATGCGCTTTTTCATTCCAATACTACTACGTGTAAAAAGTGTAATAAAGAGTTTGCATATTATGAATATAAAAATCCAGATATCCAAGAAATAAAAGAATCAAAAAGAACTATAGAAACAACGACGACTTATTTAAAATGTAAATATTGCGGATATGAAGATAATATAACTAAGACAGAAGTATATTTAAGATAGTATACTAAAAGTTCTATATTGTGTTTCCATTGACAGTAAAAACGCCTATCGTTCTAAGTCGCTCTGAGACATTTTTAAAATAAGATGTAAAAGAACATATTCTAAAAGTCAAACAGTGAGCTTGAGAATACGCCCATGTTTTGACCTGTGAGTTCAGCAAGTTGAACGTGTATCAGCTTAACTAAGAAAAATAATAGTAACGATTAAGTGTATAGTTACTAATTTACTTATCTTTCTAGATAAAACGTTCCAACATCCAGAAGTTCAGAAATCTTTGAAATAAATCAAAAATTAATTAAAAATTTTCCAGTACTACTTTCAGAAGTATAATTATTCGATAAAATTGAAAAAAGAAACTTACTGGAGAATACTATACACCCTGGAAAAATAAGATTTACGGTCACTTAGCCGACTTTCTCTTTTTTAATTTCACTTTTGACTTTCCCCGTGTGGGATCTTATCCTGGGAGCTCCTCCAAATAGACGTCCAGGAAGCTCTCTACAAGCCTATAGTTTTCTTGCCCCCAGTATCCAATGGAGAGTGTAATTTCCTCATTGTAAGTACAAACTCCTAGCATAAACCCAGGTGGATACATGATAGGGCTTGTAATATACCCTTTTACTGTAAGCAACACTCCAAAGTTATATTCCTTCAAGATCCCAAAATTTGAGAGCAGTGGATACGTTAAGTTGTGTTTCCTACTTAGTACACCTGACTCTATTATCCACTTCTCCATAACAGGATAACCTTGCCCGTACTTGTATTCCAGTCCTTTTGCGCTCTCGATTCCTGGGTAATTATCTTTCAATTTTCTCATAAAAAAAACAATTCTTTCAAGGGTTTTCTCAAATACTTCTTCCTGTATTCTTTCAACGCCAAGATACAGTGCTCCTGAAAGATTGCATATTGCTTCCGCTTCATTATCTGGGCAATATCTTCGCAGGTCTATGGACACTTGGATAGTCATGGGTACTTTATACTCTGTATTGTTTATCTCAAAAAGCGTCCTATATAATGCAGTCAGGAGCAGGTCGTTTATAGTTGCTTTCTTATCGTGGGCATACTTTTTAATTTTAATGAATCGCTCCTTCGGGATATACCTGATGGAACGCATTGGTGAAACTCCGTCTTTTTGATGGAGCGTCCAGGTTGGTCTTGGACCACCCTTTGGTTCGATACTACTAAACTCTTTTATATGCTTAAAGACCTGACTTTGATCCCTTCTACCGCATAAATTCGGACTAATGGAATATCTCGGATCTTCACATAGCCTACTGTATACGTCAGACAATATCGATACATATTCCTTAAGCCCGCCGGCATCACAGGCAGAGTGACTTACTTTGATGCAGACTGTATCCGTCTCTTTCTCTCTGAAGATTCTTGATACTACTAGGGGATCCGTATCTGCATGCAAAGCCTCGTTAACAAACGTCATTATTCCCTGCTCCGGGGATGGGGTTTCAATCACGGAGCATATCATTATCTTTTCCAGATCATCTCTGCGTCCCCAATAAGGGTTGCCGCAGTTCTCGACAAACCTGGAGCCCAGCACAGGTTCCTGGTCTAACGTCAGACGCAGCGCTTTGGCAAAGGAAGTCTCATCAACTTGCCCGCTCAACTTTAGAACCATGCAAAGTTGCTGATCTGCGAACACCTTGCTTGAGACATGATTAAACGCATCTTGTGCTGTTAAGTTGAATATCTTTGGGATGTTCATATGATTCGTTCCAAAATCTAGTATTGCGATTCCGAAATAGGTTCATAAAACTTGATTCTTTAATAGATCCAAAGATCACGGATTTTTTCAGGAAATAAGGAATCTATTTTGGAATCGAAGCACTAGTACTGCGATTCCGAAGTAGGTTCATAAAACTTGACTTTTGAATAGATCCAAAGATCATGGATTATTCCAGAAAATAAGGAATTAATTTTGGAATCGAAGCACTAGTAATGAGAGTAGAAAATCATTACACAAGTTTATATTTTTACAACTATTTAATTACGCTACTATTATCCAGTTGTTTTCCTAAAATCACTTTAAAACCGTCTATTAGAGCAGTTATTGAAAACTACTACTTCTCAAGATAAAAGGAAAAATTCAGTTATTTTAAGGAAAATTACTGCATTTTTAAGTTTTTCTGGATTCCTTTCTCATTGCGTTTTTGTGTTTCCATAACAATAAAAAACGCCTATCATTCTAAGCCGTTTTTAGACATTTTTAATAAGATGTAAAAGGACATATTCTAAAAGTCAAACAGTGAGCCTGAGAATACGACCATGTTTTGACCTGTGAGTTCAGCAAGTTGAAAGTGTATCAGGTTAACTAAGAAAAATAATAGTAACTATTCAGTGTATAGTTACTAATTTACTTCTGTTTCTAGACAAAACGTTCCAACGTCCGGAAGTTCAGAAATATCTAAAATGCATCAAAAGTTTATTAAAAGTTTTCCAGCACTACTTTCAAGAGTATAATCAGAACGACGATCAAAAACAGAGTCCACAAAAGCGGCAAAAGTATACGCAGCAAAAAATACAGTATTATCGCTATGAGAATTAACTGAACTAAAGATATCCTTCTTCCAGCACGCAGGAAGCGACGATTTAATCCTCTAGCCATTAAATTGCATCTTCTAACTTATGTTCTATTTTATTTCAGGTCTTTGTTCTGTTTTTGTTTTAGATCTTATACTTTCTGTCTGGCAAAGAGTATAAAAAGTAAAACCATGCTTTAAACCCGAGTTTTAGTAAACAGGTCTGCTGGGAATCGAACCCAGGTTCGGAGCTCCGGAGGCTCCAGTGATATCCTCTACACTACAGACCTTCATGTGAAAAAGTTAATATCAGTTCGCTAAAAGATTAATCTATAATCAGTTAACTGGCTGGCTATAGTGCTAAATAGCTTATAAACTTAATCCTTAATTATATTAAAATATCCTTTAAACTATTTAAAAACCATTACAAGGAAACTTAGCCTGAAAATCTCAAGATAGGTTTATTCTTCCCATTTCTGGCCGTACTTCTCATCATATACTATTTCGGATAGAGCCCTACGTGTTGAAGTCCTTTCCTTTGGAACCGGTTCCCCAATTGCAAGAACTGCCATCAGCTCCAGTTCTGAAGGGCATCCCAGAATAGAATTGACCTTCTCTTTTTGATTCAGGATTTCTCCAAGCCAGACTCCGCCAAGGCCAAGTTCACAGCAGGTGAGGAGCATATTCTGGATTGCAGCCCCTATTGCCTCGAGATCTTTTGTCCTGTTGTAAGAAGTTTCATTATCCAGAAAAGTAGCAATAAGCAGAGGAGCTCCTGCCACGATACCTGAGTAATGCGTGCATTCCGATAGTTTCTGGATGGTCTCTCTATCCCGGATAACAATGAAACGCCAGGGCTGATTATTCAATCCGGAAGGAGCCCAGTGCCCTGAATTCAGGATTATGTTGATATCTTCCTTGCTGACGGGCTCGTCTGTAAACTCCCGGACGCTCCGTCTGCTAAGGATAGTGCTAATAACTTTGCTTTCTCCTGTTATTGGCATCATTTCCCCTCCGGATTGATTTTATACTTCCAGATTTATGAATTTTCTGTCTACAGGCTGTCAATTACTGTAGAATCAGTCATCGTCAATCTTCTTGTTGAGCCAGGGGATGTTTGCACGGATCTGCTTTCCGACGACCTCAAGCTGGTGTTCCTTTTCCTGGCGTTCCATGGCTTTGAGTACTGGATGGTTGACCATGCCTTCGAGCACAAATTCCTTGGCAAATTCGCCGTTCTGAATTCTTTCCAGGGCTTCATACATGGCTTCGCGGGACTCCTCGTTAATAACCCTGGGGCCGACGGTCATGCCTCCGTATTCTGCAGTGTTGGAAACGGAGTGCCACATTCTCTCAAGCCCACCTTCATAGATAAGATCAACAATGAGCTTGACTTCATGGCAGGTTTCAAAATAGGCCATCTCGGGCTGGTATCCTGCCTCAACAAGCACCTCAAAGGCGGTCTTTATGAGAGATGAGATTCCTCCGCAAAGGTCAACCTGTTCTCCAAAAAGATCGGTTTCGGTTTCCTCACGGAAAGTAGTCTCATAAACGCCTGCCCTGGTTGCACCGATCCCTTTGACATATGAAAGAGCAATGTCCCTGGCATTTCCGGTTGCGTCCTGATAGACTGCAATTAGAGCCGGGACTCCAATACCTTCGGTATATGTTCTTCTTACAATGTGACCAGGGCCCTTGGGAGCAGCCATGAAAACATCAACGTCTTTCGGGGGAACAATCTGGCTGTAGTGAATATTGAAGCCGTGTGCAAAAGCAAGCGCATTACCGGCTTCCAGATTTGGCGCGATTTCAGAATAATAAACCGATGCCTGATTTTCGTCCGGCAGGAGGACCATGATAACATCTGCAGCTTTTGCAGCTTCTGCCACAGTCATGACCTTCAGGCCGTCATTCTCGGCTTTTGCCCAGCTTGAACTGCTTTTTCTGAGCCCAACAACAACATTGAGCCCTGACTCATGGAGGTTACGGGCGTGAGCATGACCCTGGCTTCCATAGCCCATTATTGCGATAGTTTTGTCTTTAAGTGCATCAAAAGTAGTTTCGTTATCATAAATTATATTTGCCATATTTGATTCTCCTGATGAATTTTTCAGTTTTTGAGCAAAGCTCCTTATATTTTTTAGGGAAGCTATTATTAAATCTTTTTTAAATCTGTTCACTTCCCTGAGAATTAAGTCGCTTTAAGTTGATTCATGGAAAGTTGCTTTTTTTGGATAGGGCAGCTTTTGAAGTTTTAGCAGAGGCCTGAAACCTCAGGCTTACTTTTATTGAAGCTTCAAGGGGTTTAAAACGCTTTCGGCTGCCCCAATCTGTAAAAATAATCCAGCAGCTACCTTCCTTTACCTGCCCTTATTATTTAAACCTTCTTTGGGCCGCGAACCAGAGCAATCTTACCTGTCCGGACCATTTCCTTAATCCCGAACTGCCTGAGGAGTTTTTCTATTGCCTGAATTTTGGCTTCATCCCCGGTTACTTCGACAGTTATGGATTTAGGAGCTACATCCACTATCCTTGCCCTGAAAATATCCGCAATCTGGATAATTTCGGTTCTCGCACTCACGTCGGCTGCAACTTTAATGAGGGCGAGTTCCCTTTCTACAGCTTCGTCTCCTCCTATGTCCGAAACTTTGATCACATCAACTAGCTTGTTAAGCTGTTTTGTAACCTGTTCGAGCACATGGTCATCGCCATCAACTACTATAGTCATTCTGGAGGTTTTGGGGTCTTCAGTGACTCCAACAGCCAGGCTTTCAATATTGTATCCGCGTCTTGAGAAGAGCGAAGCTACCCTGGAGAGGACTCCAGACCTATTTTCCACAAGGACTGCCAGTGTGTGTTTCATTACTGCTCCTCCAAGTCGAGAATTCTATCAGCTTTTGCCGTACGCAGATCAGGCATAGCGCAGGGGGTGTCTGCATGTTCTTCCGTATCAAGGATTTCATTAATTGCAGCCCCTGCCGGTACCATAGGATAAACATTTGCCTCGCATTCAACAATCACTTCGACAACGGCAGGCCTACCCGAAGTGACAGCTTCTTCGATTGCAGGCCTTACTTCGGACGGTCTTTCCGCACGCAGTCCAAGGGCCCCGTAAGCCTCGGCAAGTTTAACGAAATCTACACTGCCCTTAATAAATGTGTGGGAATACCTTTTATCATAAAACAGTTCCTGCCACTGCCTGACCATACCCAGATAACCGTTATTAATGATCACAGAAACAACCGGAATGTCGTTCTGGACTGCAGTTGCAAGCTCCTGAGAGTTCATCTGGAAAGAGCCATCGCCTGCAATGTTGATAACCGTTTTATCCGGCTTGCCAACCTTTGCTCCTATGGCAGCAGGGAAACCGTAGCCCATCGTGCCAAGCCCGCCTGACGTAATGAAAGTGCGGGGATTTTTATACTTGAAGAACTGAGCAGCCCACATCTGGTGCTGCCCGACCTCAGTAACTATAATTGCGTCCTTGCAGGCCTCAGAGATTTGCTCGATGACAAACTGAGGCATTATAACATCAGATGACATCTGTTTATAGGTAAGTGGGTATTCCTTCTTCCACTGTTTTATCTTTTCAATCCATGCTTCGGATTTACAACGCTTGATATATTTATTCAGGGACTTGAGTACCTGTTTTGCATCTCCAACGATTGGGATCTGAACCTCTACGTTCTTTGAGATCTCTGCAGGGTCTACATCGATGTGGATAACCCTTGCGTTGGGGGCAAAGGATTCGAGTTTTCCGGTCACACGATCATCGAACCTTGCGCCCACGGCAATAATAAGATCGGATTCCTGAATTGCGTAATTCGCGTATTTGGTTCCGTGCATACCAAGCATCCCGACATGCAGAGGGTGTTCGGTTGGAATTGCACCAATTCCCAGAAGAGTAGTCGTAACCGGAGCGTTTATTGTCTCAGCTAGTTCTACAAGCTCTGCGCTGGCATTAGAACTTATCACGCCGCCACCTGCGTATATAATAGGCATGCAGGAATTTGCAATTTCCTCAGCGGCTCGTTTGATCTGCTGGGTGTTGCCTTTGTAAGTTGGCTTATATCCTCTAAGCTCTACTTTGTCAGGATAGTAAAAGTCGATCTCCGCATTCTGTACATCTTTTGGAAGGTCAATTAATACCGGGCCAGGCCTTCCGGTAGAAGCGATATGGAAGGCTTCTTTTACGATTCTCGGGAGTTCGTTTGCATCCTGTACAAGGTAGTTGTGCTTGGTAATGGGCTGGGTAATTCCCTTAATGTCGGCTTCCTGGAAAGCATCGTTACCTATCAGGAACGTCGGAACCTGTCCTGTTAAGGCTACAATAGGTACTGAGTCCATGTATGCGGTAGCAATCCCTGTTACCAGGTTGGTTGCTCCGGGACCTGAGGTGGAAACGCAGACCCCGGTCTTTCCAGTAGCGCGGGCGTACCCGTCTGCAGCATGAGCTGCTGCCTGTTCGTGGCGCACAAGTATATGGCGCAGATTCGAATCATAAAGTTCGTTATAGAAGGGAATAATCTGCCCTCCTGGATATCCGAAGATGGTGTCAACCTCTTCTTCTTCCAGGCACTTTATCAGAGCCCTTGCGCCATTAACTTTTTCTGTTGACCCGGTTGTCATTATTTAGCTCCTTTTTATTTATTGAAATGGTGATTTAACTGGGTACTCACCTGAAGATGAGCACATTTCCAGTAAGGGTGTGTTCATTAGAAATATTTATCTCTCACACTCGCAATTTCTCGTTATTAATTTTGCAGATATATCATAATCGATCATGTATATATGGATAAGGTTTTTTCCTGATCCAGAAACATCAGCAGTGTACGATTTCAAAAATTTTTCCAGCAGGAAAAAGAGAAGAGGATATAAGATCCCTCTTGAGAAATTTTTAAAACTCATTCTTTCTGAAATCACTCAGCTCGGATAAGGCGGTTCATGCCGTTCATTACAGCCTCTACGGAAGCCATTATAATGTCCGTCCTGGCTCCGCTTGCGGTAACTTCCTTTCCGTCTTTGGAAAGTTTTACCCTTACTTCAACAAGAGCATCGGTTCCGCCAGTGATCGAGTCTACATGATATTCTTCAAGGATAATATCTTCCGCGCAGGAACTTACAGCTCTCCGGATTGCGTTGATTACAGCATCTACAGGCCCGTTCCCGATTCCTGCCTGTACTATAGCTTTATCTTTTACGTTAAGTTTTATTGATGCCGTTGGAGTCACCCGGTTGCCGGACACAATGGTAAACTCTTCCAGTTTTACCAGAGGTTCCTTATAAATATCAAGTACGGTTTCTGCAATAGTGTGCAGGTCAGCATCAGTTACGTGTTTTCCCTGGTCACCCATCTGCTTGACCCGGTTGAAAATTTCTTCGGTCTGGGCGTCGTCAGCTACAAGCCCCATTTCCTTTAAGGCGAGGGTAATCGAGCTGCGTCCTGCATGTTTTCCAAGTACAATCTGGCGCTGCCTTCCAATATATTCGGGACTCATCGGCTCATAGGTCGCCTTATCTGCCAGAAGACCGTGGACGTGGATTCCTGCTTCGTGAGTGAATGCATTTCCACCTACAAGAGCTTTATTGGGTGATACAGGAACGCCTGTAAGCCGGCTTACAAGTCTCGAAATCCGGTAGATCATCTCGTGTTTGATACCTGTATCATATTTGTAGAGCCATTCCAGGCTCATTACCACTTCTTCAAGGGATGCGTTTCCAGCTCTTTCTCCTAACCCGTTTACAGTTACATGGGCCTGTTTTGCCCCTGCCGCTAGGGCAGCAACCGTGTTCGCAGTTGCAAAACCGAAATCGTTGTGGCAGTGAATGCTGATTGGGGCTTTCAGGGAAGAAGACAGGTCCCGGAAAATTTCGGTTGTCCTTTCAGGTACCAGAAGGCCTACAGTATCGCAGAAGCATAACCTGTCAGCACCCGCAGAGATTCCGTCGGCATAGATAGCCTTTAGAAACCCAGGGTCTGCACGCGAAGCATCTTCTCCGCTCAATTCCACAATCAGGCCGTGGTCTTTGGCATACTCCGTTACTTCAGATGCGATCTGCCGTACTGCATCCCGACCCTTTTTGATTTTCGTTCTTATATGAAGGTCCGAGACAGGTGCTACAAGGTGGATTGAGTCAACATCACATTCCAGAGCACGGTCAACATCGGACTTTACGATCCTGCAGTAGCTGCAAATCTCAGCATCAAGCCCTGCATTTGCAACAGCCTTGATAGACTCTCTTTCACCTTTGGAAGTGATTGCAGAACCAGCTTCTATTATCGAGATTCCCATCTCATCAAGCGCTCGGGCGATTAAGAGCTTCTTGTCCTTTGCCAGCGCAACGCCGGGTGTTTGTTCACCGTCTCTCAAAGTAGTATCCAGAAAGCGGATATTTTCGAATAATATAATCCCTCAGTCTTTGTTTTATTAAGATAGTTTCTTCGGCAATACAGGAAAATAATATCTATATAATACTTACAATTTTATAATATTATGTCCTATTTTGCAAGCTCCAATGTATTAATACAAATATTACATATATTTTTTCTCAGGAACCCGGCTTTTTCAGGAAGATTTCCTAGTTTACGCCGTGGCTCTCTGAAACTTTTCCTCAATAGGTATACCATAGTATTTTTAGTTTACAGTTAACAATGTATTCAACTTTAAAAAGAATAATCTCTTTCTAAAATCACTTATTCAAAAAATTAAAAAATAACAATAGCAAAGGTTAGGGTAAAAGAGAGAAAAGTAGAAGAAAAGAAGAAAAAGTCAGAAAAACATAACTGCAAGAGTTTTCCCGTAACATGCGGAGCAAAGTGTATGCGACTCTTGCATAAAATTACCTAGAATTTACTCTCAAGAGGATTTTAAAAATATTTGCCTACGTTCTCTATTGCTTTTACAATGAGGGAAACGCATGCTTCAATATCTGCCGTATCCAAAACCTCAACAGGGGAATGGATGTATCGGGTGGCTATGCTGACTGTACCTGTAGGGATACCTTCTCTTGTAAGGTGTATTGAGGTTGCATCGGTTGTTCCTCCCGAACCAACTCCAAGCTGATAGGGTATGTCATTATCAGCAGCAGTTTCTTTAAGCCACCTAAGAACTTGCGGATGAGCTATAAGGCCTCTTCCGGACGCATCGGCTACAGTGACTACAGGGCCTTTTCCTAGTTCCAGGGAAGAGTCGGTCTTATTTATACCCGGATGGTCTCCAGGGATAGTCGTATCAAGAGCAAGCGCAACGTTTGGACAAATTCCAAAAGCACAGGTTCTTGCTCCCTTCAGCCCTACCTCCTCCTGGACAGTACCTACTGCATAGACATTTGCTCCAATTTTGTGTTTGGAAAGCCGTTTCATGACCTCAATAAGGATTACAAGGCCTGCACGGTTGTCAAAGGCCTTTGAAGTTACCTTTCCGTTTGCCAGGGACACAAAGTTCCGGTCAATAGAAGCTGCCGTGCCTATCTCAATTCCAAGGTTCTCAGCATCTTCCCTGTCTTTTGCTCCTATATCGATGAACATATCGTCCAGCTTCACGGGTTTTTTCCTGTCTTCCTCTTTCATTACGTGAGGAGGCTTGGACCCGATGACTCCGGGAATTGAACCTTTTTTGCCGTGAAGTACAACTCTCTGGTTAAGAAGGGTCTGGTCAAACCATCCCCCGATCCCGACAAACCTGAGGAAGCCGTTATCATCAATATACCTGACCATGAGCCCGATTTCGTCCATATGGGCAGCCAGCATTATGGAAGGACCCTCTCCTTTTTTGAGAGTTATAAGGTTTCCCATGCAGTCTCTGCGCATGGTATCAACATAGGGTTCAAGTTCCTTTTCAAGGAGTTCCCGGATATCATCCTCAAAGCCTGAGATTCCATGGGCATTGGTGAATTTTTCAAGCAGAGATTTTATCTCTCTAAGGTTTACGCCTTTTTCCATTTTCGAATATCTCCTGCGTATTAATTAATTTAAAGTTCAAATTGATCTTAATGAGCCAATTATAATTTAATAAGGTTAATTATAATTATCCCCTTATTATTTCCCGTTATTCTCTGATTTTTACACTAATTCTTTGGCAAATAATTTTTTTACGATCTCTTTTTGATAAATGGCTTTTTATAACTATTCTTTCCCAGGCGATTTTCTCAAATCCTCAGTTTGGGAATAACTAAGTCATTTCCACTTCAGATCAATAAATATAATACTGTTATCTATGGATTAATCTGTTATTTAAGTTTCTGGCAGAAGGGCTCCAGATTCATTTAAGGCGGCGAAGAGAAATTTTTCGGAAGCTGTAAGGACAGAAACATTAAAATCCCTTCAGGTTTATTGAGGACTCAGGTGAAAATCATATGACTGCAGAATTACCTCCTCAAGTTCAGAACCAGATAGCACAGCTTCAGCAGATACAGCAGCAGATACAGGCTATGGCTATGCAAAAATCACAGATTGAAGCTATGCAAAAAGAGTCCAAAATGGCTCTTGACGAACTAGAAAGACTCACTGACGACGCAGTAGTCTATCGCAATGTAGGGGAGCTGGTAATAAAAACGAGCAAGGGAGAGTCCATTACAAAACTGAAAGATAGGGAAGAAACTCTCTCACTCAGGCTTCAGTCCATTTCCAGGCAGGAAGAAAGGCTCACATCTCGCTTTAAACAGCTTCAGGAGCAGATTCAGCAGGCCTTGGGCCCCAGAGCACAATAATTTTATTTTTCATTCCAGCATAAGGAATTTTAAATAAAGTATAGCTTTGTCAAAATTCATCCTAAGTCATGCGGAAATCTCGAAATTCTTGAATCCAAGGAAATCGATGCCTATAAAATATATTGCCAGAGTGGACAATGGAAGTTGATGAAGAGGAGTTTTTCAACCGGCTCCTTGACTATCGAAATATTTTATATTTGTGCCACCGGAATGCAGATCCGGACGCGGTTAGCAGTGCTTTTGCCCTTTCAGAGGCTATCGGAGGCACCGTCGGACTTGTGGATGGGTGCAACCGTGTAGCGTCTGTGCTTATAGAAAGACTTGCAATTGAGGTGGTGGATAATCCCAATCCTGCTGATTACGGTTTTGTCGTCGTGGTTGATACCTCCACAAAAGCGCAATTAAATGATCTGGAGCTTACCAGGTATTGCGTGATCGATCACCATACAACTACTGCTTTGACAGAAAATGCCGAATTCTACCTGCACAGAAACAGTACCTCTACCGTAGAAATAGTTTACAATATCTTAAAAGCAATGGGAGCACCTATTAACCGACGGGTGGGGATCGGGATGCTCACAGGAATCGTAACGGATACCGGGCATTTCAAACATGCATCGGCAGATACGTTCCGAACAGTGTCTAAAATTATAAAATGTAGCGGCGTTGAGTATGGTGAAGTGCTGGACCTTATGGCTGCTACCCCACAGGATATTTCCATGCGCATAGCTATCCTGAAAGCTGCAAGCCGCGTCGAGCTAGATAGAGTACAGGATATGTTGATAGCATCTTCCCATGTAAGTTCTTTCGGAGGTTCTGCATCTTCCATGCTCATTAATATCGGCGCAGATATTGCTTTTGTTGGCACAGCCAAAGGCGAAAGCGCCAGGATAAGTGCAAGAGCAAAACGTGATGCTGTAAGTGCCGGAGTTAATCTTGGCCAGCTGATGGAAGATATAAGTAACGAATATAACGGCACAGGAGGCGGCCATTCCGGAGCTGCAGGAATCGATGTGATCGGCGACATGAAAGAAGTGCTGGATAAATGCAGGGAAAGGACAAAGAAAATTCTTGAAGCTTCTCTCGGAGTAACGCCAAAAGAGATCTCTTTTAAGGATGATATCGAATAGCTTGAAAATAAGTAATCTTCTCAAAATAAAAACAGATTTCATTCTTCAGAATATAATAAAAAGGGATTTCATTCTTTAGAATATACTTCAAAAATCCCTTACCTCGTAGTATACTTGAAATCTCATTTTGCTTCATAAGTTACCGGAGTTCGGTAATTGAATCCTGTAATTATCAAATTTACCAGCTATTGGTAAACCTGCCGAGGTATTTCAAAACCCATATCGGCATACCTGAAAAATTTTTTCCATCTATGCAGTCAGGTTTATTTATAAAATCTTTTTTTCGGCCTAACAGCTAATATTTATATGAGAATCTAGCTTAATCTTCATATTAATCCAGCTGACCTTCATATTATATTTACGGGAGTATTTATCCGTTGGAAATAATAAATTCCGGAGCAAGAAGGCAACGTTAAGAAGTAAAGAGAAAACCGAGACTGAAGCATGACCTTAAAAGGGCATGAAACGAGTTATTCAAAATACAAGCTAGAGAATACAGGGCCTGACATCGAGAGCCCAGAACATAAGATATACAGAGTGTGAAAAAATGCCAGAATACTGGGATCCTGAGATAGAGACAATGCCTGTAGAGGATTTAAAAAAGCTACAGGAAGAAAAGTTGAAACAACTTGTACATTATGTGTATGAGCGCTCCCCATTCTATAAAAAAAAATTTGATGAACATGGGGTTAAGCCGGAAGACATCCAAACTCTTGAAGATATCAGGAAGTTACCTTTTACAGTTAAGCAGGATCTCAGAGACACCTATCCAACAGGTATGTTTTGCGTCCCGAATTCAAAACTCGCCCGTTTTCACGCTTCTTCAGGTACAACAGGCAAACCGATAGTTGTAGGGTATACCCAGAAGGATATTGATGAATGGGCAGAGTCCCTTGCAAGAGGATTTACTTCTGTTGGACTGGGGAAAAATGATATCCTTCAGGTAAGTTATGGCTATGGTCTTTTTACAGGTGGACTCGGTGCTCATTATGGAAGTGAGAAACTGGGCGCAACAGTACTTCCTACAAGCTCCGGGAATACTGAACGCCAGATTCAACTAATGAAAGATCTTGGCACGACTGCGATTGCCTGTACACCTTCTTACTTCCTTTATATAATCGAGACTGCAAGAAAACTAGGCATCAGCATAGAGAACGAAACAAAGTTAAAAATGGGATTTTTCGGGGCTGAACCTTGGTCTGAGGAACTCAAAAAACGTATAGAAGACGAATCAGGGATTAAAGCTTATGATATTTACGGAACTTCGGAAATGAGTGGTCCTCTCTTTACCGAATGCTCAGAACAGTGCGGAATTCATATCTGGGCAGACAAATTCCTTGTTGAGATTATTAATCCCGAAACAAATGAGCCTGTTCCTGATGGCGAGATTGGAGAACTCGTGATCACGACTCTTAATAAAGAAGCTCTTCCTCTAATTCGTTACAGAGTAAGGGACCTTACCCGAAAGCTTTCGGAGCCCTGCGTGTGCGGAAGAACCCATCCCAGGATTACACGCATAAGTGGGCGCTCGGATGATATGATTATCGTGCGCGGTATCAATGTATTCCCAGGACAGGTCGAATCGGTCCTCATGACGATTCCTGAAGTCGGAAACCATTTCATGATCATTGTAGACAGGATTGGGCCCCTTGACTCCATGAAAGTCCAGATCGAAATGAATGAGTCTGTCTTTAGCGATAAAATGTCAGATATGATGGCACTTGAAAGAAAGATTTCGAGTGCACTTAAAAGTGTACTGAATCTTGCAGCCGAGGTGGAGCTGGTTGAGCACGGCTCTCTGCCCCGCTCGGAAGGAAAATCAAAGAAAGTTATCGACAAGCGAAAGATTTGAAAGCTTCAAAGAGCGAAAACAAAACCTGCAAATATTACTGTCTTGCAGGTTTCACTTTTTTTGGGACGATCTCTCAAAGTTTTTTTATAATGCGGAACCAGATGTAAAGTAAAAGTTTTTATATGTAATATAAAATAACCAACGCAGAAATGATTTAGGCTTATAAACAGGAACAATATCAGTAAATAATACTCTAAAAAGGCAGTTAGTTGCTGAGCTGGCCATAACTGGTTATAAGCTTAAAGACTGTATGTAAGCTTAAAATATAATAGAGACTTATATTACTCTGACATATAGACTTATATTATACTCTGGTAGGATTAACAGAAGTAAGAGAGAACGAGAATAAACAGTATAAAGACATAGAACAAGCAATATAAGGACATGGGTGCTGGAATGGAAGATAAAATTATAAAGCAGATTTCCCTTTTTGCGGAAAATAAACCTGGCAGACTTGCAAATGTCGCAAATAAGTTGAAAAGCGCCGGCATAAATATCAGGGCGTTTACCATTGCCGAGTCAGGAGACTTCGGAATAATCCGCATGGTTGTGGACAGGTCCGATTATGCTCACAGTATACTCCATGATGCAGGGTTTACCGTTTCCGAAACCAATGTTCTGGGGATCGAAATGGATGATGTCCCTGGCAGCATGTCCCGTATTGCAGAAGTATTCGGAAAAGTCAAGATCAATATTGATTATGCATATGCCTTTGTCACCAGGGATCAGAAAGCCCTTTTAATAGTAAGGGTCAATGACATTGAAAAGGCAATTAAAACGCTTGAAGAAGAGAATATCAAGCTCATAAGCATGAAAGAACTTGAAAAGATCTGATTTTAACTAAAAAACGGATTTTTCCAAAAAGGTGTTTTTAGAGGAAAAACGAAACGATCCAGAACTCGGCAAATTCTGTGCCCGGGATTCTGGAAAGGCTTCTTTTTATAGCTTCTGGCTTCAGGGCAAAACCTTAATAAAAGGGCTTATAGCCTACAATACTTCCTTGAGATTCTAACCGGATAAATATGTGCATAATAAATATAAAAAAGAATAAATGGGATAAGGAAAAAGTTGGCAGGGTAACAGGTTACCGGTTTGACTACAATGAAGGAAAATAAAAGTAACTTACAGGAGAACGCACAAAGCTCCTCTAAAAATAAGCTTGGTGGAGTCCATACGACAATTATCGGGGGACGAGCTGGTAAGAAACTTGTAAAGCTTGTAAGCCAGCACCCTGAAGTAAAAAAGGTAATTCCAACCGTAATTTCCGTAAAAGGCATTGCAGGAGGAAGCCTCACCGGAAAGGTATTGCGTGCGGATGCGAGAGGGAATTTGAGGCTATTGCTCTCTGAAGGCAGGAGTTTTCAGGAAATAAGACTGGTAACAACAGTTGGTACCGCTGAAGAGGGAGATAGAATTATGGACGAACTGAACGAAATCTTAAAAACTGCCTTCTGAGGCGTTAAAGGAGAGACCAGTAATTGGGGTTTATAGGTATTGATCATGGCACAACTGCGATGCGTTTTGCTCTCATAGAAAGGGAAAATACCCTGACCTTTGAGCTTGAAAGGGCTGAGGCAGCGGCCATGTCCGAAAATGAGATTCTGACTTCGCTTGAGTCACATTTTGGAATTCGGCGTGAGACAATTGACCTTATCGCATTGACGTACTCGATGGGAGATGGTTTTTCCACAATTAAGGATGTAAGGAGCCTGGAAGGAAGAGGGCTTAGGAGTGTTGAAGGAGCAGGAAAAAAGACAGGTGGGGGCACAAGAGTTTTTGATGCCATCCGAAATTCGGGAGTTCCGGCAATAGCAATTCCTGGCCTTCATATGGAGAGCAAGGTGGATTCCAGAATGAAGGTATTTTCCCATCTTACAAGCCCTGAAAAGCTGGGAATTGCTTACCACATCCTGTGCCTTGGCTATAAGAACTTCGTGGTTTCCGATATAAGCTCAAATACTGTTACTCTTGCCGTTGCCGATGGGAAGGTAATTGGGGCAATCGATGCTTGTATATTCGCTCCGGGTGTTCATCACGGTCCTCTTGACTTGCAAGCTATCAGGGATGTAGACAAAGGATATTGCACTGCAAATCAGGCTTTTATAAACGCAGGAGCTTTGAAAATGACCCCCTATAAAGATAGGGAAGAACTACTCAGTGCAGCCAAAAAAGAAGAAAGTCCTGCTCTCTTGGCACTTGATACTATTGCGCTGTTTGCAGCCATGGAAATTGTTTCTATGCAGCTTCTTCTTAAAGACTATGAAACAGCAGGAGAAGTTTTTCTTGCGGGGTCTGTAGGCGAATTCGAATATGTGCAGAAAAAAATCCGTGCACATCTGGGGCAGGAATGCCAGTGTCTCGGAATGTGGCATGCCGCAATAGGCTGTGCTGAGATCGCACGGGATGTTTTTGCAGGAGAAAAAGAAATCCTCGGCGTAGGAGTCGATTATCCTTAAAAAAGTGAGAACGGAATATCAAAAAAGGACAGGCGTAAATCAGGTCTTTTCTACGGATTCTTCATATATGCTGTCCTGATATTCCGATGCATCAATTTTTCTTTCGCCTGGTCCCATTCCATCGGACTCATCATAACTGCTCATTCTGTCTTTCTTCATAAGAATAACATAGTCCGCAGAATTCTTGAGAGCTGTAGAAAAACCAGGTTCAACCCCAAAAATGATAGTCTCTTTTCCGTGTTCATTTGCTTTGTTTAACAGCGGCTTGAAGTCCGCGTCCCTTGTAACGATCGCAAGAGTGTCAATGTTAGGATTATATACTAGCTCCATGCCCTCTACCGCGAGGCGCACATCAACATCGCTCGAACAAATTATAGGCTCAAGCCCGTGATTTTCGATAGCTTCCACAAGCTTGTCAGAGGCGTACTGGTTAAGGAAAACGCGCCCGATTTTGATATTTCCATAGTCTTTCAGGACGTCCCTTATCTCCTCAAGATTTACATCAAATTCTTTTCTGAGGATATTCGGACCATCCACTAAAAGTCCTATTTTCCGCCTGCCAATTTCTTTTTTCGAGCGGAGGTATTTTGAGATTGAGTCAATTCCGCTTTTTACAGGTTTCATCATCAATGTCCTCTGTGATCTTGCGGTTCACGGAACCTGTTCCTTATTTGTTTGCGCCATATGACCATACAGCACTAACTCTGGGGGAAGCTACAATTCCAGCAGCCCTCCAATCTGCCGGTGCAGAGTTTAATGCTTCCGCGGTCAGCTTTTGAGGTTTAAAGTTCCGAATTTCTAAGATTTATATCTTGATACCGCAATTTTGCATTCAATCCGATGATACCTTATATCTGCTTTTCTGTAGTAAAACATTTGCATATTAAGGCAATCGGAGTTTGCAACTTTATCCTTCTATAAACATTTGGATTGAAAAACCAAGAATCTTCCTGCGAACAGGAAGGGACTCCGGCAGAACAAAAATTCCAATCTATAAAACGTATATTCAAAATGTAGTTCTATAAAACGTAGTAATTTATATTTATAAATTATCGGAAAAAGGTCCCTTTTTTACTTCCCGAATAACATATGGAGATTCCTTGAGCTCAAAAATGTTTTCCGTTTTTCGCCCTTTTTTACGCCTTAGATACTGGATCTCTCCTAGTCTCTCCAGAAAAGCCTCATAAATTTCCGTGAACTGCTCAAATTCCGGATCAGTAAGCTCTATTACCCCTTCCCTGCCCGCAAGCCAGTCATAGACGTGGAGAAGAGTAACTTCCCGTATCCTCTTCAGGTCTTCATCCTCAGGCGATTTTTCAAAGTACAGGGTCTTTCTTAACTCTGGAGACCAGGCTGCAAATAGCCTCTTGAAATTCAAGACCAGGATAGGGATTTTTTCTCCTGGATTGGGTCTCGGATGGTAGTATGTGCCCTCTAGAAGGTCATTCCCTTCCAGAGTTACCACCTGCCGATGTACCTGGATCTTAGAGCATTTTCCTGAATTTTCTTTATGCGGAAACCCATATAAAGACCGACAATGAGACCGCTGAGGTGGGCTGTATGGGCTATCGTGTCCGAGGAGTTAACCATCAGAAAATCAAAGAAAGCAAAAAGCACCAGGGCATGTTTTAACTTCATCGGGACGAAGTAAACATAGACACGGCTCTCTGGCTCAAGTATTGTAAGAGCGGCAAAGACCCCATAAATTGCACCGCTAGCACCAACCATCGGGCCAGGAGATATATTGAAAATTGGCTGGGTTAAAAAGGTATACCCTATTGCCGATAGGATTCCAGCAGTGAAAAAAATAGTGAGAAGCTGTCTGTTCCCTACCCGTTGCTCAAGTGCAGTTCCAAAGAAGTACAGGACGAGCATATTGAATAAAAGGTGAAATAAACCACTGTGCAGAAATATGTATGTAATAAGCGTCCACGGTCTTGTTACAAAATGGTTAGGGTCAAAATAAAGAGCGCTAAAATAGGCATTGCCTATGCCAGGAATTATTTCAAGGAAGAATGAAACTGTGCAAAGGGCAATGATTGCTATTGACGGACTTGCGAAAATAGAATCTTTACCTGTCACCTGTTCCGCCTCCAGGGATGTAAGTTGCATTAAGGTCAAACATATTTCCAATTACTCTCCGGTTTATATTTCCAATTACTCTCTGGTTAATATCGTATAAAACTGCCTTGAATTTGAAGTAATTAGAGAATTTGAGTCGGTTTGAGTACCTTACCTGCAACCCAGATAAAGCATCTCAGCTTAGAATGATATATTTCCATTGACTTGATTACTGATATTATATCATCTTCATTGGCTTGATAATTGAGATTTGCCTGCATAGCAACGTATAACATACCCTGCAAGCAATTATTTGTAAGCTTCGCAGTATACCAGATACACGTTGAATTCTGCTGTAATCGTTTAAATCCTCTACCTGCGTATAACTGTATCATTTAAGGGTTTGAAATAGCTGACTGAAGACAAGATAATGAATATACTAGGTTTGTAGAGTAAAACTCTTAATTCTGAAAATTTTATGAAATTAAATTGAGTGTCTACTTAAATGCTTTATACATAAGCCAGTAAATTTCCGGATATTCTGACTCAGGCGTTCACTTTATTTAATATTCTATTTTTCAAAGGTCTCATATTAACTGATCCAATTTTCCCTCGTTCCAAATCTTCGATGAAATAAATCATAGGACTTGCGCACTTGAGGAACAAAATCAAGTACGTCAAACACTGTGGATTAAAATCACATTTCAGACAGTTAACGGTTTAATGCTGTTGGTTTTTCAGTTCAACTGCGTAAGTCCTAAATTATAGGTTAAAGCTCATGAGAAGAGCAAAATCAATTCCTAAAGAGATATTCTAATTTGTTCAAGAATGGACCTGTTAAAAAGTGATCTTATTGGAAAATGGATAAATGTCATTTTTTATTTGAAAACGTTGTATTTTAATAAAAAAATATATCAATTAATATTCAATTGGAAATATCATATTTATGTGTTTCCTGCAAAAATACAAAAATAGTTTACGGCGTTTACTGTGTAAAGCCATATGACAATGCTAAGCCTATAAATAATTTTCCATTTATTTATCCCATATATATTTATAAAATTCAGGATATTCTTCAAATTTTATATCTCCAGCAAAGATAAGTTTTGTTTAAAGCTTAGCATCTCATTTGGTAACAAATATTTACACAATCAGTTATGTTTAATATGAATAAAAAGTGTGATTGTTATCAATTAATATCACTAAGAAATAAAACGCCAGTACTGTAATGACTTTTAGTGAAAAACCGGTATCTAAAGGCACTAACTTCTTTTTTGTATAATAAGTTCAAATAAATTTGTGAAGTCATCTGATTTGAATATTCACATTTTACCCATCTCGAAATGCGTGTTACAAATTAGAAAATATTATATAGATTTGGTACGTTAAGACATTTAATTAGTGTTTATTATCCATCGGTAGCGACCTCTGCTTAGGATTAAGGTCTCAATCGTTGGCAAAAACGGTTTTTTTGAAACAAAGGGCGTAAAAATGGTTGTGAAGAGAGATTAAGCCCTAAAAACGACTTTTATGTGGAAATATTTCCTCTAAAAACAACTTTAGCTGGAAAAACGCTGGTGAAATACTCGCTAATTGAAAAAAAAGTAGCTAATAGCATTTTACCAGAAGCACATTTATTTACACGGTTGTAACTTTAAGCAGACGGCAAGGAGTATACTATATAATCGTTAACAATATGCCGAAAAATTAAAAATTGCAATCGTCTTGGTAAAGTCGACTTTATACAAATTTAGGAGGTAAAGCTCAAATGAGCAAACTAACTACCGGGAGTTTTTCTATAGAAGATCTGGAATCCGTTCAGATCACTATTAATAATATTGTAGGAGCAGCAAAGGAGGCTGTTAAGCCAACAAAAGAGGCTGCTGAAGTAACGGGTCCAATGGGTCCAACTCCCTTCCCTTCAATTGCAACATTAAGGGACTGGAGTTTTACGCTGTTCGACCGCTATGAGCCTGTCTACACCCCAATGTGTGACCAGTGTTGTTACTGTACATTTGGACCGTGTAACCTGGAAGGGAACAAGAGAGGTGCTTGCGGTCTTGACATGAAAGGTCAAGCTGCAAGAGAGTTCTTCCTCCGCTGTCTCACAGGTTGTGCATGTCACAGTGCCCACGGCCGCCACCTGCTCAATCACCTTATTGACCTCTTTGGGGAAGACATGCCGATTAACATGGGTGCTTCAAATGTTATTGCCCCCAATATTCAGCTTGTTACAGGTCTGCAGCCGAAGACCCTTGGCGATCTCAAACCCGTAATGGAATATGTTGAAGAAGAGGTAGGCCAGCTACTTGCAACTGTACACGCAGGGCAGGAAGCAGCAGCAATTGACTATGATAATAAGGCCATGCTCGCTGGTGTTCTTGACCACGTAGGTATGGAAGTTTCCGATATCGCTCAGGTTACTGCACTCGGCTTCCCGAAGTCCGATCCTGAAGCCCCTCTTGTTGAAACCGGTATGGGAACAATCGATGCTTCAAAGCCAGTCATTATTGCCATTGGGCACAACGTTGCTGGTGTCACCTACATCATGGACTACATGGAAGGCAATGGCCTGACTGATAAGATGGAGATAGGAGGTCTCTGCTGTACCGCATTCGACATGACCAGGTACAAGAGAGAGGACAGAAAAGCCCCCTATGCAAAAATTGTCGGTACCATTTCAAAAGAGCTGAAGATCGTACGCTCTGGAATTCCTGATGTAATCGTTCTTGACGAACAGTGTGTAAGAGCTGACCTCGTTGAGGAAGGACAGAAGCTTAAGATCCCGATTATCGCATCCAATGAAAAGATCATGTATGGTCTGCCAGACAGGACCAATGATGATGTAGATGCAATCGTAGAAGACCTGGTAAGTGGCAAGATTCCTGGCTGCGTGATGCTTGATTTAGAAAAACTGGGAGAACTTGTACCCAAGGTCGCTCTAAAGATGGCTCCAATCCGCGAAGCCGAAGGGCTCTCAGCCATCCCCACAGACGAAGAGATGAAAGCTCTTGTTTCCAAGTGTGCAGAGTGTGGAGAATGTGCACTGGCATGCCCAGAAGAGCTGGAAATCCCTGCAGCAATTGCAGTGGCTAAGGGAGGAGATTATTCTGCTCTTGAAGAACTACACGACTACTGTGTAGGCTGCCGCAGGTGCGAGCAGGTCTGCAACAAGGAAATTCCAGTCCTAAGCTTGATCGAGAAGGCTGCCCAGAAGGCAATTGCTGAAGAGAAAGGCCTTGTAAGAGCCGGAAGAGGTCAGGTAAGCGATCCAGAAATCAGGGCAGAAGGCCTGAACCTGGTTATGGGTACAACCCCTGGTGTTATTGCAATTATTGGATGTTCCAACTTCCCTGCAGGTACCAAGGACGTATACAACATCGCAGAAGAATTCCTTAACAGGAACTACATCGTTGCAGTTTCCGGATGTTCTGCAATGGACATCGGTATGTACAAGGATGCTGACGGCAAAACGCTCTATGAGAGATTCCCCGGCAGATTCGAGAGAGGTAATATCTTTAACACCGGATCCTGCGTCTCAAACGCCCACATTTCGGCTACATGCCATAAGGTCGCTGCAATCTTTGCAAGCAGAAACCTTTCAGGCAACCTTGCCGAGATTGCAGACTATTCGCTCAACCGTATTGGTGCAGTAGGACTTGCATGGGGTGCCTACTCCCAGAAGGCAGCAGCTATCGGTACCGGATGTAACATGTATGGGATTCCTGCAGTACTCGGTCCCCACAGCGGTAAATACAGGAGAGCCTTGATCGCAAAGACCTACGACGACAGCAAATGGAAACTTTACGACAGCAGAAACGGTTCCGAAATGGCAATCCCGCCATCTCCAGAGTTCCTCATCACCACTGCAGAAACCTGGCAGGAAGCCTGTGTAATGCTGGCAAAGAACTGTATCCGTGTATCTGACAATAACATGGGCAGGTCCATTAAGTTGACCCACTGGATGGAGCTCAGTGAAAAGTACCTTGGTGTGTTACCCGAAGACTTGTACAAGTTTGTCAGGAATGAAGCTGATCTCCCACTCGCCAAGCGTGAAATGCTCCTGAAGATGCTTGAATCTGAGCATGGTTGGGAAATCGACTGGAAGAAGAAGAAGATCATTTCCGGCCCGAGTATTAAGTTCGATGTCTCTGCACAGCCGACTAACCTTAAGAGACTTTGCAAGGAGGCCTGAAGATGGTTGACACCACCAAGAACACCAAACTGTTTACCACCTATGGTGTAAAGACCTCAAAAACCGTCACTACGGAAGTTGCTTCTAAGCTTATTTCTAAGGCAAAGAGGCCACTTTTCGTAGTTGGAACAGGAGTCCTCAACCCTGAACTCCTGGATCGTGTAGTGAAGATTGCAAAAGCAAAGAACATCCCAATTGCAGCAACCGGTAGCTCAATGATTGGTTTTGTGGATAAGGGTGTCAATGCCAAGTACATCAATCTGCACGCGCTTGGCTTCTATCTGACAGATCCTAACTGGCCAGGATTTGATGGCAATGGTAACTATGACACAATCATACTCCTGGGCCACAAGAAGTACTACATCAACCAAGTACTGTCAGCAACTAAGAACTTCAGTGATGTAAGAGCAATTTCGATAGACAAGAGCTATATCCAGAATGCAACGATGTCCTTTGGAAACCTTAGCAAAGCCGACCACATCGCAGCACTGGATGAGGTAATTGACCTTTTATAAGTTTTAATTTAGGAGGCGAAATATAATGGCAGAATTCCCATTTGAGATTTCCCCAATGTTTGAAGGAGAAAGAGTAAGAAAAGAAGGAATGTTTGTTGAACTCGGTGGCCCGAAGTCCCTGGGTCTGGAACTTGTCCGTGCAATGGCCATGGACGAGATCGAAGATGACAAAGTTACGGTTATTGGCCCTAATCTTAAGGATATGGAGGAGGGAAAAACCTACCCCTGGGCAATGGTCTTCAACATCGGTGGAGAACTTATAGAGGCTGACCTTGAATCTGTCATCGAAAGGCGTATCCACGATTTCATCAACTACTGCCAGGGCATTATGCACCTGAACCAGAGATACGATGTCTGGATGAGAATCTCCAAGGATACAGCTGCAAAGATGGACTCCTTCGATTCTTTCGGAAAAGCTGTCATGATGCTCTTCAAGACCGAGCTTCCCTTTATTGAGAAGATGCAGGTGACCTTCTACACCGACCAGGCTGAAGTTGAGAAGAAGATGGTAGAAGCAAAGGAGATCTTCAAGATAAGAGATGCTAGGACAAAGAACCTTCATGACGAAGATGTTGATGTCTTCTATGGATGTACCCTCTGTCAGGCTTTTGCTCCAACCAACGTCTGCGTAGTTTCCCCTGACAGAGTCTCTCTTTGTGGTGCAATCAACTGGTTCGACGGCCGCGCAGCCGCAAAAGTAGACCCAGAAGGCCCTCAGTTTGCAATCGAGAAGGGTGAACTCCTCGATTCCAATACCGGTGAATATTCCGGTGTCAACGATATTGCTGTAAAGCTTTCAAGTGGCGAATTTAGCAAAATTAAACTCCACTCCTTCTTCGACTCCCCACACACCTCTTGTGGTTGCTTTGAAGTAGTCGGATTCTACATCCCTGAGGTTGACGGTATTGGCTGGGTTAGCAGAGAATACCAGGGAATGGCCCCGAACGGTCTTGGTTTCTCCACTATGGCCGGTCAGACAGGCGGTGGAAAGCAGATCGTAGGTTTCCTCGGTATCGGTGTCGCCTACTTCTATTCACCCAAGTTCATCCAGGCTGACGGCGGCTGGAACAGAGTTGTCTGGATCCCCTCCATGCTCAAGGAAAAGATTGCCGACACGATCCCTGCAGATATCATGGACAAGATCGCAACTGAGAATGATGCAACTGACATTGAATCCCTGAAGGCTTTCCTGCAGTCGAAGAACCACCCGGTCGTTGCTAGATGGGCAGCTGCGGAAGAAGAGGAAGAAGAGGAAGAAGAGGAAGAAGAGGAAGAAGCAGAGGAAGTAGCTGTTGCAGCAGCCCCAATGATGATGCCTGCAGCCGGCTTCCAGATGCCTGCAATGGCTTCAATGCCAATGATGCCTGCTGGTGGTAAAGCTGGTGGAGTTAAGATCACCTTCAAGAAGGCAAAGATCACCATTGAAAAAATGACTATCAGAGAGAAGAAGGAATAAACGTAGTTGGGTGACGATATATAATCATCTAATACGAAAAACAATTCAACGGGGTATTCTGTGACAAAAGTAATTGCAATAACGGGAAAAGGTGGGACTGGTAAAACAGCGGTAGCGGCTCTTCTGATCCGCTCCCTTTCCAAAAAAGGTAAGTTTCTATTGGCAGTTGATGCAGATGCAGACACTAACCTTCCTGAGACTCTTGGCTGTGAGAACGTAAAAACAATCGGAGATGCAAAAGAGTATTTACAGGCCGAAATCACCAAACCAAGGCCTGACAACCCCGATATGAATAAAGAGGCCGTACTCAAAAGCAAGATTTATGAGATCATTGAAGAAATGCCGGGCTATGATCTCCTGGTCATGGGCCGACCCGAAGGTTCAGGCTGTTATTGTTATGTAAACAATCTCCTCCGGGGCATCATGGATAAACTGATCATTAATTATGATGTAGTTATCATTGACGCAGAGGCTGGGCTTGAGCATTTCAGCCGGAAAATTATCCGGGACATAGATGATCTTATTGTCGTAACAGACGCCTCTCGAAGGGGATTTAGGACTGCTGAAAGAATTCACGAACTCGTGGATGAACTGGACTCAAATATTGGTCAGATTCACGTTATTGCAAACAAGGTTACAGATGCTAACCGCGAAAAGCTTGTCAAACTGGCAGAGGATCTGAAACTCAACATGATAGGTATGATCCCACTCGATCCGAAAATTGAGGAAATGGATATAAAAGGCATACCTCTCTTCGAAATCTCGGATGACTCGATTGCTGCAGTAGAAATCGAAAGTATCGTACAAAAGCTGGGATTCTAACCTCAGTTTTTTTGAACTTGTAAGATTGCAGAAAACAGTGCTGAGAAGAGAAAAAGACCCTCTTGCCCGTTTTATGGGCTTGAACCGACATTCAAAATCATATGAAATAACGGAGCAGGGTTTACTTCTATTTCTTTCCATATAAGGAAAGAATCTGGAAGTAAAATCTGTATTTTACCTTTATTTATACAATCACTCATCAAAACGGAAAAATTACGGAAAAGGTGAGGTTTACATGGCAAACAAAAAGAAGTTATCAGAAGTGACAGACATGTTCAAGGACGTAGACATACTATCCCTTGAAGGTGTAACCATAGAAGGGGACATTGAGATTGATCTCAGTGGACTCGGAGGCGGTTTTGACCCGATGCTTGCTGCTATCCTCGGACAGGAGAATGCAGTACTTGCACAGCACTTCGCAAGACTTGCTGGTGTTTTCGGCGTCCCTGTAGGCTTTGGTGCCCCAGCAGCTGGTGTCCCCGCACCTGCTCCTGCAGTTGCTCCCGCTCTTGCGGCTCCGAAACTTAAGGATCTCATTCCTGCCAAGTTCGATGTTGCAAACATTGCAGAATGGACAACTCAGATTCAGGAAGTCCCAATAGGTAACACCTCTGCAGACGGCGGAAGCCGTGGCAAGAGGGTCATGCTCGGTGGCGAGAAAGCCCTTCCGTTCTTCCCTGACGCCCCAATGCCCAACAGAAACCAGGTTACCATTGACGTATTCGACATGAGACTAGGGCTTGCAAAAGCTGTCAAGGAGAACTACGACGAAGTCATGGACAACCCTGGAGAATGGGCAAAGAAGAACGTTGAGAAGTTCAACGCCGACATGATCACAATTCACCTGATTTCAACCGACCCTCTCGTCAAGGATACCCCTGCCAAAGAGGCAGCCAAGACAGTTGAAGAAGTCCTGCAGGCCGTTGATGTGCCAATAGCAATTGGTGGATCAGGGAACCCACAGAAGGACGTAGAAGTTCTTTCAAAAGCAGCAGAAGTTGCAGAAGGCGAGCGCTGTCTCATTGCATCTGCCAGCCTGAACCTGGACTATGCCAAGATCGCAGAAGCTGCATTAAAATACGACCACGATGTGCTTTCCTGGACTCAGCTGGACATGAATGCCCAGAAAGAGCTGAACAGAAAACTCATGAAGCAGTGCAACGTGCCCAGAGACAGGATCATCATGGACCCAACCACTGCAGCCCTTGGATATGGTCTCGACTACGCTTACACTAACATGGAGCGTATCCGCCTTGCAGCCCTTATGGGTGACGAAGAACTGACCTTCCCGATGTCCTCTGGTACCACCAACGCATGGGGTGCCCGTGAGTCCTGGATGGTTAGCTCCCCACTGAAGGAAGATTCTGACTGGGGTCCCAGAGAATACAGAGGTCCTATCTGGGAAATCATTACAGGTCTGTCCCTTGCAATTGCAGGAAACGATCTGTTCATGATGATGCACCCAACCTCGGTTGCTGTCCTGAAGCACATTACTCAGACCTTATTTGGTTCAATTGAGGCAGAGCCTGTTGACATTGCTAACTGGATCGGAGCGGAGGTGTGAAACATGAAGATAAACAGCCCATTAGAAGCTTACAAATACCTCCCGCAGACCAACTGTGGAGAATGTGGTGAAGCAACCTGTATGGCCTTTGCTTCCAAGCTGATTGACAGATCCGGGAAGACAGCAGATTGTCCACCCCTGATGAAAGAGAAGAAGTTTGCGAAGAAGCTTGCAGAGCTTGACAGACTCCTTGCCCCTGAGATTCGTGAGGTTGTAATCGGAGTAGGCGACAGAGCAGCCAAGATTGGTGGCGACGATGTCCTGTACCGTCACAAACTTACATTCTTCGACAAGACGAAGATGTTCTTTGATGTGACAGACACCATGGATGAAGCTGCCCTTGTTGAGAGAGTTAAGAAGATTGCAAACTTCAAGAAGTTCTATGTCGGGCGCCACCTGCTCCTCGACGGTGTGGCAATCAGGTCCGTATCCAACGATCCGGCAAAGTTTGCAGCAGCTGTCAAAAAGGTTGCAGAAGTAGGCATACCAATGATCTTCTGTTCCTTCAACCCTGCAGTCCTTAAGGCCGGGCTTGAAGCAGCAAAGGATAAGAACCCATTGCTATACGCTGCAAACAAGGACAACTGGAAAGAGGTAGGAGAACTCGCCCTTGAATACAAGGTGCCTGTAGTAGTCTCAGCCATCAATGATCTTGACACCCTGAAGACCCTTGCAAAGACCTTTGCAGAGGCAGGCATTAAGGACATCGTCCTTGACCCCGGAACTGCTCCAAGTGGCAAGGGCATGAAGGAGTCTTTCACCAACTTCCTGAAGATCAGGAGAGCAGGCATTATGGGTGATACCGAGATCGCATACCCGATTATGGCTATTCCGCTTACTGCCTGGATGGCCGGAATAACTGACCCTGTTAGCGCTTCCTTCTGGGAGACTGCAATGGCTTCAATTTTCACCATCAGGTACGGCGACATTATGATCCTCCACAGCATGGAACCATATGCCACCCTGCCTCTGGTACACCTGGCCGAGACAATCTACACTGACCCGAGAACTCCTGTCGCTGTAGACTCCAAGATGTACAAGGTTGGAAACCCAGATGAGAACTCTCCAGTGCTCTTCACAACC
Source organism: Methanosarcina sp. UBA5 (assembly GCF_002505485.1). Taxonomy (GTDB): domain Archaea; phylum Halobacteriota; class Methanosarcinia; order Methanosarcinales; family Methanosarcinaceae; genus Methanosarcina. Next base: position 138,543 of record NZ_DAVG01000112.1, on the reverse strand, counting down.
AACTTTGCCCTTACATACTACACAGTGGAAAGCGACCTTTCCTCAAACGGCATTACCTGCTGGCTTCTTGCAGTTGACACCGATGGTATTGGTGTGGAAGCAGCCGCTGCTGGTGGCCAGCTGAGTGCCGATAAGGTGAAGGATGCCTTTGACAAGTCAGGCTTTGACATCCACAAAGATGTTAAACACAACTCTGTAATTATTCCAGGTCTGGCTGCCCGTCTCCAGGGCGACCTTGAGGACAAACTCGGTGCAAAGATTCTTGTGGGCCCAATGGACTCCGGAAGACTCCCTGGCTTTATGGAAAAGAACTGGCCTCCAAAACAATAAATTCGAATGTGATAAAACAAAATCCGTGTCTTTTGACATGGAACTTTTTTCTTTTTTAAATTAAGGTCTTCAGTCCTTTTTTGTTGAGTTGTTTTATCTTTTTAAAAGGCACTGTCTTTCTCTAATCCCTGAATTTTGATTCAGGGATTGTAAGATAGGTTAGTTTTCATTTCTGCGCAATTACTGCTTGGTCGTGTACGTGAGTTATTGATCAATTCCGAAAAAACAAGTACACCTATCTTAGTTAATAATATATAAAAGTAGTCTTATGCACATGTTTTTCAATAATTCAAACCCACTACCACACGCCTATACTAAAGCTGTTCAATCAGGCAGACGTTATAAAAGGTTCCCCACTCCTTTTTATACTTGATCTTTTACTTGTTTTCAGAGTATATGCCTGGTCTTGTATTTGTTGTAACTTTTATGAAATTTGTCTTCGTTACAATATTGCTGCCTGCCACATTGGTCACTGTAAGTTTCACCGTATAGTTTCCTTCCTGCGAATACTCATGTTTTGGATTCTGTTCTGTTGATGCTCCGTCTCCAAAGTCCCAGTTCCATGCAGTAGGAATTCCTGTACTTTTATCAGTAAACTGTACCTTCAGTGGAGCTTTTCCAGAGGTAGGTTTCGCAGAGAATGCAGCAACAGGTTTTGCTATCACTTGTATATAGTCGGTTTTTGTTGTCGTATTACTGCCTTGACCATTGCTTACTATAAGTTTCACCGTATAATTCCCTGCCTTGGAATACATATGAATTGGATTCTGGATTGTTGAAGTTTTTCCATCTCCAAAAGTCCACTTCCATTTGGTCGGTGTCCCTGTGCTAGTGTCATTAAAGGCAACTGTTAATGGTGCTTTTCCTGAGGTTATATTGCTGGTGAAGTTTGCTATTGGATATTCTGGTGTGGTTGTAATTACTGTTGCTAACGAACCAGTGTTATCATCGACAACTTTTGATACAGCATCATCATTAATGCCAAGCCAAAGTTCACCATCTCTATCAACAGTAAAAGTGGCACTGCTACCTATAGCCCAATATCCCGCTCCAGTAGGCTGGGGGAAAAACGAGCCATTACCCCAATTCCCTTGATAAGGATCAGTGCTTTGAGGACCTACAAAAGCAATAAGCTCACCATGCTTAGATGGAGCATCAGGGGTTAGAAATAAGTCAGAAAGAGTTGTATCCTCACCATCCGGACCGCATTCACCATTGCCCGTATTCCATGTGCCACTTGCGCTAATAGAAACTGTTTGCCCTTTCATTACTTTCACTCCGGTATCAGTCCAGAGGAGATTTGCAGGTACATCTAAATTCGTAGATGCAGCCACTGTTCCAATTTCTATTAACGCTATCATTAATATTGCTAACAAAATTATTGAAATTTTTTTATTTTTTATGTTATCTCCTCACTTATAATGAATTTTTTATAATTTAAATAACTTTTTTATTTCAGTCAGGTCTGATCTTAAAATCCCAATTAAAAGATAAAAAAATCTAAAATAATAATCTCTAAAAATAATAAAATCAAATAAATCAAAAAGAATGAGGGAGGATGTGGATATATGACTCAGTTATTACCCTCGTGTTCATGAAAATCTTAATTTATATATAGATTCGTTTAAGGAAATATTAACTAACGAGTTTTAATTTATACAAAGAGCCTATCCCAAAACTCAAAATTTACGTTTCTGGATCTCGTATTTTAAGCGACCAATCGAGCTTATGACTACGAGGCCAATTCTGAATATTTCTGAGATTTGAGAACAAAAATAAGTTTTGGGATGGGCTCAAACTATAATTCTTTGTTTTGAAATCAGTATTTATAAAAGTACTACGTTGTAAATTTTGGTTGTCCCCAATAATCGGTTGATATTCTCCAGAGATTCATACATCATATTCCGCTCTCATCTTCTGCTTTATGTAAACTCAATTTCCTGTACAAAGGTAAGCTTAGAAAACAGATGCAGTTAAGCAAAAATACTCAAGGATAAAATATCAACCAGTTACTAATGCACTACCAAAAGTAAGATCAATGTGTTTTTGTCATTCGGAAATAAGTCTAATCAGAACTATTGTCATACTAGTAAATTTTATATATTTACCCCTCGTCATTATATACAATTTCTCAGTTTTCTTTTTTCTTTGTATTATGTAACTCTACTTTTAAATAGCATGAGTAGGCTTAACAGGTCAATTGCTTAAGTTCTATTGCAGATTTTCCTTCCTGATAAATTCTAAAAATTGCTATTCCAGAAAGATTATTATTGAAAAAGAGATATTTAAAAAGACATATTGAAAAAGAGATATTGAAAAAGACTTATTTAAAAAAACTATTACTATTCCAAGAAGATTATAAGTAAGGATTACAGATGAATTTCATCACGTGCCCTAGATGTGGCAGAGAATGCTACAGGCTCTTTGATTCAGTTTGCAAGGACTGTTTTTTTGAGACTTTCAAACTGATTGAATTGCCTCATGTGCTCCATGTAAGGATATGTTCAGCTTGCGGAGCATACTTCCATAGAAGCCGGTGGGAAGATATAGGTAATATTGAAGATGTGGTATTAAAGGCCGTAGAAGATGCGCTTTTTATCCACAGCGAAGCCGGAGATGTGGAAGTCTATCTTGAGCCCAGGGAGATTACGCCTTATATATATCAGGTGAGAGCTGAAGTCGATGCAGTGGTCAGAGAAGAACCGGTGCATGCTGAAGCTGAGACTGAGGTAAGGATTCAGAGAACGGCCTGCGATATGTGCAGCAGGGAATCCGGAGGATACTTTGAAGCAATTATCCAGATCAGGGCAGCAGGCAGGTTTCCTACCAAAGAAGAGAACAGGCGCTGTATGATTATCGCCAGGGAATCCATGGAAAACATGAGAAAAAAGGGTGACCGGCTTGCGTTTATAAGTGAGGTAGTGGAGCAAAAGGAAGGGATAGACCTTTACATGGGTTCCATGAACGCCAGCAGGCAGGTCTGCCGGTTAATCACCTCCGAACTTGGAGGTAGTTTTTCTGAATCTCCTACCCTTGTGGGGATGAAAGATGGAAAGAACCTTTACAGGGTTACTTTCTCTGTGCGTCTTCCCGAATTCAGGCCTGGGGATGTGATAAGGTTCAGAGGAAAGATTATCCAGATCAAGAGTTCAGGAAAAAAAGTTAATGGAACCTCTCTTGAGGACGGCTCAAGATTTCTCTCAACCCCTGAAGAATTAAAAGGAGCAGAGAAAATAGGCAATATGGGGGATGCGGTTTTAACAGTGTTGGTTTCAATCGAAGATAACGCAATTCTAGTGCTAGACCCTGAAACTTATGAGACTGTTGCCATAAAGAAACCTATGTCGTTCAATGCAGAAGCAGGAAGCGAAATTCCTGTCCTGAAAACCCCATACGGAATCTTTGCGCTGGCTCATTCTGAGATTTCACAGGCGTAATGAATGGTCCAGAAAGAGGAAACATGCAGAATATCCTTGTAATCGGATTTAATACCCGGAATGTTGTCTGCTCTGCAAGCCGGGCTGGCTATACAGTCTGTTCTATAGACGCTTTCTGTGATATCGACCTACGGGAATGCGCTCATGCATCGGCGTTTCTCGAGTGCAGAACCATACAGGAACTGCACCAGCTTGAAGCTTCTCGGATAAAGGCTCAGATGGCTGAGTTTGGACTTGAGTTTGATGCCCTTGTTCTAGGCTCGGGACTTGAAACGCTTGACCATAACGATTTTTCCTGCCCTGTACTTGCCAGCAGTCCTGATGCCATGCAGAAGGCTTCAGACAAACTTTATCTCTCAAGAAAGCTTGAAGCCCTTGGAATCCCTCACCCACGCTGCTATTCTTTGGAAGAACTGGATGCAATAGAATATCCGGTTATGGTTAAGCCAGCGTCTGGAGGAGGAGGAATTTTCAACCGGATTGCCAGGAACAAACAGGAACTTTCAGCTATCCTTGAGGAATTAAACGGGCTGAACCCGGAGCTTACGGAACAGACAGTTGTTATTCAGGAGTTTCTGGAAGGGACTCCTTCAAGTGTTTCTTTGCTTTCTACAAAGAGCGAAGCTCTGTCAGTGGCTGTGAATGAACAGCTAATAGGAATCCCTTGGCTTTCGCGGCTGCCTTTTGCTTACTGCGGAAATATAACGCCTTTCAGGACCGATCAAGCTGAGAAAATGGAAGCCATTGCTGAAGAACTGGTGCTTGAATTCAAGCTCCTGGGCTCAAACGGAGTGGATTTCCTAGCTTCGAAAAAGGGGCCTGTAGTGCTTGAAATAAACCCGAGGTTCCAGGGAAGTCTTGATACTGTCGAGAAGGCGATGAACATTAACCTTTTTGAGGTCCATGCTGGCTGCTTCAGAGGAGAACTTCCTGAAAAACCCGAAGCTAAAGGTTTTGCTGCGCGAGGAGTAATCTACTCGGATCGAGAACTTTTTATAGATCAAAAGCTCATGGAGCTCATTCTGAGGGAAAAAGGTGCTGATGTTCCATCCCAGGGGACTGTCGTAGAGCCTGATGGGCCTCTTACTTCCCTTTTTGCGTGTACCTCTACCAGGGAAGAAGCAGTTCTGTCGCTTAAAAAAGGGACAAACAGGATAAGGGCTTTTATTGAAAACCAGACGAAAAGAAAAGGTGCTTGAAGAAAAGGTGCCTGAGATTTGCCGAAAATGTATAAAAAGTTGAAGATTAAGAAAGTTCAATTTTTTCTGGCTAAGAAATGTTTCCGGAAAAGGGGAATGTAAATTTTAATACTGGTATGTCCAATTCATACTGGCATTTGCGAGGTGAACATATTGGTTGATATAAATGACAAGGTAATTAGAGGATACCTCATGAGCCTTGTAGGGGAAGACGGGCTACAAATGATTGAAAGAATGCCTGAAGGCGAGGTTACGGATGAAGAAATTGCGGCGAAGACCGAGGTTCTATTGAACACCGTGAGGAGAACTCTCTTTATATTAAATGAGAATAAATTTGCAATCTGTCGCAGAGAGAGAGATTCAAACAGTGGGTGGTTAACTTACCTCTGGCGCCTGGATTTTTCTGACATAGAGCATCAGCTTATGAAGGAAAAGAAAAAATTGCTCCGTAACCTGAAGACTCGTCTTGATTTCGAAGAAAACAATGTTTTCTATATGTGCCCTCAGGGCTGTGTTCGCCTTCTTTTTGACGAAGCTACGGAAACCGAGTTTCTTTGCCCTATGTGTGGAGAGGACCTGGTCTTCTACGACAACTCGCATTTTATTGATGTCCTGAGAAAACGTGTAGATGCTCTTAGTTCAGCGTAAGTGATCTGCCTTGACCACCCAAGCCGAAGCAATGAAGCTACTTGAAGAATACGGATGTGCTCCAAATGTGATAGCACACTGTAAGGAAGTCGCATCGCTTGCAGTTGAGATTGCAAATAAAGCAAAAGCAGCAGGACATAACGTAAACCCAGAACTGGTTGAAGTCGGGGCCCTTCTTCACGATTTTGGGAGGTGTAAAACTCATAAAATCGCTCATGCGGTAGAAGGGTACAGGCTAGCCAGGATCAAGGGAGTCGAGCCCGAGATTTCCGAAATAATAAAAAGACATATAGGAGCAGGGATCTCAAAAGAAGAGGCAAGGAGTTTAGGGCTTCCGGAGGATGATTATTTCCCGCGAAGCCTTGAGGAAAAAATCGTTGCCCATGCCGATAACCTTGTTAAGGGAACGAGCAGGATCACTGTAGCTGAGAGAACTGAGCTCATGCGTAAGCAAGAAATACCCGAAAATGTGATTCAGAGAGTAAATAAACTTGCTGAAGAGGTCGAGAGACTTTTTCTTTAAATTTTGGATTTTTTGGGATATGAGGAGATCTATATATCCTGTAAACGAAAAAAGAGAAAATTATTTTGCCAAATCTTCCTTTAAATTTAAATTTAGACGCTTTCAATATAAAAGAGAAGGAAAACTTATATATAGCGATATTAATAATGAGATAATGAAGTGCTAAATCCTGCTATTTAAGTTAAAAATATTTACCTCACTAAAACATTTTTTTTAGCGACATTTTCTCATTTTTAACTTATTATGAGGGTATGTTTATGGATAATGACAAATATCTAAAGGGCACAACTACCGTAGGAGTAGTTTGTACCGATGGTGTTGTGCTCGCAAGTGAACAGAGAGCCACAATGGGGAATTTCATCGCAAGTAAAACTGCAAAGAAGGTTTACCAGATCGACGACCTTGTAGCAATGACCACTGCCGGTTCGGTAGGGGATGCCCAGCAACTTGTGCGGCTCGTAAGTGTAGAGTCACAGCTCTACAAGATGCGCAGAAACGAGTCGATGACAATAAAAGGTATTGCAACTTTAATGTCAAACTTCTTGAATGGTAACCGCTACTATCCTATGATGGTTCAGCTCATTATCGGAGGAGTTGACAAAAACGGACCTGGAGTCTACTCACTGGATGCAATGGGAGGAAGTATTGAAGAGACGAGGATCTCGGCAACGGGTTCAGGTTCTCCCATGGCTTACGGGATACTGGAAGACCAGTACAGGGAGGATATGACTGTAAAAGAAGGTCTCGATCTTGCTATCAGGGCAATTCACAATGCAACCAAAAGGGATTCAGCGTCTGGAGAGAATGTCGATGTAGTGGTAATTACTAAGGAGGCTTTCACGAGGCTGGACCCTGAAGATGTAAAATCCAGAAGGGCTTTATTAACTAAATAACTTAATTGTTGGTTTTTTATTTTAACACTAACTAACATCTTTTTCAACCTATCGTTTTTCCAATATCTATATATTTTTTCATTTTTTGACAAAAAGGAAGATTCTTGATGCCTATTGAAGATGTGCTATTAGACCTCAAACATAAAATTGAGAAAAACCTACCCGCGGGAGTTACAATTACCGATGTGGAATTTGAAGGGCCTCAGCTTGTGCTATATACTGAGGAACCCCGCAAATTCGCAGACGATGGGAATATTATTCGCAACCTCGCAAAAGAACTCAGAACGCGGATTGCCATGCGCCCTGACCCCAGGGTGCTGGCAACTCCTGAAGACTCTATTTCTATAATTGAAGAAGTTGTTCCAAAAGAATCCGTAATCTCAAGCTATTATTTTGACCCAGATTCCGGAGAAGTAATTATTGAAGCTGAAAAGCCTGGTCTTGTGATAGGAAAGCATGGAGCTACCCTCCGTGAGATCACAAAACAGATCGGCTGGATTCCAAAGGTTGTGCGGACTCCCCCTATCAAATCTCGTACAGTAAAGAATATTAGGGAGTTTATGAGAAACAATCTCAAGGAAAGAAAAGAGATTCTTAAATCGGTGGGGAGGAAGATTCACAAAGAATGTACCTCTAAAGATCAGTGGGTAAGGGTTACATCGCTTGGGGGCTGCAGAGAAGTAGGGCGGAGTTGTTTCCTGCTCTCAACTCCAGAATCCCGAATCCTGATCGACTGTGGAGTCAATGTAGGTTCGGATGAAAACATGACTCCTTACCTGTATGTTCCTGAAGTTTTTCCCTTAAACCAGATCGATGCCGTGATAGTTACTCACGCTCACCTGGATCATCAGGGGCTTGTTCCTTTGCTTTTCAAATACGGGTATGAGGGGCCTGTCTACTGCACTCCCCCTACACGGGATTTAATGGTGCTGCTCCAGCTTGACTACATCGATGTGGCAGTAAAAGAAGGGAAGAAGATTCCCTATGAGTCAGGCATGGTAGCAAAGGCTCTCAAACACACGATTCCTCTGGACTACGAGGAAGTAACGGATATCGCTCCTGATATCAAACTGACTTTCCATAATGCAGGTCATATTCTGGGATCGGCTATTTCTCATTTCCATATTGGAGACGGGCTTCATAACGTCGTCTTTACTGGAGACTACAAATATGAGAAGACGCGGCTTTTTGATCCTGCTGTCAATAAGTTTCCAAGAGTCGAAACTGTTGTCAGTGAAGCTACTTATGGAAATTCCAATGCTTTCCAGCCCTCACTTAAAGACGCCGAAAGGCACCTGCAGATGTTAGTTAAAAATACTGTAGAAAGGGGAGGAATTTGTGTCATCCCGGCATTTGCAGTCGGTCGAAGCCAGGAAGTTATGATAGTGCTTGAAGAGTCCATAAGAAAAGGGCTGATTCCTGAAGTTCCGGTCTATCTGGACGGAATGATCTGGGAAGCGACGGCAATTCACGCTACACATCCCGAGTACCTGAACAATGACCTGAGGAAACTGATCTTCCAGAAAGGCCAGAATCCCTTCCTGTCCGAATGCTTCAAGCCCGTTGACTCCCACGACATGCGCCAGAAGATAATTCAGAATCCTCATCCCTGTGTTATTCTCGCGACTTCGGGCATGATGAACGGGGGGCCGGTTATGGAATATTTCAAAGCCTTTGCCGATGACCCGCGCAATTCTCTGGTGTTTGTAGGGTACCAGGCCGATGGAACAATCGGACGTAGAATCCAGAAAGGATGGAAAGAAATCCCGATGGCAGGAAAGGGTGGAAGCACCGAAATCCTGAAATTAAACATGGAAATCCAGGTAGTTGATGGTTTCTCAGGCCACTCTGATAGGAGACAGCTTATGGATTACATCAAGAGGATGCAGCCCCGTCCGGAAAGGGTATTTACCGAGCATGGGGATGAAAAAGCCTGCGTTGACCTGGCAAGTTCGGTTTACAAGAAGCTGAAGATTGAGACTCGGGCTCTTACAAACCTTGAGACCGTAAGGCTACTGTGACCCTCCTGGGCCTCAATTCTTTTTTTGAATAACTAAATAAATAACTAAATTTTTTCATGCCTTGAACCCGTTAGCTGGCTCAAGACTTAGAAGATGTTGCATTAGCTGTCTGTGATCTCCTACCACCAGATCTGCCCTGTCAAGCTGTGAAGGCTCCAGATATGTGGGAACCCCTATGCAGTAGATTTCGGCTTTTTTTGCAGCTTCTACACCTAGAATGGCGTTTTCTATTACTATGCATTCTTCCCGTTGCACATTCAGGAGTTCGACAGCTTTAAGGAAAGGATCTGGATGAGGTTTTGAATTCTTAATATCGTCCCCTGTAACTACAATATCGAATATGCCGGGAAAAAGCTGGTCCACAATCCCGTGGACAATGAGATGGTCAGAGCCCGAGACTACTGAAAGCAGGAAACGCGTTTTAAGGACTTCGAGGCATTCCTTCATCCCGTCGAAAGCTTTCAGCTCAAAGATCCGTTTGAATTCCTGCCTGTAAATTGAGGTAATAGTTTCAAAATCATATATCTCTGGTTCTTTCCCGGCTTTTTGGATAAGCAAAGGAAGGCCGTTCCTGGGATTTGAACCTTCTATTTCATAAATATCATGTTCCTGGATTTCCATACCCATATCAAGGAAAGCTTTTCTCCAGGCTGCTGCTTGGAAGGGCATGGAATCCACAAGAACACCATCCATATCGAAAATTAATGCCTTTAACACGTTTCCGACTCCACAATTAAAACTTAGTGATTGGAATTAAGGCTCCTAGGAAATAAGGTAACCAGGATTCTTAGTAATTAAAGTAATCATAATTCATGGGTTAAGGTAACTGAGATCTCTGGGATTAAGATAAAAATGGCTTTGAAGCCTTAAAGTTTTCCTGGTAAATCCCAGATAGAGTTATAGTTTTAAAGTGATTTTTCTAATTTTAAAACGCATATTACAAGCTTAATACCCTTTTTACACTTTTCTCAGGCTTTCATGATTTCAAATTGTCTATTAAGACTTTAAAGCATTTCTCATGACCACCTTTTCCATGAGTTTACATATTTCCCGTGAATATGTATTTTTATGAATTTAACGCATTTCTTATTGGTTTAACACTTTTTTCTGATTTTGTCACGCTATTAGTTTTTAGTGTGACGCCTAACTGTACTCTCCAAAACACACAACCGAATAAATTAATTCCAAACTTTCTCAGCAAACAATATTTAGGAGAAAACTTGGGCTCATTGCCTGGAAATTACAAATATAATAATATTTATATTAATCTAAAAACTATAAATTCAAAAAATCAAGCAAGAGCCTCTAAATTTTGGAACAATACCGAAACAGTTTTTAAGAGGAGAATTCTAGTTAAAAGTAATAATATTAACAGTCTAATTTAATTGCAAGACTCTATACAAAAGTTTTATCAAAAACGAATGATAGGATTGCAGTGTTGGCCCTGAAGTCAAGCATGGCATCAAAAGAATAAAGAAGAGGAGATATGAAAATTGCCCTGACTTGGATTATCAGGAGAGCTTTGCTGAGGAAAATGAAACTTTCGATAAAAAATTCTAGTTATATATATAAACATTTTGGCAGTCCCTCACCCTTCATCTTTGAGAATTAAATGTTAAAGGAAGTAAAAGAGTGAATATATGAGAGTTATGGGTGACATATTTAAACTTGATAAACAATTTAAGAATATTGTTTAAATAAGTCCGAAATATTTAAGTTCGGCAGAGTGCCAACTTATTAAAGATGACGGATGAAAATCTTTGATAAGTTTTGAAGGTTATCGTATAACTCCACTCAGAATATTGAAAGGTATGTGGCCCCCGATGTAAAGGGTGGGGAGTCAAACGTAACAATTAGACACAAATCCAGTCGAGGGGATAGAATTGCAATCAATAGTACAGGAAGCAATGAAATTCAGCGAAAAAGAGAAAGAATATCGGAAGAATTCTTCCTCTGATGACGACTTCGAAGAATTCGGGCAACCGCGAATCATGATTGTTGGATGCGGGGGTGCCGGAAACAATACTGTAAACCGTCTATATAACATGGGAATCGAAGGTGCGGAAACAGTTTGTATTAATACCGATAAGCAGCACCTTGACAATGTAAGAGCTGACAAGAAGATCCTCGTGGGAAAAACCCTCACGCGAGGACTGGGAGCAGGCGGTTACCCCGAGACCGGAAAGAAAGCTGCAGAGCTTGCAAGGGGCACACTTGAAGAAGTGTTAAAGGATGTTGACCTGGTTTTCATCACCGCAGGGTTAGGCGGAGGTACCGGAACAGGGGTTGCTCCTGTAGTTGCCGAAGTAGCAAAAGAGCAGGGAGCAATCGTTGTAGGAATGGTCTCCAGCCCCTTTAGAGTTGAGAGAGCTCGGATTTACAAAGCCGAAGAAGGCCTTGAAGACCTGCGCAGGGCAGCTGATACCGTAATTGTCCTTGATAATAACAGACTGCTGAATTATGTGCCAAACCTTCCTATAGATCAGGCTTTTTCCGTAATGGACCAGCTAATTGCCGAGACCGTAAAGGGAATTACAGAGACCATCACAGTGCCCTCTCTGATAAACCTTGACTACGCCGACATCAGGACTATCATGAGCTGCGGCGGAGTTGCAGTTATGCTTGTAGGTGAGTCAAAGAGCCAGGACAAGAGCACTGAAGTAGTGCGGACTGCCCTGAATCACCCTCTGCTTGATGTTGACTACAAGGGCGCAACCGGAAGCCTTGTCCATGTAACTGGCGGGCCTGACCTGAGCCTTAAGGAAGCCGAGGAGATCGCATCCATGCTTACCTATGAACTTTCTCCAAGTGCAAACGTCATCTGGGGCGCAAGGATCAGGGAGGACTATGAAGGTAAGGTCAGGGTAATGGCAATCATGACAGGTGTGCAGTCTGCCCAAATCCTGGGTCCTCAGGCAGCATCCGGAATTCTGGAGTCCAGAACTGAAGCTGACTCCATGAAGGAAAGAAGGTTCGGAAAAATGACGGCAGACCGATTAAGGAATTCTGCCGGGTCCCTTAGAAAGAAGAATGATGAGTCAATCATTGATTTTATAAATTAAATCAGGCTCATGTAAAAGCCCGGATTCTCAAAGCCGAAAAGCTCGGGCTTTTCATCCCCTTATACTTTTTTACCGATTCGTTTCAAACAGATACTCTTTTTTATTAGCGCTTCTATCTAAAAAACATGAAAATTTTGATTGCAACAGGGCGGCTTGCGGAAAATACCGTCAGGAAAGCGATCGGAGAAAAAGCAGACATCCTCGTAGCCGATATTGATATTGCCGCCTTCATCACCCCTAAAAAACTGATTAAAACGTTTCAGAAAGCCGGGCTTTCGAAAGTTTATGACCTTATTCTGCTTCCAGGGCTTGTAGCAGGAGATTTTTCAAAAGCTTCTGAAGAACTGGGGTGTAAAATCCGGCTTGGACCAAAGCATGCCTATGATCTTGGCTTTGTGCTCCAGTTTGCCGGAAAAATCGAGTTTTCCGAAAAAATCCCTGCATGTGAACTCCTTGCTGATGTTCGAAAAGAGATGGCTCTCGAGCTAATAAAGAAAAACGAAGAGGACGCCTCTTCCTCCTTTACACTCAGAAGTGTAAAACTCGGAGGAAAGGCTCGCATGAAGGTTATGGGAGAAATTGTAGGGGCCATGGAAATGGATGCTCCTACGCTCCAGAAAAAAATCGAAGCTTTTATCGCCCGTGGGGCAGATATAATCGATCTTGGAGCTACCCTTAATACCCTATCGGAGCAGGCTAAAAGAGCCGTATCCCTTGCAAAAACCATTACAGAGACTCCAGTAAGCATAGATACCCTTGACCCTGAGCTGATAAGAGAAGGAGTAGAAGCAGGAGCAGATCTTGTCCTGAGTCTCAACAGCACGAATCTTGAGACTGCAGGTCCGATCGTTGCCAGGGCAGGGATTGCAGCCGTTATAATCCCTGACGAAGAAAGAAGTCTGGAAAGCCTTATCAGGAATGTTGAAGTTGCCCGCAGGCTTGGAATTGAGAAAATTATTGCCGATCCTGTGCTTGATCCTGTGGGGCACAATATAACCGAATCCATTGTACGCTTTCATGAGTTTCACAGGATATACCCTGAGGTTCCCGTGTTCTTAGGAGTTGGCAATGTCACTGAGCTTATGGATGTGGATACCATAGGAGTCAATGCCACACTCTGTGGAATAGGAGTAGAAGTCGGAGCAAGCATCCTTTTCACCCCCGAGTACAGTGATAAGGCTCAGGGTTCTATTCTAGAACTGAAAAGGGCTTCCGAGATGATGATGCTTTCCGGTATAAGAGAAAGCTCACCAAAAGACCTCGGACTTGATCTCCTCTGCATTAAAGAAAAACGCAGGCGGCCTGATTTCCCGCTCCCGAAAAATGCGATTCAAGCCAGACCTTCGAAAGGCTGGCGTGTAGATCCTGCAGGCCCTATCCGCATCCGTACAGTACCGGACAGAATAAGTGGGAACGGCGGATTGATTGTAGCCGAACACGAGGAAGCTTCAGTCGTGGGAAAAAACGCCAGAGAAGTTATGGACACGCTGTTTGAACTGGAACTGGTCTCCCGCCTAGACCATGCCGCATATCTGGGAAGGGAACTGGAAAAAGCCGAACTTGCCCTGAAGTTTAACAGAAGTTATGCCCAGGATGATGCGTTCTGAGTACAAAGAACACAGACAAAATAGAGAAGTGAAAGAATGAGACTTGAAGATGAAGATAAACAGGCAATTTTTGAGATAGTGGCAGCCCGTTATTTCACAACACAGAGCTGGAAATGGGTAAACTTGAGGAAAGATATTAACAAAATCTTCAAAGCTTTTGATGAGCTGAATGAACAATATGCGTCCTACTCTTATGTTAGCAAGGACTGGTACGTGGAAAATATGGGATCCAAGTACATTCACATGTGTAGCACTTGGGAAGAACTTAAAAATCTCGTTACATTCCTGAATACACATGGAAGTGCCTTTAATTTTCTTGTAAATACAGGAAACCGGAAATCCTTCTGCATCGTAAGCGACACAAGGGACTTGAATGAAGCTCAGGCAAATGCAATCAAAGAAGTTCAGAAACTCGGGTACAATACATTTATATTCCTGGCCACAGTTCCGGATGAGATCGAATTCCAGCTACTGCAGGTAAGGGGAGTTAACTGATCTCTTCTGACCTATTTAAGCTTTCCCCTGGCTGTTTCTTGTTTTGACCGGAAAAGCACAGAAAGTAATTTTTGCCCGTTTAATTCTTCCATTCTTCCTGTTTTTAATTGACCAATCAAGCTCCGGATCATGAAAACAATCCTGAATAATCTCGGATTAAAAATTAACTTTCAGGACTAAGAATTAACTTTCAAGATTCAAAATTAAAATAAGTTTGGGATCAACTCTTCTTTATTCTTTTTTCTATCAGTATGCGGTTTGAAAAAATTTATTATTATATTTACAGAACAAAATATTTTGTTTTCTGCAGCTCTGCCTAGGAACTCGGAAACTTATTACCTTATTTATCTGGTATATAAATATTTAAAAAATACAATTTACAAATAGAACTGCTTTTTTTATCAGGAATTTGTCGATATCTTTATATATATGGGAACTTAACTGAAAAAACGTAGATAGAAACTTAACTGAAAAAACGTAGAACGAACCCGTTAAACTATAGAATTTTCCGGGCTTGTCTCTAAGCAAACTCCTATTGCTGCAGTTCCATTTCTTTATAATTTCCAAGCAACACACTCTATATTTGCATCTTGTTTGGATTCTCAGATTGAACATATACCATTAGGAGAGAATAATTATTGTAAAAATAATTTAAAAATTATCGCTCAGACAAAGGGTAAAAAGACTTATATAAAAGCAACTGATTACGCTTTTGTCAAAACCAGGCTTTAGCAATTCAAAATTCAATTTACTTGAAAACTTATTATCAGAGAGTTGCGAGCCGGATTAACTGATAGATTCGGTATTCATGAACGTTTATAAGTTAGTTTTAGAGCTGACTTTGCTGATCATGACCAACTATCACTACTATAATTCACGTGATGTGCATAAGCATATTACTCTTTGCGACAAGGAACACGTCACAAATTGCCTTGTACTGCCCTTTCCGTTTGTGGTGATTCCGTTATGAGGCGCATCAGTAGTAATGCAAATCAGAATAAAAGACTTAAACTTGTTTTGAAAACCCTGTATGAGGCGCATCAAAACCCTGTATGAGGTGCATCAGTAGTAATGCAGACATACACTCTGAGCTCATAATACAAAATGGAAAAAGCCCAAAAGTCTAGTTTAGGTTATCTGCCAGGATAGAAATAGTTTGGATTTTGAGGTTTACTGGGGAAGGGCAATTATATAGGTTCGACGCTACTTAAAAGACCTAACTTCCGCAAACTGCACAAAACCATAAAGATAATCGCTTACACTTTCGTTGAAATTAATCTTTAACTAATTTATCTGTCAAAAAATGTGATGAGAGAAGTGATCGGCTAAATGGAAATTATAACCAAAAATAAGGTGGTCAAGGCAACACTAGAAAGCCTTTTTTGCCTGACCATAATGTCGCTAACACCGGCAATAGCAGCTGCCAGTGAGGCGAATCTTAAAATTCCGAATTTAAGCCAGGAGCAAAACAATTTGCTGCTCTGGGGTATCGTAGTCTGTGTATTAGGTATGCTGTTTGGTCTTTACCAGTTTATGAAGGTGAAAAAAATCAGGGCCCATCAGTCCATGCTGGATGTGGCCGACACAATTTATGAGACCTGTAAAACTTATCTTATCCAGCAGGGTAAACTGCTGTGTATATTATTTGTTTTCATCGGTTTATGTATAGCCTTTTACTTTGGCTTCCTTCAGAAAATGCCTCTAAGCGGAGTATTACTTATCCTGGCCTGGACCATTTTAGGGATACTGGGTTCTTACACGGTTGCTTGGTACGGTATTCGTATGAATACCCTGGCTAACAGCAGAACCGCATTTGTTTCCCTGGAGAAAAAACCCCTTAAGCTATTAAATATCGCTCTCGATGCAGGGATGAGCATAGGCGTGCTTCTGGTCTGCGTTGAACTGATAATGATGTTAATTATACTGCTGTTTGTTCCTAGAGATTTGGCCGGAGCAAGCTTTATAGGCTTTGCAGTCGGAGAATCTCTGGGAGCCAGCGCCTTACGTATTGCAGGCGGGATCTTTACCAAGATCGCCGATATAGGCTCCGACCTAATGAAAATCGTTTTCGGAATAAAGGAAGATGACCCGCGTAATCCTGGGGTTATTGCCGACTGTACTGGAGATAATGCAGGTGATAGCGTAGGACCAACTGCAGACGGATTCGAAACTTATGGTGTAACCGGAGTTGCTCTCGTTTCCTTCATAGTTCTGGCTGTACAGCCCGACCTAACCGGCATCCTGCTTACCTGGATCTTTGTCATGCGTATACTCATGATTATTACCTCCGTAGCCTCTTTCTACATCAATAGAGCACTCAGCCAGGCAAGATTCAGCGGCAAAGATGATTTTGATTTTGAACAGCCTCTGACCAGTCTGGTGTGGATTACCTCTATTTTTTCCATAATTGGAACCTTTGCCGTAAGCTATTACATACTGGGACCGAGTTCCGGAATGTCTGCCGAGTTGCATAATCTCTGGCTGGTACTCTCAATAATAATAAGCTGCGGTACTCTGGGAGCAGCTTTAATTCCCGAAGTTACCAAAGTCTTTACCAGCCCCAACTCACTCCATGTAGCTGAAGTTGTTAAAGCTTCTCGAGAAGGCGGTCCATCTCTCAATATTCTATCTGGACTGGTTGCAGGTAACTTCAGCGCGTTCTGGATTGGCATGGTATTCTTATTGCTGATGTTCGCTGCCTATTATGCCAGCGGGTTTGGCTTGAGTGAGATAATGATTTATCCCTCCATATTTGCATTCGGCCTGGTGGCCTTTGGAATGCTGGGTATGGGTCCTGTTACCATAGCAGTTGACAGTTATGGACCGGTAACAGATAATGCTCAATCCATTTACGAGCTGTCGCTTATAGAAACGATTCCCAAAATAAAGGAGCAGATCCAGAGAGAATTTGACTTCAAACCGGATTTCGATAAAGCCAAACATTATCTTGAAGCCAACGATGGAGCAGGAAATACCTTTAAGGCCACAGCCAAACCGGTCTTAATAGGCACAGCTGTGGTTGGCGCCACAACGATGATCTTCTCCTTGATTCTTGTTATTAAAAATGTTCTTGGAGTACAACCTGAAGAAATCCTGACCCTGCTCAATCCCTATACTATCTTCGGATTATTAGCAGGCGGCTGTGTAATTTACTGGTTTACCGGGGCATCAATCCAGGCCGTAACTACCGGAGCCTACAGGGCGGTTGAATACATCAAGGAAAACATCCAGCTGGATGAAAACGCCAGCCAGAAGGCATCCACGGAGAAATCAAAAGAAGTGGTAAAGATATGCACCCAGTATGCACAACAGGGCATGTTCAATATATTTATCGCCATATTTTCCTTTACCCTGGCATTTTCCTGTCTCTCTGCTCCAATAGCTGGGAAAGACTCAGTAGCGCTTTTTGTCTCCTATCTGATTTCCATTGCAGTATTCGGACTGTTCCAGGCCGTATTTATGGCAAATGCCGGTGGGTGCTGGGACAATTCCAAAAAAGTAGTGGAAGTAGACCTTCAGGAGAAAGGCACCGATTTACATGAAGCCACTGTGGTAGGCGATACTGTAGGCGATCCTTTTAAAGATACCTCTTCAGTTGCCCTGAACCCAATCATCAAGTTCACCACGCTGTTTGGCCTGTTAGCCATGGAAATCGCGATTTCCGAATCATTCCGAAACATGGCTCCCTATGCAGGTGCAATATTTCTTTTGATTGGTTTGGTCTTTGTCTGGCGTTCATTCTACAAAATGAGAATTCCGACAAAAGAGTAAAAAGGAACCATTAGCTGCTAACCAGGAATGTCGGATCAAGCCTTACAACATCAGATGTTGTGAGGCTTCTCCTGCATAGTGATTTCATGAAATAGTAATCTTATTTTCAAACTTTTTTTGCAATACGATAAATTCAATTTCCGGGAGAGTACTTTTAGTTACTCCTTATGATGTTTACAGTTTAATCCTGAAATAAAATTTCATTGAGTCCTTATTTTGATTTCGTTTTCCTAAAATCTTAGTCGTCCTCTATTGATTGGTTGATGTTATTTCCAAAAAGCCCTTAATACCGTCTCCATCTTTTCCTCCGTGCTTCCGTGGAGGTTATAGAAAACCTGCTCCGATGCATGAAAACGCAAGCATTCGCAGCGCTGGGAACTGAATCCTCAGAACGTCAACCATGTAATGATGGACGACCAAAATCTTATACCTCCGATAAATCTAATTCATTCAGAACATTTTATTTTCCGGAGATCAGGAAGATGATATAAAGCTCATAAAGCAAAGCTCATAAAGCCTCAACAGTTGGATAAATGCGTTTCAATGAAAATACGTTTCAGTAAAGATAGGTTTCTAGAGAAGTTTTTCTTATTTTTCTTTCATATCAACAGTGAGGCAAAAAAGAACTGGGAGGGTTGAAAGGCTAAAGAAATTAAATTGAAATTCCAAACACAGAATTGAAATTCTAAGGAAATATAACTGAAATTCTAAGGAAATATAACTGAAATTCTAAAGAAGCAGTGTGCTGAAAAGCTAAAAAATTACAAAAAAAATTCGATTGATATCTACCAGATTGATAAGTAGAAGTAGTGTGAGCGGGTTGGGGAGTGGGGGGTCATATGGGGAGTGGGGGGTATGGTATGTGAAAAAAGTTTCCCGCTCACATTACTCACATTACCCCTATTCAAACTAATTATATAAATAGCTATGCATTTTATCTCTTTTATTATAATATATATGTCATGTTCTATTGTCCACTAGGGCTTAGCATCCATATTTGATCTTTTTCTACGTGTTACAACTGTACAATGGATATAAATCCTGCGAAGGGCTGAAGGAACCTTGATAAATTGGCTCCAGGCATTTTGGCTTCTTGAAGGCGGATTTCAAAAGCTGCTGCTGACAGGAAACTACGGACAAGAAACTATATACTTGGTTAAGGGTTTTTAGTGCTATGAACCTTCACAGGCTTTTGATTTACATAGCAGCTTTTACTATAATGGGGCTCTCTAATGCTGTTATCCCTATCCTTCCGGAGCTTGCGAACCTGAGTACTAATTCCTCTGGAGGATTCGCCTTAAGCCTGCTGTTTTCCGCCTACTTCCTCGGAGCCCTGGGAACAATGCTCCCATTTGGGATTCTTGCGGACAGGTTCGGCAATTTTAAGTTCATAGCACTGGGTATCATTCTTACAGTGATTTCAGGGTTAATAATTCTATTTTCCGAAAACCTCTGGATTCTTTTGATTGCAAGGTTTATAGAAGGTTCTGCCTGTGGAGCCTTTTTCCCGGCTGCCTTTGCCATATTATCCAAGCTCAGCAATCCAGGGCGCTATCTAGGAGAACTTACTTTTCTTTTCAATGCTGGCCTGGCGACCGGAGCTCTTCTCTCAGGGTTGCTGGCAGACACCTACCTGAAAGGAGCAATCCTGGTCTTTACGGTCCTTACTTTCCTTTTGACCACGTATCTGTTTTCCAGGTGTGGAGGACTGGCTTATCCTGAGAGCTCAGAAAAAACAGGTGTATTGAAAGGCTCCTACTTTTTTAGAAAGCCTTACAGAGAAATTAAGGAGCTCCTGAGCCGTAGCAATTTTGGGCTCTGGCTCAGCTCTTTCCTGCTTAACGGAGCCATCGGGGTGCTTGTAGCCTACTATCCTGACTACAGTCTGGGTACTATTACAAAAGCTCAGCTTGGGATCTCGATTTCTAGCCTTTATGTCTGTGCAATGATTACCTCTCTGCTTGGAGGGCATTTCAAAGTAAAGGAAAAAAACTTAATTCGAATTGGACTGGGGTTTTCGGCCCTGGGTGTTCTTTCTGCAATAAAATATCCCTTGCTGGGATTCTCAAGCCTTGGTGGAGGGTCCGGAGTCGCAACTGTAGGTTTTGCCCTCGCTGTTGCCAAAATGAATGCTGACAGAGGTCTTGCAATGGGGCTTTTCAACACGACTATCTATGCAGGGCTTTCTCTTGCCCCGATTATTGCAGGGCTTTTTGCAGAATTTATGAGTTTTGAAAAACTGTTTATAGTAAACGGGTGTATCCTTGCAGTTGCTCTTATATTGAAAAATTAAAGATTCTTATAGGGGTTTTTAACCCGGTATTTCAATAAGTTTCCTTTGATAGAATAGCAGAGGATATTGCGCAAGATATTTATTCCACTGAATTTCCTGATATTCAGGAAGAATTTTTAGAAATAAGAGTACTTTTAGAAATAGTAGCAGTCCTTGAAATAAAAGCAGTTTTTAGAAATAGTAGTCCTTGAAATAAAAGTAGGTTTATAAATGGTAGCAGTCCTTGAAATAAAAAGTAGTTTTTAGAAGTTTAAATGGTTCTAGAAACCAGGGAAAAATAAGCACTGAATAGAAAGTCAGCATAGGGTTGAGCACATAATATCGAAAAGCCTATGAACCTCAAAAAACTAACACTTTATTCTTCAGTTTTTGCTCTACAGGGGCTCTCAAACGCAGTAATACCTGTTCTTCCAGAACTTGCTGGAGGAAATAGCGGAGGTGTTGCAGTTTCCAGCCTTCTGTTTTCCGGATATTTTATGGGAGCCCTGTTTGCTCTTGTGCCCCTCGGTATTCTCGCAGACAGAGTCGGGAATCTGAAGGTGATTAGATTTGGAATGCTTCTTACTGCTTTATCGGGTTTTGTTATTACATTTTCGGACATCCCATTGATTCTTGGAATTTTCAGGTTCTTAGAAGGAGTAGGCTGCGGGGCTTTTTTTCCTGCAGCTTTTTCCATACTTGCAGAATGGGAAGACAGCCAGCAAAGCCTTGGGGAATTTAACTTCTTGCTAAACGGCGGGCTGGCGGCAGGCGTTTTCTTCTCAGGGGTGCTTGCAGGATTTGGAATTAAAACCGCAATAGCCAGCTTTACTTTCCTTGCAGGGCTTTCCTGCCTTCTCCTTCTCTCAAAAGCCGGAAAACTGCTTTCTCCGAACAGAAACGGGAAAAAGTTTAAGCATTCAGAAAGTAAAAATCTTATAACAAGTCAGCAGAATACCTATTTACTTCCCGAATTAAAAAATTACCTGGAACAGGCCAGGAAAATTTTGTTTCAAACCAATTTCGGAAAGATCTGGGGAATTTCGGTACTTCTTTATGGGACCACAGGCCTACTAAATGCGAACTATGCGGATTACAGTGCTGGCTTTCTGACAAAACCCGAACTTGGGCTGGCAATTTCAGCGTCTTATCTGGCTGCAATGCTGAGTTCCCTGATTGCAGGCAGGGCAGATGTCAATTATAAAAATATAGTAAGGACAGGAATAATCCTTGCAGCCGCAGGTGTCTTTCTTTCGGTGAAACTGCCTTTACTGGCTTTTTTCCTGATAGGAGCAGGAGGAGGAATCGCAGTCGTAGGACTGATTACGGCCGTTTCTAGAATCAGCTCAAGCGGCTTTGCAATGGGGCTTTTTAATACCGGAATTTACGCAGGGCTCGGGATGGGTCCGGTGCTTGGGAGCTTTTTCTTGGGGCCCCTGGGTTACGAGACCGTATTTTTCGGAAGTGCCATTGCGCTGCTTTCAGGGTTCTTTGTAAAACTTGAGTAAAAATACCTGAGGAAGTTCCTGAGCAAACTATCTGGGTATAAATGCGAAAATATGGCAGTAATCTGATTTAGGGAACCCAAGAGATCCACATAAGTTTTAAAAGGCACAAAAACCCTATGCTATAAATAAATATAACATTTAAAATCCGGTGATTGATTGAAAGTAAAGTCAAGAGTTCAGCTAAGGAAGAATGCCAAGAACAAAATGTTGAAAGAACTTGTATCCACTTTCGGCGAAGAGATGTCAGAGCTGGAAGACAAAACCCTGGAAAAAATTACCCTTGAGGAATACTCCATTATTCTGGTGGACGGCAAGCCTTTGCTTTTTGAAATAGAAGGACATCTTTTTCCTACCGTTCGCGGAGCTCTTGAGATGAAACTTCAAAAGCGTGTTGTAACCGTGGATAAAGGAGCTATCCGTTTTGTTTCAAACGGTGCGG
This sequence comes from Methanosarcina sp. UBA5, assembly GCF_002505485.1. Classification (GTDB taxonomy): domain Archaea; phylum Halobacteriota; class Methanosarcinia; order Methanosarcinales; family Methanosarcinaceae; genus Methanosarcina. The sequence goes on along the minus strand of NZ_DAVG01000112.1, from coordinate 116,338 downwards.
ATATAATGGCTCCTGGAGTTGTGGCGGTTGATCCCGAAATAAAAGAAGGAGACCTCGTAATCATAGCGGAAGAGACTCATCAAAAACCTCTTGCAATTGGAAAAGCTCTTATGGAAGGTTCGGAAATGGTCGAAGCTACTTCAGGTAAAGCCATAAAGTCTATAACTCATGTAGGAGACAAACTCTGGAACACGGAATTCTGAAAATCCCTATAAAATATATTTCCATTAAACAAAACATGCGGGCAGGGAACGTAAACTCCCTGAAATCGAACGAAAATCAGGATCAGCTTTATAATAGCAAAATTAATTAATATAGATTTCAATATAGGACAGTGCGATTCTAATTTTTAAAAAATATAATAGGTGCGCATAAATGGCAAAACTCATCGACAAGCTCCTTGGCAGTAATGTAAAAAGTTCAACCAGTCCTGAAGATTACACTGAAATTGATCTCAGCAAATATGAAGAAGTTCTCGAGGACGAGCCTGCAGAAACTTATGTAAAGATCGCAGAAGTCTCGAGTATTAACCAGGTATCCCAGCTTAAGCAGGAAATTTATAACGGAAATATCCTGATGGTAGATATTTCAAACATCAGGGGCGATGACCTGCTCAGAGATAGGGTCTTAAAAGAGTTAAAAGACGTTATTATCGATGTCCATGGGGATATCGCAGGAGTCAAAGGGAATACTGTAATTGTAACCCCTACAGGCATTAAAATCGACAGATCCAAGATTACTGGTGGAAAATATTGAATCCGGATTTCTTAAAACAGGAAAGGTTTGAAACAAAAATCTGCTGCCCTCTGTGCCAGGCAGATCTGGTGATGAACTGGCAGAGAGATAACATTCCCTATTTCGGGGAGATCATGCATATCAGTGCAAGATGCCAGTGCAGTTTCCGTTTTGCAGATACCATGATTCTCTCGAGTAAGGAGCCCATGCGCTATGAGATGCCAGTTGAAACCAGTGAAGATCTGGATGCAAGGGTCATCCGTTCAACCTCAGGAACAATCCGCATCCCGGAAATGGGAGTTACAATCGAGCCTGGATCGGTTTCGGAGTCATATGTAACAAATATCGAAGGTGTACTGCACCGGGTCCGGGATGTCCTTGCGACCGCGAGCAGGTGGGTGCAGGGAGACGAAGAGAAATCCTCTCGCAGTGAAGAACTCCTGTGCATGATCGAAGAAGTTATCCAGGGAAAGAGAAAAATCACAGTCATAGTCGAAGATCCGCTTGGAAATAGCGCGATCATTTCAAAGAAGGCAAAAGCTACCAGACTCTCCGAAGAAGAAGCCGAAAAGCTAAATACTGGCATGATCGTTTTCGATGTTGACAAATCCAAGCTCGTACACGATGTCTCAGACAATGTTCAGCCCCTCGGAGATTAATTCTTTTTTCCGGTTTTTCACAGCCTGACAAGTTCCGGGGGCATACTTCCAATATAGTTATTAACTTCTATTCCATAAAGGCAGGCATATTGCGGGCTATGAAGGCAATTTCACGTCAGGATGCTGCATTCTCAATGTTCCATCTCTCAAAATGTCGCCTCCTCAAAATGTGACTGCTCGGAAGATATTTATATAGAATTTCCGGAAAAAAAGCATGCTGCAAGGATTATTATGTCTCTGCTGAAGCAAGCCCTTTAAATTGCCCAAAAGAACTGTATATTTAACTCAAGAAATCCTGATCGGAGCTGAGGCATAAGGATAGAATTCACTTGTGTTTCTCAATATTAGGTCAACTTATTAATTTATTTAGTAAATTCAAAAATTTATTGATTAATTTGACCTTTATTTGATCAATTTAACTATTTATTTAGTTAGCTTATGAATCCATTTGATAACTTTGAAAGTTTATTTAATTGATTTCAGAATTTAAAAGTTATTTCAGATTGCTATAATACGGTGAAGGTATGGCAGAAAGCGAAAAAGAAGCAGCACTCCCCCCAAAAGAGGAATTCAGCGAATGGTATAACGAACTCCTGTGGATGGCCGAAATAATGGACGTCCGCTATCCTGTAAAAGGATTATACGTCTGGTACCCCTTCGGCTTTGCAATCCGGAGAAATACCTATACTATTATAAGAGAGATCCTTGACAACAGCGGGCACCAAGAAGCTCTCTTCCCTCTTCTTATTCCCGAAAACGAGTTCATGAAAGAAGCCGAGCATATTAAAGGCTTTGAAGACGAGGTGTACTGGGTAACCCATGGCGGAAGAGATCCGCTTGATATCCCTCTGGCCCTTCGTCCAACAAGTGAGACTGCCATTTACCCGATGTACAAAATGTGGGTTAGGTCCCATGCTGATTTACCTGTTAAAATTTATCAAATAGTCAATACTTTCCGCTATGAAACAAAACATACCCGTCCCTTGATAAGGCTTAGAGAGATTACTTCCTTTAAAGAGGCCCATACAGTCCATGCTACCTGGGAAGATGCAGAAGCTCAGGTTAAGGAAGCTATCAGGCTCTATATTGAAATATACCGCAGGCTTGCAGTCCCTGTGCTCCGCTCAAGGAGACCTGATTGGGATAAATTCCCGGGCGCAGATTATACCGATGCTCTTGATGCAATTATGCCTGACGGAAAGACCCTTCAGATTGGTACAGTTCATCATTTGGGGGATAACTTTGCAAAGACCTTTGACATTAAATACGAAGCTCCTGATGGAGAGCAGCGTTATGCCTATCAGACCTGTTACGGGATTTCCGAGAGGTCGATCGCAGCTACGATTTCCATCCACGGAGACGACAAAGGGCTGGTTTTGCCCCCAGAGATCGCGCCTGTACAGGTTGTAATTATCCCGATTATCTTCAAGAAAGGAGCTGAAGAGGTACTTGCAGCCTGCCAGGATGTCAAGGAACGCCTGACTAAAGCTGGGGTCAGAGTTGAAATCGATGCAAGTGATCTTCGTCCCGGAGCAAAGTATTACAAATGGGAAATGAAAGGCGTACCCCTTAGGCTTGAAATCGGGCCCAGAGACCTTCTGAATAATGTCGCTGTAGCTGTCAGGAGAGATACCGGAGAAAAAGAACAGGTTTCGCTCCCTGAGATAGAAGCTGGCGTGAGCTCAAAGTTTGAGGCGATCCATGAGAGCCTGTATCAAAAAGCAAAAAGCGAACTTGAAAACCGCATATTTGACTGTAGTGAACTTGAAGAAGTAAAAGAAAAAATCCAGGACGGAGTTGCAACAATCCCCTGGTGCGGAAAGAGAGAATGCGGACTTGCTATGGAAGATGTAATAGGCGCAGGAATCCTTGGAATTCCTCTGGAACAAGAAAGAGATCGAAAAGAAAAATGCCCTATATGCGGGGAAGAAGCCGAAACCCGTGTGTATGTGGCAAGAACATATTAAAACAAGAAAGCTACTCTGGCACAAACTGGAAAGCCGATTATTACTTGTTCAGGCTTTCGTTTTTTTATTTTTGTTCTATGCAGTTTATATGCAGTCTTTAAAGCCTGAGTCTGAACCTGAAAACAAAGCTATCAGGAATTAGTTATATACAAAAACTTACTCAATTGATTTTTAATAAAAACTCTATCCTGATCAAGTGTCTGAGTCTGAAAATAACGAAAAATAAAGTAAACTTAATTTGAGCAATATTAAATTATATTTGCTTATGGATAAATATTAAATAGTAAGTTGAAGAATTCTCATTGGATTTCAGAAAGAATCAACATTTTTCAAAAATGCTTGCCCGCAAACCTTTTGAGAAAAGGTTTGATCGAAAACCTCAGCAACGGCGTGGCCGGCGTGATAAACCGGCACAACGGTTTCCGCGAACCTTTTCAAAAAAGGCTTAAGTGAAAAAGCGTGGTCAAGCAACGCTTGAATGAAGGAGATACGATATGGTCTGGATCGAACCGGAAGTAACCAGAAAACCCAGAAGACCGATGTTTTTATGCGTGCTTTCCAATACCAAAACTGCACATATTCCCAAGCTTTCAGCTGCAGGAAAAACGGCTGAACTTACGGACTATACACCTGCAGGAGATGCGGAACTTATGGAAACAGGAAATATTATCAGCGTACCCGTTCTTCCCATGACTCCTCCTTATGATACTCCTACTCCTGCAATTATGACCCGTTCGGCGTTGAAACTTACGGACGCTCCCTATAATTTTATTAATTCCGGTCTTATTGTAACTCCGGAAGTTCCGTGCATCGACCTCAAGGCAAAGCCCGGAGAAGATATCCGGGAACCGATTGCAGTCAGTGACGTACAGGGGGTCTGCATGCGAGCAAAGTTCCTGGCCAAGAGGCTCAGAAACCAGGTAGATCATGTAGTAATCGGAGAAAGCATTCCAGGTGGCACAACAACCGCAATGGGAGTTTTAATGGCGCTGGGATACAACGGAAATGTCAGTAGCAGTGCCGATGAAAATCCTCTTGAACTGAAGAAAAAGGTTATTGAAGAAGGCTTGAAAGCTTCAGGCTTGACCTTTGGCTGCCTGAAAGATGATCCCATGAAAGCTATTGCCTGTATGGGAGATCCGATGATGCCTGCTGTTGTAGGTCTCGTTGAAGGTTTTCAGGGCACTGATGTTAGTGTTGTACTTGCTGGAGGGACTCAGATGTTGGCAGTGTATGCCCTGATAAAACACCTGGGTTTCAATACAGAAAAGCTGGCAATTGCCACTACCCGGTATGTTGTGGAAGATAAATCCGCAAACTTTAACGAACTTACCAGAATCCTTGGTGTACCTGTAGTCTACGTTGCAGACCCTGGGTTTGGAAAGTCTGAACTCAAAGGGCTTCACAGGTATGAGACTGGTACGATCAAGGAGGGCGCAGGGGCTGGTGGTGCAATGTATCTTGCAGGCCTTTACGGAATCTCTCAGGACGATTTCAGGTTCGAAGTGGAAAACGTTTGCAAACTGCTCAAAGCAGGGCATTGAGAAAGCTGCTTTCGGATTGGTTTTACCGAAATTAATTTCCTTAAATAATTTTCTTAACCCAAATTTCTTCCTATTTTGTAATTGTTTCTTCTAGTAAGAAATGCTGAAAAAGGATATGGAATTTTCAATCAAGGAAGATCGATAATCCCTCTTCTGAAAATAAAAGGTATAAAAACTCTTCGAAAAACAATAAGTGTAATCATATAATATTAAACAAAAATAATTAAAAATTACTAAAAATTAAAAACGAGAATTCGAGAGCCTTTAAGGCTCTTAAGAAGCTAATTTTTCCAGCTTTTCTAAAACTAGACTCCTTTTTTCGGTTCAGGTCTCTATTACAGCGGTTCAGACGTCTTCATAAGGTTTGAAGGAGAATATGTCATGCCTACGGATGTCGGTTTCTGGTTGTGTGAGACGTTTGCCCCCCCTGATAAATATGCTTCCGAACTCACACTTCCACAGTTCCGGCAGTAGTAGAAGACATTAGAACCCAGGACTTGGCGTTTCAATGTTGTCTGGCATACGCTGCAAAACATAGAAACACTTGCATTTCTCATGCAGGATCCTCATCCGTAAATCATAATCGAATCAAGCCTTGCAGTACCTACTTGTGTCCAGTACTTGCAATTACTACAGTACTCCATCTTTCCATCTGAGCTCACTTTTAGTCTAGCATGACATTTTGGACATATTTTTAGCCGTTTCGTAACAAATCCCCCTTGGATTTCCATTTTTAAACTGCAAGATCAGGCGGTCAAAAGCCCGAAGACCGAAAAGATATCCTGACAGAGTACACAAGGGACCTGAAAGAATTATCCATCAGTACGGAAAAACTACTGACCCTAACCTTGAAGTTACATTTAAAAAACGTTTTTGACCTTTAACTGACACACATAATTCCCCCGGACAGGACCTCAGATAAAGGCATTTTAAGCTAAATAGATGTATTGCTTAAAAATCAGACCTATCCGATCTCGCTGCAAAATACTACAACAAGCTATCAAATATATTATTCCTGATAGGATATAAGTTTTGGCTCAAAATGAATCATTTTTTATATGATCAAGGGGCAAAAGGCTGCCTTCTGGTTAGATCGTACTCCCCTAAAGGGATATTTTACTATGGAGATAAAATTAAATCCGAAAGCAGCGGCAGGCCTTATCTCAGTCGAATACCCCGCTAGCTTGCTGCGGGAATGGAAAACTTCCCCGATAACCGTTGATGATAATATAATTTATCAATTCCATTTTTCGGTTACTAACTTCTGCTCAAACTTAATTGTTTAGGGTTAGTATTTCCTTTAAAGGAATTTAGAGCGGTGGCGCGAACATACCCCGCTGCAAGCAACGGGGTACGCCAGCGCAACTTTGATAGGTACTCAGGCAGGTATTAGACAGGTATTAGCCAGGCGTTTCAGTCTTATTCTATCGGTTAACTTATGCCATATGTCAATTAACGGACATCAATTTTACAGGCGTCGGTTATTAAATAGCACTTTGAATAATATTAATCAAATAATATATTGAACAGGAATTAAATAAAGATATTTGTTTATGGTTGTAAGTTAAAAGAATAGATTAAAAGGGTAAAAACATAAAACCAAAAAGTGAAAATAATGCAAATAAATAAACTGAAAGATAATAGGTTCTGATCATGCCTATACTATTCTGAGTTAGCGGATACCCAGGTCATCAGATTTCTCAGTGCATAAATAATTGTGAAACGCCCAAAGCGAAATATATAAATAATATCATCGCTTTAGGAATGTTCGTGACAGGGTGAGCAAAACGTGCACACCCGATAACGTAAGCCGCTTTAACTCAGTTGGTAGAGTGTCTGGCTGTTAACCAGAATGTCGTAGGTTCGAGCCCTGCAAGCGGCGTAAGATTTTTGCATTTCTTATTTCTTACACTATTCTTCCCAGAATAGATGGAACATATGCAAAAACTTTATTATTAAAGTCATACTATAAGCTACTAATAACATCATAAAATCAATAGGGGCCTGTAGCTCAGTCAGGTTAGAGCGCTCGGCTCATAACCGAGCGGTCACCGGTTCAAATCCGGTCAGGCCCATAAACTTTATATCCAAAGGATCTCTTGTATAAGAAGGTTCGAGGGTAAAATATAATACTCTCCTATCAGAAAGCCGCTTTAACTCAGTTGGTAGAGTGTCTGGCTGTTAACCAGAATGTCGTAGGTTCGAGCCCTGCAAGCGGCGTAAAATTCTTACATTTTTAATTCTCTTCACTATTTTATTTTCTGGTTATTTTTACTTTTTATCTTTTGAATATGGAGTTCTTAGAATTTATTTTGCCTGGCCCTGCTTTTGGTTCTACTGCTTTTGGTTCTACTTAGCCTACTCCCTTTTGTCTATATCATCTAACTCGCTTTAGAGTTCATCTTATCTTAACCTGCCTATTAATTAAATTTTTAAATTTTCTGAATATACAGTTTATTGTCAAATTCACTTTTATAAATCACCTAGCGAGTCAGATGTTTCAGGAAAATGTTAACAAATTTGACTCCTTAATAGATCTGCCAACACTCAGTGGAAAAAATTATAAATTTCCAGAAAGGGATAAGGTAGTAAGAAGAATTATAGATAATACATAAATACACTTTAACAGTATTACTACCATCCAACTAATTACGATTCAATAAAACTGAGGTTTATACATATGGTTTCTATTAATAAAGAGGATGTAATCGTACCTCTGGATGTCCCAAAAGCAATGCGTGAAACGTACGTGAACAATTATATGGAAATGACCCGGGGAACCGGCAGGCTAATGCTTTTTGCAGGCGACCAGAAGGTAGAGCATCTAAATGATGATTTTTACGGAGAAGGAGTTCCTGAGGACGATGCGGATCCTGAGCACCTTTTCAGAATAGCATCCCAGGCGAAAATCGGAATTTTTGCAACCCAGCTTGGGCTTATTTCCCGTTACGGCATGGATTACAGAGATGTGCCATATCTTGTAAAGGTAAACTCCAAAACCAACCTTGTTGAGACCGCACAGGCTGATCCTTTTAGCAACCTCTGGTATGACGTTGACCAGGTCGTTGAGTTTAAGGAAAACAGCGGGCTCAATGTCCTTGGCGTAGGGTATACAATCTATCTTGGCAGCGAATTCGAAGCTGAAATGCTTGTTCAGGCCGCTCAAGTAATTTACGATGCTCACCAGCATGGCATGTTGTCCGTGCTCTGGATTTACCCACGCGGTGAAGCTGTAAAAGACGAAAAGGATCCGCATTTGATTGCAGGAGCAACAGGAGTCGGAGCTTGCCTTGGTACGGACTTTGTAAAGGTCAATTACCCGAAAAAAGAAGGGGCAAAGTCTGCAGAGATCTTTAAGGAAGCTATTAGAGCCGCAGGGCGTACGAGAGTAGTTTGCGCAGGTGGTTCGAGCGACGAAGCTGAAGCTTTCCTGAAAAAGCTCTATGACCAGATTCATGTTTCTGGAGCGCAGGGAAATGCAACCGGAAGAAATATTCACCAGAAGCCTCTTGATGAGGCTGTCCGCATGTGCAATGCTGTCTATGCAATAACGGTTGAAGACGCAAGCGTTGAAGATGCCCTTAAGATCTATAAGGGCAAATAACAAAGCTGCAGAAAAGCCTGCAAAAGTCCAATACAAATTAAAAGGCGGCATTGATAAAAGGTTGGGCATTAAAGGCAGTGTAAATATGCAAATTCCGGATCATAAAACAAAGATCGTCTGTACCATAGGCCCGGCTTCCTCTTCCGAGGAAGTGATCAGGGAACTTGTGCTTGCTGGCATGAACGTGGCAAGGATCAACTTTTCCCACGGGAGCTTCAAAAGCCATAGTGAAGTAATCCATAGAGTCCGCAAGGTTGCAGAAGAGCTTGACAGGACAGTTGCGATCCTTGCCGACCTGCCAGGCCCGAAGATCCGTATAGGCAAACTGGAAAAAGAGCCTATCATGCTCCAGAAAGGATACTCTGTGACACTTACGGTTGACGAGACTACAGGAAATGAGACACGCATTCCTGTAAGCTACAAGCAGCTTCCGGAAAGTGTGGTTCCAGGGAGTCTTATTTACCTGAGTGACGGATTTATCCAGCTTCGCTGCCTGGAAATCTCTGGAAAAGATGTAATTTGTGAGGTTCTTATTGGAGGACAGCTCTATTCTCACAAAGGGCTGAACCTGCCAGGGGCAAAGATTTTCCTTGACCCTGTAACGGAAAAGGACTTCAAGATTCTGGATTTTGCCTTGAGTGAGGAGATTGACACTTTCAGTATTTCCTTCATAGAAAGTGCAGAAGATATTCGTAAGGTCCGGAGTTTTGCTGCAGACAGAGGAAAATCTGTATATATTGTTGCTAAAATCGAACGCAGGCAGGCTGTAGAGAATATCCAGGAAATTCTAAAAGAAACCGATGCTCTCATGGTTGCCAGAGGAGACCTGGGGGTCGAAATTCCTATCCAGGAAGTTCCCTCAGTTCAGAAGGAACTTATCCAGAGTGCAAAACTTCTTGGAATTCCGGTAATTACAGCCACTCAAATGCTGGCTTCAATGACTGACAATATAAGGCCTACTCGCGCAGAGGCAACCGATGTTGCCAATGCAATCCTTGATGGTACGGATGCGGTCATGCTTTCGGAAGAAACCGCGGTTGGTAATTATCCTGTGGAAGCCGTTGAAATGATGGCGAAAATTGCAAAAACTACAGAAGACTGGCGTTCCAAGACAAAATGGGGCCTTGATACTATAATTAAAGGCATCACGGCAAGAGAGATGTCAGTGGACGAGGTAATAACCCTCCAGGTACATGAAGCCCTGCAAAAATTGCCAGTTGCAGCCGTACTGACCCCCACCAGAAGCGGGGCAACTCCCCGCAGGATTTCACGCTTCAAGCCTGAGACCTGGATACTTGCTTTCAGCCGCGTCCCGAAAACCTGTAGCTTCCTCTCTTTATCCTATGGTGTTTATCCTGTTGTTGTAAATGACAAAATTGAAAGCTGGGAAAAAGAGACTACTGAAAAAGCCAAAGAACTGGGATTTGTAAAAAGCGGAGACATTGTTGTTTTCACTCAGGGTCCGTCTTCAGGAAAACCCGGAGGCACAAATATGCTTAAAATTCTCACCCTTGAGTGAAAATGGCTGTATATCCGTTTCAGGACAAACGATTCCAGTTTAAATCTCTACTACACGTCTGAGATCCAGTATTCAGTTTTATGAGGCAAATATTTGGATAAATTAGGAAAACTTCTTATCTCAATAAATTTCAAACCAGTATGTTTAAGCCGATATGTTTAGATATCAAGTGCATGATTTCTACTGTCAGAAAAATTAACTTTATATTATGAGGTTTCATTGATGAAACGAAAGGACCCAGCAACAAAAAACCAGAGGTACCTGGCTATTTTTTTGGCATTAACAATGCTTCTGTCAGCCGGCGCGATCTTCTTTTCAAATAACTCAAATAAAGAGAATAAGAGTGATGCTGTTTCCTCTTCTGGGAATGTGGAGGAAAATAATACGATCGCTTTTTCTCAAATTCCTGGCAGGCAGGTCCACCATGAATTCAACTCCATTGCCGACGGGTTAAATATGTCTCCTAAAGGAGTAGTAAGTGCCTCATATGTAGACCTACAGAAGACAACAGGAACTCCATTTGAACAGGTCTTTGGGAATAAAACAATGATGCACTCTCTATATGGGGCAGATGTATCCAAACGTTATGGGGCACGTTATGCTGATGGTAATGGGTTCGAACTCCACCAGATTCCGGAGCAGAAAATCTTAATGCCCTGGGGAGCAGTCGAGTACGATAACTACAGTCTTCTTGCAAGGACAAACAATACCTATGACATTTGGAATGTAGTCGGAAGCCCTGTGATCCTTGGCTCTCGCCAGAGCGTGCAAGGTGTAATTGACGTGCTGGAAGGAAATGCAACTGTTTCAACCGAATATAATAGCCTCCTGAGCCAGGCGACTCCTGAAGGAAGCCTTTACCAGGAATTGGCCACAAAGACGAATAACTCTACTCTTCCGGCCGATCAACTCTACATGGATCTTAAAAAACTGGATGACGGCAGTTACAGGCAGACGTCCCTTTACCTCGATCCCGAATCCAACTTCACTGAAAAGATTAAGGCTCTGCAGGCAAACTCCACTGAACGCGGAGTAACCTACAATGTAACTACCTCAGGAAACATTACCAAAATGGTGATTACATCCGACTTTGGAAGCTTACTTAATGAAACGCAGATGCTTTCACAGTAAGCTCCTAATTTTTTTCTTTTTTAAATGTTCTTAATTTAAATATTCTGCATTCTCAATGCTATTTCAGATGTCTGACCCCGTTTATATTTCGATTTTACATCCTTATTTCATTACTGCCATAATATTTTTATTCAAAATTTTGATTTCATTTCTTTTGCTATTCTGACTAAAAGGAGAATCATCTATTTCTACCTGCCAGACCAATCTTCTAAATGGGAGTGATACTATTGGGATTTCTAGATAGCTTATTCAAAAAGAAAATTGAGGGCAAGACCGCAGAGGAGTGGTATAGGCTTGCTACCAGCGAAATCGATCCCGAGAAAAAGATTGAGTATTTCGATAAGGTTCTGAAGCTGAAACCTGATTTTGCAGGAGTCTGGAATCTAAGAGGGCTTGAATATGTAATTCTCAGACGGTACGAAGAAGCTATTGCCTCGTTTGATAAAGCCCTTGAGATCCGGCCTGTCTACCCAGAAGCAAGGTACAATAAAGAGGATGCAGAAACCGAACTAAGAAAAATGAAGGCATCCGAATCAAAAGCCGGAGAGAAAGGAGGAGAAACAATTATGGAAAAGGAAGAAACGTAAAGGACGGGACTTAAATTTTAGGTATTTCTTTTCCTCACTTGCCATTTATTAAATAAATCTAATTTTTAAGTTTTTTCCTCCTAAAGATTAATTTTTTCCTTTATTTATTTAAAAGGTATTCATTTCTACTTATTTTGCGCACCTATTCTTCCTTTCCCTTTATTTTGTGCACCCATTCTTCTTTTCTCTGTTTTTCGTACAGCTATTTCTTTTCTCCATATTTCCATACCAGTTACTTCTTTCCCCGGTTCAGAGCCTGGAGTCCAAGTTTTACGGGGCCTGGGAGTTTCCCGCATTGCATGACTTTCATCTGTTCAGGGGAGATAAGTTTGAAAGCTGCATTCATGAGAGTATCGGATTTCATAATCCCATCCATGAGCTGCCTTGCCTGCACTGAAGTTTCAAGTGCAGATCCGAATTGAGCTCGCCAGCGGCGATCGTATTCTTCAAGTTTGCATTTCCCGGCTGCAAATTCAGCTGCAGTTTCTCCTGCTACTTTTCCGGCAATCATTGCAGGAGGAATTCCACCTCCATTTGTTGCGAAAATCTGACCGGCTGCGTCCCCTATAATCATCGTGTTTTCAGTTGTGGTTCTTTCCGGAGCACCATTTACAGGGATAATACCTGCAATTACGTTCATGATTATGCCGTTTTTCAGTTTTGGTCCTGCAAGCGGGTGATCCCGCATAAAACGGTGCAGGTATTCTTTTGCTGAGATCCCTTTTTCAGCCATACCGCTTCGGATTCCGATTCCGACATTTGCTCGGTCCTGGCCTTCGGGAAAAACCCAGGCATAGCCACCGGGCACAAAATTCTTTCCGAAATACATTTCCAAGGAAGAGGGATCAATATCAACATTTCTTACTTGATATTCGAGAGCAACCGAAGTTTCCCTTGATTCGGGCTTATGGGCAAACTCTTTTAATTTTGCTACTAGGGAATTAGGGCCATCAGCTCCGATAATCGCTTTTGCTTTAATTCTGTTTTTCCCAAAGACTCCTGACGTTTCAACAGTCGTTCCCTCAATTTTCGTCACGCGGGTTTTGATCATCAGTTCAGCTCCTGCCCTTGCTGCCTGCTCGGCAAGAAACTGGTCATACCTGCGCCGGTCAAGGACTGCTCCCCTGACAGCAAATTCTTTTATACTGCAGTTTGGAGTGATAATGCGCTGAGTGTCAATTCGCTGCAGCACACAGGAATCAGGGTAGTTTTTCAGCGTATCCGGAAGCCTGGCCTCACGCAGCAGAGCCTGAACTTCCGGAGCATCGGGAAGAAAGCCAGCACACTGAATAGGGCTCCCGATTTCTCTCTTTTTGTCAAGAAGAAGTACCGAGGCGCCGTTCTCTGCGGCATATAGAGCGGCTGTAGAACCTGCAGGGCCTGCGCCCACAACGATTACATCATAAGAGGCTCCAGGGATCATGAAAGGATCTTCCTGTTATTCATTTTAGCTTTGAAATTTATAGGGGACTATTTATTAAATCCTTTCCCGAAGTTCGCAAATAAAAGCAATTAATGGTAACAGACTTTTTAATGATTCAAAAGTTATATATACTATTAAATAGTACAACGGTTACCGGCTTCCTAATGCCGACAGAGAGCAAACAAGAACCAAGGTAAAAAGATGAGACAGATAGCAATCTATGGAAAAGGTGGAATTGGAAAATCCACTACTACGCAGAATCTGACCGCGGCACTTTCGACCATGGGCAACAAAATTTTGCTTGTAGGATGTGACCCGAAAGCAGACTCTACCAGAATGTTGCTTGGCGGCCTGAACCAGAAGACTGTGCTTGATACTCTGAGAAGCGAAGGAGATGAAGGAGTTGATCTTGAGATTGTCTTGCAGCCAGGCTTTGGCAATATAAAATGTGTGGAATCCGGAGGGCCTGAACCAGGTGTAGGATGTGCAGGCCGAGGAATTATCACTTCAATCGGGCTGCTCGAAAACCTTGGAGCATATACCGAGGATCTTGACTATGTATTCTACGACGTACTTGGTGACGTTGTATGCGGCGGATTTGCAATGCCTATCCGCGAAGGAAAAGCCAAAGAGATTTACATAGTGGCCAGTGGAGAACTGATGGCTATCTATGCTGCAAATAACATCTGTAAAGGACTTGCTAAGTTTGCCAAAGGTGGAGCCCGTCTGGGAGGCATCATCTGCAACAGCAGGAAGGTGGACGGAGAGCGTGAACTCCTCGAAGCTTTCGCAAAGAAACTTGGGAGCCAGTTGATTCACTTCGTACCCAGAGATAACATTGTCCAGAGAGCAGAAATCAACAGGAAGACTGTAATTGACTTTGATCCCGAATCCAACCAGGCAAAAGAGTACCTGACCCTTGCCGAAAACGTCCAGAAAAACACCAAACTTGTTGTCCCAACTCCGCTTCCAATGGAAGAGTTAGAAGCAATGATGGTCGAATTCGGAATTGTAGAGCTATAATTCTTGAGATGCAGAGGAGCCAAAAAATTATGCAGATGATACGTGCAATCATCAGGCCAGGCATGGAAACTAAAGTTATCGAGAGCCTCGAAAAAGAGGGCTGTATTTCCCTTACAAAAATGGAAGTCTTTGGAAGAGGAAAGCAGAAAGGGATCCATATCGCAGACATTAATTATGACGAACTGCAGAAGACCATGCTCATGCTTGTGGTAGAAGACGAACATAAGGATAAGGCTATAGAAACAATAATGAAGTCTGCCAGGACCGGAAAATACGGAGATGGTAGGATCTTCGTAACCCCTGTGGAAGAAGCCTATACCATAAGGACTGGAAAACCAGGACTTTAAAGCCGGATTTTCGGAGGAAAATCCCATGAAAGAGATTACTGCGATAATCAGGATGAATAAAGTCCAGAAAACTAAAGATGTCCTGCTTGAGTGCGGCTTTCCTTCGTTTACTGTAAGAAGGGTTATGGGCCGCGGGAAACAAAGAGGGCTCTGCTTTGAATTTAACCCACCCCTGCCTGATCCAGGAAATAAGGAAGCTGAGACCTGTATTCGCTTCATTCCAAAACGCATGTTCACAATCGTTGTGGATGACGAAAACGTAAACGAAGTGGTCCAGAAAATAATAGAAGTTAACCAGACCGGAAATGCAGGAGATGGAAAGATTTTCGTGTCAAATGTTACTGAAGCAATCCGTATCCGGACTGGAGAAAGTGGAGAGGCGACCGTAAATAAGGAGTTGATGTAATGGGAGCAGAAATAGATTCGGGAATTGAAGACAAACAAAAGCTTGTCGATGAAATGTTAAAAGTGCTCCCGGAAAAGGCTGCAAGGAACAGGAGAAAACACATAGTCGTCAGGGACTGCTCCACTGAGCAGCATATCGATGCCAATGAAAAGGTAATTCCAGGCATCCTTACAAACCGAGGATGTGCTTTTGCGGGTTCGAAAGGTGTGGTCTTCGGGCCGATCAAGGATATGGTACACATCGTCCACGGTCCTATAGGCTGTGCATACTTTACCTGGGGAACCAGGCGAAACCTTGCAAAGGCAGAGGAAGGCGAAGATAACTTCAGCAACTACTGCGTATGCACGGACATGAAGGAAACTGACATCGTTTTTGGCGGTGAGAAAAAACTAAAGAAAGCCATTGACGAGGTTGTAAAGATCTTTAAACCTGAAGCAATAAGCATCTCTGCAACTTGTCCTGTAGGGCTTATCGGGGATGATATCGAAGCCGTTGCAAGGGAAGCTGAAAAACAATATGGAATCAAAATCATTCCCTCCCGCTGTGAGGGATACAAGGGAGTCAGTCAGTCAGCAGGCCATCACATTGCGAGCAATGTTCTAATGGAACACCTTATCGGAACCGAGGAACTTGAAAATCCAACTCCCTTTGACATCAACGTATTTGGAGAGTACAATATAGGAGGAGACTTCTGGGAAATAAAGCCAATCCTTGAAAAAATAGGGTACAGAATTGTCTCGACCTTCACCGGAGATGGTTCATTTCATAAAATTGCCCAGGCTCACAGGGCAAAGCTCAGTATCCTACTGTGCCATCGTTCTATCAACTACACGAACCGCATGATGGAAGAAAAATACGGACTTCCCTGGCTAAAGGTCAACTACATAGGCACGAAAGGTACTGAAAAATCCCTTCGGAAAATGGCAGAATTCTTTGACGATCCGGAAATTACCAGGAAAACTGAAGAAACCATTGCCGAGGAAAAAGCAAAGTATAAGGACGAAATCGAGACGTACAGAAAGAAACTCCAGGGCAAAACCGCCTTTATCTATTCCGGAGGCTCCAGGAGTCACCACTATGAGAACCTCTTCGAAGAACTCGGCATGAAAGTGGTTGTTGCAGGTTATCAATTCGCCCACAGGGACGACTACGAAGGCAGGAAGATCATACCCCATATCAAGGAAAATGCTCTTGGCTCCATGCTGGAGGATGTGCACTACGAAAGGGATGAAAACATCAAACCCGCAGTTAGCCCGGAAAGGATTGAAGAGCTGAAAAAGAAAATCGGGCTTATGGACTATGAGGGACTTTTCCCTGAGATGAAAGATGGGACCATTGTTATCGATGATCTTAACCATCACGAGACTGAGGTCCTTGTAAAGACCATTAAACCCGATATCTTCTGCTCCGGGATCAAGGATAAGTACTGGGCTCAGAAGCTTGGAGTTCCATCAAGGCAGATCCATTCGTATGATTACAGCGGAAGGTATACAGGCTTTTCCGGAGTTTTGAACTTCGCACGGGACATTGATATGGCTTTGCACAGCCCAACCTGGAGGTTTATACACCCACCCTGGAAAGCTACGGGAGTAGACTGAGAGGCAAAAAGTAAGAGGTGATAAAAATGTTAGACTATACTCCATGTGAAGAAGTAACCAGAGAAGCAGTAACCATCAACCCTGCAAAAATCTGTCAGCCAATAGGCGCAGTCTATGCAGCTCTTGGCGTACACAACTGCATGCCGCACAGCCACGGATCCCAGGGGTGCCTCTCCTACCTGCGTATGTGCTTAAGCAGGCACTATCGGGAAGCTGCACTGGCAACTACCAGCAGTTTTTCGGAAGGAACTGCAGTCTTCGGAGGTGCTGCAAACCTTAAGGAAGCCCTTGGAAACCTGACTGAAATCTACAAACCCGAAGTAATCGCAATCCATACCACCTGCGTAGCTGAAACAATAGGTGACGACGTAGGGGTCATCTTAGAAGACGTAAGGGATCAAGAACTTATAGACCCTTCTATTAAGGTTTGTGCAGCTTCTACCCCTAGTTACGTGGGCACCCATATTACGGGTTATGACAACATGGTAAAAGCCTTTGTAACTACCTTTGCCAAAAAGAGCAAACCAAACGGGAAACTAAACCTCATCCCCGGTTTTGTGGAACCTGCGGATATCCGGGAAATGAAACGCATACTCTCAATAATGGGAATTTCCAGCATTGTGTTTCCAGATACCACTGATGTCTTTGATGCTCCCCTAACCGGAGAACCCACGATGTATCCAAAAGGTGGGACTCCGATAGGAGACATAGAAGATTCCGCAAACTCCCTTGGGACAATCGCTCTTTGTAGGATGGCAGGAGGCTCATCTGCAAAGATCCTTGAAAAAAGGTACAAAGTCCCAGCAAAAATAGGGCCCACTCCCATAGGGATCAGGAATACCGACCGTTTCATAATGAATGCGGCAAAGCTTGCCAATGTAGCAATTCCTCCCGAACTTGAAGATGAAAGGGGAAGGCTTGTGGATATGATGACTGATGCTCACCCCCACTACCACGGGAAAAGGGTAGCTATTTACGGGGATCCGGATATCCTTGCAGGCCTGACTAGTCTTGTGATGGAGATGGGTATGGAACCTGCTGTAGTACTTACAGGAACCCAGAGTTCGGAGTTTGAAAAAGAAATAGAAGGACTCATAGGCTCGGAGTACCCTGAGGCTGATATAATTTCCGGAGGAGACTTGTTCACTCTTCACCAAATAATCAAGAGAAAGCCAGTAGATCTCCTTATCGGCAACACCTACGGGAAATTCATAGCAAGGGCAGAGGATGTGCCTCTGATCAGGGTAGGCTTCCCGATCATGGACAGGGCAAACCTGCATTACTTCCCGATCATGGGATACGCAGGGGCTGCAAGACTGGTAGAGCGTATAGGAAATACCCTGCTTGACAGGAAAGATAGGGATGCTCCAGACTGGCTGCTTGAAACCATCCAGTAAAGCACCTTTTCAAAAGATTAATCGGATAACTGGAAAACTGCCGCTGCAAACCTGAAAACTGACGCAGAGGGGAGTGAAGGAAATGAAAGAGAAAATTGGAATAGTGGATACTCTCGAAGAAAGAAAACCATATATTGCCAGAAAACAGGAAAAGGGGCAGGGAATTCCTCTGACTTGTGATAATAATTCTCTTGCTGGAGCTATCAGCCAGCGAGCCTGCGTTTATTCGGGAGCTAGGGTTGTCTTAAACCCTGTAACCGATGCAGTTCATCTGGTCCACGGCCCAATCGGCTGTGCAGGCTATACCTGGGATATAAGAGGTGCAAAATCCAGTGGGGTTGAAACAAACCGCACCAGCTTCAGCACGGATATGAAAGAGCTTGATATAGTCTTTGGAGGAGAGAAAAAACTCTCAAAAGCAATAGACGAACTGGTCGGGCTCTATCATCCTCCTGTTATTTTTGTGTATTCTACATGTATAGTTGGAATTATAGGGGACGACCTGGAGTCCGTGTGCAAAACCGCAAGCCAGAAACACAATATTTCTGTAATTCCTGTAAAATCCGAAGGCTTCAAAGGCAACAAGTCCGACGGATACAAGGCTGCCTGCGATGCCTTAAAAAAGCTGATTAAAAAACCTCCGGAAAATCCAACTGCAAAAAAAGTCCCCAGGCCCTCTGAAACCATAAAGCCGAAGATTAACATTTTAGGGGATTTCAACGTGGCTGGAGATGTCTGGCTCGTAAAGCCTCTCTTTGAACAGATGGGAATCGAGGTCATAGTCTCAATGACAGGAGACTCAACTGCAAAAGCTATATCAAGAGCAGCAGAAGCTGACCTTAACCTTGTTCAATGCAGCGGATCCATGACCTATCTTGCAAAATGGATGCAGAAAGAATATGGAATCCCGTATTTAAATGCAAGTTTCTTCGGAATTGAAGATATCTCCTTGGCTCTGAGGAGAACTGCGGATTACTTTGGCTCCGAGAAGATGAAAAAGCAGGCAGAAAAAATCTTGGAAACTGAAATAAACCGTATAATGCCTGAAATTTCCCGAGTTAGAGAGAGGGTCAAAGGAAAGAAGGCCGCCATTTACATGGGAGGACCTGCAAAAGCTCTCACGCTTATCAAAGGTTTTGCTGAACTTGGCATGGAAGTCGTTATTATCGGGACCCAGACCGGGAAAAAAGAGGATTACGAGCAGATCAGTTATTCGGTAAGGGATGGGACGGTTATTGTTGACGATGCAAACCCCCTTGAACTTGCAGAATTGCTCGTGAAACAGAAAGCCGACCTGATGGTTGCAGGCGTAAAGGAGAGATTTATTGCATACAAGCTTGGCATTGCTTTCTGCGACTTCAACCACGACAGGGTGGTGGAGTTCGAAGGTTTTGACGGCTTTGTAAACTTTGCGCGGGAAGTGGATGCTTCCATCAGCAGCCCTGTCTGGAACGCTGTCAGGCAGAGGACTCTGATACCCGAAGCAGTGGAATCAGATAAGAAATCAGGCAGAATAGAAAAAGCGGCAGTAAAGGAAAGAATTTCCGGAGAAAATTACGCAAATAAGTGTAAAAGTATACTCCTGAAACCTGAATTTTTACACCAGAAATCCGAGACTGCAGTTGAGAGTCAGGTATGAGGAGGCATTGAGATGACGAAAAGAAACTATGCAACTGTGAACCCCTGTGTTATGTGCCAGCCTATGGGAAGTGCCCTTGCTTTCAAAGGAATTGAGAATACTATGGTTCTTTACCATGGTTCCCAGGGCTGCAGCACCTATATGCGCTTGCAGCTTGCCCACCATTTCAGGGAACCTGTAGACATTGCATCAAGCTCGCTCAGTGAAAAAGGAGCAGTATACGGAGGCAGGGAAAACCTGAAAAAAGGATTGAGAAATGTGATTAACAGGTACAACCCAAAAGTAATCGGAGTTGCTACGACCTGCCTTGCCGAAACAATTGGGGACGATGTGCCTGCAATTATCCGGGAATTCAAAGAAGAGGAAGGAATCGGAGATGACCCTGAGAAATATATTATAATTATTCCGGTTTCCACTCCTAGCTACGGGGAAAGCCACGTAAGCGGATATATAAAAGCTCTAGACGCAGTTGTCAGGAAATTTGCGGAAAAACCTGGAGAAGAGAGCGCCGTAAAAGTCCAGAATGAAAAACTTAACGTCATCCCTGTTGAAAGCCTTTCTCCTGCTGATGTGCGTGAACTCAAAGAGATCTTTGAGATTATGGCTGAAGATTATATTTTCCTGCCTGACATCTCCGAAACTTTCGATGCCCCGCTGAGAGAATATCTCCCTAAAATTGCGTCGGGCGGCACCCCACTTTCTGAAATTGCTGACATGCCAAACAGTCAAGCAAGCCTGGGCCTGGGTATAGTTAGCAAGAACTTGGCAGTTAAATATCTGGAAGAATCACACGACGTACCCGGATATAGTGTTCCAATCCCAATTGGGCTTTCAAATACTGACAGTTTCTTCACTGAGCTGGTCAAAATTCTCGGCTGTCCGATTCCTGAAAAATATCTAAAAGAAAGGGGCAGGCTCCTCGATGCTATGGTTGATGTGCACAAGTACCTGTATGGGGTAAAAGCAGCGGTTTATGGAGATCCTGATCTTGTATTTAGCCTTACAACTTTCATGCTGGAACTCGGGATGAACCCAGTACTGATAGCAACCGGAAGTAAAAGCCGGGATTTTGGAACGAGGATGAGGCAAATAATTGAAAAAATAAACCCGGAACTCGAACCTGTGGTTCTGGATGGGATTGATTTTGACACTCTTAACGATGCGGTAAGGGAATGCAGCCCTGAAATCCTTATAGGAAACTCCAATGGGAGATATATTGCAAAAGCCTGTGACATTCCGCTTGTAAGAGTTGGATTGCCGATTCACGATAGAGTAGGAGCACAGCGTATTCTTACTGTAGGATACAGGGGAGCCCTTGAACTGCTGGACAGGATAACAAATGCAATCCTTGAAGCTACTGACACTTTCACCGCACCTGTACAGCCGGAGCTGGCAGCATACACCGGCAAAGGAAGCGGAAGTGAATGCGTGGAAGAATCGCAGTGAGCGACAGTAAGGCAAAAAAATCAGAATATATAACTGAAGACCCTCGGAAAGGATAGATTCAGACTTTCAACAAAACCTGAAATTGGAAAGGATTTGATAGAAACGCTTCAAGTTGTCATGAGCCCGCTTCTGCTCACTCTCAAAATTGCCGCAGTTTCAACTTTCTTTGTGGCTTTTCTGGGGGTTCTAATTGCCTATGTGCTGGCAAAAAAAGAGTTTACCGGAAAATGGCTGGCTGACGTGCTCGTGACTCTTCCCCTTGTTCTGCCCCCAACAGTAACCGGGTATATCCTGGTTATTTTGCTTGGAAAAAATGGGATTCTTGGAAGTTTTTTTACTAAAATTACGGGAAGCGGGATCCTTTTTACCTGGCAGGCAGCAGCTATTGCAGCTTTTGTCGTATCCTTACCCATGATGGTAAAGACCGCTTCGTCTTCCATAGGGGCAGTGGACAGGAGCGTGGAAGAAGCTTCCTGTATCCTCGGCAGGAATGAGTTCGAAACCGCGCTCTTCATAACCCTTCCCCTTGCAAAAAAAGGCATCGTTGCAGGCTGTATCCTGAGTTTTGCAAGGGCAGTAGGAGAATTTGGAGCAACACTGATGGTTGCTGGAAACATTCCTGGAAAGACAAGTACAATGCCCCTCTCCATCTATGGGGCGTACCAGACAGGGAACGACGAACTTGCAAATCTACTGGTAGTTATCCTGGTTATAATTTCCCTTGGTACGATTGCAATTACGAGCAGGCTAGGCGAACGATAAAATAGAGAACGGAAATGATAGCAGAAGAAACTAGAATCAAAGAGAGTTAAGAAGTGAAATCAGGGCAAAAACAGGGTGAAATCAGGAATGACTGTTGAGGTTGATATTGAAAAGAAATTCTTTGGGAGAAAATATGGGAAAAAAGCAGAAAAACCCAGCTTTTCAATGCATTGTACCTTCGATGCAAGTTCCGATTTCATGGTCCTTTTCGGCTGTTCCGGCTCGGGAAAAACCACAGCTCTCCGCTGTATTGCAGGGCTCGAGAAGCCGGATGCAGGATCTATCAGGATAAATGATACCATCTATTTTGACAGTAAGAAAAAGATAAATTTGCCTCCTCAAAAAAGAAAAATAGGGTACATGTTCCAGGAAAATGCCCTCTTCCCGCACATGAATGTTCGACAGAATATTGAGTTTGGGTTAAAAGGCCTGAGCTCCATGGAAAAGAAGGAAAGAGTAAACGAGATGCTGAATCTAGTGGGAATTGAAGAACTTGAGTTTGCCTACCCTGATGAACTTTCTGGAGGCCAGAAACAGAAAGTTGCTCTTGCCCGAGCCCTTGCACCCGATCCAGAAATCCTGCTTCTGGACGAGCCTTTCTCATCCCTGGATATAGTTGTCCGCCTGAAACTGAAAAAAGAGTTGAAGACTATCCAGAAAAGGCTTGGAATTCCTGTGATCTTCATTACGCACGACCCTGTAGAAGCCTTTACCATGGCTGACAGGATGGTGGTTTTTGATAATGGCAGGGTGCAACTTGGCTCCCCTGAAGACGTATTCTATCATCCAGAAAGCCGCTACGTTGCAGAACTTGTGGGCTTTTCAAACCTCTTTGACGATGCAGTGGTTGAAGGCCATGGACAGGAAGCCGAGTGCACTTTCCTCTGGTCTCTTGGCACCGAGATAACCGCTCCCTATATAGAACGCATGGCAGGAGATAGGGTTAGCTGGGGTATCAGACCTGAAAATATTGAACTCGTGGACAGGAGAAATATTCATACCATCCAGAAGGAAGACAGGAAGAACCTGTTCAACGGGATAATAATGAATGTGGTAAACAAAGGCACCAGCCGGATAATGTCTCTCATACTCAAAGAAAGCGAGGATGTCCTGAAGGTAGAGGTTGCAAACCATGTCTTTAACTCATTAAAAATAGAGACAGGAGACGAATGCATGGCCAGGCTCAGGACTTCGGATATGATTGTCTTTTAACCCGAGTCCCGTCTCGGGAGGATAGTGTCCTTTTCGCCCCGAGTTTCGCTTCGGCACCCGAATTTCGCTTCGGGAGCACAAGGTCCTTTTTGCTGCGCTCAAGAGGACTAATTTATGGCAGAATGAATTAAAAAATAAATTTCCCGGACAACTGGCCCGGGGCAATTTTCTGCTGGTTAAGTCTGCTGGGTGGTCTGGTTCAGGTCTTCGATGTAGGTACCCGCTCCAAGCCACCAGGTATCGTCCACTTTCTGGACGTAGCTCATTTTTGGCTCAAGGGTCATGTTATGGGCAGGGTTGTAATAGTGGTAGAAGACAAACCCTCCTCCCTGCTGTGCTAGGAAGATCTGGACCCTGATATAATTAACTCCGTAGAGATCCTGGAGTCCGGAAAGGTCCTTTCCTATCAATTCGGGCTGATAGGGGAGTGCCAGGGCCGTTCCGTTATAATCTGAGGCATAGACATAGAGATTGTCGCGAACAAACGTTCCATTCTGGTTATTGAACTCCGCGATCACAGCATCCTTTCCGTTCGTATTGGCATACGAAATCGCCTCCCCGACAAAGGATTTCAGTCCCTCTCTTACCTTTGGATCTGTTCCCACATTCACGATTGGCGAATTCTCCGGTGGATTATAAATGCCAGACCCGAGGATCCAGCTCTGGTTCACCATCATTACATAGCTCAATTTTTGTTTGACAGTGAAGTTGTCTGCAGGGTCTGTATAGAGATACCGGACAAAACCTCCTCCTGACTGTGCTGTGGAGATCAGGTCCTGGGTAACTAAGGTTCCATTCGCATCCGTGAGATTCCAACGGTTTGTTCCGACAACCTCAGGCTGGAAAGGTAGAGCCAGAGCTGTGCCATTTATGTCATATGCGAAGATATACAGGTCGCCATCGACAAATTTACCTGTCTGGTTATTGAACTCACGAAGAGCAGCTTCCTGTCCGTTCTCATGTGCATATTCGAAGGCTTTCTCAACAAATGCAACGAGTTCCTCTGGAGATGCAGTTGTATTGTTAGTAAGAGTAACTTCAGATTGGTTCTGGCAGTTCTTGTAATTGCCGCTGCACACGATATAGGACTTACCATCGCTTCCATTGGTTAACCGATAGTAAGTGGTCTTATAGTACAGATTCGTCTGGACCGGATGCATATAGACATAGTCCACCCAGCCTGTCCCATTCTTCAGTGCTCCTTCTAAAATTTCATCTCGGAATGGTTTACCGGTAACATCGGTTTTGCCCTTGAAATTTTTGCCGACAAGCTGAACATTGTCTGCATGAGCAACGATGGTCATATTTTCATCGTACACGAAAGTATAAAGGGCCGGATCCTCTGCGTCTCGATACGGCGCTTCGCCTGCATTGATGCGCTGGAATGTATCCGATGCATTCTTCTCGACTGCTGCAGCGGTTGTATTTACGAGCTTCACTACCGCATCATTCGTAAATGTCTGCTGGGCGCATCCGACTCCTAAATTCCGGTAAATTATCCGTTCATAATCGCTGACACCCTGCTCGTCCTTCTGATTCCTCGCCGTCTCGATAGCCTGCTCAAAGGCACTGACAATAGCATCCGGGACATCTTTACTAAAGATATAGTAAAAGTCGTTCTCGCTCAGAGTATAAACGATCTTATAGGCGTTGGGGTTCTCTGAGGTCTTCAACATCTGATACCTCCCGGCAAGATCCCCGGTTGCCCACAGGTCAATCTTTCCCTCTTCCAGCATCCGGAGGAGATCTTCAGGTGTCTGGCCATTGACGATCTGTGATTTATTCACACCCTGGTTGGCCAGGAGATCGTTTTCGATGGAAGCGTTTACCACTCCGATCCGGTACTTATTGAGATCCTCTGAAGAGGATATCGTAATGTTACTTCTCACAGGTGCATAGAGAACGAAGCTGGCTTTGGTAAAAGGTCCTGCCCACTTGTAAAGAGGTTCACGTTCCGGTGTGCGAACAATGGAGAAAAGCACCGTACTGGTATTGTTTTGCGCTATCTGGAAACCTTCTGCCAGAGGGACAATGCGGACATCTGCCCGTGAGCGGTTCACGCCTACATTCTTGAAAATTGACTCAAGTAATTCAACAGAGATACCGGTGACATTTCCGTCCTCCTGGTAGTTGAAAGGAGCCCACTCTTCGGTCAGGTAATTTAGCTGGGCAAGGCCAATCGATGGAATATATCGCCCAAGAATTCGATAATACGTACTGATGCCTGCGCTATCTTTCTCCTCCTTAATGGCATCAAGTGCCTGCTGGAAAGACATAACCATTGAATCAGAAACATTCTTGTTGAAGGCGTAGTAGCCCTCCAGATCCTGTAATTTAAAAACAACTTTGAAGGAGTAAGAGTTACCAGTTACCTGTTCGGTGAGATACCTGCCAGCAGCCTCCGGGTAAGCCCATAGATCAATCTCGCCGTTATTAAGTTTTTCGATAATTGCGGACGCATTTGTTTCCTGCACGAGCTGGCTTTTATTCACGCCGGCATTGAGCAACTGCTGGACTGCAATATCATCAACAATTACTCCGATGCGGTATTTCTTCAGATCTTCAGGACTCTCAATTGTGATTCCGCTGTCCGGTCGGGCAAAGAGGACGTTGGTGTATGTATAGATGGGTCCCACCCATTTGAAAGATTGCTCACGCTCAGGAATCCTGACGGTCGTGAAGAGTATGGTATTATTATGGGAAAGAACATTCTGGTATCCCTCAGTCCATGGAACAAGGTTTATCTCCTCCCTGGTCACTTTCTTCCCCATTTTCTTGGAAACTGCCTCAAGGATATCAACGGAAATCCCTTTTAGCGTACCGTTTTCCATGTAATTATATGGCGGTAGCTGTTCTGTGTAGTATGTCAGGTTTACTGACATTGTGGTCTTATTCTGATCTACGGATGCAGCTTCACTTTCCGGAATACATCCAGCTATTGGAAGCAACGCTCCGAGCAATACTGCAATAAGGATAAGATACATGTATCGTAAAGATAGTGGCATGAAAGGGGTCTAGTATTGATATATAAATACCGATACTAAATACTGTTACTCATCATCGTTTGAAAATAACGCTTGTTTGGATGGATACACGGCTAACCCGGGAGTGTGCAATATCTAACAACAAGTTGGATCTTTAGTATCCATCCTATTATATACTTCCAATCCAATACATTTTTGCATATCAATCTATGTCATCCTCGGAAAATTGACATAAAAAGTGATTGAGCAGATAAAAAGCTTTGCCGAGAGGGATGCCAGGGGAGAGGAGATCTTCCGAAAAGTGGGCGGAAAACTGCTTGCTCATTATTACACTCGGAAAGTATTACTTTGTGATCATTGTCAAGGTTCCATAGGAGAAAGCAATGGTAAAGTTCCTGCTTGAAGTAGGAAAATGGGGGACAATAAGCACAGAGACCCTTACTGAGTGCCTCCCGAGATGGTATCTCAAGCAGCAACGAAGCTGTGACAGGAGGCTGGTAAGTGTCAGAATAGATTGAAAGATGACAAGGATCAGCAAGAGCCGGATTTGTGTGCTTGATAGTCTTCCGACTTATTGTTGAAATTATTTT
The DNA here is from genome assembly GCF_002505485.1 of Methanosarcina sp. UBA5. Classification (GTDB taxonomy): domain Archaea; phylum Halobacteriota; class Methanosarcinia; order Methanosarcinales; family Methanosarcinaceae; genus Methanosarcina. The sequence continues at coordinate 89,765 of NZ_DAVG01000112.1, read as the reverse complement.
CTTAAAGTACCTCTTTTTAGATTATTCTCTTTTTACAGCTTTTATAATCACAGCTCCTTCCGCACTCTCAACTTCTACTGCGAAGCCGACATCTTCAAAGAGTCCTTGCCATCCGGCTTTCGAGAGTTGAGGTCCATGGTGGTGTTGATCTGCAAGCGGCTCAACTGCGATCAACAGGCCGCCGTTTTTAAGCACTCTCTTAATCTCAAACAGGGCAAATTTGATGTCTTCGAGGTGGTGAAGCATGAAAAAGCAGGTAGCTACATCCGCAGAATCGGCTTCAAAAGGTAGGGCATAGGCGCTTCCGGTCCTGAACTCAACATTCGGAACACCAAGGATATAAGCATTCATCTGTGCCTGGCCTGTAAGTGAATCATGAAGCTCGATTCCGTAAACCTTTGAATCCGGATTGTTTTTTGCAAGCTCCATTGTAAGGTTTCCGAAACCGCTGCCAATATCGAGAATTGTTTCTTCTCCTTTTATATCAGGAAGCAAAGTAGGAAGCACCTGCGCACGCACACGGGCCATATGGTCTTCAGGAAATGTTGCTCTTTTTGCGTTTTCCGCATCTATCGTTGTAAAAGGAAGAATAGCATAGATTTTTGAACCATTAACTGCCATGAGCCCTCTTACGTAAATTCTGTCAGTTTCAGCTACGATACACTCCACAACCGAAACTCCGATATCCTTGCAAAAACGCATATTCCATTCTTCTTTTTTCTCAGGGAACCTTATATTCAGGGGGGTATGGATCACAATATAATGAGAATACTCCGGCTTGAAATAATCTGACACGGATTCAGGTACATTCAGACGAATTTCACTGATGCTATCCCTGAAAAGGGCAAGAATTTGCAGGGAAACTTCATCAGCTTCGTTTTTTACACTTCCAATTTCTCCGAACATACCTCTAAATTTGCTTTCACTAAATAAAAGCTCTCTTATAGCAACAATTAGAAGAGGAAAGTGAACTTACGCCAGGTACCCCGGATTTCTCCGGTTTCAAATTTATATTAACTATAAAAAGTACCGAAAACTTCTGTTAAACTCTATAATTGCGGAGAAAATCTACTACACTTTATCACTTTTTTTGGCTACTATATAAATATATAATGCCCTAATGCATATATTTAAATATTATTAAGTCGGATACAGATTACCTATTGGTGGTCATGATGAAATACATAATCGCAATGATAAGGCCGGAAAGACTCGATGCAGTCAAAAGAGAACTGCAGAAACTTGCAGTAAATAGATTAACAGTATCATCGGTCGCCGGTTACGGTGCGCAAAAAGGGCATCTAGAGATCTACAGGGCAACTGAACATGAAGCAAATCTTCTTGAGAAAGTAAAAATCGAAATCGCAGTAGAAGACCATTTTCTGAAATCAGTTACTGAAGCAATAAAGACCGGAGCAAAAGGCAATGACGGTTATTACATCGGAAGCGGCAAGATATTTGTTCTGCCACTAGAGGATGTAATAAGGATTCGCACTAATGAAACCGGACCTAGCGCTCTATGAAAAGCTAATAGCGCTCTATGAGGGAATAATATGGCTATAGAAGGAGCAGACACGGTATGGGTATTAATCTCAGCCGCACTTGTATTGTTAATGCTTCCTGGACTTGCGCTGTTCTATGGCGGGCTGGTCCAGCGTAAAAACGTTCTGAGCAGCATGATGCATTCATTTGTTGCGATGGGCATCATGGCTCTGGAATGGGTATTGATAGGTTACTCGCTTGCTTTTGCAGACGGTAACTCGTTTGTCGGTGGCCTCGGACATGCGTTCCTGAAAGGGATTGATGCATACTCAGTAACTGGCACAATTCCAACTTATGCATTTGTTGCATTTCAGGGAATGTTTGCAATAATTACGCCTGCTCTGATTTCAGGTGCAATTGTAGGACGTGTTAAGTTTAAATCTTATATTGCGTTCATCGCACTCTGGGGACTTATTGTATATGCACCTGTCTGCCACTGGGTCTGGGGTGGAGGATTTCTAACAGGAAAAGCTCTCGACTTTGCAGGCGGCACGGTTGTTCATATCACTTCAGGTATTTCCTCGCTTGCAATTCTGACCTACATTGGCAAGAGGCGTGGTTTTGGAGTAGATCCATTAAAGCCACACAACGTTACTCTGACGCTCCTTGGAGGTGGCCTTCTCTGGTTCGGATGGTTCGGGTTCAACGCAGGTTCAGCTCTTGCTGCAAATGAGATCGCATCACTTGCATTTATTACAACACTTATAGCTCCCGCAGCTGCAGGTTTTGTCTGGATGGCACTTGAATGGCGTCACTTTGGATATCCGACTGCTCTGGGATTTGCAACCGGGGTTCTAGCAGGACTTGTTGCAATAACTCCAGGTGCAGGTTTTGTCTCTCCAATGGCAGCAATTCCTATAGGTATGATCACAAGTTTCGTGTGCTACAAAGCTGTAGGACTCAAAGAAAGGTTTGGATATGATGATTCACTGGATGCCTTTGGAGTACACGGCGTAGGAGGAATAGTAGGTGCACTTCTAACAGGTGTATTTGCAAGTGTAGGAGGGACTGGACTCCTTTATGGAAATCCCGGGCAATTGCTAATCCAGTTCCAAGGCGTTGTTGTCACAATTGTTTATGCAGCTGTCGGTACCCTCCTTATCGGATTCATACTTAACAGGACTATAGGGCTTAAAGTCAGCGAAAGTGAAGAAAACATCGGACTTGACAAAACGCAGCATGGTGAATTTGCATACAACCTTTGAGTACAGGATTTGGGTACAGGCAAAACTTTACCTGTACTTTTCTAATTTTAGGTTTTCGTAGAATTTTCCTTATCGAGAAACCCCATCTTAACCATTTCTATCCTGAAAATCTCTCGAAATATATTTCGTGTAATACGAGGGGTAGAAATGGTTATGTATTATAACATAGGAAGAAGGTAAGACTTTTGAGATTTCCTAGTTATCATATAAAAATAGATGGGATGATAAGATGTTTGATACTGGCTCGACAGGCTTTATGCTGCTTGCGACAAGTCTTGTGATGCTAATGACTCCTGGTCTGGCATTCTTTTACGGAGGACTTTCCTGTAAGCGGAATATTTTAGGAATTATGATGCAAAGCTTTGTTTCGATGGGATTGACGACTGTTTTGTGGTTCATTATTGGGTATTCTCTGTGCTTCAGTGGAGGGCAGGGTGCAATAATAGGAAACCTGGATAAAATGTTTCTGCATGGAATTACCCCACTTACAATATTCAAAAATATGGGGTTCCCAGAAATTGTATTCGTGGCTTACCAGATGATGTTTGCAATTATCACTCCGGCTTTGATTACGGGAGCATTTGCAAACCGGGTTACTTTTAAGGCTTATCTTATTTTCCTTGTTCTCTGGCAGCTTTTTGTTTACTATCCTTTTGTTCATATGGTATGGGGAGGCGGTCTGCTTGCACAAATGGGAGTCCTTGATTTTGCAGGTGGGATTGTCGTCCATGCGACAGCTGGATTTGCAGCTCTAGCTTCGGTCTTCTACGTAGGCTCAAGAAAGTACAACAAAATAACAAAACCAAATAATATTCCGTTAATGGCTGTTGGAACTGCTCTTCTATGGTTTGGATGGTATGGCTTTAATGCTGGAAGTGAACTCAATGTAGATGGGATTACCTCACTTGCATTCCTGAACAGCGACATTGCAGCTTCTTTTGCAGCAGTAACCTGGATGGTAATAGAATGGTATAAGGAAGGAAAACCAAAGTTTGTTGGGTTTATGACAGGAGCAGTTGGAGGCCTTGCAACGATTACCCCTGCAGCAGGCCTTGTTTCTTTGCCTGTGGCTGCACTAATGGGAATCCTCGGATCAGTTGTCTGTTACTTTGCCGTACATCTTAAAAACAAGATGGAATGGGACGATGCTCTTGATGTATGGGGTGTCCATGGAATTGGGGGAGTTACCGGTACAATTTTACTTGGAGTCTTTGCTTCGACTGCTATAAATCCGGCAGGAGCTGACGGACTGCTTTACGGCGGCACAGCATTCTTTATTAAAGAAGTTGTGGTTGTTGCAGCTACTTCAATCTATGCATTTGTGTTTACTTACATTATGCTGATGTTGATAAACTCAGTAACTCCGGTCAAAGTTACGGACGAAGACCAGCTTGTAGGCCTGGATATTTCTATGCACGGCGAATGTGCCTACGACACAATTCACTGAGAAAAACAGGTTTATTCAGTTGATGAATAACAGTTATGGGACTCCCTGACTTTTTTTATTTTTTCCGTTTAAGCCTTTCAGGATCGTCTTCTTTTCACAGAAAGCTGCACTGGATTTTCAAGTAGGAAAGTAACAAATAAAGGCTCTGAAGGGAGGATCTCTCTTAAAATTCGGGCATTTAGGCGGGATTTATTTTAAAACTGATATTCTCAGCGGTTTTTTTCTCAGAACAATTGTCTTCTCAGAACAGTTGTTTTCTCAGAATAATTTTCCTCAGAACAGCTGTTTTTTTACCATTGTGAGCGCCAGGATCACCGAGAAAAACATTGTCATTACGAAAATAATTGCAAATGCGTGGGGATTATTCTCGAAAGGGACGTCAACATTCATTCCAAAAAAGCTTGCAACCATTGTTGGGATTGACAGAATAATTGTGACTGAAGTCAGGAATTTCATGACAATATTTAAGTTGTTGGAAATAACCGAGGCATAAGCATCCATCGTCCCTGTCAGGATATTGCTATAAATATTTGCCATTTCAATTGCCTGCTTATTTTCTATAATAACATCTTCGAGAAGCTCTGTATCGTCAGGATACATTTTTACAGGAGTAGACCTGAGGATTTTCTCAAGGACTATTTCATTGCTTTTTAAAGATGTAGAAAAATATACAAGGCTCTTTTCCAGTTCAAGAAGCTGGATTAATTCTTCGTTTTTCAGAGATTTATGCAGTTTGGATTCGATTTTATCACTTGCTTTATCAATGCGCCTGAGATATTGAAGATATAACTTTGAGTTTTTATACAGGATTTGTAAAAGAAACCGTGTTTTTTTGAATGTATAAAAGGATTTTATTCTTCTTTCAATAAAGCTACTAATAACGTAATTTTCCTGAAGAGAGACCGTAACAATGTTTTTGCCGTTAATTATAATCCCGAGGGGGATTGTAAAATAAATTCCCCCGTCCTGCAGGTTGGCGTTCGGTACAGGTATATCTATTAATACAACAGTACAGCCTTCATCAACCTCAATTCTGGAGCGCTCCTCTTCATCAAGTGCAGCTTTAAGATGTTCAGGGGGAATATTCAGGTCTTTTGAAATTGAAAGAATTTCCTGCTCGTTAGGATTTACAAGATTAATCCATGCGCCGTCTTCAACTTGATCAAGAGTTACCAGTCCGGAATCTGTTGATTTAAATATCTGAAGCATGGATGTTTCTCTCCCTATCGGCAGTGTAAAAGTTATACTCACTTAAAATGAGGATAGGATTTACAGGTTTCAAGCAGAGCACAGATCTATAAATATATTTTCATAATAAACATTTCTGGCAGGTTTAATTACTTTACTAAACTTCTACCAATCCGTCAACGAGGTATGTAGAACATTATCATCACACCTACAAGTGCAATCAATGCCCCTATTATTTCATATTTATCGGGGTTTTTCTTATCGATGAGAGCTCCCCAGATCAGGGATGAAACAATAAAGATTCCTCCGTAAGCAGCATAAACTCTGCCGAAATGTGCATGCTGAAATGTTGGAATTATCCCGTAGACTGCCAATGTCAGTCCTCCGAGCAGCCCTAATACAGCTCCTTTATTTTCCCTTAACCACAGCCAGACTAGATAACCTCCTCCAATTTCAAAAAGAGCAGCCAGAAAAAACAGAGCAAGAGAGACGACTGAATCAATCATGTGTTATCATTTTCCCTTGGCCAGTAGTAAATGATTGACACTCCAATGAGAATAATTAGGGAGCCTATAAGATCATAAGTATCGGGAGGAATTTTGTCAAAGATCCAGCCCCATAAAAGGGACATAACGACAAAAATGCCTCCGTAAGTTGCATATATCCTGTGGAAATAAGAGCGTTGAAAGGTAGGCACGACTCCGTATAAAAACAGGATAATTGCTCCCAAAAATGCAAAAATAATTGCCTTGCCTTCACGAAGCCACAACCACATAAAATATCCTCCTCCTATTTCGAAAATACCTGCAAGGATAAACAGGAGAATAGTATGTATAAAGCACTTTTTTCTGGAGATGCATTCGGATTCTGTTTTTTCCATGTTCTCCAAACATTGTCAAAAATATATATAAATATACTGATTTTGAATTGCTCCAAATTTAATTTGAGAGCCTATCAGCCTGGATTAATGGCTGATTTATTTTTCTTTACAAGGAACAGAGCCAGAAGGGATCCGGAGGGAAAAATAGAGTGAAGAAAAGTGAAAGTAAAGTACGAGATATCTGAAGACTTATTTGCAGCAGTCGCATCCACCACACGAAGGAAGAAGATTTTTGTTGCTACTTTCCACCTCCCAGCATTCAAAACAGAGTTTTACTGTGCCAAGTTTCCTGTGCTTTACTCTAAGTAGCGAATTTTCATCCTTCCCACAAATAGAACATTTGACCATACTTGAAACTCTCAATTAGTTGTATTTACAGTTCAACTTTAATCAGATTTGAACTTTCAATCAATGTTTTTCATAAAGTAGTATTTAAGCACACTTGAATTCTCAATCAACGTTTTCGTGCCAGTATGCTCATAAAGGTTCCTTGCTGGTTTAGTAGATGTATATTAGACCTTAAATTACACTGGCTTTGAATCACCATATGATAGTATCTCACTCTAATTCAGGTATTATAAAATATTTACTTAGTGTGACAAACTTATATCGGCGACAAATTTATATTTATTAATAGGGGTGCCCCTATACTCAAACGTTATGGGTATGATCCCAATCGTGGAAAACCTTATTGGAAAAGGACTTCCAGTAGGCACTGCTCTAGCCTTCCTTATGGCAGTTACTGCGCTTTCCCTTCCCAAAATGATTATCCTGAAAAAAGTGCTTAATAATAAGCTGATAGGGGCTTTTGCCGAAAGAAATACTTATAAGTTGTAAACAGCCAATAATTCCAGGAAACTCAGTAATTAAGGAGAAAAGCGCAAATCCGGCTTTGCACCTAAAGTACCTTTTCTTTGTCCTGTCTTTCCTTGTCCACAGGAAGTAAAAAAGCATTTGTTATCAAATAGTATGCACAACTTTGAATTCTATATGCTAATTATTCAACAAATTCGCCTAATAATTATATAAAAAATAACATTTTTAACTCTAAAACACTTAATAAGCTCATCCCAAAACTCAAAATTGGTTCCTTGAATCTCAAGTTTTGAACGATCAATTGAGATTCTTGTAATGGAATATAGTTCTGAAACTTTGATTGATTTAAGAAGAAACTTGGTTTTGGGATGAGCTCAATTATTATATAAGTGGTGTATAAATAGGAATCTTTAATAACTATCTTGTCAAATTAATATTCCCACATTATAATACAGTACAATATAATAGGAAGTAAATGTAATAGAGTTCCAAAGGAGTGATATTTTATCTTATGTTATGGCTAAGATTGCCAATAATTGTGATTCTTAAAATCTTATCTGCCGTGTTCTTTATCCTGTTTATAATGGGGCTGGTTCTTTTCCTTCGTTCATTTCTATCTATAGCAACCGATGACAATGAGTTACCCTTTGGCATAGCGTTACTAATTATTGGTGGAGGTATTAGTTATGGTTTTTTTAGGATTTCAATATACTATGATCAAATTTTGGCATCACTTAACCCAACCGATGATCCATTAATACTTCTCTAAATTTTTTCAATTGCCTAAACCAGCTCGACAATAGTTCAATATACATGGCGCCATAAACATATTAAATGTTACTTGTGAATCTTCCTTGGTAGACCAACTGCAAAACACCATAAAATCATATCAAGTTGACGTTTAAAAATTTTCCTTATTGGTTTTCTGGAATAGAGAGCATAGATTATTTAGCTTTAATCTAGGTATGAGTCTAAATCTATCCCTAAGATTACATGGTGAGCTTTTCTCTAAACCTTGTCTAGGATTGGCTCAGGACTTTAGTGTAAAGTCTCAATATTCACAAGATAAGTTAAAATCACTTTCTTTAAATATCACTTTGTTATATTAATTATTGTAATAATTTAACATTATCATTTATCTTTTATTTTTACATTTTTATTTAAAGCTGTGATTTTCGCAGAAGTTGAATAAATGAATCTCAGGAGCAATACAAAATTAAATTAAAATCAGTATGTTTAAATATAGCTTTGTACATGCTAATTTATGATATTTAAGTAGTACCAGAATTCTTTGGTAGCATCTATTGGCATTCAGTAGTATTTATAGCGAGAAATGTAAACGAGAAGAAAACAATATTTGGGGGCTATTTTGTCCATTATTCTCGTTAGTAATATAAAAGTGAAAAGAAAATCACTATCTTTAAATATGCCTTTGTTATATTAAGAATTGGCAACGTGTCGAATTTATATCGACGCTATTCGCATATTATTGTTTCTTGTGATTTTGATATAAGAATACTATAATATTTGTGGAATATTAATTTATATTCTTATATACTCAGGAATTGCGCAGTTGGACTGGGAAATCAATATAATAAGCTATTTGGGAATATAAAAAATAGTTGTAAAAACGTCCTAGTATTGGATTCTATTTTTCAGTTGCGTAAATTCCAGCATTATAAGTCAGAGAATAAACAGATCGGAGGATTAATAGATCGGAGGATACGCTGTATGATAGAAAACACCGTTATGCTATTAATTATAGTACCCTTACTGTTTTCGTTATTATTTGTGGCCCTTCCCAAATCTCTATATAAGATTCTTGCTTGGGCTTTATTCATACTTGGAGCAGCTTTATCAGTTAATTTAGTATTAGATGGTACTGGAGTAGTTCAGATTGGTGAACCAAATTTCGCAATGTTAGAAAACGTTGTCCTTATACTCGAAGTACTAGTAATACTATTTATTCTTGCTGTGTCAGCAAAATATAAAAACTGGCCTACACTTGGACTAGGAATAATTTCAGCAGCTATATTTGCTTACACTTTTTCCAATGTTCCAAAGGTCGAAGGTGCTTCTTTTAATATTGATCAATTTTCTCAAGTCATGATATTAATTGTGAATATAATCGGTACTGCGATTATATTATTCGCAACAGGATACATGGACCAGTATGAGGAGCACAGACATCTGAATAGGCAAAAGACATTTTACTTTACAATGAGCTTCTTCTTGGCAGCCATGAATGGACTAGTAATGGCTGACACACTAGGATGGCTGTTTCTTTTCTGGGAACTAACAACTCTGTGTTCATTCGTGTTGATCTCATACAACATGGATGAAGAGGGAATAAATAATGGTTTCAGGGCTTTGGCTTTAAACCTTGTTGGTGGAATTGCTTTATCTATAGGCATAATTCTGCTCGCAACTAATAATGTAAGTACTCTTTCTGGAATTGGAACTTACGCTGGAACTAATGCAGCAGCGCTGGCCGCTGTAGCTCTTCCTGTTGCCCTACTCTGTGTCGGAGGTTTTGCGAAATCTGCCCAGATGCCTTTCCAGAGCTGGCTCTTAGGCGCAATGGTAGCTCCAACCCCAGTTTCTGCTTTACTGCACTCAAGCACGATGGTAAATGCCGGTGTGTTTTTAGTTGTTAAGCTTGTACCAGCCTATGCTGGCACCTCTCTTGGAACAGCCATTGCAGTTTATGGTAGCTTTACCTTCGTTATGTGTTCAGCTTTAGCCTTATCTCAAAGAAATGCTAAAAGAGTGCTTGCATATTCAACCATTGCAAACCTGGGATTAATTATCGCAAGTGCTGGAATAGGCACACCTCTTGCTGTAGCTGCTGCGATTATGCTCATCCTGTTCCACGCAATATCAAAAGCTCTTCTCTTCCTGTGCACAGGTGAAATTGAGCACACTATAGGAAGCAGAGATATCGAGGACATGTCAGGATTAATAAAGAAGGCTCCTCTTCTCACCACTCTTGCAGCTCTGGGAATGGTCTCCATGCTGTTACCTCCTTTCGGAGTACTGCTCACAAAGTGGGTGTCAATGGAAGCTGCTTCAAGCAACCCTGTTGTTATAGTCTTCCTTATCCTTGGAAGTGCACTCACTACAGTTTATTATGCTAAGTGGCTTGGAACAATCTTGTCATCCAGCATGGATAAAAATGCAGTTCCCCACAAGAAACTGGAAACATATTTCCCACTGTCGTTACTTGGATTAGCCATTGTAGTTACAAGTATTTTTGTATTCCCAATATACGATTATTTCGTCAAACCTCAGGTAGATATTTTGCTCAAAGCTGCTCCTGCGATCTCAGGATTAGCGGGAGAATTTACCACTGAAATAGGGGCATTTACTTATATAGTGATATTTGTAGTGCTTGCTCTGGCTATTCTGATCTATCTCGCTACCAAGAACATGTTTACTCCTCGTATGTCTAGCTATTACATGTGTGGGGAAAACAACCTTGAAAGGGATAGATTAATGTTCAGAAATGGACTTTGCAGTTACGAAAAAAGCAGCGTCTCCAACATCTATCTCCAGAATACTTTTGGAGAAAGTAAACTTACAACACTCGGATACGCAATCTCCATAATTCTTATTGCAATTGCATTGTTAGGAGGAATAGGATTATGAATATGAACGATATTTTAACAATTGTTCTTGTTTTAATTGGTGCTCCTATCCTCGGCTGTTTAGCTTCAGGAATTGACCGGAGAATCACTGCAAGATTGCAGGGTAGGGTCGGTCCTCCTATCTTGCAGCCATACTATGATGTTAAGAAGCTCCTCAGCAAAGACAACATGATTGTAAATCCATCTCAAAACTTTTACGTAATCGTGTACCTGGTCTTTATAATTCTGAGCCTCTTGATGTTGGTTTTCAAACAAGACTTCTTGATGATAATATTCGTCTACACAGTAGCTTCGTTAGCTTTAATTGTAGGAGGAATGAGCACTGGTTCTCCATACGCTAGAGTAGGAAGTTCAAGGGAAATAATGGCTATACTATCCTATGAACCAGTTTTGATTTTATATGCTCTTGCAATCTACCTGCTTACCGGCACTTTCAAATTAACTGCGGTGTTAGACGCATCATCCCCTCTGCTGATATATACGCCTCTTATATTCATAGCAATGATAGTTGTTCTGAATATAAAATTCAAAAAATCACCCTTTGACTATTCAACCTCTCACCATGGTCACCAGGAGCTGGTTAAAGGTATGACAACCGAATATGGAGGGCCAGGGTTTGCTACCATTGAGATTGCACACTTTTATGAATACGTGTTTTTAACAGGACTCATATTCTTATTCTGGGCATCAACCCCAATAATAGGTGTGCTTATAGGTATCCTTGTTTACTTGCTTATAATTGTTATAGACAACATTACTGCAAGAGTATACTGGCAGTGGATGCTCAAACTGAGTTGGTCAGTCCTGCTAATAATTTCGATTGTGAACATAGCATACCTATACTATAGTCAAGCCAAATTAGTTTAAAAAGAGGGACACTTATGAGTTTGGCAAAATCCCCATGGATTATACATGTAAACGTGAACAGTTGTAATGGCTGTGATATTGAAGTAGTAGCTTGTCTTACTCCTCTATATGATGCTGAAAGATTCGGTGTTTTAAACATCGGTACTCCCAAGCAAGCTGATATAATGGTAGTTACAGGCTCAGTGAATTATAAGAGTGTAAATGTGCTTAAAAACATTTACAACCAGATTCCTGATCCAAAAGTTGTTTTAGCTGTAGGCGCCTGTGCATCTACAGGTGGGATATTCCATGATTGCTATAATGTGATAGGTGGAGTAGACCAGGTTATACCCGTAGATGCATATGTTCCCGGATGCTGCCCAAGGCCTGAAGCCATACTTGACGGCGTAGTAGCAGCACTTTCAATACTTGAAGAGAAGAAGAAAGGGAATATCAAGGGAAAGGAAGTAAAATTGAAAGGAAACGAGGTGCCATCGAATGCTTGATAATGTGATCCAAAATGTGACAGATATTAAAAGCATGCCAGAAGTGCTAAAAACGGTTGAGGGTTTGAAAAATGATGGCTATCGATACGTTACTATGATATGCCTGAAAGCTAACGAAGGCCACGAGTTAATATACATCTTCGAGAAAGATGACAAACTAAAGCACCTAAGGTACTTTGTAAAACCAGGTGAGAAACCAAAGAGTGTGTCAGGTATTTACCTATGTGCACTTTTAATCGAGAATGAGTACCAGGATCTTTTCGGATTGACTTTCGAAGGTTTAGCAATTGATTACAAGGGCCACCTTTACTTAACGCCAAACAGTCCAAAAACTCCCTTGGCTTAAAGCATTTTGAGAGGAGAATCACATGACAACTGTAATACCTTTTGGTCCTCAGCATCCCGTTTTACCCGAACCAGTTTCGTTAAAACTCGAGATTGACAACGATGTTGTTGTTGGAGTACTTCCCTCACTGGGCTACGTGCACAGAGGACTTGAGAAATTTATAGACACGAAAGACTATAATCAAACGATGTACATTTGCGAAAGAATCTGTGGAATCTGCAGTGGTATCCATGGTATAACTTATTCAAGGGCAGTCGAAAAACTCTTCGATGTTGAAGTCCCTGAAAGAGCTCAGTATTTAAGAGTGATAAATAGTGAACTCTGCAGAATTCACAGTCACCTTCTCTGGCTTGGCCTGTTCGCAGATGGATTCGGATTTGAAAGTCTCTTTTATGAATGCTGGAAGTACAGAGAAGACGTACTGGATTTATTAGAGAGATTCACTGGAAACAGAGTTATACACTCAATGTCCAAAGTAGGAGGAGCTTCCAGAGATTTGACTAAAGAACAAATTGATCAGATTCTGAAGACTCTTGATGACCTGGAACCCAAAGTCAAAAACATTGAAAAAGTATTCGTAAACAATTACACCGTAAAGAAAAGACTTGTGGGATTAGGTGTAATGTCAAAGCAACTCGCATATGAGGCTGGGACTGCTGGTCCTACACTTAGAGGAAGTGGAAATGCCATTGATGTGAGAAATACCGCAGATTGGGACATCTACAGGGATCTCGGTTTTAAGCCAGCCGTCGCAAAAGAAGGAGATTGTTACGGCAGAACTAAAGTAAGAATCGATGAAATATACGAGTCTATTAAGCTGGTAAGGAATGCGATCTCCAAGCTGCCGAATGGTGAAATTGAAACACGCGTAAAGGGTTTCCCTACTGGTGAAGCGGTTATGAGAGCAGAGCAGCCCAGAGGTGAAGTTGTATACTACGTGAAAGGTAAGGGTACTAAAAATCTGGAAAGACTTAAAGTAAGGACACCTACCTTTGCAAACATACCTTCACTGTTACTTATGCTGCCAGGCGTCAAACTCGCTGATGTGCCTATAGTTGTACTTACTATAGATCCCTGCATTAGCTGCACTGAAAGATAAAAAGAAGGGTGATATTAATGGGCATGTTAAACCTTGTACTAACAAATATTTCTCGTAAACCTGCTACCAGACTTTATCCCTTCGAGGTAAGGGCACCTTTTAAGGAGTTCAAAGGAAGAATCGTTTTCAATCCTGATAACTGTATTCTCTGCGGACTATGTCAAAAGAAATGTCCACCTGATGCAATAACAGTTACTAAGGCCGATAAAACATGGGAACTCAATGTATTTAGATGCATTATGTGCACTGAATGCGTTAATGGCTGCCCAAAAGATTGTATATCAATCTCTAATGAAAGAGCAAAGACTGGTGCTAAGGAATTTATTAAAATAGTGGTTCCAATAGTAGACAAGCCAAAAGCAGCACCATCAAAATAAGAAGTTAATTTTTAAATTAATTCTTTTTTGATACTGCTTTTCAATTTTTTTAAATTTTATGCCTGAAAAACAATACTGAATGTTCTCCGGTCTAAATTTGGCAGTTAAGGGAATCCTTTAGTGGGATTCCCTTAAAAGCCGTTCAGGTAAAAGGTATTTTTTACCGATTCTGTTTTCTACTGATTCTGTTTTCTACTGATTCTGTTTTCTACTGATTCTGTTTTCTACTGATTCCTTACTTCGTTTCTACTTTCGGCAGGTAGTTTATTTTTTTCGTAGTATTCCTAATGATAGTGGTTTTGCTGGAAAACACATCGTCCCCTGATACTAAAATTATTGCAAAAACGGATCATTGTTTATATATAGTGAGATTTGGGTCATATGTTCGCCAGTTTTCAATCAAATAGTATTCACACAATGTTTAAGAAACTTCATCATATAAAATACTCAAAATCTAATGTCGACCTGCCGATATATATTATAAAATTCGAAAGACAAAATAAAAGAAAATCAATATTCAAATTAATCTTAATATGAACAAAGCTGATATCCTGATTCTTTTTGAAATAGACAAAGCCGATATAAAAACTCTTAATTAGAAAGCTTAGCTTTGTTTGTTTTCCTCAAAACGGCGGTCCTTGTTCCTGCCGGACCCAAGCCATAGGAATGTCTGCTTCCAGTTCTCCAGTTTTGCCGGAAATTCGTTTTTCAAGCCTGCCTTCAGCCCTAAAACCAAATTTCTTGTAAAATCTTATGGCTTTTTGATTGCTTTCTTTTGCAACGAGTTCAACCCTGATGATCTCGGGATGCTTTGATTCTATTTCCTGCAAAAGGGTTCGAAAGAGCAATGATCCTATTCCTTTACCCTGATAGTCCGGGTGCACAGCTATTGTAAGGTCGCTGAAAAGATGCGAAAAAACCCTTATACCCGGGCTGCAGGTATGAACTTCCGCGATCAGAGTTTCAGGATTTGAAGGGTCTTCAATTACCAGAATAATCCCTTTTTCATGGCATCTCTCGATGAAGTTCCGGACATGAGCTTCAGTGATCTCATCGGCTTGTCTTGCAATCCCGCCTGAGCGGGCTGCAATAGCCCTATAAAGCACCATGATTTTATACAAATCCGAAAGTTCGGCTCCTCTAACACTGTATTTCAATTGCATTTTACCCATCCCCTTTTTAAGGAAAATCAACATGACAATATTAAAAGATAACCCTATAAGTGCCAGGATTGAAATTGTGGAGATTGCAGGCAATCCCGAACTTGTTGAAACTTTACGAGAAAGCAAGAAGGAGGGCTTTTTCTGGAAAAAGGAGTGAGAGTAATAAAGTAGTGGAGAAGTTAAGTGAAGAAAGGAATCCTAAGTTTACTGAGGAAAAACTCTGAAAAAACATATTATCTGCGTTTTACTCCCAAAGAAAATTCCAGAAAACACATTACAGAGCCAGAGAATTTAGTTAAGCTTTTATTCTTTCCTCTAGCATGTTAATATTGAAAAGGAAAGATGAACAGGAGATGAACTGGCTGATGAGTAGAATTCCTTTTTCCAACACAGGCCCGGAAACTAACTTTGATAAGCAGTGGGCTTTTGAGATTGCTTATTTTACTCAGCATATAGGGACTGATCTCAGGAACCTAGGGGATCTTCTGAATGCAAGGGATTATGTTGAGTCACGTTTCCTGGTCTCAGAAATGAAGCAGAGGGCAGAGTACGAAAAAACCGTTCAGCCCGACTTCAGGACTTCTGACGGCCTTGTAAAGGCCCGCAAGCTGTTCAACAGCTTTCTGGATGAGTGCGTTAATTTTGCTGAGCTTCTGAGAATCACAACAATACAGGAAGAAACCGGATGTGAAGAAGTATTGGATAAGCCCGAACAGATCAGGAATTCGATCGAGAGGCTGAACCTTCTTAAAGATATGTTAACCGATGAGCTTTGTTTTTACGGCTGGTATTACTGAATAAACAGTATCTGAATATTTCCCAGTTCTATCTGAAAAATCCTATCTGAAGCTTTATCTGTAATCTCTAAGCACTGATTGCAAATTCTAAGCACCTTATTAAACCTGTAACTGCTGTCTATATTGCAATAGCTGCTTATACCTGTATTGTAATTGCTGCCTATAAACGGGGTTTCCTGAAAATCGATGGCATCTGGCTTAGGGCCTTTCCGGATGATAGAAAGCTTTATTATTAAAGACCTCGTTAGAGGAGTTGCAAAGGGTTATATACAGGAATGTGTAACAGGGTAACTATCCAAGTTAAAGGTTATTTAATCTAACATTATTTAATCTAATAATTCCGTCTGCCTGTATCACAGGGAATAACTCAAAAAAGCGTCCGGAACTTATCCAAGAAAATCGAATTTTTGCTGTATAAGTTTTATGTATCTCGGTTGTGAATTTCCCTGGTCCTTAGGCATCTTCTCGCATTCCCGGGGAATATCAACCATTTATACGGCGTGTTTACCTGTTTTTAGCTGGTATCATGTACTGGTTTCAATAAATGGCCTCTTCCGCAAAGGATACTGCCGGGTATGTGGCAGAGAATATAAGCAGCAGGTCTGCAAACTGCACGACCTGTAAAAAATTGTCAATATTAGAGTGAGTACATGGAAAAACTAGCAAAATTTAAGGCATTGGGACTTTCAGACAGTACTTTAAAAGCCCTTAAAAAGAAAGGGTTTGAAGAACCAACCCCAATTCAGGAAAAGGTCATCCCGCTTTTTATGAAAGGAGAATGTGATATTATAGGGCAGGCTCAAACCGGAACCGGCAAAACAATGGCTTTCGGAGCCCCCATTATAGAAAAAATCCCTGAAAAATCAGGAAAAGTACAGGCAATAATCCTGACCCCAACCCGAGAACTGGCAATTCAGATCTCAGAAGAACTCAACTCCCTGAAGGGAGACAAAAAAGTGCATATCGTCCCTATTTATGGGGGACAATCCATGACCCAGCAGCTCAGGGTGCTGAAAAGCGGAGTTGACATTGTTGTGGGAACTCCAGGAAGGGTCATCGACCACCTTGAGCGGAAGAGCTTGAACCTTGAGCATATCGCATATTTCGTGCTGGACGAAGCCGACGAAATGCTCAATATGGGCTTTATTGATGATATTAAGGAAATCTTAAAGGCAACCGGGCCTGAAAAAAGAATGCTTTTCTTTTCAGCTACAATGCCAAAAGCAATCCTTGGAATCGTCAAGAAGTATATGAAAAACTATGAGCACATTGCCATAAAAAAAGAAGAACTTGTCGCAGAACTGACCGAGCAGATCTACTTCGAGGTGAAGGAAAACGACAAATTCGAAGCTCTGTGCAGGATTATAGACATTGAAGACGAGTTCTACGGGCTTATTTTCTGCAGGACAAAAACCGATACTAGCCAGCTTGCCCAGAAGCTTGGAGACAGAGGTTATTCAGCCGATGCTCTGCACGGAGACCTCTCCCAGAACGAAAGGGAAAAAATCCTGAATAAGTTCAGGAAACAGAAGATAAATATCCTCGTAGCAACCGACGTTGCAGCCCGAGGTATTGATATCATGGACCTTACCCATGTTATTAACTATACTCTTCCCCAGGACCCTGAATCCTACGTGCACAGGATCGGAAGGACAGGAAGAGCAGGAAAGCAGGGGACTGCGATCACCTTTGTTACATCCAATGAGTACAGGCGACTCACTTACATAAAAAAGACTTCAAAGTCAGAAATGAAGAAAGGAAAGCTGCCTGAAATAAAAGATGTGATCAAAGCCAAAAGGGCTAGAGTAAAAGCCGAACTTGACTCTACTATAAAGATGGAAGAATACGGCGACTGCCTTGAGATGAGCGAAAAGCTCCTCAATGAATATCCGGCAGAAAAAATTCTGGCTGCGCTTCTTAAGTACGCTTTCAAAGAACAGTTCGACGAAAGCATGTACGCAGAGATTTCCGGCAGTTCTTATGTCGATAGAAAAGGCAAAACCAGGTTGTTCATTGCTATGGGAAAAGTCGACGGCATGACTCCTGACAAGTTGTGCGAGTTCATCCAGGAGGAAACAGGAGACAGCGAACTGAAAATAATGGACGCAGAGATTTTCCCCCACTTCTCCTTCGTAACCGTACCTTTTGCCCAGGCTGAAGCTCTGCTTGAAATCTTCAAAAACAAAATGAGAGGGCGAAAACCCTTTGTGGAACTTGCCCAGAAATCAAAGGGAAGAAGTTCAAAGAGTACTGGTGACTCTCGCGGTGGCACTCGAAGTGACTCTCGCAGCAACTCTCGCAGCGGCTCTCGCAATACGAACAGTACAGGTTATTCGAGAAATTCAAGAAGTACGAAAAGAAAAGATTCTTCGTACTAATTTTATTTCTTTTTTCAGGATTCCCAACTGTAAAGCTTCAGGGATTTCGACAACTGAAAGCATAATTTTATCTGGGTTTTTATTAGGCCTTTTACTCCCTATTTGAATTTACGTTGAAATCAATATCAATAGACCTGCTTTACACAGAATGAATAGTTACTGGCATTCTCTGATATTTTCATTAGACAGCAAAGTACTTACTTTCCCAAATAAGTTTTTATTCCTACTAATATAACAAATATACCAAAAGCCTTCCTCAATATATCCATTGGAAGCATATTTGCGAATTGCGCTCCGAATTTTGCACCGATAACCATAGCGATACAAATGATTATACCCGCATATAAATCGGTATTTCCTCTTTTATAGTATTCAAGAAATGCAAGTATGCCAACAGGCGGAAGCAGTGCGACTAGAGAAGTCCCCTGGGCTTTTATTTGAGAAAATCCCTGTAAAAAAATTAATGCCGGGATAATAATAATCCCACCGCCAATTCCAAATAATCCACTTAAAATACCTGCTGCAGCACCAATCAGTAAATAAATTATTATATCTTCCATATAATTTTGCCACCCAAATATGTTTTAAAATAAATATTCCATTTATTCTGTTTTTTGTGATGAAAAACAAATGAAGAATCAATATTAATATCATTTCATTAATAAAAAAATTATACTGTATCTCCATAAGATGAAATTCGTCAGCTAATTGATAATTTTAAATCCTTTAATAGAATAATAAGAAAGAGAATTAGGAGAATAAGAACCAGATAAACAATTATTTGATGCAATAAAAGCCAGCCTGCATATAAGAGTACCAGAATAACTCCACGGTCCTGAACCCTGTTCCTCTTAGGAGTTTCAGGTGTTCTTCAACAGTTATTGGAAAATATTCAGTATCAAAACGCTCCAAATGCTTCTTTACTTCTTCCTCAGTCCTGCCGTGGGTTAACTGAAAATTGCGCCAGTATCTTTTCCCTGCGAGGATTCCCTCCTCGGTTAGAGGCCTGATATTCTCAAAGGTGATATAAATTCCACTTTCTTTTAAAAGATTATAACATACGTCAGTAGCTCTGGCTCTGCCTTCACGGGTTAGGTAGTGATGACACTGTATCGCAGTTATAATGTCCGGGTTTTCCTCCAATTCTTGAGAGAATTCCTGTGTAGGGGAAGCTTTCAGGAATTTCAGCCTGTCAGCAGGGTGGGGTGATAGTTTTTTCCTTGCCTGATTCAGCATACCTTCTGAGGGATCAAGTAAAAGAAACTTTGTAGCCTGAAATTCCTCTATTGCCTTATTAACCAGAGATCCTGTTCCGCATCCGGTATCCAGCCAGATTTTTGGGCTGGATGGCAGGGATTTGACGAAATTGATAGTTTCCTGATGAAAACAGGAGTAGTAAGGGAGAACTCCGGAAATTCGGAAATCAAAATCTTCGGGAAGATGGGGGGTGGCATTTTGGGTAGTTTTTGCAGGAGTCATATTACTAGGATCCTTTTTACTTGTTATCTAGTTAAAAAGTTATCATCTTTTCTTGGAAATGAGGATAATTAATTGTTTTCCTTAAAAGTACACTATTTCTTGTCTAAATCTCATTAAAGACTAAAAGTAGAAATTAAGCGTGAAAAGCTGAAGGTCTTACAAAGTAAATATAAAGCGACTTCTGAATCATATACTGGAGCTTTCATTTTATCTTCATAATTTCAGTTGAGAATAAGACAATTTCACCTGATAGCTGGAATCATCCATCTATGGAGGCAAATCTTGCTGGTAATGGGAATAGGAGTACGTGGGTTACATGTTTGAGAGATAAAATGGGAGAGATCTAAGGTAAAAACAAAGAAAAAATAATAAGAAATAAAAAGAAAAAAGCCAAAAATAGAGCGAATAAAGGGAAAAAGGGGAACATATGAGAATACTGCTGATTGCCGACATCCATGCAAATTATGAAGCTTTAGAGACTGTTCTGGAAATTCCTTATGATAGAGTCATTTGTCTCGGAGATATTGTTGATTATGGGCCTGAGCCGGACAAATGTATTGACCTTCTGCGTATGCAAGGAATTCCTGTAATCAGAGGAAACCACGATAATGCAGTTGCTTTCAAGGTGGACTGCCAGTGCGGGTACAAATATAAGCATCTCTCAATTGCAACCAGGGAATATACCTGGGAAATCCTTGACAGATCAGGGATTGAATATCTTCAGAAACTTCCCCTCCTGATAAGAGAAGAAATTGATGGAAAAAGGCTCTATCTGATCCATGCCAGCCCCCGTTCCATGTTCGAATACATAAAACCTGAAACTCCAGATGAAGAAATCCAGAACATGATAAACGAAGCAATAGAACCTGTGGAAGCAGAGTTTCTTGTTGTAGGGCACTCTCATATCCCCATGAACAGGAAACTTGGAAACCTGACAATAATAAATCCGGGTTCAGTTGGACAGCCTAGGGACGGAGATTCCAGGGCAAGCTGTGCCGTTTTTGATACAGTAAACGGAGAAATAGAGCACCTGCGCCTCGATTACGATGTCGACTCGGTCTGCGCAAAGATCAAAGAGAGAATGCCTCATGCTGATGAACTTATAGCTATTCTCAGGCGAGGATATTGATATTGAAAATAAGGAATTAAAAGTAATGCTGGGAGGTTAAATTCAGGCTTCTTTTATAGCCCTGACAATTTTTTCCACATATTCGGGCTTCACATCCGAAGGCCTTGTTTTTTCAATTCCGAGTTCCGTAACCATCAGATATACGTCGGCTTTGAGCTCGGCTTCATCGAGCTTTTTTGTGGCACAGCGGTCCGTGCAGCCGTCCAGGGCAAGAATCTTAAAGCCTTCTGATACTGCATCTTCAACCTCATCAACTCCTTTGTGAGCAGCTGCAGCCCTGTACAGATCAGGCCTTCGGAAAGCAAGAGTCGACGCTGCCTGCATTGTAAGTTTTCCTGTGTTAGAAAGGCCAGAGCAGGCAAAAATGAGAGTGTTTTTCCTTTTTCTGAAAGCCTTTTTTGTTTCATCTGCCTTGCCGGGTAAATAGTTTGTAGGGTCCTTTCCTGTTGCTTCCATGGCTGTTACATCCTTAATGAGAAATTTAAACATTAGTGAGAGATAGAATCGTTATGAGTAATACAGCCTTTAATGAGATATTATTTCACAACCTTTGATGAGATATTGTTTCAAAAACGATTGAAATGTAAACTGCAAGAAAGCTGAAATAATTTCCGGTATTACCGCCAGCCAATCTGGCTCAGTTTCCCTCCTCCAAATGCGCCAAAAAACGCCAAAAAATGCCAATAAAACTTAGCACGCTGAAAAATAAGAGAGAAATAAAATCAGTCAAGTTCAAGCTGCATTATCTCAACGTTAAGGTTTGCAATATCAAGAATGGCAACCGTTGATTTCCCGGAAAGCACACCTGAAGATTCCCCTGGATTTATAACCGGAACCCCTTCAACTATTTTGACACCTGGATCGTGGGTATGGCCCCGAATTACCACGTCAAATTCCCCTGATTTGGCAAGTGCTTTGACCAACGCCTCATTTGTTCCGTGGAGAAGGGCAATATGCAGCCCGTCAATTGTCAGATCTCCAAAGTTCCCGCAGGAGGTAGCTCCAATTTCTTCAAACCGTTTCGTAAGTGTCACTTTATCTCCGTCGTTGTTTCCGAATACAAAGTAAAGTTTTGGCTCTAATTCCTTAAAGGCTCTCGCGGTAAAAGGAGAAACGAGATCTCCGGCGTGCAGCACGGCTTTTACCCTTTTTTCATTAAAAAATTCCACCGCTTTTCGGATAGCATTCATGTTATCGTGTGAGTCCGAAATAATTCCAATCAAGTATTCCCACCTCTTCGATTAGCTTTCCCTATTCAATATATAGTGCGGTTTGCTAAAAAGAATTTGGTAAAACAGATTTTTTAGAGCCTTTTTCAAGAAGTATAAATTTTATAATTACGGTTTATAGTTAGGCTTTTAGAAATTAGGCTTTTAGAATCGAGGTCTAGAGTAGGAACTTTAGGCTTAAACCTTAACAGGAGCTGCTTTTCCACTTGCATTCGGAATTAATCTGGAGCAATACAAATCCACGAGCTGAGCCCGAACTCCCATCAAGAAGACAGCTACTTTTAAATATGAGTTACTGGTATTATTGAGATAATCCCTGAAGAGTATTCCGAGAATCCTGAAAGAATATATATGAGTAATCCTGAGTCAATAAACCCGGAAAATCTTGAAACCACAAATTCAAGGAAATTCCCACTGAGTTTTAACGATGAATTTAGTTCGATTAAATAATCAGTTAAATTTTCTGTTGAGTTTAAATAATCAGTTAGATTTCCTGCTGAGTTTAAATAATCAGTTAAATTCCCTTTTGAGTTTAAATAGTGAGTTTGATTATAAAGTTAAAATCTTGAGTTAATAAAGTTTAACTGGTGAGTAAAAATGAGAGCTATAACCCTCCTGAGCAGCGGGCTTGATTCAGTTGCAGCGCTCGCAATCGCAGCAGAAGATTTTGATATTGATATGGCTATTACCTTTGATTATGGGCAGAGGGCCAGAGAGAGGGAAATTGAGTACTCACGAAAGGTATGCGAATACTTCGGAATTGAGCACAGGGTTATAAAGCTGGATTGGCTTTCGGAAATAACTTCCACCTCTCTCGTTAACAGGGATGTTGAGGTCCCATCCTTATCTTTTGAGGACATTGATGAAGCGGCCCCTGCAGAAATTACAGATGCTTCAGCAAGGGCCGTCTGGGTTCCTAATAGAAACGGGGTAATGCTTAATATTACAGCAAGTTTTGCCGAAAGCAAAGAATGTAAATATCTTGTCGTTGGCTTTAATGGAGAAGAGGCAGGCACTTTCCCTGACAATTCTCTTACTTATGTGCAGGCAATGGACAGGGCTTTTTCTTACTCCACCCAAAACGGGGTGAAGATACTGGCTCCTCTAATTGAACTTGGAAAAACCGAAATCGTCAGAAGAGCTCTAGAAGCAAAAGCTCCTCTTGAGTACAGCTGGAGCTGCTATCACGGAGGAGAAATTCCCTGTGGAAAATGCGAGAGCTGCATGCGCAGGGCACGTGCATTTAAAAATGCAGGTGTAAAAGACCCTCTTCTGGAGAGACTTGGAATCTGAACCGAAAGGAGACGCCTGGAACCTGAACCAAAGGAATCGGGCAGGATACCGACAAAGTACATTAAGAAAGAATTAGAGAAAAAGCTTGCAGAAAAACTTGCAGAGAGAATTTTATGAAATGTATTGTTTTACCTAAAAAATTTGATTATGACGGGAGCCAGATTTCCTCTCTCTGGGCCTACAACAGTTTTGGAGTTCAGGAAGACTCGGTTGTAGTTTTCAGAGGAGCATGCGACGTAAAAATCGAGCACATGATCGACCTCGAAGACCGGCGTGCAAACGAATCAATCTGGTCCGAAGATATGGTAAGTTTCATTATAGAACATTTTGATTCTACAGACCTGAAACTTATCTATGCACGGCAGCGTTTTTTCACAGCTCTTGTAAGAGAATACCTTGCAGATCTCGGGGTGGAGACAACACGGGAAGGAGATGACCTTTTCCTTAAAGGAAAGAAACTTACAGTCTCGATTGCAAGTACCTCTGCAGTTTCCCAGAAAATCCACTTCGGCATCAACGTCTCTCACGATGTATACGGAAATCTGAAAGATGCAGGGATGGGAGAAGACAAACAGGTTGCAAGCTTTATGCAGGCAATAGGAGAAGCCTATGTCCGCGAGTTTAAAGATATAGAAAAGGATCTGAGAAAGTCCAGGTCTCTGGGGGTTGTATAATGGCAGCCTCTGACTTTATTTCTGCTCCGATAAGGGAGGTTTTCTGTTCTGTGCAGGGCGAGGGCCCGTATGTTGGAACAAGGCAGGCTTTTGTCCGCTTTTCTGGCTGCAATCTCAATTGCAATTACTGTGATACCGACTTTGCAAACCCCGGAACCTGCGATTATGAACAGGCGGAAGGGAGCGGAAATTTTGAGAAAATCAAAAACCCTGTAAGTGTTGATCAGCTGGAAGCTATACTACAGCCTTTCAAAAGGCTCCATTCTGTCTCCCTTACAGGAGGAGAACCTCTCTTGCATGCGGATTTCATAGAAAAGCTAAACCTGACTTCGCCGCTTTACCTTGAATCCAATATGACCCTCCCTGAACAGGCCAGAAAGCTGACTGAAAAGGTTGTTTATGTGTCAGGAGATTTCAAACTTCCCGAATCACTCCGGGGTATAGGGCCTGAATCCCGAGAAGCACATATGGAGAATACAATAGAGTGCTTCAGGCTTTTGAGAAAAAACAATTCAAGGGATTGCTTTTGCAAGATTGTTGTAGATAGCAACACGGAATTAGAAACTGTAACTCCAGCCGTAGAGGCTATAGCTCCTTACGTCTCCTGTGTAATCCTCCAGCCTGAAACCCCGATTGGACGTGACGTGACGAATCCGCTATCTCCGCGATCTATACAGGCATCCGTACAGAATATTATGGAACTGCAGAAAAACCTGCTTGATATTATAGACACACGAGTTATCCCCCAGACTCACAGAATGTGGGGTTGCTTATAACCGAAATTGAATATAGCAAAGAACGTACTGAGATGTGAAATTCTTGAAAAATATTTTATTGAAAACGGAGTGTACCAGATGACAAAAATGAGATTGGGAGTTATTGACTATATTGATAGTGCCCATTACCTTCCTGGGCACGGAAAATGCGGAAGAGTACACGGTCATACTTATAAAATTGAGGTCGTGGTAGAAGGGGAGGTCAGGGAAAACGGAATGGTCATCGATTTTTACGACCTGAAGAAGGGAATCAAGGAAACCCTTAAAGAATACGACCATATTCTGTTGAATGAAATCCTAGAATTTCCAAGTTCCGAGCACCTCTGCCAGCATATTCACTCCCGCCTCCTGGAGAGATTTGGTTTTCCGCTTAAGGTAAGGGTCTGGGAAGGTGAAGGCAAATGGTGCGAAATGGATAATTTCTCGGAATGATCATATCCGAGAATGTTTATCTTGAGAACGTTTATAATTAGTTCCATTTTACCCAAGACTCATTAAGGAACAAAATTCACTGAATGAGCAGTTTCAAAATTCCGACTATTCATGTTTTTGGTCAAAAACATGTATTTCATTTAGTCCTATTGATCTGGTATATCTACTCCAAAATATTGGTCAAGAAGGATTGGAGGTAGTTTTGAAACAAGCTCAATTATAAATAAATTCACTGAAAGCCCGTTATACCATGCTGAGATTTTATATATTTAAAGGGATTTTAATATCAAATTTAAATTTAAATACTGTAGGAACTCGGTGGAGGCATCTAAAATTCTCCAAATTCCAGATAAATTCACAATGTATATCAAGGGGTGCATCATAAACTGGGTTAGATATTCTGAAATCCCCCTGCACTGAGGTTCTGCTGTACTTTCAAACTCTGAACGGAGGAGAACACATTTGCCAGAAGACAATCCTATAAATGACATAAACAGCCCTGAATTTGAAGAAGGACTCCTGAGAAAGATTGCCGAACATCCCTGCTACGACAGGAAAGCCCAGCACAAGTACGGGAGAATTCACCTGGCTGTGGCTCCTTCATGTAATATCCAGTGTAACTTCTGCGTTCGGGAATTTGATTGTGTTAACGAAAGTCGCCCAGGAGTTACGAGTAAGGTTCTTACTCCACAGGAAGCTCTTGAGAAGACAAAGCAAGTCCTAAAAGATTATCCCTTTATCAAGGTTGTCGGAATTGCAGGCCCAGGCGATCCTCTGGCCAACAAAGAGACTTTTGAGACCTTTGAACTAATTAAAAAAGAGTTTCCTGAACTCACGCTCTGCATGAGTACAAATGGGCTCCTACTCCCCGAAAAGCTGAAGGACATTCTGCGCGTAGGAGTCTCTACATTAACGGTAACAATAAATGCGATCGACCCCGAAATCCAGGCAAAAATCGTGGATCACGTAGTTTATCACGGAAAAATCTACAGGGGAATCGAAGGCGCAAAAATCCAGATCAAGAACCAGCTTGAGGGCGTTAAAGCAGCTGTAGATGCAGGCATTGTTGTCAAGGTAAATACCGTGCTCATCCCGGGCCTTAATGACAAACATGTAGTTGAAATTGCCAGAAAAGTCAATGAGCTCGGGGTCTATATAATGAATATCATGCCTCTTATTAACCAGGGAGCCTTTGCAAACATTGAGCCGCCTACTGCAGAAGAGAGGAAAGCTGCCCAGCAGGCGTGTGAACCTTATGTCTTGCAGATGCGCCACTGCAGGCAGTGTAGAGCTGATGCTTACGGACTTCTTGCTCAGGATATGTCACAGATGAGCGAAGAGCGCAGAAAGCTCATAAAAATCCAGACAAAAGAGGATATCGAAAGAGCAAGAAAAATCCTTAAGGAAAACGGGACGCAGAAAGCTTGAAAAGAGCAGGGACTCCAGGTCAAAAAATTATCTTTCCAGTAGCAGAGTAATTTTTAGCTCTGAAATTGGAAAAAGCTTCTAAATTATAATTCAAATAAAGAAAATTCTAAATCAAAAACCTGAAAAGGCGGAGTAAGAGTACTCCGCTTCTCAGATCTATTTTAAAAGTGTATTTAATATTGTACTTATAAACATTACTCGATTGTGATTGCATTGTTCGGGCAGGCGTCTTCACATGCACCGCAGTCAAGGCACTCATTTTCGTCGACAACTGCAGTATCGTCATCGTTGAGGGAAATTGCAGCTGCTGGGCATTCATCTACACAGGTTCCACAGCCTGTACAGGAATCGGCATTAACTTTTGCTACCATTTTTTTAACTCCTTTTTTAAGAGTACGAGATTTTTATATATCTAAACTCATATTAGGTTGCCTTAATAAAATTAAATTACTTAATAAAAAGCTATCGCTTCTTTTCTGTGAAACAAAGAACAAAAAAGATAAAGGATAAACGAATAGGTACTCACGAAAATATCCCAGAATTCTTTCACAATGGGAGTTTCGTAAGCTATCAATGAACTCGATAGTTTACTGATAATGTACTGTATTACTGATATGCTCTCATATTTGTACTATTGATTACTCGTATTTACACTGCTGAATTACTCGTATTTGCTATTTATATATTCATTTTGTACTACTCAAATACTCATATAAATTTAAAAACAAAAGGAAGCCTGACATTGAACCTGGAAGAGCTTGCAGAAAGGATAAAAAACTTTGAAGGGGTTACCCGAAAAAAACAGATTGAGGACATTGTTTCAGTTTTCAAAGCCGTCCGCCCGGAGTATCAGAATGCGATCGTTGATTTTGGAGACGATGCGGCAGTTATCGATATCGGAGGAGATGATGTTATCCTCTTTGCAGCAGATGGAATCTGGGGAAGGATACTTGATGTCAGTCCCTGGTGGGCAGGCTATGGAGCTGTAGTCGTTAATGTAAACGATATCGCAGCAATGGGAGGAAAGCCTCTTGCCATGGTAGATATAGCTTCCTCAAACTCTGAGACGGCCTGTAAGGAACTTATGGAAGGCCTGGCTGAAGGGGTCAGGAAATTTGGTGTCCCGGTTGTAGGCGGGCACGTCCATCCTGATACTGAGTACAATTCCATTTCCGTTGCTATTATCGGGATAGTGAAGAAAGACTGCGTAATCCGGAGCGATACCGCCCGTTCCGGAGACCTGGTTATTGCAGCTTACGATATGGACGGAAAAATAGGGCCAAATTCCCCTTATAGCTGGGATACGACATCTTTTAAAGATCCTGCAGTGCTCAGGAAGAGCTATCTTGTAACCCAGGAAATTGCAAAACGAAAACTCGCTACTGCAGGAAAAGACATAAGCAACCCAGGGCTTATAGGAACGCTTGGTATGCTCTGTGAAACAAGCAGAGTTGGCGCAGCCGTAGACCTTGAAAAAGTCCCGAAACCCGACAACGTGGATTTTGAGCAGTGGCTAAAAGTGCATCCCGGAACAGGCTACGTGTTTACTGCAGATGCGGAAAAGGCCGAAGAATGCAGAAAGGTCTTTGAAGAAGCTGGGCTTACAGCTGCTATTATCGGAAAAATTGAGGCTGGCTCAAAACTCGATATGTATGATAAAACAGATAAGGTAACGGTGTTTGATTTCTCAAGGGAAAGCATTACAGGTATCTGTTCCGAATAATCGGAACCTTCCTGCCAGTATTTCCTTTTTAACGTCTTTTATCTTTTAAGCTCAGCCTTTTAAATAATTTTCCAAAGTCTACATTTTCACGTCTTATTCAAAAAAAGATTAATTTCTATTTTTATTTTTCAATCCGGGATTTTATATTCTTCAGGCCGCTTGCTCGAAGAAATTTAACCGGATTGAGGAACTCAACGGGATTACTTGAAAAAGTTAGCCAACTGAGAATGTTTAGTTGATTACTGGTTTTCTACCCAGGCTTTCATTTCGTCGTAGAGGAATTTCTCAGCAGCCTGAACTTTCTCCAGAGGGCCACGGAGAACCAGGAGTTCTCTTTCTTCGCTGTTTGCTACGCCTACGAACATCTTCCTGGTAACAGGTTCAAGCCCGAACTCTTCAACAATATCGTAAATAATAGATACAACCGTTCCTGGGGGGATTATAAGGTCATACAGTTCTTCAATTTTCAGATCATCGCATTCTTTTGCATTTTCCTTTTCAAGTTGCTTTGCGGCAATTAATTCTTCCAGATTAAGTGTTTTATGCATCCTGGGATCACCTTATTATTTTTCCTTCTCATTTTTTCTGTTTGTAGCTTCCATTAGTTTCTATCAGCTTCAATCAAAAGAAGCAGGTTTATTCAAGCGGACAGGCTTTTTGTTTGCGAATTTTTAAGCAACGAATGAGGTAAATCAAATTAAATGTTAGTATATATTATGTAGCTAACGAGGTCTCCTTTTTGTACCAATTTATGATAGACATAATCATATTTATGATTGATTCTTGCGAGCATTATCTATTTTGGGCCGAATGTTTAATTTGTTAATTTGTGAAGTTACGCTGATACTATAAAATTATATTATCTAGCTCAAGAAGTTAAATTAAAGTTCTATATTCTAATGTAAATTATACTGGAAGTAAACTCTAAATAGATATACAGAAAAAATACAGATAAACTTAGATATAGCCGGCTAAATATGGAAGAAAGGAACGCTCTCAAGAGAAAATAGAGATATCCATGTTAAGAGACTTTGTTTTGGATTGATTAATAAGTTATTCCTGTTTATACTAAATTAATAAACAATGTTAAATATGAGCAAAACTGAATTATTAGAGACATACTATAGAATACGTGATCTTTTTCCTTACTTTATATGATGCGCTGGGTGTGACGAAATGTACTGCACGTAAGGGAAATGCGCTGGATGTAAGGAAATGTACTGCGACATAGGAAATTTAATGGAAAGTTAGGGAATGTGAGTGGAAAGGTTCTAAGCAAACCGATTCTAAGCAAACTTTATCTGAGATGAAAATCTCTTATAAGAGGATAGCAATGCAGCAGTATAAATTGAAGCGTGGTTTTAAGCCTGATATTGACAGGATTTACTCTGTAATGACGGAGTGTTTTCCCGGGGAGATCTCCAGAAACGAAGGGGTTCTTGAAACCTCCTATGGAGCTATGTCAAAGATAATAATCTGGATTGAGAATAAAATGCTCTCTGTGGACACGGTTTCCGATAAAACAGTAACTAATGATGAAACTGTCCTGCAGACAAATAAGGCCTTCCGGGATTTCCTGTATAAAGCTACCGGCTACACAGCAAAAGAACGAGTAAAAAATGCCAAGAAAGATGTCAGTGGGGAGTAAAACTCCTTACGACTTAATATATTTTGAAATTTTTACTACCTGACACCCTTACCTTGAGGTATCTTTTTGAGTGGCGATTTTCTGGAAAAACTGAAGAGCTTTGAGATTCCCACCTGCCTGCGGGTCTGCTGCGGAACCGACGGCTCGGTGACCTTCCTGCTGGAGATAATGACCCGAAAGTCGGTAAGTGTGATAACCGAATCCCAGTACACCGTTAAGGCTGACAAAGCGATGGCTGCCCTTCTGGATGTGGAAGAAGGCAGTGAGGTAAACGATAGGGTAGTCCGGCTCTCTGCAGGAGGCACGACTTTTGTCTATGCAAGATCCCTCTCCCCACTGGAGCGCATGCCTGAAACCATGCGGGAACAGCTCATGCGGGCGGACATCCCGATCGGCCGGATTCTGCGCAGCCATAACCTTGAAACCAGGCGCGACATGGCCGAACTTGAAATCCTGGAAGGGGAACCCACCTTCGACGGCATACCTATCCTTTCCCGCTCCTATAAAATAGTCCACAAAAACCACGTCCTCATGTGGATTAACGAGCGCTTCCCGATCGATGAGCGCTGGAATTTATAAAGGAAATCTCGGGGGATGACAAGCTAAGCACTAAAATTGGAACAAAATAGCTTTTTTGAAGCAAGTTTTCCCAATTTATTAAAACAAACTCGCAAATTTTCCAGCAGTCCGGGGGAAAATCCCACCGATTTCTGCTTTCAGTCGAAACCTTTATATCTCTGCTGTGATATTTTGGAGATGCTCTTTGAGCATCAGTGCCTTGGTGGCTTAGGGGTATAGCGCGTCCTTGGTAAGGACGAGGTCGCGGGTTCAAATCCCGCCCGAGGCTCTTTCTATTTTTTTTGTTCAGTTCCGTATGTCATGCTGTCTTCTTTTTCAATGTGTCCCATTTTTACTTACATGAAATACCGCAAAAATCTAATGTCGACCTGCCGAATGTAGTATTGATGCGGAATTCATTAGCCTTTGGCATGCAGCACTAATTTGTCGATTTATAAAAAAACGGTCAAAGTCTTCTCTGGATGGTAAATCACTAATATATGCTGCCTTAGCCTTTAAATGTCTAAACTGTTCTTT
This sequence comes from Methanosarcina sp. UBA5, assembly GCF_002505485.1. Classification (GTDB taxonomy): domain Archaea; phylum Halobacteriota; class Methanosarcinia; order Methanosarcinales; family Methanosarcinaceae; genus Methanosarcina. The sequence continues at coordinate 58,622 of NZ_DAVG01000112.1, read as the reverse complement.
TAGTTCTTTATCTTCAAACTTAGTATTTATAGTACTATTAGTCCATAGAACATAATCTCACTCTCCAGCTTTTAATTTTTTAGCCATCAAAGCATATTTTTAAAATAGTCAGAGTATAAATAATCTTCTATCTAAAGATGATATATAAACTTAAATATTTTTTGGCCTTTATTTAAATCAGTAATAAGAGAGCTAAATACTTTCTTTGCTAGATCATTATAATTATCAAATATCTGATTTTGAGAATTAAATCTTATTAATATCTTTTTTTATTTCTTTATCGTTATAATTGGTGGTCCCTCAATAATCAGCTGATATTTTCCAGAGTACTCACACATTCGCTTTTTGCTCTCGTTTTCTGCTTTGTGTACACTCAATTTCCTGTAAGCAGGTAAGCTTAGAGAACTATGCAACTTCGTAAAAATACTCAAAGAAAAAATATCAATCACTTACTAATGCACGGCCAAGAATTAAGATCAATAGAACTAAATGGGGCATCTGTTTTTGGTATAGAACATGAATAGGTGGAATTTTGAAACAAGCTCACCGGAAAAAACAAAAATGAAACTGTCTGTAAAAATTGGGGTAAGCCTCTTTAAGAACTCAATATATAAATCAGGAATACTGGATACTACTTTTCCTTATTTTTTAATCAATCTCTTTATTTTTCATATGAGCAGTCTATATAACCTTCACCCAATAAATATTTTAATTTCTCGGAAACGTGACTTATAGAAGGGGACAATTCCTGAGGTCGTCCAGAGTCACGGTAGGGTCAAAGTGTAGATTTATGTAAAAATGCCTGGCTGCTTGTTCAAAGAAATTAAAAATACATATGGACACACTGCCAAACATTTATTTATATGTTAAATGTGTATTATCTAGCGAGTTTAATGTTTTATGCGCTAATTTCGCAGTTAAACTGAATGAATTAGATAAAGAGGTTAGTGACAATGCATAAGAAACATGAACTAAAAGGAGAAGCTGTCAAAGCAACCAAAAAGGCGAAAACCGAAGTCAAAAAGAATTACGGGATAAAGGAGAAGTCTGGCTCTATACCCCGTTACGTTCCTGGCTCCTGGGAAGGGACAAAAAAGAGCGCGGATATTGAACAGATCAGGCACAAACAGCGTTATGCGCCAGGATTCTGGAAGGGGACCGTAGAAACCTCAAGAGTAGAGAAGCCCGGCTATAAGCCAAAATACATACCCGGATTCTGGAAAGCGGCAAAAGAGAATCCAAGGCTTGAGAAAATAATGCACAAACAGCGTTACATTCCCGGACTCTGGAAAGGAACTGCAGAGACTCCGAAAATTAAAAAAGGTGACTACAAGCCGCGTTATATTCCTGGCTTATGGAAAGGAACAAAAGAAAACCCAAAATTAAGTAAAATGAAGTACAAACAGCGTTACATTCCAGGATTCTGGAAAGGAACCGTAAAGACTCCAGAAGCAAAGAAAGCTGATTACAAGCCGCGTTATATTCCAGGCTCATGGACAGGAGCAGCAAAGAATCCGAAAATAGGGAGGATGAAGTATAAACAGCGATATATTCCTGGATTCTGGAAAGGAACCGCTGAGAAGGCTAGCTACAGATCTCGTTATGTGCCTGGCTCTTGGGAAGGAACAAAAGAAGCTCACAAGAGAAGTGAGAAATTTAGTTACAAGCCTCGTTATAGACCCGGATCCTGGAAGGGAATACCGGGAATCTGAAGGGGTTACGCACCTGAGAAGCAAAATAAAACACTGGCAGGTCTATAATAGAGATAATGATTGAAACTGCTTATGATCGAAAATACTTGAAGTCTCAAACTACTGTTTCTCAGTTCAATTGCATAAGTCTGAGAGTTTCCAGAAGCAAATAAGCACCTTAAATGAAGAAACAAGTGAAAAGGTCAAGGCAAAAAATTAGTGGGGGTCTTTGGCCAAATCTGAAAAATGCGCACACTTACTTTGTTTGATCGGATTTGAGAACCTTCTTCTTGATTACGATGTCACAGGAAAGGACTCCCATGACCTAATTTCGTAGCTTTTTTATAATTAGCTAGTTTCAGCCTCTTATTATTAAATTGTCCTAGTTTTTCATAATTAACGAATCTCAAGGGCTGCCTTTAATCCCTGTTTTTGATCCCTGCTTTTGTCCCATATTTTTGACCAGGCACAGTTTTGAACGCACGAATGCCTGCGAAACGTGCCTGCAGAGTTTAAGCTGTATCAGTTCTCGGAGAGATGCGAAGGATCTTTAAATCCTCGTTTTTCAGGGGATAAGCCTGAAATATTCCCGAAATTTCACGGATTTCAGGGAAAATTTCAAAAAATTATACATTTCCTGAGACTGCATTCCGCAGGCAGGTTTCCCAGTCTTCAGGGTTATCTATATTGTCGCACTGCCACTCAAACTCGCGCCTTGCAAGCCTGATGGTTGCACGTGCTTTTTTGAGTGGGACCAGCTCTTTCCCGACATCGCCAATGCCCCCGACTTCCAGGCAGCTTACGAGATCAACCATAAATTTTTCCAGACTCTCTGGCGGTATCGATTCGTTCCTTGCATGGATTTCTGTGCATTTTGCAAGATATTCTGCAAGTACTCGGATCAGTTTCGTGTCACGCATGATTGTAACTCCTCTGTACGATAAGTGGGGCAATTCACCTCGTTACACTGGGCTTTAGATTTGATGATCACAACAATTATTATGACATTAATAAAAACGCAGACATATCTTCCTGAATTCAGCCCAGGATATCCTTCAATCTTGATTTTCCAGGGGCAATACCTCAAACAGCAATTAAAAATATGTGTTTTCGAGGCTTAAAGTTTTCTAAATAATCGTATTTGAGAGAAACTATGTACATTTGAGTACCAGATGGAAGTTTATAAGGCCGTATAAAACGTCTTTTTTACTACTGCGGTTACGAAATAGATTTACAAGCCCGATTTTTTAAATTGGCTTCTTCAATACAAGTTTCTCTCGATCCTGCCTGATTACGAGCCAACTGAATATCTAGTTTGTCTGAAGATTTGACTCGCCTGAGTTATCTGACTTAATGGAGTGCAGGGACGCAAAGGTAGGTAAGGAGTCGTAGACAAAATTACGTAAAAATAATGAACGGATAGTAAAATAATGAACGGGTAGTGAATTATGAACGGGTAGTGAATTATGAACAGAAATTCGTAACTTATCGAGATCTGCTTCGGATACTTTTTTTACTCGGGTTTAGGTTTTCCTTATTTTTCTATAATTACTAAGCTTAAGAATAATTTATTCTATTATATTTATTTAGTTTCTAAGTATCTAAATATATACTTAGAAGTGGAGAAAATTTGTTTTATCAATAAGCAATATCCGTTGAAGTCAAGTTAGATAAAATATCGAGAATTTTTGACAATTTGAAGGAACTGAAATGTTGACTGAGGATGAAATCTTTGCCAATGAAAGTTATACCATAGATCTCTTAAAAGAGATCAAAAGAGAAGGAATTAAAGATTACATCCGGTATATTGAAAATTCCGATTTCTTTTCTGCACCAGCAAGTACAAAATATCATAGAGATTATCCTGGCGGACTTGTGGAACATTGCCTCAATTTATTAGAGCCGCTAAAATTATCGAACTCCCATCTTAAGAAGAAAGAGCAACTTTCTGAGGATTCTTTAATAATTATTGCTTTATGTCATGACATCTGTAAAGAAGGACTATATATTGGAAATCATGGAAATTATCGAACGTTGCCAGGCCATCCTGCAAATAATAAGCATTCAATTCTTTCTATTGAAAGGATTAAGAAATACATAAAACTTACACGTACCGAGAGGGATATAATCCTGTACCATATGGGGCTTTTTTCATGTTATGAATATGGTATGGAATATACCCCAGAAGATTTGATGAGAGCTATAAAAAGACACCCTCTTGTACAGATTTTTGCGGCCATTGATATGGAAGAAACCCACTGGCAAAGATAGAAATTAAGCTTTTTGACAAGCTTATAGGGATTTTCTACTTCTAGGTACTATCTAAACTGTTTTTCTCATACATTTTTTAATAAATTTTTGTTTAGTTTTCTCCGGGCAGAAGAATGATGACTTTTATCACTGCTTCATAAATTTTATTTCCCTACCTTTCCGGCTCCATTTTACGTACCTTACTCTGAGCATTCCGGCTCTTTTACGCTTCAACTCTCTATTATACTGTATCAAGGTCTACAGCCCTGGTTTCAGGGAAACTTTCTACAAGCATCTGTACGGTTTCGGGATGGCAAGTGAAGTAAAGGACCTGGTTGTCTGATACAAGGTCCTTTATAGCTTCACATGTGCTTCTGCAGCGTTCAGGGTCAAAGTTCACCAGTACATCATCAAAAACGATTGGAAGAGATTCCGAATGCCTGCCGAATTCCCTGATGAAACCGAAGCGCAGGGAGAGATAAAGCTGTTCGGCTGTTCCCCGGCTGAGTTCCTGAATTCTCTTCTGACGCCCGTCCCGGTCTTCAACACAGATTTCGGTAGAGTTGAGCGGAGAATAAATCCTCGTGTACTTGCCTCTGGTAATCTTTGAGAAAAAGGCCTGAGCTTCCACGATAACTGCAGGCTGCCTTTCCTTTTCATAGACTTTGATTGCTTTAGCAAGGATTTCCCGAGCTAAGACCAGAGAAGCCCATTCCCTTGACTTTTCATGAACTTCTTCCAGCAGGCTTTCCTGCATTACCCTTGCCAGGGAACCTTCACTTCCGTGTTCGAGCTGTTCAATCTGGTTTCGTATCGCTCCGCGCCTGTCTATAGTATCTGAGATCTCCTGTTCCAGGGTTTTCAGGCATTCCTCCAGCCTGCGGTTTTCTTCTTTCAGGCCTGAGGGATCAGAAGCCTGCAGTTCTTCTACAAAAATCTCATACTCTTCATCATCTCCGGAAACCCTTCGGATCTGCTGTTCAGCTTCTCTTTTCTTCTTTTCTAGTTCGGTTCGCTGAGCCCAGAGCCTGGCGTTTTCATAGAATTCTTCTTCCGTCTCTGCAGAACCGGAATCAAGAAGAACTGCAAGCTCTTCTATAGCTTCTTTGTATTTATCCCGGGCTGCTTCAAGTTCAATTTTGAGTTCTTCCGATTTCGTTTTCAGCTGCTCCAGGCTTCTTGCCGCTTCGGATGCCTTTTCAAAGTCTGAACGGAGTTTTTCAACCTGGGCGTCAAAAGAGAGTCCGGAAAGCGGGCGTCCACATTCTTGCAGAACCCCGGCTACCTTTGCTTCATAGGCTTCTATCGACGTTCTGCTGGAAACTATCTGTTCTTCAAGTTTCCGGATCGCCCGCTGCCTGTCAAAGCAAGTCCGGATTACCGAAAAGATTTCAAGCACACTTTCTACTGAAAGCGAGGGGTCAAGCCCGTAAGTCCCAAGCCAGCCAGTCCACTTTTCGGACAGGGCATCACGTGCCTTTTTCTCCTCAAGGAGCCGGGCTTCCAGCTCTCCTTTTTTATGATTAAGGCTTTCGGATTCAACCTCAAGTTTTCTTGCTCTATCAGCCTGGTTAAATGCAAAACTTACGTCCTCCCGGAGCCTTGCTATTTCACTTTCGAGTGCAATTCCTGAAAAGGGCCTTCCACAGGTCTCCAGAATATTACAGGCTTTTTCTTCGTATTTTTTAACACTAGCTTCTTTGAGCTTTACCTGTTTTTCCAGTTCTTTCACATTCCTTTGTTTTTCCAGGCAGGCCCTTATCGAGGAGAGGAGCTCAAGCATATGCTCGGGAGAAAGCTCCGGGCTGAACCCTGAAGAAACGAGCCACACTTTCCATTCCTGAAGAAACTCCTCCTGCTTTGCCTCTTCGGCCCGGAGAGTATCCTCAAGTCTTGTATAACTTGTATTTAACTTATCCAGCTTCTTCTGGAGCTTTTCCTCTCTCTGGCGTAGCTCCCAGGCAGTCTTCAACTCAACTATGGCTTTCTGTAGCTCATTGGCTTTCTGTTCCCGTACCGAGGGGTCAGGAATGTCTTCAAAGCCACATATTTTTGCACGGGTTTTCATTGCTACTTTCAGTGCAGAAATCTCTCTGGATAGCTTTTCCTTTGAGTCCTGTACTTTCTGTTTCTGGAATTCAGTGTCCTCCAGGTGCTCTTCACCGGCAGGGAGAATTGAGGACTTTATATTGGCTTTCAAAAAGTATACTGCAGAAGTAGCGAAAAGAAATAAAAATATGACAAGTCCGGAAAACAGGGTGCCGTTAATGCTTTCGTAGACCAGACCAATGCAGCCTGCAAGCAGAACCATTCCTGCAGGCCAGAGGGGAAGCCCGCCCTCATATTCAGTTTCCCGGTGTCCCAAAGCTGCAAAAAGCATCTCTTCTTTTTCCATATTTTTGAGTTCGCCTTCTTTTTCTCTCAGGAGAGGTTGGGTCAACCTTAGATAGTTTACAGCTTCAAGTCCCTGATTCACCTCTTCAGGCCTGGGAAGGGGCGAGTATACCTCAATTTTCTCTTTGAGGGCTTCGATTTCCTCGCAGACTTCTCTAATTTCCCCAAGGGCAAGTTCGAGCCTGTCGCGCAGTCTCTCAATTGTTTTTTCTGCCTCCTCCATTTCCCTTCGCTTTCGGAGTACGGTTTCATTTGAAGGGATTGAACGCTCGAAAAGATCCGGGGCACCTTCATCCCATCTCTCCCCAAGCCCTGATAGAGTTTCCCTGAGTTCAGCCTTTCTGTTCTGAAGTTCCTGAGTTCCGGAGAGGAGGAAGTCCTTATCAGCCTGGTATTTCTCGATTCCGTTTCCAAGTTCGATAACCTGTTCTCTGTGTACAAGGAGGCTTTCTTCAAAAGAATTATTTTCTTGAAGGACCCTTTCAATGCTGTTAACGATCTGCTGGAGTTCGTTTCTGGCATCTTTTATTTTATCTTCAGTTTCTTCTACTGACCTTCGCATCTGGATAACGGATTCCTTTGCAGGGATAGAGCGATCAAACCGCTCCAGAGCTTCCTCATCCCAAGCTGGACCGAGTTCCAGAAGAAGCTCAGAAAGCCCGGCTTTTTCCTGCGTGAGGTTTATTTCCAGAGAAGGAAGCAATTTCTCTTCGGACCTGTACTTCTCAATTCCGCTTTCCAGTTCCAGGACCGTATCTTTTTGCCTCAGAAGGTTTTCGTCCGGGGAAAGGCTTCTTTCTTTAACGGCATTTTTTCCCAGTTCCTGCTGTAACCTAGAAATTGCCTCCCTTATTTCTTCAATTCTTTCCTGGAGCTTTGTAAGCTTTTCTTCCCCTTTTTCGGGAAAGCTCTCAAGCTTAGGTAAGTCTTCAAGGGCAGTTTTTGACTCACGGAGAACCTTCCAGTCTTCCCAGACGGAAAGCAGGTTTTGAATGTGGTTTAATTTTTTCCTTATATTCTGAGACTTTTGTTTTAATTGGTCGATGTCCAGGGTTCTCTGTTCCATTTCGAAATGAAGCGAATCGTATTTCTTCTGGGCTCCCTCAAGTTCGGCAATTTTTACTTCAGTTTTTCCTATTTCCCTGAACAGCTCATTTATAAGGGGTTTGCTACCTCTAGGTTTATACAGGTTGTTTTCAATGCTGCTGATTGAATTCATCAGGCCTGAAATAGAAACTCCAACTCCAGTGCCAGCACTGTAGAGTTTACTGTTGATGCTCTGGTCGTTCAGTGTCTCAAAACTCTGCAGTTCTTCAAGGCCAAAAGCATAGATATTTTCAAAGACGTTTCTGTCGGCGTGGCCTAGGAGTTTAAGAAGTTCAGCTCTGCCTCCTATATTCCCATCTGGAAGCACAACTTTTACATCTTCTTTTCGACCTATTTTTCTCTCTATCACCCATCGATCTCCGGCAGAATCAATGACTGCAAGCCTTCCCCCATGCTTCCCTCCTTCAAGTGGAGGATAGAGGTTGCAGAGCCTTGTGTTAGGGATACCAAAAAACATTCTCCGGATAAAAGTGAATAATGTTGATTTTCCTGCCTCATTTGCCCCTGTAAAAATGACCAGGCCGGAGGGCAGATCTTCCATAGACAAGCTGGAAAACTTGCCGAAGCCATCAATATGGATGGCGTTAATTTTCATTATCTTCCTCCGTAAGTAAGGCATCAAGCAGGATATTTTCAGCGTGCTGAATCAGGGAGTTCATTTCTTCAGCATCAATTCTGGCAATGTGTTTTCTCCCGTTTCTGGAACCAAAAAGCGGGGAAAGGACTTCACGGAACTCATTCCGGGCTTTTTCATCGGTCTTCAAGCCGTCTACGATTTTTACCAGATCTCCCATAAAATCTTCCCTTTTCAGAAGAAGCTCCCTTTCTACGGGAAAGAGCGTCTCATTTTCAATGCGTTCTACCCAGATGAACTGCCGACCCCGGATCTCGTTCTCCCTGAGCAAATGCAGGAGATCTTCAAGAAATCCCTCTTCCCTGAGAGTACGGTGAAGTGGTCCCCTTCCTTTAAGGACAAACCTGCAAATCGCAGACCGTCCTCCGGAATTTTCCCTTATGTCATCAAGCTGGCTTTGAAGACTTTCTATTAGCTCCCCTTCTTTTTCCAGTCCTTCTATGGAAATTTCCCTGATATGCCAGCGGACAGAATCAGTTTCTATGAATCTGGTAGAAATATCTCCTCCTGAAGAAACATCCACAACAAAGCACCCTCTGGCTCCGGTTTCGCCGGGATGCCTGCCCTGTGGATTGCCAGGATATATCACAACTGGATCTTCTTTGCAAACTATAGAAGGAGTATGGATGTGGCCAAGAGCCCAGTAGTCATAGTTGAGCTCCCTGAGGTCCTGCAGGGTACAAGGTGCATAAGGGTCATGCTCCGAGGTGCTTCCCACGCTGCAATGCAGCAGCCCTATGGTAAACGGCCAGTTATCACCTTTTCTTGGGAAGTTTTTCACAAGATTTTTCATTATGTGCTGTGTTGGATAGCTCATCCCCACTATAAAGGCGGCACTTACTCCTTCTTTTTTGAATTCCACAACTTTGGCCCTATCCCCATTCATGATATGTACATTTCCGGGCCATGTCAGGCTTGCCGACCAGTCGTTTAGAGGATCATGGTTCCCGTGGCAGATAAAAACCTGAATCCCGGCGGTTTCGAGCTTCCTTAGCCCCTCTATAAACCTGACCTGCGCATAAAGACTCTTGTCGGCACTGTCATACACATCCCCCGCAATAAGCAGAAAGTCGACTTCTTCATCCATACAGAGCTCAATAATTGCCTCATAAGCCTGAAAGGTAGCTTTCGCAAGCCTTTTCCCAAGCTCAGGTTCAATTCCGGAAATTCCAGTAAATGGACTGTCAAGGTGTAAATCCGCAGCATGGATAAAACTCAAAGTCCCGACCCTGCCAGCATCTGCCGACACTTTTGTTTTTTTCATTGGAGATACCACTAACATATTTACAATATTTATACCTCCAACTGTATATTAAATCCAATTAAATATTTTGGTTTGAGAGTTCAAAAACGAATCCGAAAATAAATTGTCTCGTCATCTGTGGAGAGGAAAGTGACCATCTTGCAGGCGAATCCATTATTTCTCTTGCCGAAAACGGAGTTTCCACAATGACAGGTTTAAGAAAAATAATAGGCTCAAATGCTCCTTTGCCCTATTTGAATGAAATTCCAATGACTGAAATTTCCTGTTTTCTCAGGGAAATAAAAGTAATAGACCTCATTGGAAATAAAGATCCTGTCACTATCCAGAAAGCTATCGACTCATGCACCACCCCTGCAAGAAGCGAAGCCTATATCATATCAATGCCTGAAATCAATGAAAATACTTGGAGAAAGTATGAGAAATTGGTAACTCAAAAAGTGAGGTCGAAAATAAAGAAAGGATGAGCTGGAAAAACACGGAAAAGAAAATTGGATCTGAATTCATTACCTTTAGCTTAGCTGGGCAATCTTTGCATCTTAACAGATGCTTGTCTAGTAGGTATTATTTCTCTATGTAAAGTTCTAAAAATGTTAACTTTACTGATAGACCGACAAGTCGATCTAACACGTATCAACTATTCTTGATACTCATCATGAGGGTTTTTAAATTTGAATTCTTAATATAATTCATATAAGTTTTGAACTCAGCTATTAAGGAGTCTAGCAAATGAAAAAAGAAAAAAGTGTGGTGCAAGAAGAGAATTCTGAAAACAATCCCACAGATAATGAGGAAGACTTACTGTACACACATAAGTCCGAATCCAAAGATAACACTATGCGATGGAATTCTTCCCTTTGCAAAAGACCTGGCCATTAAAATTACTGAAATAATTGACAATATTGTTTCAGAATAAAAACTTAAAAAATAGCTTTAGAATTTTGATTCATTATAGAGAAATAGATTTACTTTGAACTTAAACAGTTTGTAACTCAATCTATTAAGATATTTATAAACAAGGAGATATTTAAATGTCTTTTTTGAACGAAATACTACCTGAAACTGCGGAAGCTTACGGACAAATGAGAAATTCCATTTTTAAAGACGGGTATCTGGATCTCAAAACCAAAGAACTTATAGCCATTGTTTCTTCTGTCCTAATGCGTTGCCAGTTCTGCGTTGATACACACTCCAAAAGAGCAATTGCTGCAGGAGCTACGAAGGAAGAAATTGCTGAAGCTATTTCAGTCGCCATGTTCGTTGCTGCCGGTTCACAGATAGGATGGACAAATGTATATGACAAAATCTTTGAAAAAGGTCAGGAAAAAGGTCAGGAAAAAGAAGACTGCTGCTGTTGCTGTAAGGACTAAAACCTTAGTCGTTATGTTATTCTTCTTTCAGGCACCTGTTACCTTTTTATTCGGATTTTTTGTTTTTTATTTGCGAGATAGTATTAAAAATGTTTCTGAATTCCGGATTTAATTTGTAAAAGTGCCATTTTGAACTGCTGTATGCTTCGACGATCCCACAGTTTTTCATAATTGCCAGGTGATGAGAAACAAGGTTCTGCCTTTCATTTAGTTTAAATATTAATTCACAAACGCAGTGATCTCTCTGAGAGAGAAAGTAAGCAATTTTCAGTCTTATTGGATGCCCGAGAGCGCTGAATATCTCACTGGCTTTCTTTATGTCATTGTCCAGAAAATCAATTTCCTGGAGCATTTTATCTTCCCATTCCTTCTTTTTCTCAGGGTCGGTAGGACAACAATAGTTCATAAATAAAACAAGTTAAGCTTTCTAATTAAGATTTTTCATATCAATTTTGTTTGATATATGAAATGCTCTTACTTATATTCAATCGTTTCTTTACTTAAAAATCTTAGATATACTTATGGCAGCGAGTTTAAACGTTCACCGTTTTTCAAAGAGCTTTCCAAAAAAAATCCTTGAAGTCACTTCCTCCCTCAAAATTTGGAATAATTAATTGATCTTCTGTTTAGGAGGATGTCACTGAATTTCTCTCTTTATATAAATATAATTGGTTATGAGATGAGCTGTTAATCTACGTGTGATTAGTAATCAGTAGTGAAAATAAAATCAGTATTTTTAAATCGCATATGAGTATATATAATTATACTCATATAATGTGGTGATGCCCGTGGACCTCGTTGATATTCTTAAAGCATTGGCTGATGAAAACCGGCTAAGGATACTGAATATTCTAAGAAACGGTGAATTATGTGTCTGTGATATTGAAACTGTTCTGGGTATTAAACAATCTAACACTTCAAGGCATTTGAATAGGCTCAAAGTTTCAGGGATAATCACTTCCCAAAAAAAGTCCAAGTGGGTATACTATCGATTAAAGGATGAAACTTTCAAAGACTTTTCCTTTCTTTCAGTAATTCTTAACGATGAAGTGGAGAAAATTGACATTTGTAAAAAAGATCTAGAACTGCTGGAGAAGATCAAAGCAAGTGGTAGATGCTGCGATTGAATGAGAAGTTATAGATTTATTAAAAAAAAGAGGTATCCTATCTGCAAGAATCCGTTGTATCAAAATTATCGTTCTTGAACCGTTATTTAACCCTATGGATTTTTCTGGCTATGTTTGTTGGTGTAGGACTTGGTTTTGTCTATCCTGGTTTTGCAGACTTTTTAAAAAGTTTATCCATTGGTACAACCTCGATTCCTATAGCCATCGGTTTGATAGTTATGATGTATCCTCCGCTGGTACGGGTTAAATATGAGGAATTAGGCAAGGTATTTAGAAATCACAAGGTGCTGGGTCTGTCGTTATTACAAAATTGGATTATTGGCCCTATTTTGATGTTCATCCTGGCAATTGTATTTTTGAAAGATTATCCTGAGTACATGGTAGGTGTCATTTTAATTGGTCTTGCCAGGTGCATCGCCATGGTTATTGTTTGGAACAGCCTGGCAGATGGAGATAACGAGTATGCTGCTGCCCTTGTTGCTTTCAATTCTATCTTTCAATTGGTCTTCTACTCCATTTTTGCTTACTTCTTTATAACCATACTACCTGAATGGCTTGGACTTAGTGGTATGGAAATACATATATCCATGGGAGAAGTTGCCAGGAGTGTTGCAATCTATCTTGGAATTCCTTTTGCAGCTGGTTTCTTAACTCGATACTTCTTACGTCCATCAAAAGGAGCTGAATGGTATGATAACAAACTCATTCCTACAATAGGTCCGATTTCACTTTATGCCTTACTGTTCACGATTATTGTTATGTTCTCGTTAAAAGGCGAATACATTGTTGCACTGCCACTGGACGTTGTAAGGATTGCAATACCCCTCTTAATATATTTTGTAATTATGTTCGGTGTCTCATTCCTGATCTGTAAACAAATGGGAGTTAATTATGAACAGACAACATCTCTTGCTTTTACTGCGGCCAGTAACAATTTTGAATTGGCAATTGCTGTGGCAGCAGCAGTTTTTGGCATCAATTCTGGGCAGGCATTCGCAGCTGTGGTAGGTCCTCTCATTGAAGTACCGTAATGATCGGACTTGTTAATGTTGCACTTAAATGGAGAAAGAAATATTTTTCCAAAAATTACAAATTAGCTTGAAAGTTAGCAAAGAAGCCTTACAACTTAGTATAGAGTCAATTAAAGCTTCGATTACATGAGTATACTTTCTGTGTTTAAGGAATTTATCTTCTCACAGAATTTATTCTTTTATTTACCTTTTATTGCCAGCTATTTATTAAAAATCTGACATCCAGTAACTCGTACAAATTAAACTTAGCCTAGAAATACATGTTTCTCATAAAGTAAAAAGGAGTAGTTTTCAGTATGCAATACAGCCTTGGGATTGATGCAGGAGGCACATACACCGATGCAGTGCTTGTAAGGGATACTGATGGTGCCATTGTTGACTCAAATAAGTCGCTCACCACTTATCCAGACTTCCATCCCGGCATCAAAAACGCAATAGATGGCTTAAATCAAGAATATTTGAAAAATGTAAAACTTGTTTCGGTTTCCACAACCCTTTCCACAAACATTATCTTGGAAGGAACCGGATTTCCAGTAGGTCTGATCCTTATTGGGGCCCACCCTTTTGAGAAGCAATTGCCTACAAAGCATATTCTTTTTGCATCCGGTGGACATGATCAGAATGGAGAAGAAGAGGCTCCTCTTGATCTGGAAACTATTGAGAAGTTTGTCCTGAGAGTAAAGGACAAGGTTTCTGCTTTTGCCGTTTCTTCCTATTTCAGTACGAGGAACCCTGAGCATGAAATCATAGTAAAAGACCGAGTTCTTGAACTTACAGGCCTTCCCGCTGTTTGTGGACATGAGCTTTCCCAAGAACTTGGAGCTTACGAAAGAGCAGTTACAGCTTTTCTCAATGCTCAGCTGATCCCGATAACAAGGCAGTTCGTGAAATCTGTTATCAAGGATACACAAGAGCGTGGAATCAATGCTAGGCTCCTTATGCTCAAATGCGATGGCTCTGTTGTCGGAATCAAAGATGCCCTGAAAAAACCTATTGAAACTATTTTTCTGGCCCTGCAGCAAGCTTAGTTGGAGCCTCTTATCTTTCTGGACTTGAGACCTGTGTCGTAATTGATGTAGGTGGAACGAGCACAGATATTTCCTCTATCTTCATGGGTGTCCCTGACCTGAGCAAAGAGGGCGCAGTCGTGGGCGGCTGGAAGACTAGAGTTAAAGCTATTAGAATGGAAACAACGGCTACAGGTGGAGACAGTCATATCTGGGTTGTGGACCGAGAACTTTTCCTCGGACCCAGGCGAGTTATGCCTCTGGCAGTAGCTGCGGTAAAATATCCATATTTCTTGAATAACTTCAAAAGGACTCCCTTGTATATCGGAGAAGATCTTGGGGAGAATATTCAGCCCACAAAGTTTTTTGTAAGGTCTGGTTACCCAACAGGAGAATTGAGCAGGGCTGAAGCTGAAGTGCTGAAGGTTATTGGAGAAGAACCCGTTTCAGTACCTGAAATCAAAGCCCTTACTCGAAAAGACTTTCATCCTCAGACTTTAGATTCCCTTATCAAAAAGCGCCTTGTGCAGGCAATTGGTTTCACTCCTACTGACGCTCTGCATGTGTTGGGAGAATATACAGCTTGGAACGAAGAGGCTTCCCGTATAGGGGCGGAGAGACTTTCCAGAATCATGCGCATGACACCAGTGGAATTCTGCACTGCTGTAAAAAAGAGAGTTGCCAGAAACATGGCACTTCATCTGCTCTCATATGTCCTGGTAGGAGTTCCGAAATCAGCCATTGCAAAAATAATTGATGGGAACTATCCTACGAAATTCAAATTGGAAGTTCCAGTTGTTTTGCTTGGAGGTCCTGTCCGAGCGTACGGAAAATAATTGGAGAGCTTTGTTGATGCTGAGATCTTGGTTCCAGAATATGCTGAGGTAGGAAATGCTGTTGGTACGCTTGTAGGAAGAGGAATTAAACGAGTTGAAATTCTAATAAGACCAGCAAGTCTAATGTCTCCTGACAAAGATTTCCTGGTTTTTGCTCCAGGCAACAGGCTAAGATTTGACGCTTATTCAGAGGCTCTAGACACTGTAGTTGAATTTGGGAAAAGCTTGTCGCAGATTACATGAAAGATTGCGGCCTTAGAGGAAATCAAGTCGAGATTTCAGTTGAGAAGAAGACGATATCTCCTGACGGCTGGAATCATCCTCCTATGGAAACGAACCTTCTAGTTATGGGAGTAGGGTGAGGGAAAGATCTGCCTGAACTAGATTCTTATCAAGGGATCGTAAATATGATCAACGGGTGTTTAAATCACTATTTAAAGGTCGAAAAACGTGATTTATAAGCAGCTTAGCATAAATTGTCTGAGATATCTAGAAACTATTAAGGATTGATGAATAACTAATGAGTAAAAGAGAAGGCGATACCTGTGGATGCCCTGTTGTTCTGGTGGATGTTGTGGAGATTCAAGTAACAGATCTGTCAAAATCTATTGGCTATTCTGAAAATGATCTCAAGGCTGCTCCAGATGCGAATCTGGGTCTTGGTTGTGGCAATCCTACAGCTTTTTTGAAATTAAATCCAGGATATACTGTACTAGACCTTGGGTCAGGAGCAGGCTTTGACTGTTTCCTTGCTGTACAGAAGGTAGGAAGGTCAGGGAAAGTTATTGGAGTTGATATGACCCAGGCTATGGTCGAAAAAGCATAGGCAAATGCCCTGAAATCTGGTTATCCAAATGTCGAGTTTCGTCTGGGAGATATCGAAGCTCTTCCGGTTGAGAGCGTATAGTGGATGTTATCATCATTAATTGCGTGATTAACCTTGCTCCAAATAAAGAAAAAGTTTTTAAAGAAGTCTTCCGGGTTTTGAAACCAAGTGGTGCAATGTATATTTCGGACATAGTTCTTCTGGCCGAACTTTATAATAACTGGTCAATTTAGGATTTCTACAAAGCCAATTTTTCCATATAGTTATGTCTCGGCACGTAATCCTGATTTTTGCCTAGGGATAAAAAATTAAGGGTAGAGTGAGAATAAAGTTTAGAGCCGAGAATATCAATTTAAACTCTTTCTTCTTCCTTTTCAGGGTTCATGAACTCTTCGAAACATGTAATACAGATACATTTATCGTCAGTGGATTTTTCTTTAAAATCTACCTTGGGACCACCAGGTTTTATAGTTCCTAGCCTTAGTACATAAAAATGCTCACCGAATTCGACTGGCTGTCCACATCTCGAGCATAAGAAGGGTGGATTCTCAACCGATTCAGTTGCACACTCAATGCATATCAGATCGGACTTATCCCCATGAACGTCCTTGAATTTTATTGGTTTCATATCTTGGCTGGTATCAACAACAAGTATATCTTCCAGCAGTTCCCGACCACAAATATTGCAAAATTCTTTCACTTTATT
Organism: Methanosarcina sp. UBA5; assembly: GCF_002505485.1. GTDB lineage: Archaea > Halobacteriota > Methanosarcinia > Methanosarcinales > Methanosarcinaceae > Methanosarcina. The sequence goes on along the minus strand of NZ_DAVG01000112.1, from coordinate 42,382 downwards.
GCCTCCCTTCATTATGTCGCCTCTGTTTTCCAGATAATTTTTCACAAAATTATGTTTAAGCCTGCAGGGTGTTTAGTGTCTCCCTTTTTCACTGAACTTTTTCCCCTTTTGACTTATATTACTTATATAGAACTAGATGTTTAAAAATATTTTTATTTAAACTTATTATCACTTATTTGAGTATCTTTCACACCGAGTTTTCTTTAAATACATCCTGAACTTAATTGTGCAGCAGAAAACATGCCAGATAGATCCTGTTAACTGATGGGGAATCGAAAATGATAGATAATAAACGTATGATTTTAATCTATTACCATGACGATAATGACGGATGCTGTGCAGCCGCTGTCGCTGGGAATTCCTATGACCGGAATGAATTTTCTGTACAGTTTGTTGCTATAAACTACGGTAAAGAATCTTGGAGTGAGGAAGAAATAAAGGCAGCCGAAAAAGTATGGTTTGTGGATTTTACAAGCGATAAAATGGATGAATTCGTAAAGGCTTGCGGGCCTAAACTGGTCTGGATAGATCATCATAAAACCGCTATGGAGAAGTTTCCGGACCTGTGGAATTCAAGCAGTATTCCAGGAACCCGATCTCTTGAAAAGGCAGCCTGTGTACTTACATGGGAGTTTATGCACCCTGGATTTATTTCACTTCCTGTGGCTGTTGCCTATATTGGGGATAAAGACCTGTGGAAGTTTGAACACGTTCAGACTAAGGCTTTCACTGCAGGCTTCAGTCTGATGGTGAAAACTCCTAATGATGAAGTATGGGATGTGCTTCTTGGTTCTGAATACGAGGATATCGTAAATGAAATGATCTCTATCGGTGAATTACTCTTGGAGGCTCAAGGTTACAAAATTCAGAAAGCGTTTGACCGTGGGATAGACTGCGTTTTCCACAACTGGAAAGCGAGGCTTGTAAACACTACCGGGAACATCTCCGAGCTTGGAGAGTTTATCTACAAAAAGCCTGGATATGATATTGCTATCATGTGGCAGGCTGTAGAGGATATGGTAGTATTCAGCTTGAGGTCTGATTCCGGGAATCCTGACTCCCCAGATTGTGCCGAAATTGCTCAGCAGTACGGTGGTGGAGGACACAAAAACGCGGCTGGATTCCAGAAAAAGAATATGGATTTTCCACGCCTGTTTTTCACATGAAATCGACCCTGATAGCTTGGAGAAATAATGCATCCTGGTTCGAAATTTATCACGGGGCTATCAGGCAAGATCACCTCCAATTGCATCTGAAAATCCCACTCGAGTCTTTTCTTTATTTTTCTTACATTAGAAGCGCGGAGGTCACGAATCTCCCATCTTTTAGAGGCTGTCCGACAATCAATTTCAGGGCAAAAAATAAGCAAAAATGAGGTCTTAAAGGCTTTAAATTGAAAAAGAAAGGTTTTTATAATCGACAGTAATCTTGGAATCGCCAGTTTAGAGTGCAGTTACCGCATGCAATTATACTTTTTATTTCCAGTAAATCGTCAACCAGATACTATCCCTTGCAAAATGCTCTTGAATTCTCAGGTTTTGTGGATTTTTGTCTTTCTGTAGTCTAAAATGCCTGAAGTGACCCTTTTTCTCAAATATATAATTTATTCATATCTTAACTTTTAGAAAAGTATTTATATTTTAAAATTTTCTTACCCAAGATAATTTGTCCGGTTCTATAAATTGTAGTAGGATCTATTAACCTGGAGGTTACTTTACGTTTAAAAATATAATTCGGTTCTATAATGTAAACAGTCTGACTAGAAGTCCTTTCAAGCACAGCTTGACTGTTCGATTTAACAATTTTATAAAAATGGAGTTTAATCCACTATACTGGTTTACCCTTCCAGGTTTTGTTCTCTGTTCAGGTGGGTTATACATAGGCCTTGATTTGTTACAGACTTTCTGTCTTGGCGGAAGACTTGCCTTTGGGCCGACGGTTTTGATGGTAATTCTAACCTTTATAGGGACGGGTATGATTTTTACCGGAATTCTGCTCCATTCTATCTTGGGTTTATTCAGGTATCTACGGGAATAAACCGATAGCTCCTAAAGATTTACTTAATGAGCTTATCCCAAAAACAATTTTGTTCTCAAATCAGTAAAGTTTTATAACTATTTTCCATATCGCAAACTCAGTTAATCATTTGGAATATGGGATTGAGAGACGCGATTTTAAGTTTTGGGATCAGCTTAATAGCCTTCTCAATAACGGATTTTCGGTTTCCAATAGTCTTTCTCATTAGTGTTTTTTCTGTCGCCTATGGTCTTATCAATATTGATTCTCTGCTGCACATAAAAATGAGAAAAGCTATTGACTGAAAATAAATATTGAATGGTTTGGAACTATAGACTGAGGATTTTACAATTTAATAAAGGAAAGCCAAAATACAAAATTAAAAAAATAAAAAAAGAAGGCGGTTCCCTAAAGAAATCCGCCTTTTCAAGCCTTTAACTCTTTTCTGTCTTGCTGTTTTTAGAGTTTTAATCTTTTTGTTTTAACCTTTTATTCCCGACGCTGATCAGGTCGGCTCAAAATCTGTTTTCTGAATCCGGGATCTCTGTTTGCTTCCAAGCCCTGATCCGATTATATCGGCGAGGTTCCTTTTGTGCATATTGTCAGTTCTTTCTGGTCTATGCCCACAAGGCCTTTGCCAGGTTCATAGGCGCCTGTAAAGAGGAGGTAGTCTCCTGGCAGGAGGTCGAAGGTTGTCAGGGAAAGGGTGTCCTGTTTCTTCTCGCCTATGCTTATCGTACCATTGCCTTGTCCAATAAAAGTCTGGATCTCGTTTGAAAGTTCACTTTTGCTTAACTTGGATTCATAGTTTGTGGAGTTAATGCCTAGGTCCCTGAGGTCGATATCGTTAACGAAAACGTCGGTCCCGGCTCTTGTTCCGTTGCTGCTGACGTTTATTTCAGCTTTATAGGCCTCTTTATTTATTAGCAGGGCACCGTATGTAAATTCTCCATTGGCAGGTGCGTCTTTCAGACACATCTTAACATCAAGGTTGTCACCTTCGTCAAGAGTATCGACTGCATCCGTTTTCAGTTCATAGTTAACTACTTCAAAGCAAGTTGCTGAGAGAACTTTCTTTTCCATACCGTATTTTTCCTTTTCGGCTTTATCCTTTTTGTCTTTGTCGTCTGCAAGTGTTATAAGGATGCCGTAACTCCCTGGTTCAAGAGAGTCAAAGGTAAGAGGTTTAGTCAGGTCTCCTTTTTTGTCCAGAGTTGCGCGTGTTTTGGTGTAAGAATTCGTACCTTCGCTAAAAACTTTTTCCAGGCTTATGGTTTTGTTATTCGCGAGATCAATGGCTTCTTCGATGGAACCCACACCAAGACCCTTGACAAGATAAATATCCACTTCCTGTTTTTTAAATGCTGAAGGACCATTATAGTCCATTGTCACTTTCTGGTTTTCAGTATAAAATGGATGCGTGGAATATGGGTACGTAAATTCCAGTTCAGTATTTTTCTCTTTGTCTGAATCTGGTCTTGTGTTTGGCTCTTCTGGGTTTAGTTTAACTGTGGTTCCTGCCCTCTCCAGGCAATTTGTCCCACAATAGCTAAAACTAAGAGGTTGTGGAAGCTGGATTTCTTTTCCTCCGCTGAGTTGAATCCATCCGCCTTCAGTCTGGCTGTCATCATGGTCTGCAAAAAGGACGCTATCCCCGTTTTTCTCGATAGATGCAACCCAGAGCCCTTTTTCACCTTTTTCGGAAAGAGCGGCAGATATTGAAATAAGCGCGAAAATACATATCAAAATCGCAAGTGTTAATTTGAACTTTCTGGTATGTATTCCATTTGTTCCTATTTTTTTCTTCAATCGTTACACCCCTAAATTAATATTTATTGTTTTATCCCGGACTTTTGCTATATATTTTTTAATTTTGTTTATTATCTACTTCATTAATTATTAAGCTTTCATCCGCGAATTTCTCTTTTAAAAAATTTGTCTTTTTATTTAATTAATTCACATTCATATATTTTCTCTACAAGAAACGTCTACTATTAATATGTATTTATAGTTTATCGAAACTCTCTCCAAAGAATTCCGAAAAAATTTTTATTTAAAATCCTATAGTACTTTTTTATTACTTTCTTCTCCTTAAATAAACCAGGAATAATATTAATCCGGCTAAGATTCCTGCTATCCATATCTTCTGCGATTTCAGGTCCAGGAAACCCTCGGAAAATTTCTTTTCTTCATTGGAAATGTTTTTTCCATTAGCTATTTCTTCTTTTATTCTCGCGATTATTTCCCCGACTTTTCCCTCACTTGAATTCTGTTCCGAAGAAATTGTTTCCGAAGGAAGGCTTTCTGCAGGCTGTAGTTCTATATGCTTTGTAATGTCCCCTACTTTTACTTCAAAATCGCCTACCGGTATAGACGTAGTATTATACTTATAGCTGAGACTTCCTTCTGAATCAACCTCTATCTCTTGCATGGCTGTTATCTTGATTTTGACCTTAGAACCACTTGCCTTCCCTTCAATCCTGATCTTATATGTTCCTGGAGGGACATTTGTCTGGGAAACAGTAGCAGTGCCATCTTTTGCCTCTGCACTTTTAGTTATCCACAGAAGCATCTTTACTCTCACATTCAAGTCATCAGCCCCTACAGCCTGCACGGTAAACCTGTTGTCGAGACCAGAGGGAATTATTACGTTTTCAAGGAAGTACTCGTATTCTCCGTCCTGAACCTTAACCTCTTTTTCAAAGGATACCAGTGCTTTCGCAGTATCTCCATCAAAACCGGTTCCTTTTATCTCAATTATATCCCCAACGGCAGGATTTTGGGGGGTAAGTTCCCAGCTGCTTGAGGCACCTGCTCCGGGAGAAAGAATCAGGAACAGGAAAACAGAAAGCAAAAACAAGAATGTCAAACTTTCCTTATTCTTCGGATTTTTGATGAATGTAGAAGCTGGCATTACTATCTCAATTTTTTCAGAAAACAATTTCTCTAACCTCTCCTCTTGGTAATTTCTTGACTAGAAAGGCTATTGTCCATTGGAGTTGTTGTTATTAAGGGCCTGCGTTTTATACCTGGACTAATTATAAAAATTCTAGACAGATATAAAAACAAATGATAAAACTAGTTTATATATTTTGCTTTTTGGTTTCTATATTGCCTGACGTAAAATATATCTTTGTATACAGGTTTTTCATCCAGCCATGAGGAGAAAGGATTGTAGTTTTTTACATCCCTTCCCTCACTCTATTTAAGTTATCCAATTTTTGATGAAATTGGGCTAAAATTATTCAGCTCGGTTTTCTGGGTTTGTCCTATTGGTTTTATTTCATCTCCTCAATACCGCAATCTCGATCAGTAAGGTTCCTGCAAAGCCTAGGAGGAATGAGGGGTTTTTGAGGATTTCTTATGATTTCTGTTAATTCCTTTGCTTGAATATCTGCTTGATATTTTCGAACATGAATGCTTTTGGAGTTTCGAGAATGGACTTGATTCCCATAAATTGAGAGGCTCTGTTCTTCATTGAAGATATGCTACCGAAAGTATTTCCTAAGCTGGATTCCAAGCCCAATCCTTGTGAACTTTTGGCGGTTATTCTCAGCTCTTTCTGTGCCATACCTGCCAGGCCTTCCTTATTCTCATAGGCGCCCGTAATGAGGAGGTAGTCTCCTGGGGAGAGTTCAAGGCTTTTCAGGGAAAGGTTACTCTGGTTTTTCTCACCTATACTTATCGTACCATTATCTTCCCCTATCATAGTCTGGATCTTGTTCTTAAGTTCATCTTTTCCGTTTTCGGATTCATTCCCAATCAAACTGGTTTCCAAACTCTTAATAAGGTCAACTCCATTAACGACAGGTCTAATCCCGGTGGTTATCCCGCTTGGGTTCGTGCCTTCAGATGCTTTATAGGCACTATCTTTAATCAATACTGCCCAGTACGTATAATTCCTCTGAGCAGTCGCATTTTTCAGTCTCATATTGACTTCAAAATTTTCGCCTTCTTCTACGGTATACGGAGCTACAGCTTCCATTTCGTGTTCGAGAACTTCAAAATACTTAGATAAAAGGATCTTTTTCTCAGATCCAGTCTTTTCTGTCTCGTTTCCTGCAAGGGTAATAAGGGCCCAGTAATTGCCAGCAGGAAGAGGGCCAAGTGTCAGGGGAGATAAGTCTCCATATTCGTTCAAAGTCGCAGGTATCTGGATGTAAGATTCTGTGTTATTGAGGAGACTTTCTAGACTAATCGCACTCTCATTCGTACCATTTGAAGTCGTATTTTCAGGAAAACTCGGGCTGTGTTCCTTGATAAGATATATATCCACACGCTGCTTTCCGAGAGTTTCAGGCCCGTCATAGCTTATCTTCACACTCTCGTTTGCGGTATAAAACGAATGAAGGGAATAGGGATGTGAGAGTATGAATTTCAGATTGTTCCAGCTATTTCCATCTGATTTATCACCTTCATTCGAATTCTGTTCCCTAGAGGAAACTATTCCAGAGTTCCCGTTTTCTGCAGGCTGTAGTTCTACTTTTTTTGTACTGCCTCCAATTTTTACTTCAAAATTGCCTGATGGCATGGATTTAGTATTATATTCGTAGCTTAGGCTTCCTCCAGAATCTACTTCCACCTTTTGGGAAGCTGTTATCTTGAGTTTAACAGTCGAAGCACTTGATTTTCCATCGATCTTGATCTCATATGTTCCTGGAGGAACATTTTTCTGGGAAACAGCAGCAATGCCATTTTTTGCCTCTGAACTTTTAGTTATCCATAGGAGTACCTTTGCTCTCACATTCAGGTCATCGCCTCCTACAGCCTGCACGGTAAATCTGTTGTCGAATCCAGAGGGGATTGTTACGTCTTCAAGCAGGCACTCGTAGCTACCGTCAACAACCTGCACTTCTTTTTCAAAAGTTACCATCACTTCTGTGTTCTCTCCTGTAAAACCGGTTCCTTTTATCTCCATTACATCCCCAACAACAGGATTTTGGGGGGTAATCTCCCAGCTACTGGAGGAAGCTGCTCCAAGAGAGACAAGCATGCAAAGAAAAACAGAAAGCAAAAGCAGGAATACCAAATTTTTTTTATTTTTAAGATTCTGGATATATTTAAAAACGGGCTTTATTAATTCCATTTTTTCAGAAAACAATTTTTTAACCTCTCCATTTGGGTATTGTTTTTACCAGAATGTATTGTTTATTTGAATAATTATTATAAAGAGTCTGTATTTTATAACTAAAATAATTATAAAAACCCTAGATAGACAACTCAGTTCCAAAATCTAGTGATAAAATTACGTGTAGTATCGGTGCATAGATATGTAATTCTATATATCTACTGATTTTACGGCACAACAATGGTAACTATAAATCTCACTCTTAATACCTTTTCGGAGCTTCCTTCTCTCTTATTCCTTTCTTATTGTTTTATCAATGATTATGAATATACCACAAGAGGAGTTTTTCGTAAAAAAACTTCTCCGTTTTGTCCTATTTGTATTCCTCCTTATGGTTCATAATGACTATAAGTCCATAAACCAAACAAAGTTTTGGAGATACAAACATTGGTTGATACTGATTAAGAAACTTAGACTCAGATCAAATTTACTGAAATGAGATTACTAAGTTTACAGAAGAAATCACTAAAGTCATTACTGGAACTGTTCAAATTCAAGATTATTGCAGCTTTTTGAGGTAATTAGCAGAGAAAATTGTAGGTTTAAGGAAGCAACTATAAGAGAAATCACTAAATTAAAAATTGTATAAGACAGACCTGAAAATAAATAATATAACTGGATTTTATATTGCTTTTTAGTATTCGCACTGTCTGCAGTAAAATATACCCTATATACAGGTTTTGCATCCAGTTATAAAGAGAAGGAACTGTAGCTTTCTACATCCCTTCTCTCAATTTTTCAGTTTTTCCAATTTTTGATAAGATTGGATGAAAATTATTCAGTTCGATTTTCTGGTTTTATCTTATCGGTTTTATTTCTTTTTCCTTAGTACCGCAAGCCCAATCAGTAGAGTTCCTGCAAAGCCTAACAGGAAAGAGGGAACTTTTGGAGGATTTCTTATGATTTCTGTTAATTCTTTTGCCTTAATATGTGGTTTGATATCTTCGAACATGAATGCTTTTGGAGTTTCGAGAATGGACTTAATTCCCCTAAGCGGAGAGGCTTTGAATTTCATCGAAGAGACGCTACCGAAGGTATTTCCTGAGCTGGATTTCAAGCCTGATCCTTGTGAATTTTTGGCGGATATTCTCAGCTCTTTCTGTGCTATGCCTGCCAGGTCTTCTTTATTTTCATAGGCGCCCGTAATGAGGAGGTAGTCTCCTGGGGAGAGTTCAAGGCTTTTCAGGGAAAGGTTACTCTGGTCTTTCTCACCTATACTTATCGTACCATTATCTTCCCCTATCATAGTCTGGATCTTGTTCTTAAGTTCATCTTTTCCGTTTTCGGATTCATTCCCAATCAAACTGGTTTCCAAACTCTTAATAAGGTCAACTCCATTAACGACAGGTCTAATCCCGGTGATCATCCCGCTTGGGTTTTGGCCTTCAGATACTGTATAGGCATCATCCTTTATCAGTACAGCCCAGTAAGTATAACTTTTCTCAGTAGGTGCATTCTTCAGGGTCAGGTTAACTTTTAAGTTTTCGCCTTCTTCTACGGTATACGGAGCTACAGCTTCCATTTCATATTCAAGAACTTCAACATGTTTTGCTAAAAGGATCTCTTTTTCAGATTCAGTCTTTTCGGTTTCATTTCCTGCAAGGGTAATAAGGACACAGTAATTACCAGCAGGAAGAGGGCCAAGTTTCAGGGGAGTAAGGTCTCCGTCTTTGTTCAAAGTCGCAGGTATCTGGATATAAGATTTTGTATTACTGTTTAAGACATCTTCGAGGTTAATCGTGCTTTCATTCATATCATATGAAATCTCATTCTCCGGAGAACTCGGGCTGCGTTCCTTGACAAGGTATATATCTACATTCTGCTGTCCTAAAGCTTCAGGCCCATTATAGCTTAACTTTAAGCTCTCGTTTGCGGTATAAAACGAATGAAGGGAATAGGGATATGACAGTATCAATTGCAGATTGTTCCAGCTATTTTCCTCTGCTCCTATTTCAGGTATTGCCGATTCGTTTCCTTGGCTGTCTGTCCAATTATATACTTTTATTTTAGTTTTTACTTCCTGACTTCCCAGACTCGTCGTCAAGTTGAACACTTTTATTTCGAGTTTCACTACCTTATTTCTCATACTTTTTGTGATATTGCAGGTTTTGTTGCAGGTTTTGATTTTTGTTTCAGTTTCCGCTCCTGCACTTTTCAGACTCTTTGATCCATTGGATACTTCGGTTTTTGATTCAATTTTCGCTCCGGCGCTTTTTTGGGTGATTGTTCTATTTACTGTCTTTACTTTTAATTCCTGATTAGATACATTGCTTTCTGAACTGTCCGAGTCACTTTCTTCGATATTTTCTTGGCTGTCTGTATCTTTATTTGTTTGTGACTCAGTATCGTCTTCTACTGTTTCCTGAGTCTCGGTGTTTTTTCCTGTTCCTGTTTGTGGCTCTGTGTTACCTGTTACATTTTCCTGGGTTTCATTGCTTTTGCTTTCTTCTGTCTTTGGCTCAGTTTTATTTGTTATGGTTTCCTGGGTATCCTCGCTTTCTTCTATCTTTGGCTCAGTTTTATCTGTTACATTTTCCTGGGTTTCATTGCTTTTGCTTTCTCCTATTTTTGACTCAGTTTTATCTGTTACAGTTTCTTGGGCTTCATTGCTTTTGCTTTCTCCTGTTTTTGATCCAGTATTATCTGTTACAGTTTTCTGATTTTCATTGCTTTCTTCTGTTTTTGATCCAGCTTTTTCTGTTGTGTTTTCTTGATTTTCCTTGCTTTCTTCTATTTTTAACTCAGTTTTATTTGTTACAGTTTCTTGGGTATCCTTGCCTTTGCTTTCTTCTGTTTCTGATCCAGTATTATCTGTTACAGTTTTCTGATCTTCTTTACTTTTGATTTCTCCTACGTTTTGTTCCAAATTTTCTTCGTTACTTTCTATGCAATACGAACAGTTATTCTCGGTCTCGTTACTTACTCCAATATTTGACTCATGTACTATTCTGTCGCTTGCCTGGCTATCGGTGCTGTTTTCTGCTCCTGTGGCAGATACCGAAATTATTGAAAAAACAAGAACCAGAGCAATACAGATTAATCTCCACTTCTTGCCATATATTTCATTATAAATTTCTGTTTTTTTCTTCAATCACTACACCCCTTAATTATCCTCTACTCTGCTTAAGTTTGAGTCATATGTTCCATTTTCTGCTTAAGTTTGAGTTTTACATTCCTTTTATGCGCTTTATACGCTATTTTAAATTTTATTTTAACATGATTTAGTATTCTGTATATTTATTAAAGTAGATATCTCTTATTAAAAAGATTTCAGAAAATTTTTAAAATCATTTAGATATTTTTTAAGACAATCTATCCCGTAAAAGTCTTTTCATTTTTCAAATTTCTTTCTTCTTAAATGACGTCGCAGCAATAATATTACAATTGTGAATCCTGAATCTACTTATTTCGAATTTTCATTACTTAAAGCCTTCTTTTTTAGTTCAAGTTCTCTTCATATATTTTCCTTCTGGATTTAACTCGGTTAAATAAGAAGTTTTACTTCCAGAACCAGCTTTCCACAGGTTGAGGGTTGACATGCTCGATATTGTGGGAATGAATTTGTCGTTCTGAAAAAAGGAGGAGAAAGTTGTTTACTGCATCTTTCACTGCCTTCCCCAGTTAAATATAAAAATATCTAGACAAAATTCAAAACATTAATTAGAAATCTAAAACAAGAATCATAGAGTCTAAAACAGACTTCAATTAACAGATCCCATCCGACTTCATAGGTATTTCTGTAAAGTGCTATCTATTATAATTTAGGACTTACGCACTTCATATACAAAAACAAGTGCAATAGACGTTATAGCTAAATATGAGTTTTAGACGGTTAAAGGTTTAAAGCTATCGATTTCTCGTTTCAACCGCGTAAGTCATATAATTTATAATTTATAAGCCTGCATATAACACCTATATATTATACTTTCATGCTGGTTGATTACAGGTTTTACACCTAATACTTACAGGCGGTTGTATAACGCATTTCTAATCCGGCCTGTAAGTTTTTGCTGATCTATATAGTAGAGCTGGTATTCTTTCAACTGTGAATCCATATTTCAATTATCCATTGGGCAATTATAAATTCAAACTTTTTCATCTATTTATTTTTGTTTTCACCTGTAACGGATTCTTCTTTCTGAATTCTCTTCTTGCCCTGCAAAGGCTTTATATATTAGATGTGCCTTGTAAAGGCAAAGTACATGCGAGATGGAAGTTTCACGCATTTTAGTGCTTGAAATTATCTAATCAGATCAATGTGATGCTTAAATGCTAACATCCTGGAAGTTTCCGGGAGATAGGGTTTTCTGCCGTGCTTCACGGAAGATTTTCCTGCATTGAAGATAAATCCAGTGAGAAAAGTCGGATCAACATGAGTGTAAAAGGGCCAATGCTTTGAAACGCCCGCTTTCGGCGTCGTGAAGGCGCCTAAAATCGCACGAAACTGTTCAGGTTTTCGATGAGTCGCGGTTGCAGTCACTGAATAATGAAGTTTCAAATCAGGTTACTGAATTCAAAATCAGGTTACTGAACACTGAAGTTTCAAATCAGGCTACGAATGTTTCAAATCAGGGCCGGATGCCTAGATTTGGGTCTGCCAGGATCGTAAAATCGATCCTTTAAGAGTATGCTCCTGCTAGACAAGCTGGGAAGAGGATCGGATATTTGCAGATGCCTGAAGGAATTAGGGTACCGGGAGCAATAGAGCTCTGGTCTGCTCGAGGCATATCTGCCAGGCAGGTCTGAAAGACGTCCCTCCCCCACCTGGTAGCGTTCGGGGAATCCAGTGCATTTTTCTTTTGCCACTCACGTTGAGCCGACCGGAGGGGCTGGCATTTCAACTGAAATTTACGGAGTAGAAATATGGCAAGCATACACCGACCAAAACGAGGTTCCCTCGCATTTAGTCCGCGCAAGAGGGCAAAGAGCCACATTCCACGGTTCAGGTCCTGGCCGGAGGCTACAGGCGAACCAAAGCTACAGAGTTTTGCAGGGTACAAGGTGGGCATGACCCACGTGATCATGGTTGATGACACAAAGAACAGCCTTACCCAGGGTATGGAAATCTCCGTACCTGTAACTGTCATCGAAACTCCTGCAATCAGGGTCGCAGCCATCCGGGCTTACGCAGAAGACAGCACCGGAGAAAAGGCAATTGCTGAGGTATGGGCAGCAGATCTAGATCCTGAACTTAAACGCAGAATCCCTGTACCCGCAGCCGGGAACATGGCCGAAACCCTCGGGAATATCGGAAAAATGATCGAAGAAGGAAAGGTAAGCGACATCAGAGCAGTTACTTACACTCTGCCAAAGAGCCTTACCGGAGTTCCCAAAAAGACGCCAGATATCATGGAATCAGGAATTAGCGCCAGGGATCTCAACACCAAATTCGAGTACGCAAAGTCAATCCTTGGCACCCTTGTGAGCGTTACCGACGTTTTCAAGACCGGAATACTTGTTGACACAGCCGCGATTACTATCGGGAAAGGTACTCAGGGCCCTGTCAAGCGCTGGGGCATCCAGCTTATGAAAGGCAAGCATTCTAGGCAGGGTAGCCTCAGGCAGATTGGTAGTCTTGGTGGCTTCGGCCTTCGCCGCGTCGACTGGAGAGTCCCGCAGATGGGTCAGACAGGATACCACCAGAGAACCGAGTTCAACAAGCGCATCCTTAAGATTGGATCCGATGGGGAAGAAATCACTCCTGATGGTGGTTTCATGAATTACGGCCTTGTCCGCGGGGACTACATGCTGATCAAAGGCAGCGTTCCCGGACCTTCCAAGAGGCTTATCAGACTCAGAGACCCAATTAGGGCAAAGAAAGCCGACCTTGGCGAACCGAATATCCTTCACATAAGCAGGGAATCCAAGCAGGGGTGAAGTGAAATGTCTACAGCAAAAACAATAGACCTTACAGGGAAGGTTGTCAGGGAGATTGAGCTTCCCGACGTGTTTGATGCGGATTACCGTCCTGACCTGATCAAAAAGGCAGTACTTGCGGCACAGGCAAACAGGCTTCAGCCCTACGGTCCCCGTCTCTATGCAGGCATGGAAACTTCCGCAAGAGGCTGGGGTTCAGGGCGAGGCGTATCCCATATTCCGAGGCTCGTAAACAGCAGCAGAGCTGCAAGAGTTCCGCACGCAAGAGGTGGAAGAAGAGCCCACCCACCAAAACCGGAAGCTGACAGAAGCGAGAAAGTCAACACCAAAGAACGCCGTTATGCAATCCGCTCTGCAATCGCAGCAACCAGGGATCCGACTCTCGTAAGCCTGAGAGGCCATATCTTTGAAGCCGAGCTTCCGATTGTTACGGAAAACGCTCTTGAAGACCTGGATAAGACAAAGCAGGTAATAGAATTCCTGCAGGCTATAGGAGTCTACGAAGACGTGCTCAGGGCAAAATACGGAAGACACATAAGGGCTGGCCGCGGAAAGCTCAGAGGCAGAAAATACAAGCACAAAAAGAGTATCCTTATTGTTGCAGGGGAAAATACCCCTATCCTGAAGGCTGCAAGAAACCTTTCAGGGGTAGACGTTGCAACAGTGGACTCACTTAATACTGAGCTGCTCGCACCTGGCACTCACGCAGGACGCCTTACAATTTGGACAGAATCCGCAGTTGAGAAACTGGAGGGTGCATTCCAATGAGTTCAATTAATTATCCATTTGTTACTGAAAAAGCGATGATGCTGCTTGACGAAAACAAGCTTCAGTTTATCGTTGATACCAGGTCAAACAAAAAGCAGATCGTAGAAGATGTTGAAAAACTGTACGGGTTCAAAGTAAAGTCCGTGCAGACGATGTCCACAATGAAGGGCACGAAAAAAGCAATCTTGACATTCGAAGATCCTGAATCGGCTCATGAGATTGCAACCCGGATAGGACTTATGTGAGGTGTGATGTATGGGTAAAAGAATCATATCACAAAACAGGGGTAGAGGTACTCCAACCTACAGAGCTCCTTCTCACAAGTACAAGGCAGAACTGAAGCATCCTCGTGTTGATGAAAACACATCGATTCAGGGGAAGGTCATTGGTATTGAGCATGACCCTGCTCGCTCAGCCCCGATTGCAAAAGTTGCCTTCGAAAACGGGGAAGAACTTCTCCTACTTGCCTCAGAAGGAGTTGCAATAGGCAACATAATCGAGTGTGGAGACGATGCTGATGTCAAGCCAGGAAATATAGTTCCTATAGCAAATGTGCCTGAAGGTTTCTTTATTTGCAACATCGAATCAAAACCAAATGACGGCGGCAAATTCGTGCGCTCTTCCGGTGTATATGCAACTGTCGTAACCCATGAGTCTAACAGGACTGCAGTGGCAATGCCTTCAGGTAACATTAAATGGCTTAATCCGAAGTGCAGAGCAGTTGTCGGTATTGTTGCAGGCGGAGGTCGAGTGGACAGGCCATGGCTCAAAGCCGGGAAAAAGTACCATAAGATGAAAACAAGAGCTGCAAAGTATCCCAGGGTTTCAGGTGTTGCCATGAATCCACGTGACCACCCATTCGGTGGAGGTGCTTGGAAGCACCCGGGCAAGCCCACAACGGTTAGCAGAAACGCCCCGCCCGGAAGAAAGGTCGGATTGATTGCAGCTAGAAGGACCGGAATGAAGCGCTGATGAGGGGTATTCGTTATGGCTAAAAAATCATCATCAAGATTACCAAAGAGAAAGGGTGAGTATACCTACCGCGGGAAAACCATCTCAGAACTTCAGGAATTGAGTCTTGAAGAGTTTGCAGAACTCTTGCCTTCAAGAGAACGCAGGAGCATCAAACGCGGGTTCACCGACGGGCAGAAAAAACTTCTGCACGAGTTCAAGGAAGGAAAGAAGGTCAGGACTCATCACAGAGACATGATCATCCTCCCGGAAATGATCGGACAGACTATTGAAATCCACAATGGGAAGAGCTTCGTGAGTGTGGAACTTCAGCCTGAAACAATCGGGCACCGCTTCGGAGAATTTGCACCCACAAGACCAAAGGTTTCACACGGCAGTGCCGGTGTGGGAGCAACCCGTTCAAGCAGGTTCGTGCCGCTGAAATGAGGTGAGAGGGAATGGCAAGAATTAATTATTCCGTTAAGGGAGACCCTGAGACCACCTCTAAGGCTATGGGTGCTGAACTCCATATTTCCCCTAAAAAGTCCCGTGAAGTCTGCTGCAAAATTAAGGGCATGAAGGTTGCTGAAGCAAGAAAGTTTTTAGAAGACGTTATTGCTTTAAAACAGGCAGTTCCCTTCAAAAGGCACCACGACGGAACAGGACACCGAAAAGGTCCAATGGCTGCAGGCAGATATCCTGTTAATGCTTCAAAAGAGATCCTCAAGATCTTAAAGAATGCAGAAAGCAATGCCGAGTACAAGGGCCTTGAGCCTGCAAACATGTATATTACTCATGCTGCAATTCAGCGCGGGAGGGTAATTCACGGGTTTATGCCGAGAGCCAGAGGACGTGCTACTCCCAAAGACACAGACACTGTAAATATTGAGATGATTCTTTCCGAGGTGCGCTAAATGGCAATAGAAAGAAAATTCGTAAATGACGGGTTTGTCAAAGCCTCCATGGACGAGTATTTCGCAGAGCAGCTTAACAGAGCTGGATACGGCGGTATGGAGCTTAACAGGACCCCAATGGGCACCCAGATTGTTATCTATTCTGAAAAGCCTGGAATGGTAATTGGAAAAGCCGGGAAGGTCATTAGAAAACTTACCAGGGACGTTGCAACCAAATACAATCTCGAGAACCCACAGATTGATGCTCAGGAAGTTAAAAAACCTGAACTTAACGCTCAGATGATGGCATCAAGGCTTGCAGCTTCAATTGAGAGAGGCTGGTATTTCAGAAAAGCTGGACACAACACAATTCGGGCAGTCATGAATGCAGGCGCCCTTGGTTGTGAAGTCGTAATCTCAGGGAAACTCACAGGGTCCAGGTCAAGGGTTGAAAAATTCATTGACGGGTACATAAAGCACTCCGGAAATCCTGTACAGGAAGTAGTAGACGAAGGGTTTGCAGTAGCAGTCAAAAAGCTCGGAACCCTTGGCTGCAAAGTCAGGATCATTCAGCCAGACGTTGTCCTGCCTGACTCATATACAATTAGGGAACCAAGTGAGCTTGTAACTGAACCGGTTGAAAAGCCTGTGGAAAAGCCGGCTGCAAAACCGGCTGCAAAACCAGCTGAAGCCCCTAAAAAGGAAAGTGCGGCAAAACCCCGTCCTGCAGCATCACCTGCAAAACCAGTAGAAGCAGCTGAAGTAGCAGAGCCTGAAGAAGCCGAGGAAGAACCCCAGGCTGAAGTAGCAGAAGACTTTGAAGAGGCTGAAGTCATTCAGGTCGAAGGCTCAGACGAACTGCGAAGACAGGTCAATGGAGTCTGGCAGCACAAGCACGAAGGTTACGACTACTGGCATCCTATGGCACGGGTTCACAAGGAGGCTAAGGAATAATGGCAATCCTCAGAACCAGAGAAATCCGGGATATGTCACTTGATGAAAGGACTGACGAACTCGAGACCCTTAACAGTGAACTGGTCAGGGAACGTGCCCTTACTTCCGCAGGCGGAGCACCTGAAAATCCGGGACGAATCGGAGAAATCAGGAGAACCATTGCCCGGATAAAGACAATTCAGCATGAGCTAAATGAAATCTAAAGTGGAAATTCTACCTTCGACCCTTATCTACCATGAACTGATAGGGCTCGAAATTCAGGTGATTCGTTCCACTAATCCAGCATTGACAGGAATCCGCGGCCGGGTTATCGACGAGACGAAAAATCTGTTAATCGTAGAAAACTCAGGGTCGCGGGAACTGAAGATTCCAAAGGCGGATTCGGAATTTCTCTTCCGAATCCCTGCCGAGCTCTCAGAAAAAGGCCGCAGATCCGATACATTCGTTAAAATTCAGGGAAACCTGCTGCTCTCACAACCCGAAAATCGGATCAAGAACATCAAAAAGTTACGCAAATGGGGCTAAACTCATGGCAAGAGATATTGGATTAAACATACCGGCGCCATCAGAAGAATGTGATGATTCATACTGTCCCTTCCACGGAACACTCCCAGTAAGAGGTCAAATCCTTGTGGGCACCGTGGTCAGCAGCAAGATGGACAATACGGTAGTTATTGAAAGGCAATACATGAAATTGGTGCCGAAATACCAGAGATACGAGAAGAGACGTTCGAAGGTTCACGCACACAACCCGCCTTGCATTTCAGCAAAAGTCGGGGATATCGTTACGATCGCAGAATGCAGGCGTATAAGCAAAACGAAGTCCTATGTGGTAGTTAAAGCGGAGGTGCCCAAATGAAAGGCATACGCTCCAACATCCCAAGGGCTCTCAATGCAGGCGCCAAGGTTCCCTGTGTGGACAACACCGGAGCCAAGGTCGTTGAGATTATTTCTGTCAAGAAATACAGAGGGGTCAAGAACAGAATGCCCTGCGCAGGAATTGGGGACATGTGCGTCGTCTCAGTAAAAAAAGGCACACCCGAAATGAGGAAGCAAGTTCTCCTTGCAGTAGTGGTTCGCCAGAAACAGGAGTTCCGT
This sequence comes from Methanosarcina sp. UBA5, assembly GCF_002505485.1. Taxonomy (GTDB): domain Archaea; phylum Halobacteriota; class Methanosarcinia; order Methanosarcinales; family Methanosarcinaceae; genus Methanosarcina. The sequence goes on along the minus strand of NZ_DAVG01000112.1, from coordinate 24,697 downwards.
CGTCCGGATGGGCTGCGCGTGTCCTTTGAGGACAATGGCATGGTAATCACGGATGAAGATGGGATTCCCAAAGGTACGGACATAAAAGGTCCTGTAGCAAGAGAAGTAGCTGAGAGGTTCCCCAAGATCGGGACCACAGCATCTATTATTGTCTGAGGTGGCGAAAATGGTATCTAAACAGCCGAGAAAGCAGAGAAAGGCAAGATATAATGCGCCTCTGCACATCAGACAGAAATTCATGGGTGCAAGGCTCAGTGAGGCACTCTCAAAAGAGTACGGCACAAGAAGCGCTGCAGTTATCGCGGGAGACACCGTGAAGGTCATGCGCGGAGACTATAAAGGTACTGAAGGAAAGGTCCAGACCGTTTCTCTTCAGGACGGCACGATTGCTGTTGACGGAGTTATTTCCACCAAGGTGGATGGCACCGAAGTCCCAAGGCCTATATATCCCTCCAATGTTATGATCACAAAACTGGAATTAAAGGACGGGCGCAGAGCATCAAGCATTAAGAAGTGAGGCAGGTGATTTTGTGACACACCAGAAAAGATTATCAATCCCAAGAAGCTGGAAGGCCGGGAAAAAAGGTTATAAGTGGGTCTCCACCACTCGCTCGGGGCCTCACAGTCAGGCTCGCAGTCTTCCGCTCGGAATCATAATTCGCGACATTCTCAAGATTGTAGATAATAGCAGGGAAGGTAAAAGGATTCTTTCGGAAGGCAAAGTTCTTGTAGATGGAATTCCCAGGAAAGACCTCAGGTTCCCGGTTGGGCTTTTTGACGTAATTACACTCCCTCTCATAAATGAAACATACAGAATGTTCCAGGATGAAAAGGGACGTCTGGCCCTTCACAAGCTGAACGAGACAAACGTTAACAAATTGTGCAGGATCAACAACAAGACTACTCTCAAAGGAGGAAAGGTTCAGCTTAACCTGAATGACGGGACCAACATTCTGGGTTCTAACGAGTACGGTACAAAGGACTCTCTGATTCTCTCAGTGCCTGACAAGCAGATAGTAAAGCACCTGCAGTTCAAGGTCGGCAACCTGGCAATGGTAGTAGGCGGCCAGCACTCTGGAGAAATCGGAAAGATCACGGAAATCAGGGAAGTTAAGAGTTCCAGACACAACACAGTCGCGATTTCCGGGGAAACCGAGTTCGAGACAATTGGAGATTACGTTATTGTCATTGGCGAGGACAAGCCTGAGATCCGGCTCGGTGGTGAGGTAATTGAGTAACGTTATGCGCACTCCCGTTGTTGAGAAGGTAATTGTCCACATGGGTGTTGGAGAAAGTGGCCAGCATCTCGTAGACGCCGAAGAAATCCTCAGGACTATCACAGGGCAGGAAGTTGTCAGATGCTTTGCCAAGAGGACTCTTCCAGCTTTTTCGATCAAGAAGAGTGAACCCATAGGCTGCAAAGTAACTCTGAGAGGCCAGAAAGCCCAGCAGTTTCTCGAGACCGCTCTGAGTATCGTCGATAAGACTCTTGTCAGGTCCCAGTTTGATTCCCTTGGAAACGTCTCTTTCGGAATTGAAGAACACACTGATTTTCCGGGCATGAGATATGACCCGAATATCGGGGTTTTCGGAATGGACATAACAGTTGTTATCAAACGCCCTGGAGAAAGAATCTGCAAGAGAAGGATTGCAACAAGGAAGATCCCGACTAACCACAGGGTTACAGTTGAGGACGCGGTTGCTTTCCTCAACGAGAGCTATGGCGTGGAGGTCATGTAAATGGCAGAGTCTATAAATAAGTCCGGAAGAGGAGTAAACGTGTGCAAGCGGTGCGGGAGAAAGCAGGGTCTTGTTCGTAAATATGACATTTACCTCTGCAGGCACTGTTTCAGGGAGATTGCCCACGAGATGGGTTTTGAGAAGTATTCGTAAGGTGATTAAAATGGTATTACTTGATCCTCTTGCAAACGCCCTTTCCACAATTAAGAATGCCGAAGTTATTGGGAAAAGCGCCTGTGTTATCAGGCCTGCCTCAAAAAACATTGGCAATGTGCTGAAGGTTATGCAAGATCTTGGCTACATTGGAGATTTCGAGTTTATCGATGATGGAAAAGCCGGAGTCTACAATGTTACCCTTGTGGGAAGAATCAATAAATGCGGTGCAATCAAGCCGCGGTATTCCGTAGGAACTGTCAGCTTTGAGCGCTGGGAAAAGCAGTTTCTGCCGGCAAAGAATTTTGGCGCCCTTATATTGACTACTTCAAGCGGAGTTATGTCCCAGTACCAGGCCCGTGAGAAAAAGATCGGTGGGCAGCTTCTTGCTTATGTATACTGAGCTGGAGGGAACAGGAAATGGTTAAGGAAATTAAAAGAATAATAGAGATTCCTGAAGGAATTTCCGTTTCTTTCTCTCAGGATGTGTTTACAGCCGGGGGTCCCCTGGGAACTGTAGAAAGAAAATTGTGGTATCCTGGAATCAAGATCTACGTCAGGGACGGCGAAGTAGAGGTGGATGCGGAATCTTCCAGGAAAGAACAGAAAGCCATGGTAGGCACTTTTACTTCTCACATCAAAAACCTTATGAAAGGCGTAAATGAGGGTTTTGAGTGCAAGATGACTATTCTGTACGCTCACTTCCCAATGCAGGTAAAAGTTGATGGTAAGGCCCTCGTAATCGGAAACTTCCTTGGTGAAAAAAAGCCAAGAATTGCAAAAATCCTTGGCGAGACAAAGGTTAAGGTTAGCGGAAATGAGGTAACTGTTTCCGGAATCAACAAGGAAGATGTCGGGCAGACTGCTGCAAATATTGAACAGAAGACCAAGATCAAGAGATTCGACCCGAGGGTTTTCCAGGACGGAATCTACATTGTGCAGAAGCCCTGAGGTGGTTATGATGGCAGAAGAATTCAAATCAGAAGATACTTCAGTTTCCACCCTTGATATGGACTCTGAATCCAGGCGATTATTCAATGTGAGAAAAGTCCAGAAGGGAAAGAAGCCCCAGTTCAAGAGAGCAGCCTGTCATAAGTTTAAGAGGCTTGACAGCAACTGGAGGCGCCCGAGAGGTTTGCAGGGTAAACAGCGCAAGAAATATGTCTCAAAAGGTGCTCATGCCCAGGTAGGGTACGGAAGCCCTGCTGCAGTAAAAGGCCTGCACCCATCCGGTTATTCGGATGTGCTTATTTCCAGCGTTGCTGAGCTTGAGCTTGTTGATCCCTCTTATGAGGCTATCAGGATAGCATCGACAGTAGGCGCAAGAAAAAAAGCTGTTATTATCACAAAAGCTGGAGAACTCGGTATTAAAGTTCTGAACCCTGGAAGGAGTGAATAAAATGTCAGATCTGGCCAATCAAAGAAGGTTAGCCTCCAAAATTCTCGAATGCGGACTTGACAGGGTATGGCTTAATCCGGAAGCCTCCGAAGAGATCGCGTCGGCAATTACCAGGGACGATATTCGCGGGCTCATTGAGAAAGGCACTATTAAGGCCAAGCCAGTCAAAGGAGTCAGCAGAGGCCGAGCCAGAGCTCTTGCTGCCAAGCGCAAGTATGGGCACTGTAAAGGTCAAGGTTCAAGAAAAGGTAAGAAAGGGGCCCGCACTCCGAAGAAGGAGCAGTGGATCAAAAAGATCCGGGCTCTTAGAAGAAGGCTCAAGGAACTGCGTGCAGAAGGGGCACTTGATAAGTCCGTGTACTGCAGACTTTACAGGAAAGCAAAAGGCGGCGAATACAGAAGCGTTTCCCACCTGAATGCCCACCTTGGGTCTGAAAAACTGTTAAAGAAATAACCTGGAGGAGCTAAATATGGCAACAGGACCAAGATATAAGGTTCCTTTTAGACGAAGAAGAGAAGGACGCACTAATTACCACCTGCGACTCAAGTTACTGCTCTCAAGGCAGGATCGTGTGGTTGTCAGGAAAAGTGCAAGAAATGTTCAAATCCAGTTAATAGCTCCGACTCCAGATGGGGATATCACTTATTCCTCAGCCGTTTCGAGTGAGCTTGCTAAATACGGTTATACAGGGGCTACCGGAAACACAACGGCTGCATACCTTACAGGGCTCCTGTTTGGGCTGAAAAGCTTGAGGAAGGGATATGAAGGAGGAATTCTGGATGTAGGACTTCAGGCTTCCTCTGCAGGCTCCAGGGTCTACGCTGCGCTTAAAGGTATAGTAGACTCGGGTTTCGAAGTCCCCTGCAGCCCTGAAGTTTTCCCTTCGGACGAGAGAATCCGGGGAGAGCACATTGCTGAATACAGAGAAGAGAGCTCAGACCTGCCAGAGCAGTTTGAAGCAACCAAAGAGAAAATCTTTGCTGAGTTTAGTTAAGGTGATTAAATGGCATTCGATGAAGAGTGGGTTCCGAAAACCAGGCTTGGAAAATTAGTCGTAGAAGGACAGGTTGCTTCTATGGAAGAAGCAATCAAATCAGGCCTGCCTATCAGGGAACCTCAGATAATTGATATGCTGCTTCCTGACCTGGAAGACGAGGTGCTCGATATTAACATGGTCCAGAGGATGACTGACTCTGGACGTCGTGTGAAATTTAGAGCAACCGTAATCGTAGGGAACAGAAACGGCTATGTAGGGCTCGGGCAGGCAAAGGACGTGCAGGTAGGGCCTGCTATCCGCAAGGCAATTGATGCTGCAAAGCTCAATATCACCTATATCCGCAGAGGCTGTGGATCCTGGGAATGTGCCTGTGGTCTGTCTCACACCGTTCCTTATGAAGTTACCGGGAAGGCAGGCAGTGTAAGCGTAACTCTTATTCCGGCACCAAGAGGCCTTGGAATTGCAGCAGGTAACACTGCAACCAAAGTGCTGGAAAAAGCCGGGATTAAAGATGTATGGACCAAGACCTTTGGTACTACAAGGTCTACCCTCAACTTCGCAAAAGCAACCTTTGATGCCCTTAACCAGGTCAACGTTATGAGGCTGCCAGTGTACTGTAAGGAGGAAGCTTGAAATGTACGCAGTTGTGAGGTTGAGAGGCCAGGTTAATGTCCGATATACCATTGAAGATACCATGAAGATGCTTCGTCTGCACAAGGTTAACCACTGTGTGCTTGTGCCCGAGAATCCTCATTTTAAAGGTATGGTTCAGAAGGTGAAGGACTACGTTGCCTTTGGGAAAATTGACGCAAAGACCCTTGTGGAGATCCTCGAAAACCGTGGAAGACTCGAAGGCGATACCCGCCTGACCGAGGAATACATCCGGGAAAACACTGCCTATGATTCAATACAGGCTTTTGCTGAAGCCGCTGTTAAAGGAGAAACTACCCTTAAGGCCATTCCCAAATTGAAGCCTGTTTTCAGGCTTCACCCTCCAAGAAAAGGGCATGCAGGGATCAAAAGGACCGTACAGCAGGGTGGCGAGCTCGGAGATCACGGCGATGGGATCAATGCGCTCCTGCACAAAATGAGATAAGGTGGTTGTAATGGATACAAAGAAGTTCAGAGGGTCCAGGACCTGCGGAGGCGGGACTCATAAAAACAGGCGTGGAGCCGGAAACCGCGGAGGCCGTGGAAAAGCCGGAGGCTGTAAACACCACTTTGTAAGAGCTATGTTCAGGGGATACAGCTACGGAAAGCATGGTTTCAAGCTCCCTGCTGAGATTTCCAGGGACATTTCCATAGTAAATGTGGGAGAACTTGACGAACTTGCTCCTTATCTTGTTGAAGAAGGGCTTGCAGAAATCAAGGACGGTGCATACCACATTAACCTTGAAAATCTCGGAATTGAAAAAGTACTCGGAAGCGGACGTGTTACGAAGAACCTTGCAGTTACTTCGGTAGAATTCTCCGCATCTGCCCGCGAAAAAATTGAAAACGCCGGCGGAAGTTGTATCAATGCAGAATAAGTAATGCCAGAGTGACATTACTTATTTTAATTATTTTGGTAACTTTTTCATATTAGATGCACTATAATACCAATGTCTTACGGTAAAACGTAGTCTAACATTTTCAAATATTATAAACAAATTATATTAAATGGTGTAATCGATGACTCTCAGGGATACGTTAGAACCGTTTTTTAACAAGTTACCTGCAGTAGCAAGTCCGGAAAAACACGTCCATTTTAAGGATAAGCTCTGGTGGACTCTGGGAGTCCTTGTGCTGTACTTTGCTCTGGCAAATGTACCGCTCTTTGGAATGTCTCAGAGTTCGATTGACCTTTTTTCATCTTACCGTGCTTTCTTTGCAGGCGCGTCTGGATCTCTTCTTCTTCTAGGTATTGGGCCTATTGTTACGGCTTCGATTGTCCTGCAACTTCTCGTTGGGGCAGATATCGTTAAACTGGACCTGTCAGACCCTAAAGATCAGTCATTCTTCCAGGGAGCTCAGAAATTCCTTGTGTTTATCATGATCATACTGGAGGCTCTACCGCAGCTACTTGGTGGATATATCCAGCCGGATTCAGGGCTTGCTTCTACACTCGGTGTAGGCCTGGGAGTGATCACCTTCCTGCTCCTTATCCAGATCTTCATTGGAGGCGTACTCGTCCTGTTCATGGATGAAGTAGTTTCCAAATGGGGTATTGGGTCAGGAGTCGGGCTTTTCATTGTTGCGGGAATCTCACAACAGATTGTTACAGGGATCGTTAACTGGGAGCTTGATTCATCAGGGCTTCCGGTAGGGCTGATTCCGAAATGGATTTACATCGCACAGAACGTCGGGGCAGATTACCTCTTCTCAGGTCAGGGTGTGGTGTACATGCTAGTCAATGGAGGGATTCTGGCACTATTGAGTACAGTTATTATCTTCCTGGTTGTGGTATACGTGGAAAGCACAAGGATTGAAATCCCTCTCGCGCACAGTGCAGTTAGAGGAGCCAGAGGTCGTTTTCCTGTCAAGCTCATATACTCTTCAGTGCTGCCAATGATCCTTGTCCGAGCTCTTCAGGCTAACATCCAGATGGTAGGGATTATTCTCGCCGGCAGGGGAATAACTTTCCTTGGAAAGTTCAGCGGGTCCACGCCTCTAAATGGGATCATGTATTACCTTGCTCCGATACACAGCCCTTATGATTGGGTTCCATCTCTTGTGCAGCAATCCTTCTCAAGTTATGGCGCGACAGCTCCTGCTATCTGGCAGATTGGGCTTCATGTCTTTACAGATGCTTTCATGCTTATTGTAGGCGGAATTATCTTTTCCCTCTTCTGGATAGAAACCACAGGAATGGGAGCGAAACCCACAGCCCAGAAGATTTTCAACTCCGGCATGCAGATTCCAGGCTTCAGGCGGAATATTAGCAGTATTGAGAAAGTTACGCAGCGCTATATTCCAAAAGTTACCGTAATTGGTGGGGCTTTTATAGGAGCACTCACCCTGGTTGCGAGCCTGCTTGGTACCCTCGGAAGTGCTGGAGGTACAGGGCTGCTGCTTACTGTGAGTATTGTGTACCGGCTGTACGAGGATATCGCATCCGAGCAGATGATGGAGATGCACCCGATGATTCGTTCCTTCTTCGGGGAGCAGTAAGAATCCGTTTTGGAATGCAAAAAAGTGCAAAAAGGAAACGAATTTAGATGTAATGTAAACAAGCTAACACAGGGATCTTCGAATGAATATAATACTCTTCGGGCCCCCAGGTGCCGGAAAAGGTACCCAGGCCAAAAAAATGGTTGACTACTATGGAATCCCGCAGATCTCCACAGGGGATATCTTGCGGGCAAATGTCAGGGAAGGAACCGAACTTGGGCTTGCAGCCAAGGAATATATGGATAAAGGAGAGCTTGTTCCTGATGAGGTGCTCATAGGGATTATTAAGAACCGTCTGAAAGAACAGGACTGTGAAAAGGGTTTCATCCTTGACGGGTATCCAAGGACAATACCTCAGGCTGACGCTCTAGCAGTTATCCTTGATGAACTCAATAAGCCCATAGATGTTGTTCTCAACCTCGAAGTGCCTGACGAAGAACTGGTTGAAAGAATAAGCGGTCGCCTTATGTGCAATTGCGGTGCCAGCTACCACAGGACTTTTAACCCGCCAAAAAAGGATGGGATCTGTGACATTTGCGGTGGCGAGGTTTTCCAGCGCGCCGATGACAAAGAGGAAGCCGTCCAGAATCGCCTCAATGTCTATAAAAAACAGACCGAACCCCTGATTAACTATTACGCAAAGCAGGGTATTCTGGTAACCCTTGACGGCAAAAAAGATATCGATGAGGTTTTTGAAGATATAAAGGCAGTTCTTACAAAATTTGCCTGAAATCTTCATTTCTTTTTTTGTTTCTGTTGTATCTCCTAACTTTTCTATTCTCTCTTTATACCTTGGTATATAACGAAAAATCTTTGCTTTTTTCGCATTGACTTGATTCAAATAATTTGTATTTAAATAATATGTGGCTGTTTATGTCAACAAAAACTACACGACGGAGAAGCTGAGTTAATATGACTGAAAACTCGATCGATGAACTGGTTAACTGGGTTATCAGCGTTGATCGCCGTTTGATTCTTATGGATTCCATGAAAAGGCACCCTTTTGTAAGGGCTTCAGATATTGCCCATGAGGCAAGCCGATCCACACAGAATATCAGCCACGCTTTAAAGGAACTTGAGAGTAAGGGCTTAATTCAGTGTTTGACTCCTGACAAGACCACATGGAGAAAATATATCCTGACCGATGAGGGAAAAACAATTTTAGAAAAGCTGGATGGGAAATATCTTTGAATATCAAATTTATTGGAAATGTATTTAATTTATCTGTATATTGATCAAAATATAAACCTGAAAAACAATCGAAATATTAACCTGAGAAAATATTTTTTACTCCGAGGTTTCAAGGCTTTGAGCCTTTAGATTTCACTTTCCTATAGCTTATTTTTGCTTGCCTATAATTTCTTTGTTATTTCGGGGAAAACTTTACTGAATTTCATCGGATAGTATAACTTATATATACATCAACACTTATTAACCAGAACAACCTGCGTAATCGTTTAAAATTGGCTCCGTAATCGAGCTGATTTATTACGACTTTACAATACTTTAAGCTTGTCAAGTTTCTATTATCGGAATTCTTCTAGGTTTGAAGATCTCAGAATAATTATTGAATCTGAATGGTGAGGACAACTTGGTTTCGGAGACATTAAAAAATCAAATAGACCGGTTCCTGCTGGCTCTCGGTTTTTCCCTTATGATCGGGATTATGGTTCTTGGGCAGAGTTTCAGGGATGCTGTCGGGAAAGCCGTTGGGATGTTAATGAATCCCATACTTGCGCTGGTCGGGCAGGAGAATTTCTATCTCATCCTTTTGGTAATGGCGGCAATTACTGCTATTTATGCATCCCTTATCCAGAAATACACAATTGACTGGGACCTCATGAGGAATACCCAGGAACGGATGAAGTTTTTCCAGAAGGAATATCGGGAGGCGCAGCTTTCCCAGAATACTTATATGCTAAAAAAACTGGAAGAACAGCGCCAGGAAATGATGGAAGACCAGATGAAAATGTCCAAGCAGCAGTTCAAGCCCATGGCTTACATAAGTATTATTTCCGTTCCTCTCTTCATGTGGGCTTATTATTACATCAGCGGGCACGCGAATGCGACTATGGTGTTTCCGTTCTGGGGTGAACAGTTTCTGACTTCTAAAGCTATTTGGTACTTCCAGCACTGGTTATACTGGTACTTTATCTGTTCTCTTGGAGTTAGCCAGTTTATCAGAAAGGCACTGGATATCGGTGGGGTCTGATGCGGATAACAGTTAGCGGGCTTCCCGGGGGTGGGACGACAACAATTTCAAGGCTTCTTGCGGAATACTATGAACTTGAATTGACCTCCTCTGGTGAAATTTTCCGGAGGATAGCCAAGGAGAAGGGAATGAGCCTGGCAGAATTCGGAGCTATGGCTGAAAAAGACCCTTCAATTGATCTGGCTATCGATAAAAATCAGAGGGCGGTTATCAACAGTCACGAAAAGCTGATCCTCGAAAGCAGACTTGCAGGCCATATGGCTAAAGATGTCCCTAATGTGCTTAAAATCTGGATAAAGGCTCCGTTACCTGTTCGGGTAAAACGAATCCTGAGGCGGGAAAAATCCGTATCTTTTGAGAACGAACTCGAAAAGACAGTTGAAAGGGAAAAATCCGAAGCTCTTCGATATATGAGTTATTACAATATCGATATAGGTGACCTTTCAATTTATGACATCGTTATTGATTCTGAAAAATGGAACCAGTACCAGATTCTTGACATTCTGAGGGTTGCTATCGACTCTCTCGTAGGACCAGAGTAATTTCCCGCAGGTTCTGTCAAAGGCTGGATTTTTATACAAAGCGTAGAGTTTTATTTGCCGGGACCTGATATTACTGATATATTCCAGCAATCATGAGTCTTCGGCATTGATCTCTCTTAAATAATACTACCGGAATTTCTTCTTACATGCATTAAGGGAATTTCCTTTAATCTCGTTTATTTTCACTCAGGTTTACTTTTCACTTATACATGTGTTAAGAACTACTGCATACATATCGTATTTACGTCTATAAATTCAATTCAGGAGTTTTTGAAAAACTATGTCACCTGCTGGCAAATTGCCGTCCGAAGCTGAAAGAACTCTGGTCCGGAAATCCGGTGCCTGGACGAATCCTTCTTACGGCTCTTATCCGGAAAAACGCCCTATCCTTGAGTATATTGAGAAAGGGGTTGTAAATATTGATAAACCAAAAGGGCCGACAAGCCACGAGGTTGCAGCCTGGGTAAAAGCTATTCTGGGTGTGAGTACGGCAGGGCATGCAGGCTCACTTGATCCTAAGGTTACAGGGCTTTTGCCCACTTTACTTGGAAAGGCTACAAAGGCGGTCCCTGCTCTGCGCCTTTCCGGAAAGGAATATGTCTGCCTTCTTAAGCTTCATAAGGAAATGCCTCAAAAACTGGTCAGGAAGGTCTGTGAAGAATTTACAGGTCCTATTTACCAGATGCCTCCTATCAAATCAGCTGTCAAACGCGTCATCAGGATAAGGACTATCTATTACATTGAAGTGCTTGAAATTGAAGGCAGTTTTGTGCTCTTTCGCGTAGGATGCGAAGCCGGGACTTATATCAGGAAACTCTGTCACGATATAGGGCTTGCTCTGGGATGTGGCGGACATATGCAGGAACTAAGGAGGACAAAAGCAGGTCCATTTACCGAGGAAACGCTTATCACCCTCCAAGATCTCAAAGATGCATATGTACTCTGGAAGGAAAACGGGGACGAGTCCGAAATTCGGCGGGTAATTATGCCAATGGAAACGGCTGTATCTCACCTTCCCAAAATTATCCTGCGGGACAGTGCAGTAGATGCAGTCTGTTCAGGGGCTACCCTGGCAGTTCCAGGCATAACAAGCCTGGATGCAAACCTTAAGAAAGGAGAGCTTACAGCGCTGTTTACCCTTAAGGGTGAACTCGTTGCTCTTGCAAAATCTGAAATGAGCACAGAAGAGCTCCTTAAAGCCTCTACTGGGCTTGCAGCAACCTCGGTCCGGATTATGATGGAGGCGGGAACCTATCCAAAAGGTTGGACTAAAAAAGAGTATGGTGTTAAGCTCTAACCTACAAAACTCTTTTAAAAACTCCCCTCATTTAGAATAAAGTTTATATATGACTATTCCATTATGGTATAAGTCGTGCCATAAGCTTTATGCTAACCTTTCTAAAAGAAAGCTTGACCAAAGTCCAGATATAATTTATATCATCATGTGCCGAGGTAGTCTAGTGGTAGGGCGCAAGCCTGGAAAGCTTGTGGGGCTTAGCCCCTCGGGAGTTCGAATCTCCCCCTCGGCGTATCTTTTTAAGCCTTTTCTAAATCACATTTATAAGCTTTTTCTAACTTATGTTTACAAGTCTTTTCTAAATTATGTTTAAATCTGCAGATATCTCCGGTTTTGTTGCGAATATAGCTTCTAATACTCAGTTTTATCTCGAAAGACCAATATTGGAATCTCTCAGAAATAAGGATCAAAAGGAAGACTTCCATTGTATCTGAAGTTTTGAATACTTCTCCTGTAAAAAGCAGGTTAAATGGATCATAAATACTGAGGTTTTGATTGAAGTTGAATAACTTCTTGCTCCTGAGACTGGTAAGTCTATATTTTTGCTGGAACTGGTTGTAAGTTTGTAAAAAAGGCTCTCAATTAAAAAACTAGAATTTGTAGAATGAAAAGATGAATACAAATCTTTCAAAAGCATGAGGGAAATGGGATTATAAAGGAGTTATGATCGAAAAAAGAAGTTAATCTGACAATGTCAAGGTAGGAACCCCGTTGAAAAAGGATCGATTGATTTCAGGCGGGAACGAAAGAAATAAACGGAAAGAAACAGATAATAAATATTGAAAATGAAACTGATCCTTAACCATGTCATAAAAAGTTTTGACAAAAAAGAGGTTTTGCGGGGTGCAAACTTTGCCTTTGAAAAGGGGAAAATTTACGGACTCCTCGGTAGAAATGGCGCAGGTAAAACCACGCTGTTTAACTGCATCAATGAGGATTTGAAGATTGACGGCGGCTCAATTCTCCTTGAAGAAAACGGAGTGAAGAGAGAAGTTTGTCCGGACGATATCGGATATGTTCTGTCGACGCCAGTCGTTCCGGAGTTCTTAACAGGCAGAGAATTTTTAAAGTTCTTTCTTGACATCAACGTGAAAAAAATTCCGGATATTAAACCTATTGACGAATATTTCGATTTTGTAAAGATCGGAAGCGAGGATCGCGACAGGCTTTTGAAGGATTATTCCCATGGCATGAGGAACAAGATGCAAATGCTTGTAAGCTTCATTGCAAATCCCTGCATTCTACTTTTAGACGAGCCGCTGACCTCATTTGACGTTGTGGTCGCCGACGAAATGAAGACGCTGCTGCGTCAAATCAAAAAAGACCACATTATTATTTTTTCCACTCATATCATGGAGCTTGCGCTGGATTTATGCGACGAGATCGTGATCCTGAGCGGCGGGATTCTGGAAAAGATGGAAAAGGATGATCTCAGCAACGAGGCCTTTAAGGATAAGATCATTCAGGCCCTCAGGAAGGATGAGAATGATTGAAACTTTCCTCATGTCCTTCAGGCTTAAAAACGCATATCAAACCAATGGAATCATCTATTCACTCAAATCCATCCCTGTCATCAACAGGCTGCTACCTGTCTCGCTCTATAGAAGTCCGGGGTTGAAGATATTTGCCAATTTCGTCAGCATCCTGTGGGAGATCAGCTCGATGTTTTTGGGCAAAATGCTCTATCTGTTTATTATTATCTTTCTTCTAAAAGATCATATGAAAAGCAGCCCCGCAAACAGCTTCATGCATATGTTTTTCTTTCTTACCATTACGGGCGGTTTCCTCAACACGCATATATTTCATCCCACCAGAGACAAGTATTATGCCATTTTTCTCATGCGAATGAACGCGCGGGAGTATACACTTTCGAATTACTTCTATTTCCTTTTGAAAATTGTTGTCGGATTTTTGCCTTTCACGCTGCTTCTTGGACGGCTTTCCGGGGTGCCTATCGTTATCTGCTTTTTGATGCCGCTTTTTGTGGTTTCCGTAAAACTGATTTTTACTGCCCTCGCGCTTCATGATTATGTCAGAACCGGCCATGCAAAAAATGAAAATCAGCTCAATCCGGTTGCCTTGGTTGGCATTGCTGCATCATTGGCTGCGGCATATCTCCCGCCGTTTCTCGGCTATGCCATGAACGGAGCTATTTTTCTCGCGTTGTTTGTTTTTTCTGCTGTTATAGCTGTATTTTCCTTTTTTTATGTGCTCAAATTCCGTGAGTACCGAAGTATTTGCAAGGAGCTTCTCACAGCGGACAGTTTTGCTATGAACAAAAAAAGCATGGCTGCACGGGCTGTTCAAAAATCTTTGCAGCTGAATATAGACATTAAGGCAACAAGCAGCAAAAGTGGTTATCAGTATTTCAACGATCTTTTTGTTAAGCGGCATAGCATGTTACTTACCAAATCGGCAAAAGATATAACCTTGATTTCCCTTGCGGCACTTGCGTTTTCCATCATGGCCTGTTTTCTTATCCACGGGGCAAAACCGATACTAAACGGGATGATGCTGACTATTTTGCCTTATTTTCTGTTTGTCATGTATTTTGTTAATCGCGGCAAGGTTATCACCCAAGCCATGTTCATGAACTGTGACCACAGTATGCTTACTTACCGGTTTTACAGGCAGCCACGTGCAATTCTGCTTCTCTTTACGGAACGACTGAAATCCATTCTATTGATAAACTTAATGCCCGCTTTGGTAATTGCACTCGGGCTGCCGCTTCTGTTATGGCTTACAGGCGGAACGAACAATGCACTCAATTATGTGCTGCTGTTTGTTTCCATTATTGCCATGTCGGTATTTTTTTCGGTGCACAATATTGTACTATATTATCTTTTGCAGCCTTACAATATCGGTCTCGAAATAAAAAATGGTACTTTTACCATTGTCAATTCCTTTACTTATTTCTTCTGTTATTTTGCCATTGGTAAGAAGGTTCCAACTCTTGTTTTCGGCACGTTGATTTCAGTATTTTGCATTGTGTATATCGCCGTCTCCTTGATTCTTGCATATAGGCTTGCACCAAAGACATTTAAGCTGCGGTAATAGTGGTTTTATGTAAACTAAATAAGAGGGCAGATGTTGAACCGCCCTCTTTTTATTACTACGAGAGCGCAGAGGGTCACGAATACCCCGTCCTTTACAAACTGTCTGACAATTACCTTCGGTAATAAACAAATTCCTTCTTTTTTGATTTTAGAGCCTTATTTGCTTTCTTTTTAGCACTTTTTTATTACTGCCAATAATTGTCGGACAGCCTGTTTAGGGTGAGGTGGCCGCCCGCAATTTGATTTCTTCAAAATTAGGTTGATGCTGGTGGAGATTTTCATTATTCAGTAACTTTTCTGCCATCAGCTTTCAGTCCTTCCGAACATCGCTTTCATTTAGGAATAAGCGCAGATATCCTTATATACTGGTAACTGCATGTAAATGAACTCATCAGTATGTGCTGTAATGAAGCTCCTTTAGAGAGCTGCTCCTGACTTTTTCGCGTATTCTTTAAGGGTATTCGATCAGGGGCTACAGGATGCTGTATGCATTCCCTTGGAGGGAGTATATGGTAGAAGAAAAGAATAATGAAGAATTAAGGCATCTTGTTCGGATTATGAATACCGACCTGCAGGGGGCAAAACCCGTACAGTACGCCCTTACAGGTCTCCCAGGAATAGGGAGGCGCACTGCTATCCTTATTGCAAAAGACGCAGGGGTAGACCCTACTGCTACACTTGGATACCTGCCAGACGAAGAAGTGGCAAAACTCGACAGCGCAATCGGAAAATTTGAGGAAATTGTCCCATCCTGGATGTTGAACAGGCAAAAAGATCTGGCAACAGGACAGGACAAGCACCTGCTGGGAACGGACATCTTACTGACTTTCAGGGAAGATATTAACAACCTGAAGAAGGTCCGCGCCTACAGAGGACTCAGGCACGAAAGAGGCCTTAAGGTCAGAGGACAGAGAACAAAATCTACAGGCCGCCGCGGATCAACTGTCGGTGTCAGCAGGAAGAAGTAATTTTCCGGTCAGGTGATTTTAAATGGCATATCCAGGTAAACAAAGTAAAAGTTTCGAGACTCCAAAGCACCCTTGGCAGGAAGCCAGGATGGCATCTGAAGTCCAGCTTGTAAAGGCATACGGCCTAAGAAATAAGAGAGAAGTCTGGAAAGCAGCCAGTATGCTCAGGATGTACAGGTCTGAAGCCCGGAAATTACTTGCAAGCGCTGCAAACTCTCAGGAAAGAGGACTTGAAGGGCATCAGAAGACTCAGTCCGAAGAAATTCTCGCAAAGCTTATCCGCTATGGTATTATCAAGTCGGATGCTGACATTGATGATATTCTCTCTTTAAAAACCGAAAACATTCTCGAAAGGAGACTCCAGACTCAGGTTCTCCGGCTCGGGCTCGCCAGGACAGTTGTTCAGGCCCGTCAGTTTATTACTCACGGACATATTGCAGTAAACGGCAGAAAGGCTACAATTCCTGGAATGCTCATATCCAAGGAAGATGAGATGCATATAGGCTATTATGGAACCTCTCCACTTGTTAGCGAATCTCACCCTGAAAGACCTGTCCAGGTAGCATCTGCGCTTGCAGACAGCACAACTACTTTGAGGGCTGTTGCAGAAGCAAGACAGGCTAGAGAGAAACCTCCTGAAAGAGGCGGCGGAAGGAAGAAGAGAGGGAGGAGATAATCATGGCAGACATGAAATGGGCCGTAGCTCACATCAAATCTTCGTTTAACAATACAATTATTACTGTAACCGATATCACAGGGGCTGAAACGATTGCAAAGTCTTCCGGTGGTATGGTTGTAAAAGCTGCAAGAGACGAAAGCTCTCCTTATACTGCCATGCAGATGGCAGGCCAGCTTGCTGATCAGCTCAGGGACAAGGGCATTCATGGCATTCATATCAGGGTAAGAGCACCTGGCGGGAATAAGCAGAGAAGCCCGGGCCCTGGCGCTCAGGCTGCAATCAGGGCTTTTGCAAGAGCAGGAATCCGGATTGGCAGGATCGAAGATGTTACTCCTGTCCCACACGATGGTACTCGCCCGAAAGGCGGAAGACGTGTATAAGAAAATTTTTCAGAGAATTTCTTCAGGGAATTCTTCTAAAATTCTCTTTTTAAATGCATTAAAATATAAGGGAAATTAAGGAATATGACGATGGAAGTAGACATTCTGGAGTTATCGGATAGATCTGCAAAATTTGTGCTTTCAAAAGTTAGCACATCTTTTGCCAACGGCATTCGGCGCGCCATGATCGCAGATGTACCAACGCTTGCGATTGAGTATGTGAACCTTTATGACAACACCTCGGTACTCTATGATGAGCAACTGGCTCTACGTCTGTCCTTAATCCCGCTTGTTACGGATGTAGAGACGTATGTGCCACAGGCAGAATGCGATGTTTGCGGAGGAGAGGGTTGTCCTGCCTGCGAGGTTTCCTTAACCCTCAGCGCAGAAGGTCCGGGCACAGTTTATTCGCGAGATCTTATTTCCTCTGATCCTAAAATACAGCCGGCTGACTCTAATATCCCGATCGTTGAGCTGAAAAAAGGGCAGAAGCTTGTGCTTGAGGCCATCGCTCATATGGGCTATGGCAGGGACAGTGTTAAATGGCAGGCAGGAGTCGCTTGCGGCTACAAGAATGTGCCTATTATAACCATTGAAAACTGTGATGCATGCGGGCACTGTGCAGCCGAATGTCCAAAAGGCATTATACGGTTTGAAGAGTCAGGGGCCAAAGTTTCTAGCGAAGATGTCCTAAAATGCTCACTCTGCAAGCTCTGCGAACAGGTTTGTGATATTCACGCGATAAGCATTGGCTTCGATGAGAATGCTTTTGTGTTTACAATGGAGTCCGATGGTTCTTATACAGCCAGAGACCTTGCCCTTAATGCGGTAAATGTGGTCAAAGGCAAAGCTGAAGAACTCTTGAGTATTCTGGGCCAGTTCTGAGCTCCAGCTCGGGTACAGGCCCATATCCAATTTTTTGAAATCTAAAGGTATAGAGAAGCCGTTATGTCTAATTGGCGCTCTTCCAAAACTTATTCCCGGTGACCTTCACGACTCGAAATGTTTATATATTATCCACGATATTGTGAGGAAGTGCAAGGCGTAAGGCATGACGGATAATTAAAAAGAAACAGTACTAGATAGATTAAAACGAAATGCGAGGGTTGCCCAGCCAGG
>NZ_DAVG01000112.1:6840-6985 GCF_002505485.1 Methanosarcina sp. UBA5 | reverse complement strand
CTCGCACTAAATTTCTTAATCTGTCAACTTAATACACTTAACTTCAAAAACTTCAAATTTTCATACGTTTCTAAAAGTTATTTTTGTAAAGAATTTCATATTCTTTATTTGTAAGATATCGCTATGCGAGGGTTGCCCAGCCAGG
>NZ_DAVG01000112.1:0-6833 GCF_002505485.1 Methanosarcina sp. UBA5 | reverse complement strand
CTCGCACTAAATTTCTTAATCTATTATCTTGCAATCTTAAGTCAACTTGGTCCAGATTATCTTTTTCTATTATTGTAAATTTCATCGTTTAATTCGATTTTTAATCTAATATGGATTTATTGGGTCTTATACAGAAGGTAAAATCAACTATATGGTGTATTCATATCAATCTTTTTTGATACCCGCCCTGGGGATTTTTAAAAAGTAAAACCATATAAATTAAGATAATCAAATTTCACTTTAAAAAATTATGATATTATCTCAGAAAATGAGTTAAATTTCATAACCCTCGTAGGTGTTAAAAATGCCTGGAAATCCTAATGAGATAAAGCTAGTAAACAATGCTATGTCCAATGCTACCCGACGAAAGATAATGAACTTTTTATCAGCAGGAGACAAAAGTACCGGGGAAATTGGAGGGGAAGTAGGGAAGACCATGCTAGATTTCCATCTCAAGCTTCTGCAACAGGCAAGCCTGATTGAGATCGAAGAAGGTACTGTGAAACTAAGTGAATATGGTAAAAATTTCCTTGAAGATAAAGAAGATAAAAGTGTGAATAAAATTACAGACATTTCTCAGGCAAAACCTATAGAGATTACTGAAGTAAGACAGCTGTTGCCCTGTATAGCAGATTCTTCGAAATTCAGGGTAATTGCAAATATGGCTCCTTCTCTAGGTGAAACTCTCAAGGTTCTTGAGCCTCTCTTTCCCAGAGGAAGATACTCAGATAAGATAAGCGCTCTGATAATGCAAAAAGGAGAGATTATTACAACTGTTTACGGCACTGGAAAAGTTACAATGACCATGATTAAAAACGAAGACGAGGCAAAAGAAGCTCTTGAGAACCTGAGAAGTACTATCAATGAGGCTATTGCAAAAGGCGTCGCTCCGGCTCCCAGGGAAAAAGTCAGGGTCGAGCCCATGGAACTATACTTGCCTCAGACTAATTGCGGTAAATGTGGGGAGCAGAGCTGTTATACCTTCGCCATAAAGCTCATGAGTAGTGAAGCCTCCCTTGACAAATGTACATCGCTCAAGGAACCGAAGTATGCAACCAATCAGGAACATCTTCAGGTTTTAACTGCTTATATTTAGTCACAATTACTAATCTATTATTAGTTGGAGAAAGCTTTGAAGATACTAACAATAGTACTCACTGATGGCCCGTACATCTCTGAGTACGCTGAGATTGCCTATAAACTCGCTGAGGCTGCACTTCAGCAATATAAAGTAAATATATTCCTGTACCTGGATGCAGTACATATCCCCAAAAAAGGTCAGGATCCATCCTTTTTCATCAATATAGGACAACTTTTTTCTGGACTTACGGAAAAAGCGGTGGTAATTCGAGCGTGTGCTCGATGTGCTGGTGCAAGAGGCTACCTTCCAGAAGAAGAGATTATACAGGGGAGTAACTGCAGAGACTATTTTCCTAGAATAAGAATTACCAGCCTTTATGAGCTGTCGGAAATGTTGAGTAAAAGTGACAGAGTAATTTCACTTTCAAGATAAAGTTTTAATAATGAGACTCTATTTTTTGGAGGTTCAGGCCCAATGAAATCAGTTTTCTATCTGTTGGACACAGCTCCATATGGTAGTGAAAAAGCGTTTGGAGCATTGAATGCGGCTGCTGTAAGTCTTTGTGAGATGGATGTCACTCTTGGACTTTATAGAGATGGAGTTTATCTTGCAGTTGCGGGTCAAGACAGCAGAAAGCTTGGATTACCAAATCTTGCGGATATTCTTTATGCATACGGAGAGTTAAGAGTACTTGTGCACGAACCCTCACTGATGGAAAGGCACCTTTTCGGGGAAATTTTGATAGAAACCCTGGAACTGGCAGATGAAGAAGAATTTTTCGAAGCGATGGAAAGCTCAGATTGTGTTATTTCGTTTTAATGCTAGCTGATTTAGGATTATTCGGGTGATAATATGAAGCAAGAAAAATTGGATGTATTCCTGCTAACAAAGCCTCCCTTCAGTTCTAGATCGGAGTTATGCCTCAAACTGGCTGCTCGCTCCGGAAAAGCCAGACTCTACCTTGCAGGAGACGGAGTATATCACCTGCTTGGTGGAGTAGAAGAATTTTCAAAGTGTGAAATTTATGCATGTAAAGAAGACCTTGAGGCCAGAGCTATTAAGGCAGGAAAAAAAGTGACAGTATTGGATAACTTTTACTCTGATTTTATAGAGGATATAATGGAGCATTGTAGGCACGAGTATACCTATTAAATGTCTGGCATTACTAATATGAGATTACTTTTTTGCTTTTCAGGCAAGAGTGCCAGATTTTACTTTGCCGAATTTTACTTTTATACTTTCACCTGCTCCTTATATTTATTGAAAAGAAGTGTTGAATCGGATTGATTTCTATGGTTGAGAATATTCCGAGCGAGATAGTAAAAGATCTGCAGTCTGCCTGCCAGTTACATGAGCAGGCAATCTGTAACCATGATAAATGCAGGGAATTTAGCGAAAGCTTATCTGACCTTTTAGTCAGATTTGAGGATATGAAGTTCTATCGAATTGCTGACCGACTGATGAGTATTCTTTTAAACTGCAAGCCAAAAGGTGCTTCTCACTGTGAAAAAGCGAATCTCGTTGGAGAGATGATGAAGGAGATTGTAAAAGAGGCAAAGAATGCAGCTAAAATATGAGAACTAAAACCAATGAAATCTTCTGGAATCTTGAACATTTTGATATTAGAATACAATATCAATCACAACGCTGATCTATTATCATAGGTGACAATAAAGAAATGGTAACAAACACGAGATCACAGGAAAAGAAGAAGATCCTTTTTCTGTGCACCCATAACTCGGCTAGGTCACAGATGGCAGAAGGCCTTTTAAGATCTATTTATGGAGATCGATACGAGGCTTACAGCGCCGGCGTTGAGGCCACAACTGTTAATCCTCATGCTGTTATAGTCATGAAGGAAATCGGTATCGATATTTCCAGTCAGTACTCCAAAACTCCTCAAGAATTTCAAGATACCATTTTTGACTTAGCAGTTACTGTCTGCGATCGGGCTAAAGTGGCCTGTCCTACCTGCAGCACGAATCTGGAGTTCTCTACCATATTTCCCAGAGCAAGGCAAGTAATTCACAAAAGTTTTGATGATCCCGCCGTGTCTATGGGATCGGAAGAAGAACGGCTAAGAGTCTTCAGGCGAGTCAGAGA
This sequence comes from Methanosarcina sp. UBA5, assembly GCF_002505485.1. GTDB lineage: Archaea > Halobacteriota > Methanosarcinia > Methanosarcinales > Methanosarcinaceae > Methanosarcina. Next base: position 3,649 of record NZ_DAVG01000112.1, on the reverse strand, counting down.
TGAAATAAAAGACTGGATCTTGAAGACATTTGAGAAAATGCCCTGAATTTGAAAAACATAAATATGCTCTATTTTATTAACCTGAATAACTGTGAAAATCAAAATAGTCTTTATTTCATATTTATAAACAATAATTTTGATTTCCTATCTTAAAAAAGATATATATTCTCAAAGATTCAATGATTATTGATATGATTAATGAAGAAAATATACAGCTTTTCAAAGCCCTAAGCGAAGATACAAGGTACAGAATCATTAAAGCTTTAATAGAATCTGAGAGTGAATGCAAAGAGAATAAATACGGTCACAAAGGAGAACTATGCGCCTGTGAGATTCCTGAACTAATTGGTAGAACTCAGTCCAATACTTCAATGCACCTTGCGAAGTTGCAGGACTGGGGGATAATTAAGGTAAGAAAAGAAGGAAAGATGAGGCTTTATTCCATAGAAAACGATAAAATCAGGAAGATTCTCAAAGTTGTTGAAGAATAATTTTGGACTTATTTTTCGAATTGGTTTAAGGTCGAATATTCTAAGTTTATATTTTAGTATAACTTCTTGAATTTTTTAAAATCTAATGTGTATAAGTGTCCAGTATTAAGCAGGAAACTGAGTTCAACCATTTTCGTTACTTTTATATCCTATAAACATTACATCAATATTTATTGATATAATCAAGGATTACTATGTCTAAAAACACGGTGAAATCTTAAAGAAGGACTCCAAAATGGTTGATGTATTCTATCCCCTTCAATGGATTGCTGATAAACTGACATATGAGGTATTTGGGATTGCACCTGACACGCACCTTGCAGCCAGTGTTAACTTCATCATTTATGATGATCTTTGCTGTCTCGTATATCAGAACCTACGTGACTCCCGAAAAAACCCGAAAGGTGCTTGGAGGCAAAACAGGGCTGCAATATTATCTATTAGCTTCCATGCTCGGAGCAGTGACACCTTTTTGTTCCTGTTCATCAGTCCCTCTTTTTATTGGTTTCGTGGAAGCTGGAATTCCTCTTGGAGTGACTTTCTCCTTCCTTATTACCTCTCCCCTAGTAAATGAGGCTGCAATAGCTGCATTGTGGGTTACTATTGGTCTTAAAGCAACCTTGATTTATATATTGTCAGGTATTTTGCTTGGAGTCTTTGGTGGGTATATTATAGGCCTCCTGAAGATGGAAAAATATGTAGCTGATTTCGTTTACAAGATCAAAGTGGGGAATCAGAACAGAAAACTAGAAGCTCTAAGTATAAAAGAAAGAGCCGCTATTGCTTTTGACAATGTTAAAGACATCGTGGAAAAAGTATGGCTCTATGTGATTATCGGAGTTACTTTGGGAGGAATCTTTCACGGATATGCCCCCGAAGGCATCCTTGCACAATATGCAGGGAAGGACAATTTGTTTGCTGTTCCAATTGCGGTCGTTATAGGGGTGCCCTTATACTCAAACATTACGGGTATGATCCCAATCGTGGAAAGCCTTATTGGAAAAGGACTTCCAGTAGGCACTGCCCTAGCCTTCCTTATGGCAGTTACTGCACTTTCGCTTCCTGAAATGATTATCCTGAAGAAGGTACTTAAAAACGAGTTGATTGGAGCCTTTGTTTTAATTGTTACGGTATCGATCATATTTACAGGATACCTGTTTAACATCATTCTCTGAGATTAAAATATTCTGAAACATCAAAAGAAAGAAAAAATTAACAAGACAAAAACAAAAACAAAGTATGAGGCTAAAAATATGAAAATTGAAATTCTTGGAACTGGATGTTCAAAGTGCAACAAAACAAAAGAAGTTATTGAAAAAGTATTGAAGAATGATGGGGTTGAAGCCGAAGTTGTTAAGATCGAAGATGTTGAAAAAATCCTGAATTACGGCGTTATGATCACTCCTGCAGTCGTCATTGACGGGGAAGTGAAACTAGTGGGTAAAGTTCCAGATGAAAAAGAGATTCGAAAGTGGATTTCTCAATAACAGAAAAGGCCTAGTCTATATCAAAAATACTAAAATTCAAATAACAATCAGAAAGGAGAATAAATAATGGCAGAAGAGGTAAAATGTGCATGCGGTTCAGCAAATGTGGCAATTTTCCCATGTGTAGGGGCCTCAAATGTGGGTCAGCTCTCAAATAAAATTGCAATTGAACTGGAAAAACAGAATATTGGAACCCTTATGTGTACTGCAGGAATTGGTGCAAGAGCTCCAGGGCTTATGAAGTCTGCAGAAGCCTCTGACCGTATAATCGCAATTGATGGCTGTCCTGTGAACTGTGCAAGCAAAACTCTCGAACTTGCAGGCTTCAAAGTAGATCGTCAGATTGTTATCTCTGAATTTGGGATCAAAAAAACCAAAGAGAAAGAACTCAAAGGGGATGAATTCTCCATAGCTCTTGAAAATACCTTTAAGACTTTACAGTCCGAGTAATCTCGGACTCGAAAAACGTGCGTAATCAAGAAATAGAAGGTGACCTGTTGACTGAATTTACTGTAAATTCCACACTTTGTGATTTTGTTCACAAAATCCGCGGAAGCAAAAAAGGAAACAAAATCATTGTTGACATAGAAACCCCATGTGAAAAGATAAGTAAATTTTCTCACATGGAAATTCCCATGATGGAAATCCTAGACATCAAGAATAACTATGTGATTGATAGAGCACAGGAAGCAAAGTGCTGCTCAAATTGCCTTGTGCCTTGTGCAGTACTCAACCTCTGCAGAATGGAGAGTGGTTTCCTTGCAAAATCCTTGGTAAAAAAAGCAGGCAGCATCAGCATCGAATTCCATGACATCTGAAGTTTTTATATAGAGCAAATTTGAGAAACCTAGAAGCCTTCTCACTTTCAGGCTTTAAGTTTCAAGCTCTCGGCAGGCAACCCACATAATGTCTTTTGCTTATATCCAGATCTTCATTCAAAATTTCAACTGAAAATCCAGCTTCACTTAAAATCTTGAGATACTCTTCTTTAAGCAAAGGCAGTGTTGCAAATTTGCTGTAAATTCAAAGTCAAATTTTTAAATATTGTATTTTATCTTTTTTTCATTGTAATCAGTTTAAGGTATATTTGCAGTAGAGTTCCCACTTCCTGCAACAGAAGAACTCATTTCTAATAAAGTGGGTTGCATATTGAGATACATAGGAACGAATTCTCGGTTTTTATATTTCTCTACAAGTTTGAATTCGTTTTTTGATAGAAACCGATTGAGTCTCTTTTAGAATCAATTAGGATGTACCTACATCCTATATTATCACAAACTTCCAATGTTTTACCTAATGCTGCCAATAATAGATATGTTCCTATTTCCCTTCGCTCAAATTTCAAATCTACCGCTTATCTTGCAATTTTAACGCTAGGATATTTGCGATACTCGTAGTGCTCAAGTCCATCAGTTACAGCTGTGGCTTCGATTGTATCAGCAATAAGAGAGGCCATCCCAAAACCAATTTTATTCTCAAATAAATGAGAGTTTCATAATTATTTTCATGATCCAAAGCTCGATTGATTAATCCAAATTCAAAATTTCGAAAAGTAATTTTGAGTTTTGGGATCAGATGTATGAAAAATATCAGTTAATTGAGATAAATAGTTATAGCGTGTAGACTATATTTATACTAATATAAAAAACTTTATAGTGGGGTAAAGACATG
>NZ_DAVG01000002.1 GCF_002505485.1 Methanosarcina sp. UBA5 | reverse complement strand
TGTTTGAGGTATCAATTGCAGAGACGAAACCATCGTCTGTGCCAGCTACATATCCCTTCTTCATTCCTGCCACATATACCTTTGTTCCTGTAGGATTGACAACAATTTCATCAGGAGAATTATCTATATCCACATTGTCTGTAACAGTATTTGTTGCTGTATCAACTACAGAGACATAACGACCCCCGTTTGCCACATATACCTTTTTTCCATCTGGGTTTACTGCAACTCCAGAAGAATAATTTCCTACATGTACCGTAGCTGTAACCACGTTAGTAGCTGTATCAATTACAGAAACAGTATCGTCAAGGGCATTAATGCTGCCATAGTTCGCCACATATACCTTTTTTCCATCTGGAGTAACTGCAATACTTTCTGGACAGTTTCCAACAGGCACAGTGGCTGTAACAGTGTTTGTGTCAGTGTTAATTATAGAAACGTTATTGCTGCCACTATTAGTCACATACACTTTTTTTCCATCAGGACTGATTGCAACTCCATCAGGATCATGTCCAACTTTCACAGTATTTATAACAGTATTTGTTGCAGTATCAATTACAGAGACATTAACGCCGCCCCAACGGTCAGTCACATATGCTATTTTTCCATTTGGTGTGACTGCAATTCCATAAGGCGTGCTTCCTACTTTTACTTTGGTTATAGTTGTTCCTGTGGCTATGTCAATTACAGAGACAGTTCCACCTATAATGTATACAAACGGCCACGTGGATGAAACCCTTTTTTCAACGCTTATGTTTGCAAGTTTGGAATTAGTATTGAGTCCGTTGCTACCTGTCAAATTAACTGTATAGTTTCCTTGAGTTCTGTACACATATACAGGATTTTGTTCTGTGGAATCTAATGTACCATCATTATCAAAGTCCCAGTTCCACGCAACTGCGTTTTTCGAAAGGTCTGTAAACTTAACAACAAGAGGTGCATTGCCATTAGTGACGCTGGCTGTAAAGTTCGCAGTTGGGGTTACTGAATTTTGCAGACTGGACATAGATACAAGAGGCAAATAGTCAAATTCATCCTCATAAATATTATAAGGAAGGTCTCCAATTCCGTTCCTATCCGAATCCACGCAGATCTGGGAGAATCCAGTTCCATCTGGCTTTGCCCAGAAATTGCCTCCGATGTAAGGGCCACAAACAATATTACTGCCTGAAGTAAGTGAACTGTTCCAGGTATTCCCTCTACCTTCTCCAAGCCTTACATTTACAGTGTTATTAAAATAATTATTGTAGATCCGTTTACCGCCTTCGTCGTACTGATCGACGATCCCACTTTCTGCACTGGACATTATCGTGTTGTTGATTATTTCAACGCCAAGACAGGCATCACCTAAATCAATCCCTACATCACAGTTTAATATTGTATTATTGTCAATTCCTGAACTTACAGACGAAAGATGAATCCCATTATGGCAGTCAGTAATCCTGTTATTATGAATATGTGCATCCTGATCAAATTCAGAGATGCCAGTGGAGCAATTTGAGATCGTACTACCTAATACGGTATTATTTTTCCCACAGCAGGAGATAAGTATACCTTCACCGTTAGAAATTTTGTTTTCGGCTATCAAATTGCCTGATATCTCGGATCCCAAAACGATAGAGCCATTTTCAATGGTATTACCTGTCACACTATTCATATCGCCATGAAAGATGATTGTTAGATTGCTTGGCATGTAGGATCCCAGAAAGATAGAACCGTTTTCAATGGTATTACCTGTCACATTATTCATCTTGCCATAAACGAAGATCGCATTTCTTTCAGAAAGATTACTGGCTCCTGTTATCTTTAAGCCACTGATCGTTGTGCTATTAGCTGTTATCAGAAAGGTACTTACACTTTCATTCAGCGGTTTTATTTGCGCATCTCCATTGTTTGGTTCTGACCTGATAGTTAGACCTTTTACATTGACAAGAACGTTTTCAGTATAGGTTCCAGATCTCACTATTATTGTGTCCCCTGGCACAGAATTATTCACAGCTTCCTGAATTGACGTGAAATCAGCTTTAGAATCATCATCTACCGTAATTTCCATTGCTGATGCAGTAGCTGACATGGAAACTAAGAAAGCGAAAATCAAAAATGTTGAAGTTAAACTTATTGAATATAGCTTCTCTTTATTCCTCATTATTCCCCCAAATGAATAATTTAATATTTAACAAATAAGGCTTAATAATATCATTGTCCCCTATTTGTATTAAGAGAATGGAATATAGAGAAAAAAGAAAGGAAAGTTTACTTTTCCAGTGCTCTCATAGTTAAAAATAGGTATCTTGAGGGCAAATAAAATAAATATTTAAAATTTGGCAAAGCAAGGTAAATATACCGCCTGCCAGGTATGATCAACAAGAAATTATGTTTTAACCTTAATAGTTCCCTTTTTTAATTTAATGTATTCGTTTTCCTTTGGAATTAATATATTAGACCTTTTTTCTGTATTACTCCGTTTGCATTCTTTACTATCAGTTGACAGTTTGACAGTATATTTTTCTTGCTTGTTTTGTATGTACAGGCTTGGACCGTTGAGTATGTTTTATTTCCAAAATCCCAGATCCAGTCTGTTGCATTTTCCAACAGAAATGTAAATTGCACTTTCAGGGAACAAGATCACTTGTAACATTTGCACTGAAATTTGTTGCGGATTTTTTTGATTCCTTTAATGAAATAGTACACATGTAAATATCAAAAATACCATATTTGCCATGATTCCGCCATAATATTCTGTTCCCGTATATTGCAGGATCATCTTGATTTGATTTATTGGTAGTAATCTGAATTTCTTTCTGAGTGGAAAGATTATACATGAAAATATCATAATTTCCATTACGGCTATCCGTATACACTAATCGATCCCCGTAGATATCAGGTTCGGAAGTTGATCCTACAATAGTGGAATCTATCTGGATTTCTTTAGAATTAGAAATATTGTATACGTGAATATGACGTATTTCATCGCGATAGTCTTGCCAAATTATCCTGTCGCCGTAGATTTTAGGATTATATACTGATGCATTGATAGTAATTTGAGTCTCTTTAGAAGTAGAGAGATTATACATATAGATATCATCACTTCCATTGCGAGAATCTGCCCATATTATCCTGTCTCCGTAGATATCAATACCTCTCGGAACTGATTCATTGGTAGTAATCCGGGTTTCTATGCAATTGGATACATTATACATGTATATATGATATCTTCCATCCCGATCATCTACCCATATTATTCTATCACCGTAAACAGAAGGACTATACGCTAATCCGTCAAAGGATATCTGGGTCTCCTTGGAGGTAGAGATATCGTACATGCATATATGCCTTCCATTGCGCCCATCTACCCATACTATTCTGTCTCCGTAAATATCAAGTCCATATGAGAATCTGCTAGAAGGAGTGGTTATTCGAGTCTCTTTTTTGGTCGAAAGATTATACATATAGATGTCACGGGTTTGTTGATTGTCAAAATGGTTGCGAAAATCCACCCATACTATCCTATCCCCGTAAATTTTAGGAGAAGGACCATAGATTGCTTCTCCACTTGTACTAATTTGGGCTTCTGTTAGTATGAGTTGATCATCTACGAGATCCTTAGGAAATACTAAAATTGTAGATAACTTTGAGTCAGTAGTATTTACATCGCCCACTGTTAGATTAACGGTATAGTTTCCAGGATCGGTGTAAACATAAACAGGGTTTTTTTCTGTGGATTCAGGTATTCCATCATTATTAAAGTCCCAAGATCTTGATACTGAATTTCTTGAATAATCTGTAAACTGTACAGGGAGTGGAGCAAATCCTACGTCTGGCTTTACAGAAAAGTTTGCAATAGGAGATTTTACTATTGTTGGGACAATGCAGGTGTAGATATCAGAATACCCATTTCCATTGCGCCAATCCTGCCATACAAGCCTATCTTCGTAAATAGTAGGCCAATTTTGAGTTGATCCATTCATGATTATCTGAGCTTCTTCTTGCATGGAAATATTATACATGTAAATATCACGGCCACTATTCTTATTGCGGCCATCCATCCATATTATGTTGTCTTTATATATTTTAGGTAGAAATGCCGATTCACTGCTTGTAATTTGAGTTGTCTTGGAAGTTGAGATATTATACATGTAAATATCTGGATATAGAATGTAACTCCGTCCACCACGGTCACCCTCCCATACAATATTGTCACCATATATAGCGGACTCTAACTGAGGAAGTTTACTGTCGGTAATCTGAGCTTCTTTTGAAGTCGATAAGTTGTACATATAAATATTAGAGATTTTATTGCGAGAATCTGTCCACACGATTCTATCAGCATAAATGGCTGGATCGAAAGCCTGTTTACTGGTTGTGATCTGACATTTAGTAAATGTGGAAAGATTATACATGTAGATATTTGAAATTCCATTTTGAGAACAATGCCATACAATCTTATCTTTGTAAATAGCAGGAGTACTTCCATCACATATATTTTCAGTAATTTGGAGTCTTTTAGCTGTTGGAATGTCATAAACCACAAGCTTGCAATCGTAATAATTACCATCGTATCCAACACACTCTACCCACACAACTTTGTTCCCGTAAATGGCAGGCCAGCTTGCTGAAGATGAATTAAGTTGAATATCTTCTGATGTTGTTAAATTGTAAAGGTGGATTATTCCTGAATCGTTAACGTCATCAGACCATACAACATTATCACCATAAATAGCAGGAGTGGATGCCAGTGAACGATTTTGTGTGAGCCGAGTTTCTTGTAGAGCAGATGCCGTAGATGATATTAAGATTAAGAAAAAGAAAAGTAACGCTGTTAAAGTTATTGAATATGATTTCTTTATATTCCCCATTTGTTCTCCCCAAAATGAACTAATTTAATTTAATAAAATACCCTAATATATAGAAAATTTGAACATTATTTATCGTTTTCTGTCAATATTTAATGCTTGAAATGAAGAAAATAAGGTATTCATAGATAAAGTTAGTAGAAAACTGGTTCCTAACCATTCCTATTTAGGTCATTCTTTGACAGGTATCGGAAGAAAATAGAAAAGATCTTTTCAATCTGGAAATAAGGTGAATATACCGGGCTGCCTGACTTGATTAATTCTTCCAATTACCTGACCATGATTCGTATTACTTTTATCTTTCTTTAATTCTATACAAGAATACAGATCGTAGGTGGACAACTTCAATGATTATCCCAAATCTAGGCGACTTTGGTTCTTCTACAGTTGCTTTACCTGCAATCTTGCTCGCATTATCGCTTTAGTTACTGCATATTATAGAGAGGATGATGGAGTAGCAATTAATATGGTTTTTCAGATTATACAGGTTTGTAGGTAATGCTGTGAGGATAAATGAGGTAGAAAGTATTACAGTTTTTTAAGTTATGCAAGTTTACTGAGACTGCAAAAGAAATAATTCATGTAAAACGAGGATTATTTTATCCTGAAAGCTTAAGAAACATATTCCTATAAGACATATTATGTATTCAACATAAAAAGAAAGGTAAGGTAATTGATATGAACATATCTGTATCATGCCTGTTACTGGTAACTACTCCCCCTTTTGAAAGTTTAGAATTTAAATGTGTATGCTCTTGTCCTGATTATTTCACTCGAAAAGATTTGTTCTCGTTTGTTTCTGCTGGAAAGATATGAAATAATATGACATCAGAGTTTACTGTGCTGGTTATCATTAGTGCATGCCTTGTCTATCAGAGTAAATATTCCTGAGAGCTTAAAATCCTGAACAATACCGAGATATTTGATTGGATAGAAGATGAAAATAACTTTAAAAAAAATAATAAGGCTGCGTGTCTCTTTGAGCAGACAAATATAAAATGGCAAAGAAGAAAAGTAGAGTCGCTGAACTAACTGCATTTCAAGTGCAGTTAATTGTTATTAATATTGACTTAATGAGAACTCAGCGACTCTGTATGGAGGGTCTACATGGAAGTAAACATAGGGCTTGAAGTGTGGCAGAAAGTAGGAGTTTTCTGTCATTTGAAGCACCCAGTACAACTTTCTACGCAATAGAATTATTACATATGGAATATATTAATATTTGTATATAAAAATATTATTTATACAGATAATTCTTTTAGGTTAAAAATCTCAAATTAAATTCAAAGTTTGATCTAATTAAGCAGTAAGATTATCACATTCTCTTATAAGCTCTCCAAACAATATCTTAGATTTCTCAAGTCCTGCATGTATCCCCTTCAAACATTCCTCTGAACAATTTGGTTTTTTATCTCAAGTGTGTCTATAAGTAAGTTATATTTATCCTGTAGAATCTGTAGTTTCATGTTTCTATTACTTTCCAAATGGAATAAATCAAAGTTATCTACGTGATCCTCAAAAGTATATTTTGCTATGTCTAAGCCTTTATTAAATCCTTCTTGAAAATCTGAATAAGCTTGGTCTTCCTTATTTATCTCAATTATACTACTGAATTTTCTAATTGCATGTCTAATTGTTTGTTTTTCCAAATTTTGCCCTCCTTTGCTTTTGAGATGAAATGCTTATGCAATGGGAAGGATTCAATCCCCGTTATTCACTCATTGCTTTGAAAAATGTTAAAAATATAGTTTTTATAACCAAAATTATTTTACATATATTTTTGATATAACTCATTTTTTGAGTAAATTCTTTTGCATATTTGACATCGCACTGGTCAAGTGCGCCTTTAATTCGCTCTGGATTTTTTGCTTTATATTATAAAATGTCAGTTGAGATAAATATATATAGTGAGTAGACTTAATTTATATTAAAATAACAATTTTATAGTGGGGTAAAGACATG
>NZ_DAVG01000110.1 GCF_002505485.1 Methanosarcina sp. UBA5 | reverse complement strand
CTTGCGGGTCAAAAACAGAGTCAGAGTCTACAAAGATTTCTCTGCCGGCTTTTTCTTCTTTTTCGGCTTTTCCGGCGGCTTCGGTACGGATTCCCTGATTCTCGTTTCGGGTCCGGATATGAACCGTCCCACCTTCCACTTCAACGTTTTCAATTTCCCTGAAACTGAGAACGCCTTCTGTAATCAGATGGCCGACCGCAAGTTCTTTTAGTTCGAGCGGGGAGGAAAAAAGGGTCGTGAAGAGTTTTCTGTTGAGAAAAAGTTTAACAGGGCATTCCTTTGCGAGCAGCACTTTAACGTCTTCGGCTTTGCCGTCGGAATGGATTCTTTTCGCAGGGTAGGGAGTGGTGTATTTTTCAGGCATATGGATCGGGTTTCTCGCTTTTTCAGTGTGTGATGGATATATGTATCGATATGCCTTTTTCTTTTCCGTCAGCTCAGGTAGACTGCAAGGTAGTCGATATAGAAGGTACCTCCTGCATTACTTCCATCATTGATATATAAACTGAGGTTAAGGTCAGAAGGGGTTTTAGGTGATACTGAAAACTTATTATTATACAGGTACCAGTTGTTGTCCTGAGGATTTAAAGAATCTTCAGTTCCGGTAAACTTCATTTTCGTACTAAGTTGACTACTGTTTGTTCCATATCTATAAATCATTCTGATTGTTGCGGAAGACGGTGATATAACATCGAATTCTGTATAATCCACAAAATTGAAGTTCATAACCAGTTCCTTATTCTTATCTATTTTCTGCGAAAAACTATTATTTGGGTTATAAGAAACCAGTTTTATCACCTTATTACTTCCTGAGGGGAATGTAAGGTTAGAGTTATAATCTCTCAGCAGGTTAGGGTTCGGTGAAATCTGAGAATTTTTGTAAGTCCCAGTAATTGTGTCGAAACAGTACCATTTGTTTAGCCGCATAATATTTTCAATCCAACCTGTCCTGTAATTAGCATTGAAACTGCTTCCGGATCCAAGTTCTGCACCGATTTTGGCTTTACTTATATACAACCACTCAAGTTTTTTGCTTCCATTGCCCAGGAACGAGAAACGCACATGTCCGGATTCCGGCATGCATCGAACGGTATAATCTGTTCCATTTGCAAGTCCTTTCTCTTGCGCAGTTTCATTGAAGTATGCAGTCCAAGCATCCGGGTATTTTGTGGCAATTGTCAGGTTAAAGGCACTGATATTTATGCCTATATAATCGCTACTGTTGTGCATGGGCTGAACTCCCCAACCGGTCAGCCTCAGTGGAGTAATAGCGTTAGAAGAAATGGAATCGGGCTTGCCTAAAATTTGAACCGCACCAAGTGTGAAGGTGTAATTGTTTCCCTCAGTTTTCTCTATGCCGAATATTGGAAACTGTTTCATTCTAGAGTTTTCGCCGTCTGCAAGAATCAGGGCTCCGTTTTCATATCTGAATACCTGATCTGGGTACTGCCTATTTTCAGAATAGCAGGTAATTCCCCCACACTCAATAATATAAGGTTTTATTCTTTGGGAAGGACTGTACGGTGTTACTATCATTGTGCACTTTTCGGTATTTACCTCAAGTTTTCCATCTGATTTTGAAGAGTCAAAAGCCGGGACTTCCCCTCCTCCTATATTAACAGGTACAGTTGCTGAAATACTATAAGCAGAGTAATTTTCTGATTCCATGAGCCTGGAAAGTACATCGATCCTTGTTTTTACTCCGACCATTTCATCCCATGTATCATACATATGGTTCATTTCAGCATCGTTTTTCCACTCAGGAACATATTCAAGCTTTACTACAGAAATCACTGTAAATATGAGAGCTAAGAGCAATACTGCTGCAATAACTGTTGCAGCAGCAGATTCACCCTTTGAAAAACAGGATAGACCACCTTTTTTCCTGTCTTCTGGTTTTCTCGTTGTTATAATGGTCTTCGGGAGCATTTTCCAAACCCTTGAGTTATAACTTTTATTTTTTACTTAAGTTCTTGATTTGATTTCCCCTTATCACCCTGAATTTTTAGAATTCCCCTTCAATTCATTTCAGTTTAAGCCAATCCCCGGCTCAGCCTTGACCACGGTTTCACTTATATAAAGTCTTTTTAAAGTGCCTGTAGCTGTTGAATCTAATTTAGGAAATATCAGACGCACATTGTTGTTATCTTCATTCTCTACAAGGGTATAATCATCTATTCCTGCATCTGCAAGCATTTTGCTAAGATACTGTTTCCAGGCATCAGGATGAGTGGTATAAATTGTTAATACAAGTCTTTCTATGCTCAGGTCTTCGTACTCATCGCTATCATAAATATGCCTGTAGTCAATGCCTGTGAGGCGGAGAGAGCAACCGCTGTTTGAAGAAATAATCTGTGGAGAGTCATACAGTGCCCGAAATATCCGCACAGCATTTATCGAAATATTATATTGATTGGATGATGCCTTAGAGAAGCGGATAGATGGATACAGCATCATAACAGGCTGTTTTCCCTGGTCAAGGATTAGAGCTCCGCCTTCGTAACTGAAACTCTGATCTACATAGTAATGATTCTGAGAGGCGTAGGTAATTGTTCCACAGCTGATATTGAAAGGAAAGCTGGTAGAGTCATTGTAAATTACGATTGCACTCATTATGCATTTATCCTTGTTTACGGCAAGAATTCCACTGGACTTTGTAGTACCTATAATTGGGAGACTTCCCCCGCCCATATGGAAAGGCACATTCATTACAAGTTGAGGAGCTGAAGAGCTTGGGTTTGATGTATTGAGTTTCGAAGAGTCGGGGGTTGAAGCCAGGATAATTGACATCATATCAATTTTTGACTTAACATCTGCCATGTCCTTCCATACGTTGTCCATATGGGAGCGTTCGGCATCGTTTTTCCATTCCGGGACACAGCCTACCCATATAATAACGAGTACCGAAAATATTATTCCCAGCAACAGTACTGCCCCAATAACAGTTGCTGTTGCAGATTCCGAGTTGGAGTATTTTAGTTTCTCAATTCTGGAATCTTTTTCATTATGTTTTTTCATTTGTTTCGAACCCCCTTGCCTCAATCTCTGCTCTTAATATTTAGTACTCCACATGGATTCCAATAAAGTCAACCCAGCCAATTTTATTTTCACTAGCTGCCTGCCCGTATGCTGAAAACCTGACTGAAAGATTTTCAAGTTCTTCAGTTGTGTTTACACCCAGGTTCATCAGTTTCAGGTCGTAGGGCTCTAATTTCTGGTCACATTCAGTGTAGCTATTATATCTATCCATATCGTAATCAACAACGATCCACTGATCCGGTTTTCCATCGTTAATTTCAAGCGTCAGGTTTTTCATACTGCTGTCATGCCCACTATATACTATTTTCAAAAGGACTACTTTTAACGGATTTTTAATGTTCATGTCATCTGCGTCTATACCAAAAGTGAATGTCTCACTAGACCACTCGCCTTGATGCATCTGGCACTCCGTGACAAAACCATCATTGATTCCGTCAACCAGCTCGGTAGGCAGCCATTCACCTGGATCTGTGGAGTTGTCATATACACTTCCGTAAGGATGAGGAGTAATCCAATCAGGAATTTTCCCATAGCTTTTCTGGAGTACGGTTCTCTGGACAACCTGCTGGGAAGGAGTATCCACAAAGAACATATCTATATTAGCTCCAGCCACGAGATCTAGATCTTTTTCTTTAGTGTCAATTACAATGCAATCTCCAAGCGTGAAAGCACCATCTTTGGACTCATTGCCATCCGGGTCATAAATTTCAACTCCATCCTCCTCGGACATACTGAACTCAGTTGGCTGCTCATCGACAAAGAGTATTATCTTGATGGCGGATAGGTCAATAGTTTCCCCCCCACTATGGACAATCCGTACAGTGTCATTATATGTATCGACGTTTTCTTGCAGGTCAGTATGCGGGATATGTTCCGGCTTTACAGCGCCCCCATCGGAAAACACAGCCGTACCTATTGTAGCAAAGGCTATAACGACTATACTTATCATAAGCAGTTGCCCATATACCTCTGAAACTCCCCTGCAGTCCTGCCAAAGTGTCCAACGCTTTTCACCCTCCACGATAAAAATCACCTTCTAAAAATTTAATTACCAAATTTCTAAAGTGTATCTTATCTAATATTAACTTGACTGTCTGAGAAAATTTATTAAAGTAGAACTGCTAATAGATATCTTGATGAAATAGTTTTGAATGTTGACAGCGGTTATTCTTTGTTACATTCAGTAAAAAGTTAGATAGTTATAAAAAATAGGAAGGGTTACAGTCAGAATAAACATGTATTGTTAACTATGTATTTCAGGTGTTAAAGGTATCTGGCAGACTTTTTTCTGTCCAAATACATTTAACCAGGAGGGAGAAACATATGGATTTCAAGAAATTATTTAGAAAAGATGATAAAGCAGTTTCTCCGGTTATTGGTGTCATCCTGATGGTTGCAATAACCGTCATCCTTGCCGCCGCAATCGGATCTTCTGTTTTCAGTCATGGAGTTTCCAAATCCGCACCACAAGCTAACCTCAATCTACAAGCAGCAGGTATAATTACTAGTGGATCTGGAGAGACTGCTACTAGCACAGGATGTGTAAAAATCGAGCACGTTGGTGGAGACTCAATTAATTTTGCAGATACAGCGACAAAAGTCACGGCATCTGTTAATGGCACCTCTACAACGACAAATGCAACTAATATTGGTGTCATGAATGTTGGTGACATCAAGATACTCGGTGTGGATGACGTTAATGAGGACTCTACCGTCGAGCTCAAATTCATCGATACAACGTCCAATCAGTTGTTACTTGACAAAGTTCTAAACTATTAAACGTGAATTTAAGCACCTCACAAAAGTGCTTTTTTCCTTTATAGTTTTTTTCACTCTTTTCCAGGAATTTAATTCAATTTTTTAAATTATTTAAAAACCGTTGTTATCTAAACAATACAAAAAATTTATTATTGTATAACTGCTTAATAACTATCTTGTTTAAATAAGTGAATAAGTAAATACAAATTAGTCTTTAACAATTCAGTAAAAATTTAAATACTTATCAAAAATAGGATGGTATGTGATAAAAAATTAAACAATGTTACTTGTGTATTTTAGATGTTAAAAGTATCTGGCAGGCTTTTCTGTCTGAATACATTTAACCAGGAGGGAGAAACATATGGATTTCAAGAAGTTATTTAGAAAAGATGATAAAGCAGTTTCCCCGGTTATTGGTGTCATCCTGATGGTCGCAATAACCGTCATCCTTGCCGCCGCAATCGGATCTTCTGTCTTCAGTCACGGAGCTGCTCAAGCTGCACCGCAGGCGAACTTTGATATTAAAAAGGCCATTAGCAGTACAGATGCAAAAATGGCTTTAAAAATAGAACATCTTGGTGGGGATACGGTTAATTTAGACAAAGATTCGACAAGGATTATCATATCTGATGGTACTACCACTCAAGATGCTATAGCTGCTAATACTGCAGGTACTGGCAGTACTCTTACCCTTAGTGTTGGTGATATCAAGACATTTACTTTTACGAAGGATGCAACTCCGACTGGTGATATTGGTATCGTAGCTGGCAAAACAGCAAATATCAAATTTGTTGATAAAAAATCCGGCCAGATTTTCCTTGACAGAAATGTACCGTTCTAAATGTGAATTTAAGCACCTCAAATAGGTGCTTTTTCCTCTTTTTCTCTTTTTATTTGTTTTTATAGTGAATTCATTCTTCAAATTCTATGGTATTTCTGGAAAAGAAAATATTATAGGCAACAGTAACTTTCAAATTGAGAACAAGAAGGTTCAAAAATATATCTTCCTCGAATGTGGCAGTATTTTTAACCAAAAAACAAAGATCTGCGGGAGACTTGAACCCTCTACATGCTGATTACGAATCAGCCGCTATACCGCTAAGCCACGACGACAATGCACGGAAAAAATAAGCAGACTTAAAATAGCGGTAAAAATTTAATTATTTTGCATTTAAAGACTTTTTTCGTAATTTTAAGGCTTTAAATACCATTGTCTTGGCTTATCAGGTTTTATTTTCGTTATTAAAGGCATTCCATCCATTATAAGAGATATATGACTCACATTCAGTGTTACATCTCCCTGTTGCCAGAAGCCCAAAAGTGCACCTATCAATCTGAATGTGCTTAGGTTCCCTGCTATTGTTATTCACAGGCTCATACCAGTATTTATGATAAATACAATCATTCTTCATGTGACTTTCCATAATTTTTTGGGCTTTTGATTGATTGAAGCCATTAAATGCGGAAAATGATGATATATTTTGAGAATTCCAGATGATGTTAGAAAGTATTCTCTTTATAGTCATTTTATACCCCCTTTAATCTAATGAATTTCAACATATAAAAAAATTACTGCATGTTGGTACATTAGTTGTTTAACTCTGTTCTTTACACTTCGCAAAAAGAGGGAATTAACAAAAAACAAAAAAGAGCCGCCGGAGGGACTTGAACCTTCGACCTGCTGATTATGAATCAGCCGCTATACCACTAAGCCACAACGACACGATTTTGCGCATCAGGCGGATTAAATTCAATCGTTCGATTTCGTATCTCATGGAGTGGCATGAGATGGACAAAGACTTCTACAACTTGGATGTTAATGGGCTGATTCCAAAACTCAAAATTGATTCTTTGAATCTTGTATTATGAATTACCAATTGAGTTTCTAATCGTGAAAGAGAGTTTTGAAACTCTTATTGATTTGAAAATAAAATTGGTTTTGGGATGAGCTCACAAACAAAATGGAATTTTCGTGAATTTCCAGAAATAAACTCTAGTAATATTTTATATTTTGTAGACTTAATCTATCGAGAAAAATTTATAGGGCTTTTGACATACTGCTTAACTTTTTCTAGTTATAGCTGAATATATAAATTGACTATCCTATATAGACTTCACATTACCAAAGTCCCTAAAATATATATTATATAAGAATATTAAGAGAACAAAGTTCGTTAGTGTTTCGATTTTTTATGTAAAATCATAAATCTTAAAAAGTTGGCAGTTTGAGAATCCAATATTAAGAGAACTGAATCATACTCAGTACACAAAAATTTGACTTTGAATTTACAGCAAATTTGGAACACTGCCCAAAATTCGAATAATCACGAGCTTGTAAAACAGAAGAAAGAAAATTTCATTGAGATTGTAGACAGTTTTCCGGAGCGGAATCTTTCTAAAAACTATATAAATGTTGTGCCAAGAGCTGATCGATAAAATGAGCCCGAAAATGATTGGAGATTTGGAGTATGAAAACGAAAATCACTCAGTCAGTTTCTCATTCCGTATCGCCGGTTGCGGAGAAACTACTTGTAGCAAGCAGAATGGAAGCGGACAAACTGTTGAAACAATACAGCACCACCCTGAATGGTTACAGCGAAGATACTGCAAAAGAGTTCAGAGATAAATACGGAAAAAACGAAATCTCCCATGAAAAACCGGAACCGGTCTACAAAAGGTTGATAGGCGCTTTTGTAAATCCTTTTACTATTGTTCTTTTTGTCCTTGCGACTATTTCTCTTATTACGGATGTTCTAGCTGTTGCTCCAGAAGATAAGAATCCACGCACAGTTATTATTATTTGTACTATGGTATTAATCAGCGGCCTCCTTCGCTTTGTTCAGGAAACGCGTTCCAACAGTGCTGCGGAAAAGCTGAAAGCTATGGTTCATACAACTGCAACCGTTTCACGTGGAGACGAAGGCAAAAAAGAAGTGCCTCTTGCAGACATAGTACCTGGAGATATTATTTATTTGTCAGCTGGAGACATGATTCCAGCCGATGTCCGCGTTATAGCCTGTAAAGATTTGTTTGTAAGCCAGGCTTCCCTTACCGGCGAGAGTGAGCCACTAGAAAAATACGATCATTCTGTGAATCAAGACAGTAAGAATCCATTGGAGCTTCCTAATCTGGCTTTCTTGGGCAGTAATGTTGTTAGCGGTTCTGCCACTTGCATTGTTCTTGCCACCGGCGATTATACTTGTTTTGGCTCTATGGCAAAAACAATCACCGACAAGCAAATTGTGACAAGCTTTGAGAAAGGCATTAATTCCGTAAGCTGGGTACTTATCCGCTTCATGATGTGTATGGTACCTGTAGTGCTATTTGTCAATGGCTTTACAAAGGGTGACTGGTTCCAGGCTTTTTTGTTTGCACTATCCGTTGCAGTTGGTCTCACTCCCGAAATGCTGCCGATGATTGTAACCACCAATCTTGCAAAAGGCGCAGCTTCAATGGCGAAGAAAAAGACCATTGTCAAAAACCTGAATTCGATGCAGAACTTTGGAGCCATGGATGTCCTCTGCACCGATAAGACAGGAACAATAACACAGGATAAAGTTGTACTGGAATATTATCTTGATATACACGGCAATGAAGACGAAAGAATTTTACGTCACGCGTTTTTAAACAGCTATTACCAGACAGGACTTAAAAATCTCATGGATGTCGCAATTCTCAACCATGCGAAATCTGAGCCCTATCGTTCCATGAAGGAAAGATACATTAAAGTGGACGAAATACCGTTTGATTTCAACAGGCGAAGAATGAGTGTCGTCATCCGCGACCATGGAGGTAAAACCCAGCTCATCACAAAAGGTGCTGTTGAAGAAATGCTGTCTATCTCAACATATGCGGAATACGAAGGAGCAGTTGTTTTACTCACCGATAAAATAAGACAGGAAATTCTTTCGACCGTAGAGAGATTGAACAGTGAAGGAATGCGTGTTTTGGCAGTCGCACAGAAAAACAATCCTTCAGTAGAGGGTGTTTTCTCTGTAAAGGATGAGGCTAACATGGTACTGATCGGTTACCTTGCCTTTCTTGATCCTGCAAAGGAAACTGCAACAGCGGCTATTAAGGCATTGAATGAGTATGGAGTGTCTGTCAAAGTATTAACAGGTGATAACGACGCAGTAACAAGATATATCTGCAAGCAGGTGGGGATTAAAGCGGAAAACTTGTTACTTGGTACGGATATTTATGAAATGGACGACAACGAGCTTTCTTCTGTAGTGGAAAATACAAACGTTTTTGCAAAACTCAGTCCACAGCAAAAAGCACGAATAGTCCGAATTTTGCGTGAAAACGGTCATACTGTGGGCTTTATGGGTGACGGCATCAATGATGCACCCGCTATGCACGAGGCTGACGTGAG
>NZ_DAVG01000014.1 GCF_002505485.1 Methanosarcina sp. UBA5 | reverse complement strand
AACTCTGGAGCTGAAACTCATCCAGTTGGCCAGAAGAAATCCAATACATGGGACCTTTATGACATGAATGGGAATGTCTGGGAATGGGTTCAGGACAGATGGCACGTTAATTATGAAGGAGCTCCTTCTGATGGTAGTGCTTGGGAAGATGGAGCTAGCACTAATCGTGTGATACGTGGTGGCGGCTGGTCCGGCAATGCCAGGTACTGCCGGTCAACTTACCGCTTTAGGCACGACACCGACGGCCACAACGGCGGCATTGGCTTCCGTCTTCTGAGGAAACTGTAATTACTTTCTACTTTACCACTTAAGTTACTAGCTGAAACACGTTTGAATTCCATTGGGTGAAGCCCGAAGGCTCGAAGCGTGCGAAGCCGCTGAGCCTGAGGTACTGAGCGCCCTAAATTAAAAAAATAGTTCCCTTACCCCTCGATTTCAGCCCTCTTGAGCGAACGAAGTGAGCGAAAAGGACGGCGAGCTCCCGAATCGCATTCGGGGTTTACATCCATTCGTAATGCATCAGGACTTCAGGATTAAAGCTCTGCATCAAACTATTTTCCGTATATCCAAAAAAGAGGCAGCCACTGCAATTTTTGACAATTTCCTTCCTATGTTCTTCCGAGTTTTCCCAGACGCTTTCAAAGCCGTCCCATATCACGTTTCCAAGAGATTCGTTATGTACACGGCAGGTTTCCAAAGTGCCTTCATGCGTCACATTCATAATAATCCCGCTGGCCCTGCACCTGTAGTCCATTTCTCCGTCCCTGACCATTTTGAGGTACGTTATAGAATTGATTATCGGGTAGCGCTGCTTCTTAAGCCCGATTATGCGGTCAACTATATTGCGGAATTTTTCCATATCTCGAATTCCAATATCGTTCCAGATCTCCTCACTGATTCCGGGAAACTCGTGTACAGGCTCGAAGGAAATCTTTACTCTCAACTTTTTTGCAAGCAAAATGAGAGTCTCGATATCGTCCAGGTTTTTTCCTGTGAGCACGCAGTTCATCAGGATAGGGTTCTTCTTTTTCTGAAGTTTTCTAACCTCGATAGCTTTTTTTAAGCCCTTTAGCAGAGTTTCGAAATCCATCCTGCGGATTTCTTTATAGCTCTCTATCCCATCTACTGAGACCGAAAGGTAGTCCACATCTCCCAGCTCTTCAGCCCTTTCGTAAAGCAGCTTCCCGTTTGTGACCATGGAAGTGATCATCCCGATTCCTTTGGCATGTGCCATAATCTGAGGAAGGTCTTTTCGGAGGAGAGGTTCTACGGTCCAGGCATTGTAGACACCGATTCCGAATTCTCGAGCATCGTCCAACAATTTAAAAATCTCTTCTCTAGTTGGCTCTTCTCCGGTATTCTTCCAGTACTCACAGAACTTGCAGCGCATGTTGCAGCGGGCATTTACACCGTGGGAAAGGACAAAAGGACGCTTTCGTACTCGGATCTGCCAGAGTGCTCTTGAAGCCAGGATAGGGTCAAATCGGGACATAGGTATCATTTGTCTAATAAAACACAAGGATCATTGTCTATATTAGTAAAGAACAGTCACATTATAAATAGATTTATCCAGATTTTCTATTTTTAATTACAAGATTCTTTCCCTTAAAAGTTGAGCGATACAGTTTGCTCTAAAAGTTTAGAAATAAGAGTTATGGAAATAATTTTAAGTGATATATAGGAAAAAAGGTTTCTAAATGTCTACGCCTTCGAACTAAAACGCAAACTAAAATGTAAAAAGAGTGCTCGCCGTAAGGCGAGCCATAGGTATTAAAGTTCGATTTGCGTTTATCCGAAGAGAGCACCGAGGCCGGCCATTCCGTCTTCCTCGGAGTGGTCTTCTTCCTCTTCTTTCTCTTCTTCAGCAGGAGCTTCTTCTGCGGCAGGGGCTGCTGCACCTGCAGGGGCTGCTGCGCCGGCTGCGGGAGCTGCGAATGCTGCCTTTGCAATTGCTTCTTCGATGTCCACGCCTTCAAGGGCTGCGACAAGGGCCTTTACCCTGGCTTCGTTAACTTCGATACCTGCTGCCTGGAGAACGGCAGTGACTGCTTCTTCGGTAATTGCTTTACCAGCGTTGTGCAATAAGAGAGCTGCATATATATATTCCATAGTTAATCACCTAAGTTTCAATTATCGTAAATTTATTTATCCGAAAAGGGCACCGAGACCAGCCATTCCATCTTCTTCAGAGTGGTCTTCTTCCTCTTCTTTCTCTTCTTCCTTTACTTCTTCTTTCTTCTCGGGTGCCTTGGCTGCTGCGGCTGCTGCGCTTGCGGCTGCTCCGAGAGCTTCCCTCAGTTGGTCATCCACGGCATTTGCATCTTTGTCTGCGGCTTTGGATGCAACGGATGTCATCTGGACATGAGCTTTTGCCAGTAAGGCGTCCATGACTCCGGAATCAAACACGACAGCATTGACACCAAGGTTCTTTGACTCTGCAAAGGCTTTTGCAAGCAGGGTGCCGATTGTTGCGCTTGTCGGGTATGCAGTGTTGACAGCGAGGTTGAAAGCGTTCTGGGCTGCTCTGGTAATGTCAGAGAAGTACTGGCTTTCATCAATTGCGAGGAGTTCGGGCTCGTAAACTGTCCCATCGTCATAGGCGGCTCTTAAGTCCAGCCCTACAATGAGAGGATATATCTCAAGCTTTGTGAGCATGGTTGCGAGCTTTTGCGGGACTGCCTCACCTGCTTTACAGACAACCTTAGTTTCCTTTACTGCAACTTTTCCTGCGTCTATTGAAGCTGGAATTCCTGCACTCTGGAGTTCTCCGAGAATCGGACCAGGCGGGAAACTGGTAGGTCCCTTCTGAACAACAATGTCCACAGGAGCTATTGCGCCTCCTTTAATTGGAGAAGGGGTTTTTGTCTGTTCTAGCACCTTGTAAAGCTTGAAGGGACTTTCGTTAGTAAATACCAGAGCAGTCTGCTTGTCAAGGTATTTATTCATCTCGGGAATGCTTTCTCCGAGCTGGTTCAAAGCCAGCTCAGTAAGGGTGTTCCTTGAGACCTTGAGCACTGCAACGTCTTTAAGATCCCGGCGAATTTTCTGGATCTTGGTTGCAAGAATGCCTTCGATCCCGACCATTCCGAAAACCTTGTGGGACTGAATGAGCTCTTTTATATTCTCGATCTCATCCTTTTTCCACTCTGGGACGTGCTCCGTGTGATGTTTCTCCTCTGCCATTTACACCACCCTTTCGGATTTTCCCATAGTTGTCGTGACATAGACTGTTCTCAGGTTGTGCCTGCCCTTGTCCAGAACACGCTCCAGCCTGGACACTATAGTCTCAACGTTTTCGGCAAGGTCATCGGGATTCATATTCCTTCGGCCAACAGGCACATGGAAAGTGAGCTTGTCTTTTGACCTCAATCTGATCGCATTTTGCTTGCTCTGGATAAGTTCGCCTATGTCTTTGTTAGGTAAAAGCGGAATAGGCATTTTCCCTCTGGGTCCAAGGACAATACCCAGATTCTTACCAATTGTTGGCATAAACTGGGTTTCTGCGATAAAAAGGTCACATTCGTTTGCAAGAGTCCTGGCTCGGTTTTTATCAGCCGCCAGTTCATCGAGCTCAACATCAGAAATAACATACGCAGCACCGGCAGCCTTTGCTCTAAGGCCCACATCACCCTTTGCAAAAACGCCGATCTTCAGTTCTTTTCCGAGCCCGTGAGGAAGAATTACTTCTTCATCGACTCTGTTCTTCGGTTGGTTCATGTCAAGATTCTTTAAGTTAATCGCCAGGTCTACGCTTTCAGAGAAATTGCGTTTTGGCGATTCTTCAAGTAATTTCTTGACAGCTTCCAGTATACTTTTTTCTGCCATCTTGTTCCTCCCCGTAGTGTTTGAACTTACATGCCCAAGCAGCCTTTTCGGCTTACTACGGTTGGTCTTAGGGCTTTCCCATTAATCCGGATATTCTGCTATTCTTAACAATAAACCACTAATAACTGTCTTTTTTATATATTGCAATGATATACAAGGTTCTTGAGCTATTAGTGCTATCCAATTTAAAACTATTGGTAATGGACGAAATTCCGGATTAAATCGCAAAGGGATGGGAAGGTTTACCACTCCTCACCGGCAAGCAAATCATCGAACTTGCCCTGATCGAGTGCCTTCTGGCTGTCTCTAGGCTTAACTCCCTCTACGGTCACGCCCATAGGGACACAGGTACCTATTACCTCTTTCATTGTTGACTTGAGATCATAGGAAAGTACGTCTTCCCTCTTCATGCGGGCAATCTTTGCAACCTGCGAAATGTTGAGGTTTCCAACAACTTCGCTTCCTGCATTTCCGGACCCTTTTTGAATCCCTATCTCTTTCATAATCAGAGATGCGGTGGGTGGAGTGCCTACTTCGATCTCGACATTTTTCTTGTCGTCAACAATTACTTTTACAGGAACCTGCATACCGTTGTAGTCCCTGGTTTTCTCATTGATCTTTTCGACCACTTCTTTTATGTTGACCCCAAGAGGACCAAGCGCCGGACCTAAAGGTGGTCCTGGATTTGCTTTTCCTCCGGGGACAAGTGCTTCAACAATACTTGTCATCTGAGTCTCACCGATTTTAATAAGTATAATGTTTGTAGATCTGTTTAGATCCACTTTGAGTACTGGTGGTTTTATTTATTAATAAGCTGGAATTTTCGGTATTTTCCCCATCTCGCTGTGACTTCACTCATTCTCTTTTTTAAGTATTCTTACAGTATCGCCACGAATCGTGATGGGAATCG
Organism: Methanosarcina sp. UBA5; assembly: GCF_002505485.1. Taxonomy (GTDB): domain Archaea; phylum Halobacteriota; class Methanosarcinia; order Methanosarcinales; family Methanosarcinaceae; genus Methanosarcina. The sequence goes on along the minus strand of NZ_DAVG01000014.1, from coordinate 41,253 downwards.
GAACCACGGCATCGAACAGTTCCACAGTAATTTCCTCATGTCCTTCGTCAACTCTTTTGACCCGGGCTTTCTCCCCCTTAAAGGGTCCTGAAGTGACCTCAATTATAGCTCCTTCCTTGATTCCTGTCACTGTCGGTTTGGGTTTAAGGAAGTGCTCAATTTCAGCAATTGAAGAGCTCCCTTTGACAAGAGCCCGTGCATGGGGAATAGTCTGGATTGCCAGTTCTACGATTCCGGACTTAGGAGCTTCGACGAGGACATATCCTTTTAGTTCATCAGGAGCCAGAATTGCCCTTATATCCAGCTTCTCCTTTTTCGAAACCCTGGCAAGGGCTGTTGCAACCGATCTTTCCTGATTTGCTGTGGTCTTGATTACAAATATCTGGGAATCCTCACTCATTTAGCCACCCACTGGGGCAACATTGTCAACAGTACATATACTATAAATCCTATTGCTCCCACAGCCAGAATGCCAATACCTGCAACTTTGGCAATGGTCAAGAACTCTTCCCTGGACGGTTTTTTAGTAAGTTTCAGGACTCTCAGGTGTGCCCGGATTACCTGACCAACGCTTTGTACAGCTTCTTTCGGTTCAAACGTGGATTCTACCATCAATTCACATCCAGGTTTTCTTTATTTTGCATATCCTTCTTCAATTTTTTGCCTAGAGTTCTTCCTATGGTTTTTCCATTTCCGAAATTCATTTTCTTACATCTAGAATTTCCGGATTTATATTAAGGAAGGAACGGGCGGTTTATATTATTAGTTCCTATTATATGAAGATATCACTGACACAGCTTTTAAAACGTCAAAAGATTTTGATGCTGGATTTATATTTGTTCCAAAGCTTAAATCGCGTCAGTAGAAATATTTCATTTTTGATGCCGAATTGTATCGGCACCATACGGCATTTACCATAAAAATAGTTTTCGATTGGTTTTTATTCCTATCCCTTATTTTTATTTTAAAGAGAGGAAAACAGTATTTTTCCCCAACCGAAGATTTTAATCCCTTTTATCTCTGGTTTGATCACTCTACAAAATCAATTCCATATTTAAAGGTAATATCCTTGTCGTTTCCATGACCATAAATCTGGGCGGATGTTACTCCTGTAACCACGATCATAGTACGTACGGTTTGTTCTAGATCAGGGTCAACCTGGGCACCCCAGATCAGACGTGCATTTGCGTCTATCCGGCTGTAAACTTCCTGAACCACAGATTCAGCTTCCGAAATTGTCATATCAGGACCTCCAATTACATTAACAAGGGCAGAGGTTGCACCTGAAATGTCCACATCAAGAAGCGGGCTGCGCAAGGCTTTCTGCACGGATTCGACAGCTTTGTTTTCTCCGTCGGACTCTCCAAGCCCTATCATTGCAACGCCTCCATTCTGCATAACAGTTCGGATATCTGCAAAATCAAGGTTTACAAGTCCGGGTTTTGTTATCAGTTCGGTTATGCCCTTTACGGCTCTCATAAGAATTTCGTCTGAGACTTTGAAGGCAGCCTGAAGCGGAAGCCTCGGAACAACTTCGATCAACTTGTCGTTGGGAACCACTATTACCGTGTCTGCGACGTCTCTAAGACGTTCAAGACCGGCTTCTGCATTGGTCCTGCGGACATGACCTTCCACACTGAAAGGTAGAGTGACGACTGCAATCGTAAGGGCTCCTGCGTCTCTGGCGGCCTCAGCTACTATAGGTGCCGATCCTGTGCCGGTTCCTCCTCCAAGGCCTGCGGTAATAAAGACCATGTCAGAGCCTTCGACAACGGTGTTAATTTCGTCAATGCTCTCGATTGCAGCATCTTCTCCGATCTGGGGAAGGCTGCCGGCTCCAAGTCCACGGGTTTTCTTTTTCCCGATAAGAATCTTTTTGCCGGAGCGTATATGAAGAAGGTGCTGGGCATCGGTATTCAAGGCAACGAGGTCCGCTCCCTGAATCCCTTCACCCATCATGCGCTGGATGCTATTTGAACCGCCGCCTCCGCAACCTACCACTTTGATAGTTGTTTTAAGGCTTCTGAGGATCTCTTCGAGTTCAGCATCAACATCTGAGTCTACTACGTTAGAGTAATCTAAATTTGAATACTCTTTCTGCCCGGCACGTCCTTCCAGGGTAGATCGAGCAAGGGCTTCTTCCACAATGGATCTCATGCTACTGTTTTCCTCCATCCTATGGGGTGATTTTAATGACTAGTATTAAAAAATAAACGTATTTTTAGGGGGAACATATGTATTTTAACCATCACATATACAGTTTCCAATTTAATAGTTTTCCTGTTCAAGTCTTTAAACTTATAATGTATTTGTTTAATAATTTTATTAAATTCTTCTCTTTTTCTGCTTAGCCTCAGGTTTTTCTCCTCACGGCTATTGTGATCCGGTTTCATTTGCTATAAGTTTGAATCTTCTATAATTTCTTTGGTTAAAATGTTTATTTTTTCTTATTTTATTTTTCTGAAGCCGTCCCTGTATTTTTACCTTTCCTTTTATTAAAACGCAATTACGCTTTTCCTCTGGATTCTCCCAGGACAATACCGGTTGCAATAAGGTGGGCAACCCTCAAAGGTTCAGGAATATTACTTCTGATTGAGGTGAGCCGGACGATCTTTTTCACTGTTTCCAGACCTATGCCTGCTCTCTGGATATAAATGGGACTTATTTCACCTGGAATTCTTTCAATTTTTCCGGCCCGCTTTATTATTGTCCATCGTTCCTCTCCGTCCGGGAAGTATTTGAGAGCGGATTTTATTTTCTCGAAATCCGGATAGTTCCGCATAACCACAACTACAGGAATTCCGGTTTTCATATAAAGCATCTGTATATCGACAACATTAAAGCCTCCATAAGTGATTCCGTCGAGAATAACCGTTCTTATCTGGCCGTAATGTTTACTCTTCTTTATCATTTTACAGATAACTTCAGTAGCATCAAGCCCGTCCTTTGTGATTTCTGAGCGAAGGACCCCGTCAATCCAGTCTCCTCCCCGAAAAACAGCCCCGACTATCATCACCTTTTCATTGAGGAGCGCAGAGTCATCTATACCTAAAATTCGAACTTCGGGCTTGATATGAAAATCTGAATTCACAGGTACTTTTTATGTATGGATTACAAAAATAGTTTGTCGGTTTCCCTTACAGGCCTTCTAACAAAAGCCCTGTCCAGGAAAATCCTCAATTTTTCCTGCAAAAGCCCTGATTTCTCTCAAACCAAAGATAAAAAATAAGCCCATGAGGGGCTTTCTATTCGGTTTGCCGGGGAATTTTTTACACGAACATGGTTGTTTCAGGGAGACTGGCAGGCATCATCTTTTGCGTATCTGCAGCCATAGACACCTTGTCCACTGCTTCTAGGAAATCTCCCATTTCAACAAGTTCTTTGTCTTTCCTGACCGCAAACATACCTGCTTCGGTTGCGATTGCCTTCAGGTCTGCCCCGCTCATTCCTTCGGTAGCTTTTGCAAGTCTCTTAAAGTCAATATCTCCTGCAAGAGTCATTTTCTCACAGTGGATTTTGAGAATCTTCCCTCTGGCTTCTACTCCGGGCATCGGGACATGAACAAGCCTGTCAAAGCGACCTGGCCTGAGAATTGCCGGGTCAAGGACATCAGGACGGTTTGTTGCTGCCACAATCCTGATATTTTTTCTTTTGTCAAAGCCATCCATCTCTGCCAGCAGTTGCATAAGCGTTCTCTGAACCTCACGGTCTGCGCCAGTCGTCTCGTTCAGACGTCTTGCGGCAATTGAGTCCAGCTCATCAATGAAAATAATACTGGGAGCCTTTTTCCGGGCCATCTCGAAGATTTCCCTTACTAGTTTGGAACCGTCCCCAATATATTTCTGCACGAGCTCAGAGCCTACAACCCTGATAAAGGTCGCATTGGTTCTGTGAGCCACAGCTTTCGCAAGCAGGGTTTTGCCTGTTCCCGGGAGCCCATAAAGAAGAACTCCCTTAGGAGGCTCGATACCTATCCGGGCAAAGCGTTCCGGCTCAATGAGAGGAAGTTCGACTGCTTCCTGAAGTTCCTGGATTTGATCATCAAGACCGCCGATCTGGTCATAGTCCACTTCTACGCTTTCGAGGACTTCCATTGCAGCAACAAAAGGCTCTTCCGTGGAAGGAATGACCTCGGCAATGGCAAGCGTATGCTGGTTCAGGGCAACCTTTGCCCCTGGCAGCAGTTTTTTCTCATCAATATATTGTGAGACGTTAACCAGAAACTGAGGTCCGTTGCTGCTCCGGACAATTATCCTATCGTTCTTAATTACATCAATGACCGTACCAATGATGAGCGGAGAGGTCTTCATCCGATCGAGTTCAGACTGCAGCTTTCGTATTTCCCGTTCGTACTTTATCTTTTGGTTTTCCAGATAACGTTTTTCGGATTCAATCTGGCTGCACTGCTCTTCCAGATAACTGTTTCGGCTTTCAAGTTGCCTCATTCGGTCCTGGACGCTTTCAGTTACTTCCCCCAGCTCTCCAGGCTCGATTCCGTCATACACAGGTCCGGGCTTACCAAGGTGACTGCGCATGCTTTCATCCTTACTTTTGGTACTTTCCGTCATGGAGCTCCGAATAATATTTAAGTTCATACCGTATATAGCGTTTTCGAAGTGATCAATATGCAGTGCGAAATATGTGGTGCAGAGATCCGCGGAAAGCCTATATGCATTACAATTGATAACAGCGAGCTCCAGGTCTGCCAAAAATGTGCTCCTTACGGTAAACCCGTTGATAAGAGAACTCCCGTTTCAAGAAAAGTCTCTCCGGTGGTTCGGACGGTAACACGAACCGAAAATAGGCCAAAAAAGGATTTTTTCGATATTTTGAAAGACGAACTCCTGGATAACTATGATCAGATTATCCGGGACGCTAGAGAAGCAAAAGGCTGGTCTCAGGAAGATCTGGCTGAAAATATCAAAGAAAAAGTGTCTCTGATCAAAAAAATAGAACGCAGCGAAATCGTGCCAGAAGATTCCGTCCGAAAGAAACTCGAACACGCCCTTAACATCAAACTTACTGAACGTGTGGAGGAATCAGGACAGGAAGTTTCTCACATGAAGAAAGATATGACCCTTGGAGATATCGTGAAAATAAAAAGAAAGTAAATCTCAAAGTAAATACGGAGAAAGTAAATTTCAAAGCAGATAAAGAGAAGTAAATCTCAATAAATACAGAGAAAGTGAATTTTAACTGCAGGCTCTATTCCGGCAGCAACAACTGGTTTCTGGCAGTTTTCTCCTTCCAGAAATGACAGAGGGTTCAATTCGAAGGCGTTTTCTTAATCCCTTCACCCTCTGCTTTTATGTGCTTTTTTACGGTTTCGGGTCTTTTTTGTTTTAAGCCTTCTTTTTACTGAAATGTCTTTTCTAGTCGTTATTCTCTTAAACACATGCTGTCTTTCTTATTATGTCTCTCTTTTTATATGATTTATTTTTCCCGAAAGGCCTTTAAATCTCAATTTCTATCTCATATACCTTTTCAGGATTTTCTTTATGAATGGTCCAGAAAGGTTCTTCCCCGTACGTTTCCATCAGCTTTATGGTTCTTCTTGGGATTGTTTTCGGGCCGAGTACTGCGCCAGGTCGGTCAGTGTCGTCAATGTAATCGGTTTCCATCATGAACCGTGTTCCCTCTTCAAGCGCGTGTTCGATTGCACCCTTGACCGAGATCACTCCTGGAAAAAGCCCAAGTTCTTCGCAGGTTTTCACCATAGGCGGAGAGTAATGTTTGACAACTTTATACATTTTAATTCCTGTCTTTCTCGCTCTCTCCGTTATATCCTGGAGTTCAGGCTTTCCCACACTTTCGGTATGAAGCTGGACTGCGCAATCCTGTTCTTTTCCCAGGGAAAAAGCATACTCCATAATCTCATTCGAAGCTGCCCAGACTTCAGCAGGCACAGGATAGTGAGGGCGCCCTGACTTTATCCCTACGGCGAGCCCTTTTTCCACATATCCTGAGGCAAGTTCGAGCCCTTTCTTCATGATCTCTGTAGCTTTCTGCAGTTCCATATACTCGGTAAGCCTTGAGATTTCTGCCGGATGGACACCTAGTACAGGAAAAGCTCCAACTCCCAACTCCCTGATTTTTGACGCGATTTCTATTGTTTCGTCAAAGACTTTAAGGTAATCTTCAGGTTTCTTGACTGTTATTCCAAGCGACCAGCTGGGTTTGGTGACCAGAATTAGATGAGTTCCTCCGGAGTTCTTGAAATCCTTTACTGCTTCAAGTCCCCTGGCTCTGGGATCGATATGCATATGATTATCGGTAATAGGTATTTTTGCAAGCATTTTCATTCCTCAAAGGTATGAAGTTCCGGGTAAGTCTGGAATGATATATTCTGAAAATTTGGATTCGATTTTTTAGAAATGTGCGCAGGTATCTATGTTTCGGATCGACTTCGCTTTAGAGATTGCTCAGCATATTATTAATTACCCAAAACTTGAAATATATAGTCTTACGTTGAGTACGCTGGAAGATCCAATTATTCTTACTGAATTTTTGAAAAGTTCCCCTTTTTTAGCTTTTCAGGCGCTACGGTTCTTTAAATACGAACCCTAAGATCTGGTGATAATTATGAGTAAAACCGCAGCAGTAATAAAAGGTGACGGGGTAGGCCCCGAACTTGTAGACGCAATGCTTAAAGTTACAGAAGCCGCTGGCACAGGCATCGAATTTGTTATGTGTGAGGCAGGAGCCGGCTGGTGGGAAAAGCATGGAGGCAATTCCCTTATTCCGGATGAGACCTGGGAAATTCTTGACAGTTCAGATGCCTGTTTTAAAGGGCCAACAACCACGCCCGGAGGAATAGGCTCTCCAAGAAGTGTGGCCGTATCTATAAGGACAAAATATGATCTTTATGCAAATGTTAGGCCAATCAAGACTTTCCCTAATACAAGTGCACCTCTCGGAGATGTGGAAATGGTTTGTGTGCGTGAAGGTACAGAAGGCCTCTACATTGGAGAGGAAATTCAGCTGACAGATGATGTTTCAATTGCAATCCGTAAAATTACACGCACAGCATCCAACAAGATTGCAAGCTACGCTTTCGAGGAAGCAAAGAGAAGAGGCTATGACGCTGTTGTGCCCATCCATAAGAGCAATATTCTAAAACTGACCTGTGGCTCTTTCTTAGAAGAGGTAGAAAAGGTTGGGCAGAATTATCCGGACATAGAGATCTGGCCCTATCACATCGACAATATTGCCCAGCAGTTAATAAAGAACCCGCAGATTTTCAATAAAAAGGTTCTCCTTTCTACAAACCTTTTCATGGACGTAATAAGTGAGGAATGCTCGGCCCTTGTAGGCAGTATCGGACTGATCTACTCCGCCAATATAGGAGATTCTTTCGCAATGTTTGAACCCGCTCACGGTTCAGCTCCAAAGTATGCAGGCCAGGACAAGGTTAATCCTGTGGCAACTGTACTTGCAGGAGCATGGATGCTTGATTACCTTGGCGAAAAAGAAAAATCCGAAGCGATATTTAAGGCTACGAAGCGTGTAATTTCCGAAGGTAAGTATGTAACTTACGATCTCGGAGGCAATGCAAAACTCAGTCAGATGGCTGGCGAGATTGCAAAGTATACGGCAGAAATTCTCAAATAAGAAGGTACTGAAGGAAATCCTTTCATTCCTTCAATTTTCCTTCCTCAGAATCGGCTATTTTTCCTTTATTTTTCAATTTTCCTCGACCTGAACGTCCTGGGTTGCAGATAGGCTGGTAAAGGAAATATTTTTCCACATAAGCAAGGAGTTCTTCATCCGATATACAGGAAACTCTTTCTTCATTATCATAGAGTTTCTGAATTTCGTTCTTGATTTTCAGAAGCCTGCGGTCGTCTTTTTCCACAATGGTTTCAACATCAAGAAGTTCATTTAAGGTCTCCTGAACCTTATAACGGATAACTTCCAGACCTGAAGAGTCCCCTATAAGCAGGAATCGCTTTCCTCCTACTAATTCTGGAGGGTAAGGTTCGTAATTAAAGGGATTTTTAAGGACGCCTGCGGCATGTATTCCGGATTCGTGGGCAAAAATATTTTTCCCGACAACAGCCTTGTTTCTCGGAACCCGTAAACCAAGTTCTTTTTCCATGAATGCTGCAAACCGGGTAACCGGTTCAAGGTTATACTTATCAAAACCTTCTACTCTATCTTCCAGGAAAAGCAGGATTTTTTCCATCTCACTATTTCCTGCACGTTCTCCTATACCCAGGAAAGTTACGCTTGTCCAGTTGGCCCCATGCCAGAAACCTGCAATGGAACTTGCTGACCCGAATCCATAGTCATCATGAATGTGAGTCTCTATATTTTTTACCCCTATCTCCTTTTTGAGGTGCTCCACTATCTTCGGGATTCCATAAGGTTCATCGATACTGATGAAGGGCATCCCGTATCCAACAGTGTCGCAGACCCGAATAATACAATTGGGATCAATTTCCATAATTTTTTCAACTAGCGGGAAAACAAAGCCATAATTATCCGCTCTTGTCATATCTTCAAGGTGAGCCCGTGTACGAAGTCCGTGGTCCACTGCATACTGAAGGGCATCCAGATATTTATCTTCGGCTTCTTCCCTGCCTGAGAGTTTCATCTTGGAAAAAATATGCGTGTCCGATACAGACATCAGGATTCCGGTTTCTTTAATTCCGTCTACTTCTAAAATTTTGTCGATATCGGCTCTTGAAGCTCTCGCCCAGCCTGTAATTTCGGGAAACTCATACCCTATATCAAACATTAAATCTACAGCATCTCTATCCCTTTTATTGAATACAAAGGCCTCAAGTTTTTCAATTCCTATCTCGTGCAGATACTCATAAATTTGGAGCTTGTGTTCTCTGCTCAGGACGATTCCCGGCATCTGGGAACCATCACGGATAGTGCTGTCACTTATGTACACGTCGTTTCCATAGGGCAGCTTTAGTTTGGGCAGATCTTCATATGATTCGTAAACTTTCATCATTTTTCCTCCTTTCTTTCAGGCGGCAGGGCCCTGCATCGAGAAAGCGGGCTTTCACTTTGGGGGCTTTCCTGTGAAAAAGATATATTTCAGGTATACAGTCAGAAAATAAGTCGTATTTAATCTAAGAACTCTAACTTCTTATTTAAAAAACACTCTTTTGGGGGAGCACTTATTACTGTTCTTCAAAACAGCATCTTACATTATATGTCGAGATTTATATATTACGTTGTATCCCGATATATTTAAGTTATTATATGCCATTATAGTTAAAATCTCTTTCTTTCAAAACACCCAACGTATTTTTTTTAACTATATTCACATATTTATTATATTCATAATTTGTCATATTTTACTATATATAGGATGACGGGAGACACTGCCCCTCTTTTCTTCCATAAAATTCCCGATACTTCCTGGAAAAAAGTTTGCTTAAAAGTGATGTATAGGATTCGCCTAAAGTTTTTTGCAGAAGAATTACCTGTCCTTTTTACAGGTTCATGAAAGTTTACTTTCCTATCCTGCCCTTCTTACTGATAATAAGGTATATCTACAACAAGTTATATTTATATTCGAGCGGATCAGAAAAAGTTGATTTAACTATAAATCTAATTTAATTATAAATCTGATTTAATTATGTATGTATATACCTGTAATCATCTCTGAAGAACGCATATTTTCCGGCCCTGATTAAAACTAAGCCATTAAATAAATTGAAAATTATATCGGCATATATTTATTTACATTTCATATATTTGCTTTACTTTATCCCGAGGTAAAACATGTCCGAAATAGTAAGTGTTAGCGGTGGTCCGACAAAACCTGAAATCATTGCTGTGTCCCTTTCCAAACTCGGACTGCGGGACGGAGATCGGTTTGCAGATGTAGGCTGCGGTACGGGATCGGTATCGATTGAAGCCGCAAAGCTTGCCCGGAATCTCACTATCTATGCAATAGATGCCCGAAACGAGGCTCTGCGAGCCACTGAAACGAATTTCAAAAATTTCAGTATAGAAAATGCCAGGATTTTAGCTGGTGAAGCCTCGGATCTCCTGAGTTCGGAAAGTTTTACTGATTTTATTGATTGTGCTTTTGTCGGCGGAACAAAAAATATTGGTTCTGTGCTTGAGATCCTTGTTAAGAAAAAAGCTCGAAGTATTGTGGTAAATGCCGTCCGAATAGAAACGGTTGTCAGGACAATTGAGGCCATGAAAAAACTCGGAATTTTTGATGAAGTAGTTCATATTTCGGTTTCGAGAAGTGCAACAATTGCCGGAGAAACGATGTTCAAACCTGAAAACCCGGTATACATCGTTGTCGGAAAAAAGCAAAACTGAAAATGATCTTATAATTTAAATCTGCTTTATATTTATTTTTAGAATCTACGGAGCAATAGCATGTTAATCGGAGTAGGACTTGGTCCCGGAGACCCTGAACTTCTGACCCTAAAAGCAGTGAACATTTTGAAAAACAGCGATAAGATATATGTGCCAGGTCGCCTGGCAAAAGATCTTGTGGCTCCTTATGCAGATGCTGAAATTCTTGAGTTTCCTATGATAAGGGATATTGAGGTTCTCAATTCTCTCTGGAAGGAAAATGCTGACAGAGTGGCAGAAGAGGCAAGAAAAGGCACTGTGGCTTTCGGGCTTATAGGCGACCCAAACTTTTTCTCTACATTTTCCCATCTCAAAAAAGTAATGAGTAAGCACTATCCTGACGTTGAACTTGCAACCGTGCCTGGCATAAGTTCAATCACCTCCTTTGCTGCCAGAACCGATGTTGCGGTTGAAAGTTCTTTTGAGGTCAGCGACGGTTCTGAGATAGGATATATAATTCACCTAAAGGCTACACAACCGAAATCCATAGTTAAACAGCTTGAAACTGAAGGATATACGGAGTTTATCTTTGCAGAAAGACTCTTTTCGGACAACGAGCTTATAATCCGAAAGAAAGAAGAAATCCCAGAAAAGGGGAACTACTTCAGTATCATTTACGGAAAGAAGTGAAAGTGCCCTATGTAATATTCGCGGAACTCAGTACATATTATTAAATAAAACACGAAAGCAAAGGGAATGGTCAGATGGAAAGGAAAGTATATTTTGTGGGAGCGGGCCCAGGGAACCCGAAACTTATTACCGTACTCGGGCGTGAAATGCTTGAAAAAGCCGACCTTGTAATGTATGCAGGTTCTCTAGTAAATCCTGAGGTGCTTAATTACACGCAGGGGGAAACAGTGGATAGTTATGGACTGACCCTCGAAGAAACCACTAAAATAATCGCTGACGCTGTAGATGCAGGGAAATTCGTTGTTCGTCTTCACAGCGGAGATCCATCTCTTTATGGTTCCGTCATAGAGCAGATGGAAGAACTTAGGAAATACGATATCGAAGTTGAAAGAGTTGCTGGAGTATCCTCGGTTTTTGCAAGCGCTGCCGCTCTCGATACACAGTTGACTCTTAACGGCGTTTCAGATACTCTCATTATTACTCGTCCTGCTGGAAAAACCCTGGAAAAAGACCTTATTCCCGAGCTTTCAGCTTACAATACTACTATGGCGATTTTCCTTGGTACGCAGAAAATCCGGGAGATTATGGAAAAAGTTCGCTGTCCGAAGGATACACCTGTTGCAGTAGTATTTCATGCATCCTGGGAGGATGAGGAAGTCATCACCGGAACTGTGGAAGATATCGCCGATAAGGTGAAGGACGCAGGAATTAAACGCTCGGCGATGATAATTATCGGTGGGGTTGTTGACCCTAAAAATTACAGGAGGTCCTACTTATACGGAGTCGCCCAGGAACCGTTGTAATCACTTTTGAACGAAATCGGGAGGTCGCGGCAAGGATTGCAGAATCCCTGAAAGCCGATCTGCTTCTTTATGAAAAGGGCATATTCAAAAAGGCTTTTGAAAACTATGGAGCGATAGTTGCGGTTTTTGCCACAGGCATTGTGGTAAGGGATATTGCTCCTCTTCTCGAGAATAAGTGGGCTGATCCTGCCGTGGTCGTAGTTGATTCAAACCTGAATTTCGCAATCCCCCTTCTTGGGGGACATCATGGCGCAAATGAAATTGCCCGAAAGCTTTCTGAGCTTGGAGCAGTGCCTGTGCTTACAACGGCGACCGAAGTTCACGGTAAACCCTCAGTTGAGGGTATTGCTGACCGGTTAGGCTGCAAGATCTTCAACAAAGAATCCACTATAGCTGTAAATTGCGCACTTCTTGATCAAGAAATCGAGGTTCTTGAGGTTAAAGGACCAAGAATTGTTGTTGTAGATGAAGATGTATCCGTGCTGGTAAAAAGCCAGCAGAAGACTTCAGAAGTCAAAGACAACAATAAGGGTAAACCTTAATTGAGCTGGAAGTTGATTGGGCTGCGTTTACGAAAATTAACCCGGCAAGGAACTGCGTTTCATCAGAGACGATAATGGATGATTATAGGAATTGGAACTCGCAGGGGCATTACAAAAGAAGAGGTTATTGAAGCCGTAAAACAGGCACTCGATGAGTGCGGTCTGAGCCTGGGAGAAATTACGGCTTTTGCTTCTGCGAAACTTAAGGAAAATGAACAGGGGCTTCTGGAAGCGGGAGAGACGCTCGGTATTCCAATAGACTTCTTGCCGGACGAGACGCTAAACAGCTACAATCCTCCTTCATCCTCTCAGGCTTCCCGCTTTGGATTAAAAGGAGTTGCAGAACCTGCAGCTCTAGCCCTTTCTAAAGAAAAACAATTGATTTGCAGGAAGAAAATCTATGGCAGAGTCACAATCGCAATCGCAAGATAAAGCAACAAGAGGAAAACTTTACATCGTAGGGATTGGGCCGGGGTCTGTAGAACAGATGACGGTCAAAGCCAGGGATGTAATCCTTAATGCCGATTATGTGCTAGGGAACAGTACTTACCTGGACCAGATAGCAAGCCTTCTTGGAACCCAGGAAGTAATCCGCAGCTATATGGGTAAAGAAGTGGACAGGGCAAAAAAGGCTGTGGAACTTGCAAAAGTCTCAAATGTTGCCATGGTCAGTGGCGGGGATACCAATGTCTACGGCATGGCAGGTATCGTGCTCGAGGTTGCTGAGCATGAAGGGCTTGAGGTCGATATAGAAATTCTTCCGGGAGTAACGGCAATTTTAGCCGGGGCAAGTATACTGGGCGCGCCTGTTGTAACGGACTTTGCAGTTATCAGTCTGAGCGACCTCCTTACACCATGGGATGTTATTGAAAAACGGCTTAATCTTGCTGCAGAAGCCGATTTTGTGATGGCTCTCTACAACCCTAAGAGCCGTAAGAGACAGTCTAACTTTTCCCGAGCTATTGAAATTATCCGCAAGTACAAGGTCGATTCCGTGCCTGTCGGACTTGTGAAGAATGCTCTGAGGGGAGATGGTGAGGACAGGATCGTAACCACTCTTGGAAAAGTTATGGACTACGAGGATTGGGTAGATATGAGTACCACGATCCTTATTGGAAATGGTGATTCCAGAATCTGGAGCTCTCAAAAGAAGGATTTCATAATCACTCCCAGGGGGTATCAAAAAAAGTATGACTACTGAACAGAATTCTAATGAGAAAGCTGGAAACCTCGATAATCTTGAAGAGTTTACCGAGCTTACTGTTGAAGTAGATCCCGAACTTGTAAGTATTTGTAAGGATTCTGGGGCAAGAACTGAAGAAGCCAAAGCCATTTACATGAAAAGCAGGACAATGATTCAGGAACTCATTGGAAACAAAACCCTCGAAGACCGCTTTCGCCAGCGCTGTGTTATTGCTACCGGAGATGTTTCTGTAGCAGATATCATGCGTTTTATGCATGACCCCATTACTGCAGGTGTGGATGCGATTAAAAAGGGTGCTCCGATTTTTGTAGACATCAACATGGTAAAGGCCGGAATTACAAAAGCAGGGCACAAATCCGAAATTATTTGCGTGCTTGATGAAGACCAAAATTCCGAAATCGCCAAAAAATACGGAATTACGCGTACATCAGCAGGCTTCCTGGCTGCTCGGGAGAGGCTCGATGGAAGTATTATTGCAATCGGAAATGCGCCTTCTGCGCTTATTATGGTCTGCAAACTTATAGAAAAAGGTGTGAAACCAGCTCTTATCATCGGACTTCCAGTAGGTTTCGTAAACGCAGCCGAATCCAAGGAAATTGTCAGAAACCTGAAAGTTCCTGTGCCCTCTATTAGCTGTGTCGGGACAAGAGGAGGCACTCCTATGGCGGTTGCATGCGTTAACGAGCTTGTTGCAATCGCAAGAGAAAGTAAAGACTAATACTTTCTCTAATTTTTCCATTTGGATCGTCATTTAGTTTTTTGGCTCTTCGTTGCTTTGTATGAATATCCTCATAATGTCCCCATAAAAACCGATGCGGTCTTGAATTGAAAATATCTTATCTATAGGAAAGGCGAAGAGCCAGTTTTTGTTTTCAGTATTTGTTGTTAAATGCTTTATCCCAGTGCTGACTCTGTTCAAAAATCCAGTGATTTTTGCATTTTTGATAGAAAATCTGAATCACATGAAAGTTTATATTCCAAAAATACCATCTTTGATATAATATCTTACAGTTGACTAATAAATTATCTTACATTTCAATCATTTGTGAATCTATTAACAGTCATTATTTCATTTTTGACTCTAAGCGAAAAATTTAGTTCTTTTTTAGATTACCTTTTTAATAAAAAATAAAATTCAATTTATTTAAAAAATGTAATTTTAATATATATTAATAGCTTGATAGATTCTGATAATATCACTTTTTTACTGAACCAACAACAGAGATTTTTTAATATCTTATGGGATCATCAAAATTTGATATTGATTTCGATTACAGTTGACCAACATAGTTCAAAAAAACAGAGAATAATAAAAAGTATCTGAAAAATCTACTACCTTTAGGGCATAGGCCGGTATATTCTAGCATCTATGCCCTGTCTTAGAATCAAATACTCAAATGATATAAACACTAGAAGGGAGTTTTTCTCAAAATTTAGGACGTCAGGTGAGAGGTTTAGGGAGAGGTAGTTCACATAAACCACTGATAATGATTCTGGTAGATCATCCAGAGCCCGAAGAGTACCAGTACTGTTCCCGCTCCCTTTTTGAAAACCATATCCCACTTTGATATAAGCCGGATTTTAGAGGAGGAAAAGTGGGCTGAATATGCAAGCAGGAGCATTGGAATCGCAAACCCAAGCGAATAGATTGAGAGGGTGACCGCTCCAGTAGCAGTATTCCCTGCTACAGCTACCATGGTAAGGATCGAGCCTAGAATTGGTCCGACACAAGGGATCCAGAGAACCCCGAGGGAAAGGCCAAGCAAGAAGCCTGAGACAGGTCCTTCATCATTCATTTTTCCCAGAAGGGGAAACTTTGAAAATGAATTAAAAAGGCTTATGTCAAAGAGTAGGGCGAATCCCATTATGAGAATTAAAATCTCTGCCAGAATCTTCAATTGATCAGTATATGCATTGAATACTGCCCCAAAAGCAGAGGTTGCCACCCCCATTATGGTGAAGGAGACTGACACTCCAAGCACTATTGCAAGGGGTCTCAATTTGTTTTTTCCTGCGGATGTTGCCAGGACAGCAGGCAGAAGAGGAAGGATGCAGGGGGACAGGACACTGATAATTCCTGCTCCAAATGCAGCCACAGGGGAAATAGCTTCATAATACATGGTTTCAATTTCTTTATATAATTTATTTAATACAGTATTTCCCGGAACTCCGAGTTTTACTATGAATTTGAACTTCTAATTGATGAGTTTAGAAATTAGTATTATTCATTAAGTTTATTCCCTAAGTTCCGCGTTTTTAAACGCATAAACATCTCCTGATATCTGAGTATGCGCCTAAATATAAGTACATGATCTTTGTAGCATAATCTCAAAATGGTAATCCATTGATTTCATAGAGATTTATTACTACACATATACGCTTAATATTTGGGAACTAAGATTATTTTTATTATTATGTACTTTTCCCTTCCTTAAGAAGGGCAAGGTTTATACGATCCTCATAGGCCTCTTTTTCCATTTGTCCTTGAATTCTAGCCTTGAATCTATCCTTAGTGACTGTTCCGTCCTCTTGCATGTACACATAGTCTCCGTCTTCGATACCCACGATCAAAGAGGTATCAGGGACGTATCCGATATTAAAATAAGCTTCAAGATCAGGACTCTCGGTTATATCTATGGAAGCAATAGTGGCTTTCCCGCTGTATTCTGTTGCCAGTTCCTTAAGCATGGGCCTCATAGCCTGGCATGGTCCACAGTGTTTAGACCCTATTTTCACAAGAACTGGTCCCTGTTTAAGGGATGCGTTTATCTGTTCAAGGGAGGTTACTACAACAACACTACTTCCTTCCTTAGCTTCCTGAGAGGTTGTGTTCTGCTCAGACTCATTTGTTTTGAAAACACTATTATTCTCCTGAGCTGCCTGGGTATCTGTGGAATTCCCCTGGCTTTTATCAGTACAGCCCGCAGCAAAGATTACAACTGCAAGCAGGATCAATAGTACAACTAACTCCTTCATGTTATCAACATTAGTTTTTGATTTTATAGTAGATTACATATTATTTAGTAATTATGTTAGATCGTAATAATTTTCTCTTTTCAAAATAATCTTTATTTTTAAAGATAGCCTTCGTTTTCGGTTGATTATGAGACTCGAATTTTAAATTAGAATATTAGATAGCCTTCAAACAACTAACTCAAAGGAAAGAAAAATGTATACTTAGTTTCAGAGACTTTTGGGCTGTAAAAATATATTTAAAGAGCCTTCAAGACTGAATTATAAAAGTAAATATCGAAACAATAGGAAAAATACAGTTAAGAAAGAGATCTTAAATAACTAGTTATAATTACAAGTCAGCCAATTTATGATTACCAAGCCAGCCAATTGAAGAGATGTTGTTCGATTTATAATTACTAGGTCAGTCGGTTGAATAGAGGTTAGCCGAGAGGCTAACCAATTGAGAAAAATTGTATAACTAGGGAAACGTGTCAATCTTTTCCTCTTTTTATTTAGCCTTAATCCTCTCCCAGAGTTTTTTCTACTGCTGTTACTACAGCTTCGAAGTTCTTCTGCCATTCCGTACTGTGGTCAAGCAGACCCTGGACAATAGTGCCTTTATCTTCCATTTCTGCGACTTTTGGCTCTATCGGAAGTCTGGCAAGAATCGGGACATTAAAGTCTTTTGAGGCTTTTTCCACGCCTCCAGTTCCGAACACTTCTATTGGCTTGCCGCAATGAGGGCAAATGAGCCCATGCATATTGTCAACAAGCCCTATGATAGGCACGTTAAGTTTTTCGGAGAATTTTATTGACTTTCGGACACTAATCAGAGCTACGTCCTGTGGAGTTGTAACAAGCACTGAGCCGTCGCAATTGGGAATGAGCTGGGCCACACTCAGGGGTTCATCTCCTGTGCCAGGGGGCAAGTCTATAATCAGGAAATCGAGCGCTCCCCAGCTAACATCTTCCAGGAATTGTTTGATTGCTCCCATTTTGGCAGGCCCTCTCCAAATTATAGGAGAATCTTTGTCTCCGAGCAGAAAACCGATAGACATCATAGAAAGATTGGGAAGTACCGAGATTGGAAGAATGCCTTCTTCATTAACCTCGGGCCTTTGAGACTCTAGCCCAAAAATTGTAGGAATCGTCGGGCCGTGAATATCGCAGTCCAGAAGCCCAACTTTGTATCCTCGTAGGGCTAGCCCAGCAGCCAGATTTGCTGCAACTGTACTCTTCCCTACTCCTCCCTTTCCGCTCATTACCATAATCTTGCGTTTGATGCGCCTGAGATTGACTACTATTTTTGGCTCTTCTGGTTTTTTCGACAAGCTCTCAAGTGGTTGAACCTTATCTGTCATTTTTATCGCCTGTGTAAAATTTCCGTGTTCTTTCCCGGTTTTCAGATTTCCCTTTTACGTGTTAGTATCTTCACTAATGTCAGCGTTTTCAGCGCTGATATAGTTACCGCCCTTTATCTCTATTGCTTTTCCTGTGCTAAGGGCAAAAGCGATTTTCATTCTCGCAGCTTTCAGATCTTCCCAGAAAGCCCTCCTTGAGATTCCTACCCTAATAGCTGCATCTTCCTGCTTGAGACCTTCAACATCTACAAGTCTCAGGGCTTCAACCTCTTCTACTGTGATGAATACAACCTCAAGATCCGCCAGCGGGACACCTCTGGGCTTGAAATATGTGATATCGGGCGTTTGCTCAACGCGCCTCGGGCACTTTGGTCTTCCTCTGCATTTTTTCATAGGTTACTTATGCACATTGCGGAATAAATATATAACAATTTCTCTTCTCTAGCAGAAAACTATATATATTTATGTACAAAAGAGCGAAATTGTAGTTATCTGCCACAAAGTTAGAGGAAGTTCTCATAAAGTATGCATACCTAAAGGAAATGATGCCGAGATAAAAAATTGTCTGGAAGTATATTTAGTGGTCCAAACCTATACGATAAAGGATATCAATACAGGAAAGTTATTTGATCTCTTTTTCGCATATTTCATAATTTGATTAATATTTTTTCCTGATTTCCTCCTTTTACCTGGAACTCTATTTATATATTTTTGTATTCCTTGTAGAAATATTTATACCTTCACAGCTTATTTGTGACTATAATTTCCTATTCACTTTAAAAACCCGGGAGAAAAAAGTGTGCAGTGCGCGTTATGCAGGATTAAGGAATGCATAAGAGGCAAAAATTGTTCTGTTATTAAATCTGGGCTTGAGTATACAGGCGACGATCTGAAATCAATTCAGATTTCTGCCTGGCTCGAATCCGATGATGTAAAAAGGACGAAACTGGAAGAGATAGCTATTTATGCAAAAACGCTTGGGTATACAAAAATAGGAATCGCTTTCTGTATTGAGTATGAGCGAGAAGCCAGGCTGGTTTATGATATTCTTTCAAGATATTTTGAGGTGTTTTCGGTTTGCTGTAAAGTCTGCAGCTTCGAAAAAGTCAGTCTTGGAATTAAAAAATCCGAAGACTGGGAGTTTGAAGCAGTTTGTAATCCTATAGGTCAAGCCATGCTCCTGAATGATGATCTTACAAATCTCAATATCATGCTTGGACTTAAAACGGGTTATGATATCCTTTTTGCAAAATACTCTGAGGCTCCTGCGATAACGCTGCCTGTTGAAGAGTTACCCCAGTTAGCTAATTCAAAAATTGATACTATAGAATGAATTCTCAGAGTTAATTATTAGAATTAATTCTTTAATTCTGTGAGTTGAAGTCCTGGAGAAAGATATGCTCAAAAAATCGAACACATCTGGATCGGGTTCTAAAACCGGGTCAAAATGTCTGAAGATCAGAGCTCATCACCTTTGCTGCATCCAGGGTTTTCAAGGATATGGGTATAGCCCGATTTTCGTGGCCAATTTGAAGGCCGTAATTTCAGATATTAAGGCTTTTCCTTCAAGATCTCTGGAACTGGTATCTGAGTGTGATGTAATCTGTGCCTCCTGCCCAGGCAAAAGGGAATGCACTGCTCAGGAATCAACCATCTCTCACAGGATAAGGAATATGGATCTTGTTGTTATGGAAAAATTAAAGATAAAAGAAGGAACAATCATAGAGGTAGATAAAGCCTTCAGTTTAATTAATTCACAACTGGTTAATGCGTCCGACATTGATGACGTCTGCGGGCCCTGTAAATGGAGACAGAAGTGTCTCTGGTACATGCAGGATGAAGGATAAAGGATAAAATCACGAAAGAAAAAAATCATGAAAAATAAAGTTGTGAAAGATAAACCTATATTCTGTAGTATTTTTTTGAAAATCAGTATTTTTCTTGATAGCGTTTTTAGAACGGGTCAAAGTAATTCGGCATGAAAAATGAAAATATCATCTCTCCTATTTTCGATCTTCAACTTTTGCTTGAATATTTTTTCCTAAGGTTTATCTTAAACCGGCACTGAGCTCATAGATTTTTGCAAGAAACTCGATATTCTGAACAGCATTCTGTTCTATTCCCAGTTCATATGGAGAAAAACCAAGAGCAAGACCCAGTAGCTGAGAATAGTGAAGGACAGGAATCGAGTAATCTGTTCCGAATTTTTCATTGACTGCGATCTGTCCCCTGTCAAATTGCAGGTGGCAGAAAGGACATGCATTAACAATACAGTCCACTCCTGCTTGCCGAATACAAGCTAGTTTGTGCTCAAGCATTTCAAGGGACTCGGTAGCATGCCCTGAACGGACTCCCCCTCCAGCTCCGCAGCACATCATCTTGTCAGTATAGTCTACGCTTTTTGAACCCGTAGCTTCAACGAGTTCGTCAAAGAAAACCGGAGCCTCCGTTTCTCCGAGATTTCGGTCTCTTGAAGGCTTGATAAGATGGCATCCGTAGTGTAGTGCCACTTTAAGGTCAAGCTGAGTTGTGATATACTCCTTGAGCTTTTTAGGCCCAATTTCTTTATATAGAAATTCGATTATGTGCCTTACCTCGGCAGTGCCTTTGAATTCCATGCCAATTTCTTTAAGGCAACTATTTGTGCATGCCTTTAACTCAGGATCCTTTTTCAGCTCCAAATTAGCATCTGCCAGGGATCCATAGCAGCCATTGCATACCGTAAGCAAATCTCTACCCCTCTTTTCAGAAAGAACTATATTCCGGCTAGCAAGGGCAAGCCAGGTTGCTTTATCAAAGGACTTGAAGACTCCGGGAGCAGGACAACAGGAGGCTCCTGGCAGGTCGGATATGTCTATATCAAGCTTCTGCAGGCAGAGTTTAGTTGCTTTTTCAATTCCTGGGTAACGGTTGGGTACAATGCATCCAAGAAATAGAGATAGTTTTTCCATATTCTGCCTCCTTATTTTTCAGCCGTTAGCTCGTCAAATTTGCATGCTTTGAGAAGATTCCTTATCTCTTGAAGGGCCTCAGGATACTTCTGGACGGTCTCAGGTATGGGATCGAGCCCCAGTTCCTCCCTCTTTTGCTTTGTTTCCTCATCCAGAGGGACTGCATGCCCGCATTCCATGACCATTTCCGATATCTTCCTGTGTTCTGGAAGCATGAAACCTTCTTTTACTGCAAGTCTCCTGAGCTCAAGGAGGGCATCGGTAATTGGTATATTGCGCGGACAACGTTCCTGGCAGGTATAGCAGGTAGTACAGAGCCAGAGGGCGTCATCAGAGAGAATTTCTACTCTATTCTTGCGTGCGTCCCGAAGAATTCTTCGCGTATTAAGCCCGGTATGCCGTCCTGACGGACAACTCCCTGTGCATGTGCCACACTGCATGCAGGAAAGTAAGTCAAGCCCTGCAGCCTTTAACACTTTTGGCAATTCTTCACTCATACAGATTCACTGTCTGATTTAGTCGGTTCTTCCTTTTTAGAAAAGAAAAGTAATAAAAATGATAGATCAAGAGAAAACTCCACAGTTGAAAGCGGGTTCTGAAGCTTCACGATAACAGGCTTTTTCCTGACAAATTATCTCTTAGTAAGCCTTTTTCCAGATTCTTCACTTGTCAGCTCTTTTCTAACAGAGTTCACTCATGCTGGTATTACCTTCATAATATTTAACATAAACTAAATCTATTCAGGGATTATCCCAAAACTAACTTTATTCTCAAGTCAGTAAATTCTCAGAACTATTTTTCATTGTCAGAAACTCGATTTACAATTCCAAATTAGATATTTAGAGAAGTAATTTTAGAGAAGTAATTTTGAATTTCACGATCGTCTCCAGGATTAATAGTAGAAGTAAAGAATTTGGATCAACGCTAGCAATTAGTAATTATCAGCATTTATTTATACTGATAATTTGTTAATTGATTTTTGCTGATCAGACATTAATGAATCTATTTATTATTATCTTTAGGCAGAGGTTTCTGCGTCTGAAATTCGTAAAAACCAGTGCCATAAGAGATAATATAATTTATATTATATAAAATAATATGTATTTTTTCAAAATACTCATTTACCGAAATTCAAAATATTTCCTTTGCGGGTCTTTTCCTGTATATCTGTCGCTATTTTACAAAGTTTTGTTAGGAAAAGTTTATTCCAAGATCTTTCAGTCCATTGATTTTTGCAAGGTTGATCAGCAGTGGTGTAAGCGATTCCATAGTGTTTGCCTGTTTAAGAGGGCCTCCATCCAGGGGCTTCAGGCATCCCATATGCTCTGTAAGCTTAATGACCAGCTTCTTTGCTTCTACATCATCACCACACACCAGCGCATGATGTACAGCCTTGCATTTAGCAATATCCCTCAATTTTCTTGCCGGAATATTGTGAAAAGCTGCAACAACTTTTGTTGAAGCTGGAACATTTTTCTGAATTGCAAGAGCAGCTGAACCTTCTTCTGGAGGTTTATATACAAATAAGTCTCCTTCCTTTAACATTGGGACTACAGGAGTGATAATAATCTTATTTTCAAGAGCTTCACGAGTATCATGCAGCAACGGTATAACATGGTCAAAACGAAGAGTAAGAATTATTATTTCGGCTGCCTTCGCAGCTTCAAGATTAGTGTTTCCTATAATAGTTATTCCTGAAGTATCGAATCCGCAATTTTCAAGCTCAGATAAATCTTGTTTTGCGGCTTCGTCGGCAGCTTCCTTGGATCTGGACCCTATAATTATTTCGTTCTTCACACCTTCAGCCATAAGGTTTTGAAGGGCTAGTCTGAGCACCATACCTTCCCCTATATTGCCAGTTCCTCCTAAGACAGCTATTTTTAACTTTTCAGAACTCAATTTGAAAAAACCTCCAGTTTGCTATATTTCCCATAAATTATGTCGGGGAGTTAATATAACTTCTGTCTTTGCTAATTAAACTACGATAGCTAGTTAAACTAGAATATTATGTATGAAGGTTCTAAATTTCTAATTACTTTCATTAATTTTGACATTACTCCAGAATCATAAAGTTAAAATTTGTTATTAATTTCACATTTTCATTAGTATTCCTTTTAATCTTTCGACACTTTGGAAAGGTACTGTAAAATATTTTGAATATGGATGGTTCATTTTTTACTCGAATTTTTACTCAAGCAGTAAAATTCCGACACATACAGTTTTCTCAGGTTTGCAGAACTCAAGTACAAGTCCTGCCTTTTCCATTGCCTTCTGGAGGTTTATTCCTACAGCCTCAGGTGCAAAACGCCTCAATTCCGGCTTTATGCACATTTCAAGGTTGCAGACATCACATTCATTGCAGGAGCCGGGCCTCAGGAGATGTGCAAAAGTAAAACCTTCCCTGAAAGCTTCCTGTTCAAGCTCTAACATTTTATGGAAAGAATCCTTGCGAATTTCTCCCCAGGCTTCAAGGATATCCGACACCTGTGAAGTATCGCGTTCATCGACAAGTAGAAGCGCACTATTGTATTCTTCTATGATTTTCCTAAATTCTTCAACCGACATAATATTAGGTGGACAGCTCAATCTCTTTCCGTAACCTCTGCAGCCATAAGCACATTTCAGAGCAATCCTGTTTTCAACCGAAATGTCACCTGCATCCAAGAGATAAGCCTTGAGCCCCATTTCTGAAGCTGTTTCAATAAGATCTTCAAATTTTCCTAGCATGATAGCCCCTTTTCAAAAAGCCCTTTTGTTTTTACTTTTTGTTTCTTTTCAATTTGTTTTCTTTCTAATTATTTTTTTCCATATTCAAGAATAGGCAGGAATTCAACTTCGGAGAGTCGACTTTTATTTTTTAAGAGGAGAAAAATAAAAAATAAAAATTTCATATGAGACATAAGAGTTTTTGCGTAAGAAATAAAATTTATCGAGATAAGAAATCCCAGTCATCGCTTTGAGAAGTAACAGTGTTATTATGCATAACAGATATGCATATAGCTTATAAATTTTAACTATATTCAATGCTGAGTTATACTTTTACAACTGATAACAGATTACTTAGTAAAGGAATCCCCATGATTAAAAAAGTACCTTTAACCGAACTAAAAAACCGCATGATCAATTTTAAAAAACGAATGAATATCTCAAACCCCGAATGGGAAATAGCTGTTATCTTCAGTAAAATAAATCTTTATTATTTTACAGGTACGATACAGGATGGAATGTTGATTATCCCTAAAAACGGAGAAGCAACTTTTTGGATACGCCGCAGCTATGAAAGAGCTCTGGACGAATCTTTATTTCCCAATATAGAGCCTATGAACAGTTTTCGTGATGCTGCAAAGAGTATAACCGGACTTCCGGACACGGTATATCTGGAGACTGAAGTCGTCCCACTGGCTCTTTATCAAAGGTTTCAAAAATACTTCCCTTTTAAGAATGTCAAATCTGCTGATGCTCAAATTTGCGCTGTCAGAGCAATAAAAAGCGAATATGAGCTCTCGTTAACAAGAGAAGCTGGAAGGATTCATCAGCATGTGCTGGAGGATCTGGTACCTGAAATGCTGAAAGAAGGAATGAGTGAAGTAGACCTGTCAACCGAATTATATTCAGTTATGGTTGAAGAAGGTCATCACGGATTATGCCGGTTTGGGATGTTTGATACTGAGATGGTCTTGGGAAATGTCTGTTTTGGTGAAAGCTCGATTTATCCTTCTTACTTTAATGGGCCTGGTGGAATGTACGGGATGAGTCCTGCGGTTCCCTTGATTGGAAAACGTGACAGAAAACTGAAAAAAGGAGATCTAGTATTCATCGATATTGGATGCGGGGTTGAAGGATATAACACGGATAAAACGACAACATATATGTTTGGTTCTTCGCTTCCACAATACGCCATAGATGCTCATAATAAATGTGTAGAGATACAGAACGAAGTTGCCTCAATGTTAAAACCAAGTGCTATTCCTTCGGAAATCTACAATACCATAATGAACAAGCTTGACTCTGAATTTCTGCAGAATTTCATGGGTTTTGGCAACCGTAAGGTAAGATTCCTTGGGCACGCAGTCGGACTGCTAATCGATGAGCTGCCTGTGATCGCAGAAGGTTTTGATGAACCTCTTGAAGAAGGAATGGTATTTGCCCTCGAACCTAAAAAGGGAATTGAAAAAATAGGAATGGTAGGAATTGAAAACACCTTTATAGTAACTGCTAAAAGTGGAGAGTGTATTACAGGTGACAACTCGGGCTTGATTCCTGTATATTGAGAAGTAAGCAGTAAGATTAGATATGAAGTAATAAGGAAAAAAACTAAAAAAGAAATAGAAAGAAGTAAATGATGGAGCCAGACTCCATCTAAAGCTGTTTTGAAGTAATTATTCCCGTTTTAATTCCGGTTTTCTTTTAAGCTTTTTCTTAGCAAGTTTTTCAATTATCCCAGTGTCGACTTCTCCACCTGTGCGCAGTTTCTTGTTAGCAACCGCGCTTTCAAGGACGTGCTGTCCTACAAGAGTGCGGACAACAAGAGTGGTGTAGCCATCAGGGCTTCCGACCGAGCCGGCTGAAATGTCAGCCTTTAGGGCGGTAAAGTCTGTACAAACGCCACAGCCTGGGCGGACAGTGTCCTCAAGTTCGGTAAGGGGAATTACATACTGCATCCCGTCATTGAGGGTGATTTCGAGCTTGCCCTTAACGTCAATGCGGCAGACCTTCATAGGTTCGAGGGCGTACTCGCTTTTCAGCTTGCCTGTAATAAGTTTTTCATAGTCGAAGCTTTCCGTGCAGAAAAGGCCTAAAACGAAGCGAATGGACTTCTTGTATGGGCCCACAAGCTGGTGGTCGGTTTCAAGCATCTTGCGAACGGCCTGGACAACGCAGGGAACTCCGACGACTGCAATGTTCCTGTACTTCCTGTTTACAACCGCTTCCTTGAGAGAAGAAACAAGAGGAACCCACCAGTTGTAACGGCTTCCTGCCTGACCGATAAGGGCTTCACTCTTGGTAATTACCATTGAATGTGGCTTGAGGGTCCAGGGATCTCCTGTAACCGTAACTACAGCATCTACAAGACCTGTATCCAGGGCGTTTGCAAGAATTGCTGTGACTGCTCCTCCACTCTGTTTTCTCGGGACATCAAACTCGGCTTTTCCAGTAGTGATTTCAAGATAGTCACCGAGAAGGCTTGAAGGCTGCTCATCAAGTCTCGGGCAAACCTCATAACAGGCCCCGCAAGGAACGCTGTCAACAGCGGCTTTACAGTAGCTGTTGCTTTTTGGATGTGTGGAATCGCCGCCGATTTCGAAGTACAGGGAATCAGCAGGGCAGACTGCAATGCAGGCCCCGCAGCCTGAGCAAAGGCCTTCGTCCCAGACTTTTGACTTAAGGTCAAGGTAACTTTTGCTGATTGGTTTCTGTTCTGCCATTTCTGATCACTCCCATACATATTTGCTTGCAAAAGGCCGGCTGCTTGCAGGTCCGATCTTTGTGTAGTTTGTGTCCAGGAACTCTGCGGCGTCATACCCAAACTGCTCGCAGAAACTCTTTATAATTGGGGCAATGCGTTCAAGATCACTTTCGGTAAACTTGAATTTCTTGGCTCCTGTTCCAAGCAGGTAATCATCTACTTCCCCGCGGATGATAATTTCCCCACCATGGATTCCGCTTCCGATACCCCTGTCTGTCATGGCTTTATCCTTGCCAATACCGAGCACGAGCACCAGGCCGCCTGCCATATACTCACCGAGGAAGGAGTGGGCTGTGCCGCCTACAACAAGTATAGGTCTGGCTTCCACTTCGTATTGTTTCATGTGGATGCCGCCCCTATAGCCAATATTATTTTTTACAAAAACTTTACCTCCCCGCATGCTGTGAGCAACTGCATCTCCTGCGCTTCCGTGAATCACAAGCATTCCTCTATCCATTGTGTTTCCCGGAGCATGTTCAGCATTTCCATGTACAATACAGGTCGGCCCGCTCATGAATATTCCCAGATCTCCTCCGGGAACCCCATTGACTATAATGCAGACATTGCCTCTAAGCCCGTCACCTATAAAGCGCTGTCCGAGTACGTTGTCGAGTATGATTTCCTCTGCTCCATCCGCAATCGCAGCCCTGATTTTCTGGTTTAAGGGGGTGTAATGCATACCTCTGGCATCAATTTTTACCGTCTTCATTTCAATCAGGCCCCCGCTGGCAGTACATCAAGGATTTTAAGCATTTGTTCGTCCAGCATATACCCACGCAGGCGGTCTCTATTGCCACGTAGGCTTTCTATACTGTTGATTCCCGCTGCACCCATAAGTTCACTGAGTTCGTAAGTCCAACCCTTAATAAGATTCGAGACCTGAATTGCTCCTCTTTCCGGATCAAGCCTGCTCACAAGCTCTGGGCGCTGGGTAGCAATACCCCAGGGGCAAAGGTTTCTATAACAATTGCCGCAGACCCTACAGCCCAGAGCGACAAGGGCAGCAGTCCCGATATTAACAGCATCTGCTCCGAGAGCAATTGACTTTGCAAGGTCTGCACTGCTCCTTATCCCGCCACTTGCAATAATTGATATCTCGTTTCTTACGCCCTGTTCCCTGAGTTTCTGATCAACGCTTGCGATTGCAACTTCAATTGGAATTCCCACATTGTCTCTGAAGACTTTGGGAGCTGCACCGGTACCGCCACGGAATCCATCGATTACCACCGCATCTGCAGAAGAACGGGCAATACCAGCAGCAATTGGAGCCACATTATGTACGGCTGCAATCTTAACGAAGACCGGTTTCTTCCACTCGGTTGCTTCTTTCAGGCTTCTAATAAGCTGAACAAGGTCTTCAATACTGTAAATATCATGGTGAGGAGCTGGGCTAATAGCATCACTGCCAACAGGAATCATACGGGTTCTTGAGACTTCCTCATTTACTTTTTCTCCAGGCAGGTGTCCACCTATACCCGGTTTTGCTCCCTGACCAATCTTGATCTCAATGGCAGCGCCTCTTTCAAGGTAATCAATGTTTACACCGAAACGTCCTGAAGCAACCTGGACAATCATATGGTCCTGGTAAGGGTAGAGATCTTTGTGCAACCCTCCCTCTCCTGTTCCCATATAAGTCCCGAGCTCTGTTACGGCTTTTGCCATGCTGAGTTGAGAATTGAGGCTGATAGCTCCGAAACTCATGTGCCCAATCATGATCGGGGTATTAAGCTTAAGGTTTGGGGCAAGTTTTGTTTCCAGCTCTACATCCCCACTTTCGGTCTTTTTGAACTTGAGTTTGGATGGTTTCTTTCCAATGTAAGTCCTGAGTTCCATTGGTTCTCTCAGGGGATCAATGCTCGGGTTTGTAACCTGGCAGGCGTCGAGGAGAAGGCGGTCATAGACAACTGGCAAATCTCTGGCGTTTCCCATTCCTGAAAGGATGATCTTTCCACTACGAGCCTGTTTAATAATATCCTCTCTGACCTCTCTGGTCCAGAGCGGATGGCTGCGGTAGTCTATAGGTTTCTCTGTAAGCGTGATTGCATCCCTGGGGCACATGGCAACGCAGCGAAGGCAGCCTGTACATTTCCTGGATTCTATCAGGATTTTGTCGCCTTCTCTTCTGTACACGCCGTATGAACAATTTTCAATACAGCGTCCACAGTCCATGCATTGGTCACGATCGATATTGACCTTAAATTTTGGGGGCACACTTCCGAGCGTCATTCAATAAACCTCCCTATAATTGGTTCTCCTGCCCTGGGAGTGTATACGTTCTTAACTTCTGGGTCAAGTACTCTTATTGCGGCTTCTTCGCTGGATATGTAGAGCCGGTTTCCATTCTCACCAACTACCAGAGGGCGCAGTTTAATCCTGTCAGTAAAACCGACAATACCATTCTCTGTCCCGACTACGATCGCAAAGGGCCCATTCATGAGGGCAGACCCGTAGGTAAGGCGAACTGCCTTGTTCAATTCTGCTTCTTTTGCAGGCATCCGGTCTATCTCATCCCAGAAAGGCGGAGCTAGAGCCTTGACAACCATTTCATACGAAAGTCCATGCTGTCTTCCAAGCAGGTCAAACAGATAGGCTACAACCTCTGTATCAGTAAACAGGGAGCACTTGTATCCGTATCCTTCGACATAGCGCTGGTTTGTGCCATATGAGGTAATTTCTCCGTTATGTACCACTGACCAGTTAAGCAGGTTGAAAGGATGAGCGCCTCCCCACCAGCCCGGAGAATTTGTGGGATAACGATTGTGGCCGAGCCAGATATATCCCTTGTAATCTTCAATTCTGTAAAAGTTTGCCACATCTTCAGGCCAGCCGGAAGCTTTGAAGACTCCCATATTTTTTCCGGAGGAACAGATTGTAGCCCCTTTTACGTTGGCATTTACTTCCATGACTATGTAAGTAACAACATCATTTTCAGAAGCCATCTTTCCTTCCATCAGGTCTTCTGAGGGCTTAAAGAAATATCTCCAGGGAATGTGTACTTTCTTTATGCCCGGTTGTGGGGTGGTCGGGATTTCTTCCTGGTGAACAATTTCTCCCAGTTGTTGGAGGAGTTCATCTACCTTCTTTTTTGGTTCACCTAGATTGTCAAAGAAAACATGAAGAGCATAGTAGTCTGCATACTCAGGATAAATTCCATATGCAGCATAGCCGGCCCCGTCTCCACTGCCTCTTTCATTCATGAGGCTGAGGGCGGCTTTTATGCTCGACCCGTCCATTCTGGACTTTGTTCGGTCTATAAAGCCTATTATTCCACACATTTTTATCACTCTAAAAATGGATAGGGATGAATGTAATGTAATATATTCATCAATAATTTCTGAATTATTTCCGTGGCTCATTTTTGAGAATTAGTTCAAAAAACTTGCCAGCTGAGAAACTGGATTTCAGGGGTAACTTTATATCAATTTCCATAATTTATGGATTTTTAACTAAGTTTGTTTCATGTAAATTATTGAATCAATGTGAATATATAGCAACGCTTCCACATATGGTTCTACTTCATGTCATACATCGAGAGGGTCACCACTAAGGGAAGTAAGTAATTTAGTACCTATTTGACAATATATATATGTTTCTTTTTTATGGTTAACGGTTCTTGAGGTTAATCCTACGAAGCACGATGTTTTAACCTTTTAATTTTTCATAATCCTTTTGCAATTTTATTTAATAATATTTTTTTAACAGAGTACCCTGCTCTCATCTTCGGGACCTCAGTGCTATTTCCCTGTGGTATCTATCCGAGTTAATTTCTTTGAGAAAAAGTAATAATGTTGAAGGCCCAGGTTTCCATAAGGAAAGCATTTTTATATTAATATCTATATCGGGCCTTACTCTTGGAGAATAGAAAGAAGCTTCATAGAATATAAGTAATACCAATACAAAGAGAAATTTTTACCTAATTCACTGAACTATTTTCCTAAATTGAGATACACTTCCCGGAAGGGAGTGTATCTTCTAAAACGAACTTTTTTAACTTTACCCAGGCCAATTTTTTTGGTATCTAGATGATCGAGGTATTTCTGTTATACTTACAACATGTGTAAGTATTTATCAAGTTCCCATGGGTGGACAATTGCTTTGTATTCGTTCCATTCCATCTCTTTAGCAGAGAGGTAGTGATTAAAGGCGTGCTCTCCTAGCACTTCTTTTACGAATTCACTGCCTCTCATCTCATCAATTGCCCCTTTAAGATCTGCAGGTAGGGAGCAAATACCTTTTTCTTCTCGTTCTTTTTCCGTAAGGTGGAAAATATTAGTGTTAGTTGGCTCTCCTGGATCAATCTTGTTATTTATGCCGTCAAGCCCGGCTCTAAGCATCAGGGCAAAGGCAAGATACGGATTACACGATGGGTCTGGACATCTGAGTTCAACTCTTGTCCCATTGCCACGGGTTGCAGGAATGCGGATAAGGGAACTTCTGTTCTTTGCAGACCAAGTGAGGTAAACCGGTGCTTCATATCCGGGTACAATTCTCTTATAGGAGTTAACAACAGGATTTGTAACGGCTGCGAATTCCTTAATATGTTTCAACAGACCACCAATATAATACATTGCTTCTTGAGAAAGCTGATCTGTACTCTCTGGATCATAGAATGCATTCTTGCCGTCTTTGAAAAGGGACTGATTAGTATGCATGCCTGAGCCATTTACCCCGAAGAGAGGTTTCGGCATAAAGGTGGCATAATATCCTTTGTGATATGCAATTGACTTTACCACATACTTGAAAGTTATAACATTGTCTGCGGTACTCAGTACGTCACCGAATCTAAAGTCAATCTCATGCTGAGAAGGTGCCACCTCGTGATGAGAAGCTTCGATCTGGAAGCCCATACGTTCGAGAGTATAGTCGATATCTCTACGTACATCCTGTGC
Organism: Methanosarcina sp. UBA5; assembly: GCF_002505485.1. GTDB lineage: Archaea > Halobacteriota > Methanosarcinia > Methanosarcinales > Methanosarcinaceae > Methanosarcina. Next base: position 10,113 of record NZ_DAVG01000014.1, on the reverse strand, counting down.
ACGGTCAAGAGGTGAGAAATCGAAGTATCCTCCCTGGTCAGTAAGTTCTGTGGTTGGATTTCCATTTGCGTCAAGTTTGAAGAGGAAGAATTCCAATTCAGGGCCTACATTCATTGAGTAACCCATTTTTTTGGCTTCTTCAATTGCGCTCTTAAGAACATATCTGGGGTCTCCCTCAAATGGTCGACCATCAGGAAGATACACATCTCCAAGGATCCTGGATACTGCGCCGGTTGTAGGCCTCCAAGGAAGGATCCTAAAAGTAGATGGGTCAAGCACAAGTTTCATGTCAGATTCTTCAATCTTTGTAAAGCCCTGTATTGAAGACCCATCAAACATTACCCCGCTTTCGAAGGCTTCTTCCAATTGTTCAACAGGGATTGCCCAGCTCTTGATGATGCCAAGTGTATCCGTAAACTGGGTCCGGATAAACTTCACGTCTCTCTCAACTACAGCCTCTAAAACATCTTCTTTGGTTGTACACTTTTTTATCTGCACCATTTAACTTCCATCCTAACTAGGCATTAGGTATCCTTTTACCTATTTAATAGTATATATACTTTCTTATACATTTATGAAATATAGAACTGTAAGAGTATCGATTATGTGGTAGTATCTTTGGAAATAATTTCAAATTATATCCCCACTTCGTTGAATATATTTCTAATCCCATCTATATAAAGTTCATTAAAACAGTTCCAAAAAGAGTAGTTTTTCTTAGCGCATTTTGATTTATTCTTTTGGCAAAGTGTATTTGCCAAAATGGAAGTAAAAAGTTGAGTAAAGATGTAAAGTTTTTTCAACAATAACATTCATACAGATTGAAACATAGATAGATTCTAGGTTTCATATGGCGAAAAGAGTGAATCTCTTTAAGTTTTTGGTCTGTGTGCTGCTCTGCCAGTTTGCAGGAGCAATAGGCTCGATATTTACAGCATCATCTCTTGAGAAATGGTATTTTCCGTTAGAAAAGCCAACTTTCACTCTTCAATCTTGGGTCTTCTTTCCGGTCTGAACTATTCTTTATATACTTATGGGAATCTCACTTTATCTGGTCTGGAAGAAGGGGCTACAAGAAAAGGAGATAAAAATTGGGTTGCTTATTTTTGGCATTCAGTTAAGCCTTAATGTTCTATGGTCTTTTCTCTTCTTTGAGCTAAGATCACCTTATTACACCTTTGTGGAAATTATTTTTCTATGGATTGCAATCCTGACAACATTGACTGACAATATTGAAATTCAGGGAAATTTCAAAAATAACTTTTTATCTACTATTGCCTTATATCCCGTGGGTTAGCTTCGCTAGGCTACTTAATTACTATCTCTGGGTTCTGAATTCATGACTAAGATTTGAAGCTAATTATTGAATTCCTGAGCTGTTCAAACCTATTTTCGTTAAAAAGTTTTATTAAAATTAGTTTATTCAAAACCGGTTACTTAAAAATAGTTTATTCAAAACCGGTTACTTAAAAATAGTTTATTCAAAACTGATTACTTAAGATCAGTTTATTCAAAACTTTTTTAGCCAATTTCGATTTCATTCTCTCCTAAGTATGATTTTATAGTGAAATCCTTGAATGAAATTCATAATTGTTAAAAAAAACTGTAAAGAAAGTTTGCCTAGAGGCCCAGGTTAAACTTTCGTTTTTCAAAATATTATTTCATATTATCGTATTACAGAGCTCCACAACCACAGCTTCTTCCCAAAAGAGTAGATATTCGGTGCTTCAGATGATGAATATCGTCTTCGGACATATTCTGAAGCTCTTTTTTATGTTGTTTTTCTATATGATCTAACATAGCATTTTCAACTTCTTCCAGTTCGTTGCCAGCAGCCATAAAGTTACACTTGAACCCCAAATCGCCACATTTTATTATTTTCATAAAATCTCCTCTACGCAAACGTATTAGTAGAAATGGTCTTTGTTAATTTAAATAAAAATATAATAAAGATTAATAGGATATAAAATTAAGTTTTTTAGAAATATTTTACGATAAAGCTGTTCTTTTCGTTGCCTTACTCAATCGGAACATACCTTGCACACATAAAACTCTCTTTGTAAGGAACTTTGATAGTAAGCATTCCTCTATCGTTGACTGCAATTGCTTTTTCGGGATCTACAGGCCCGTCCAGAAAAAAAGACCCTAAATACTCTACGGTTTTACTTAACGCTTTTAGAGAAAAGCTGTTTTCATGCATCATAAGCGTGATATTCTCACTATCTACATCGGGTAGTTCAACTTCTATTGTAAGATGTTGGTGTTTATCATCATGATACATTGCTAGTATTGGAGTTTTCAATATTCTGGGTACAGCACTTTCCATAGTACTCTCTCTCCTCTTAAAGAAGCCTCACGTAAAATCTCTTCCCCCTTATTCGATTTTAACATCCACTGCTTTCTCAAAAGACTGCTAATAAGGTACCTTTACTTTAAGTACACCGTTTGAATAATTAGCTACTGCTTTTTCCGGGCTTACAGGGCAGCAGACTGCGTAACTGTCTTCATACTCAACTCCTTCTTTGGTGGCTTTTACGTAAAAGCCGTCTTCTGTAATCTTAAAGGTAATATTTTTCTTTTCTATTCCGGGAAGAATTACTTTTATTTCTAGGTTTTCGAATTCATCGTCAGGATATACACTAATAACCTATGATAGTCTCAAAATATCTGCCATTACTTACCCCAAAATAACATCACAAATTAACATATTTATATGTATCTTCCTCATAAACCTGAAAATATGTAAGCTAGAACTATAATTATTCAAGTAACATTAAAAATAGAGCCGTAATTATTTTTTAGTAAAAGTCTGACTTCTAGTTTAATTAACTCTTGTTTCGAACAGGTTCCATAATATAAAGATATCTTTCTTATATTTTTTTCAATTTTTATTTACAATGTAGCAAAGAAAGAACTTTTTAATAGAAAACAAAAGCAGAAAATTATCAGGGGTATATTTCAATAAATAAAATTGAACCAGGCAATTTATCAGGTATCTTAGAAACTTCTAAACGAAAAACAAACAAGGTCTCAGAGGTTAGTTTAGAAACTTTATTTCCTATTTATATAAACCATCAGAGGCATAACTACTTGTGTAAAACTATCAAGATATTTGTTCAAACTCAATAGTTTCAATAAACTACTTACTAAATCTATATCCACTTGAAATAAGGGTCTAATATTGGGGTCAAATATAAATGACAGGAGTAATACGATACGGTAGAGGGAAGGGGTTGATTTACGAATGACCGGAAATGTCATAGAAGTAAATAATCTTGAGCATTCATACGGTTCTTTGAAGGCTGTCGATAATATCAGTTTTACTGTAAAACAGGGAGAGATTTTCTCATTTCTTGGTCCAAATGGAGCGGGAAAGAGTACCGTTATTAATATCCTCACGACACTCCGGAAACTCCAGAAAGGCGAAGCCAGAGTTAACGGGTACGATGTTGCAACGGAGCCAAACTCCGTAAGAAGGTCAATAGGTATTGTCTTCCAGATGCTTTGCCTCGATCATGAAATGACGGTATCTGAGAATCTTGAATATCACGGCAGGATTTATTCAATGAAGAAAAAAGAAAGAAATAAACGCATCGAAGAACTTCTAAAGCTGACAGATCTGGAAAGTAAAAAGGATACCCTGGGAAAAGATCTGAGCGGTGGTATGAAGCGAAGGCTTGAACTTGCAAGAGGATTGATGACAAAACCTGCAGTCCTTTTCCTTGATGAGCCAACGATAGGTTTCGATATCCAGACGAGAATGAGAATGTGGGAATATCTTAGAGAGGTTAAGAGAGAGGGCACTACCATATTCCTGACAACACACTATATGGAAGAAGCCGATCAGTTGAGTGACAGAATAAGCATAATTGATCATGGGAAAATAATCGTAACCGGAACCTCGAATGAGTTAAAGAATAAACTTGGTAGAGACCTTATTTATTTGGAAACCAGTGATAATAAACGTACTGCAGAGATTTTAAGGTCACTCAGGTCGGTGGAAAGCGTAACAGAAGATACGAAGTCCCTGAGAGTTATGATAGGGGAAGATGTCACTCACGTGCTTCCTCAAGTTATGGAGAAAATTAGGAGAGAGGGGATAGAGATTATAATAGTAAATATTAAAAAACCGTCAATGGATGATGTTTTTGTTCATTACACAGGGCACGGGTTAAGGGAAGGCGATGAAAATGAAAAACAGCAAGGAATAGAAATGGCGGTGGTTTCTGAATGAGCTTCGAATTTCTTGCCATATACTGGAGGGAGATGGTGAAGTACTTCAGATACAAATCGGTACTCATCACCTCAATGATCCAGCCTGTGATGTGGCTGGCATTTTTTGGGCTTGCCATGTCAGATAGTTTTGACAAACTAACTTCACTTGTTCCAAATGAACCCGGCGTTCCCGTAGTCGCGTATATTACCTATATGGGTGCAGGAATAATTGCAATGGATGTGCTGTTCAGTAGTTTGTTTGGAGGCACTACCCTTATGTTTGACAAAAAGTTCAGCCTTTTGCGGGAAACCCTTGCAAGTCCAGTTCCCAGATTTCATATTATTCTCGGTGTTGGACTTTCCGGTGTGACTAAAGCCCTCTTTCAAACTTTCATAATAATAGGATTCGGAAAACTTGTAGGAATGGACTTCTTTAAGGGGTATACCCTCATTGAAACTCTTATCGCAATCGTGGGTATCATGTTACTGGTGACGATTTTTACTCTGGGCTTCCTTTTCCTGTCAGGTTCCATTGCAATTACCGTTGAAAATCCGGAAGGAATGCAGTCTATTCTCACCCTGATTAGTATGCCCATTTTCTTCGTAAGTAGCGCCCTTTATCCTATTGACGGCTTTCCTACTTTCCTCAAGGTTCTATCAATGTTTAACCCGCTGACCCTTCTGGCAGGTGGAATTCGTTATTTTGCTTTGGGAACCAATTTCTCTGTGATGGGGAATCACTATATCTATACTCCAGTCGATATAGCCGTGTCTTTCTTTGGCCTAATTTTCTTTGCCCTTGTAATGCTATCTGCTGCTATGTGGAGGTTTAACAAAGTGGATATATGAGTTACTCAACTTTACTTATTTCTTTTCGATTTTTTATCCTGAAGATTATGAAAATTGCCTGTTAGACAGGCAATTTTTATTATTACTCAAATTAAACGTGAATTCATGATCCTAGTTCTTATTTAAAGAGAAAATTCTAAATATATAGCCAATTTTTTTAACGACTCTGGATTACAGCCCTGGCTTTTTAATGAGGATAACCTCATTAAAGCTTTAACAAAACACAGTAAAGTGCCTATACAATTACGTAAATAACGGTTTTCTACAGGGTTGCTTTGAATCTTTTCTTTTTCGGATCAAATTGGAAATATGGTACCGGCCTGGGAACTCCCCCTTAATTCAAGACTTCATTTTTCCGGTTTCGTTCATATAAAGGCGTCAACTACTTCTCCCCTGAGGCTTCGGATTAGAGGAAGAAACTTAGGTTACATTATTCCTGAGAATCTAAATTACTGGCTTTACAGAAGTCTATCTAAGCTTCAATTATCAAATTAATTTTAAACTCCAAAGTTTAAAGCTGTAGTTATAGTATAAACAAGAGTTCCTTTACCTAGACCTAAACCAGGGCTCCTTTACCCAGGTCTTAAACTTAGAGGTAAACCACTAAAAACATGGAAAATGGGCAAAAAAGAAGGCACGCAGTTTTAGGATCACAGGTGATTTCCTTGGTTCAGAGTTTATATTAAGTTTTTCCGTGCTCTTAAGGCTGTAAGGTATGAAGTTGTCTGAAACCAGCTACATCCTGGAAAAAGGAAATAAAAGGCAAATGGGCACAAGAGATTTCCGTGCCTTCCATACTTTCTTCAGCCAGATAGGCTCGAACTAGTTTTTTATCCCGCCGATTTTTCCACAACCGCCGGTGACAATTAAATTAATCGTATAATTTACTTTCAAAATTAAATTTAAAAATGATTCGAATGCTGTGAATTCTAGAATTTCTACAAAATCAAATTAATATCTCTTTTATGTACCTGGATTTAAAATTCAAGGATAAATGCTTATAACAGGATCTGTAAAAAGGCTTTTTATCTAATTAATCTTCCAAAATTAGTAACATTTACTTTTTAATCGAAAATTTAAAATCTTTTTCATTTTAAATATTTAAACTCTTTTCATTTTAAAAGATTAAATCCTTTTCCCCTTAAAAATTTTAATTTCCCTTTATTCTGTATAATTTTTTAATTAATTTTAAAAGTAGATTTTAAGTTTCAGTTCCTCCGCCTAAATTATCTCCTATTGGATTGATTCTCAAATACAAAAATAGAGCTGATATGTAAAGGATCCATTCGGCTGAACTCTTATGGTTGTTCGATTAATCCTTGTAGTATCTTCTCTAGAAAGAACCTAAATCCAATCACATTTACTAAGAAAAAATGATACAGGTCACATGCATGAGCATGTAGTCTAAACCTGTATTGGTACATCATTCAGATTGGTAACTGACTAGTAAACACCTGAGATCTACTTCATCTGGAGAATCTTCCAAAGCCACCAAAGCCATGGCCGTCGGTATACATCAGTTTAAACCTTATTATCTCTATAAATAGGGTGATTTTTGTATAACTCAAATAAAACATTGACATTATAAATTCCTCCATTTATCTACTTTCAAAGCTATCTTTTTTCAATTCATCTTCCTCAATTAAAATTGACGTATCTTCTGCCAATTTAACTCGGTTTATGGATCACTTCGGATAGTATGTGTTTTCGCCAAACCCCCTTAGATATCCATTTTATATCATACTCCCAAGCTTTACTCCCAGGAATTTACTTTTGGGACTACAGGTAAGTATAAATAATCTTGCAGACTTCCAGCTAAAAAATTTATGAATTTAGAGCATATTATATCGAATAGCTGGATGATTTGTAGTTGTTGGAATTGATAATACAAAAATTTCTAATTATTAGTAAACAATTGTTCCAATAATAAATTATCTAGGAGCATCAATACTAAAGTATACTTTAAGTTTAGATATAATGTAAAGAACGAAAACTCCTTACAAATAATAGTCTTTTAGTATTTATAGACAGAAGCTTTTGCTGCAACAGTTATATAAGATTTCCGAGCATCTCGTTTCTTGAATTTCCATTTTAATTTTTCGGAGATAAAGGCCCTCTCAGAGAGACCATAACATTCAAAAAATATTATATTATCCCGATTTTCGACATTTTAAAAGCAAATTTAAATTTTACACCGTTTCTTACCCCATATTTCAAAAAGTACATTTGAAACTGTAGAAGCCTCCGAAAGAGTAAATAGTTGGAAAATAGTAGGAAAATAAAAAAGAAGTAAAAAAGTGGCAGTATCACATTTCTTTTGGAAAGACGAAGTTGCCTGAAAAGCAGACAACTTCATCTGTTATTGTCATCTCTTAATTAGTATTCTTGCTTAATCGCAGTAGAAGAATTTGAAGCATTCAGCCTGATAGGCTTTGCTGACCAAAGAATAGAAAATACTGAACGTCATAATATCACTCTCTCCAATATTTTACTGAATTTTTTCGTCCCCCGTTATACCCTGGATTTCTGCAAGCGGGAAATATAAGACCTTATATTTCCCGCTTGCAGAAGCCATTTAATTTACAGCTTGATTAGCAGCAGTCTTTGTAAAAGAATTTGAAGCATTCGGCCTGATAGCAATAGCTGACTTTTGAATAGAAAATGCTGAATGTCATAACATCACTCTCTCCAATATTTTACTGAATTTGTTCATCCCCGTTATACCCTGGATTTCTGCAAGCGGGAAATATAAGACCTTATGGTCTTTCCCTGCAGAGACCGTTTAATTCACAGCTTAATTAGCATTCCTGCTTAATCGCAGTAGAAGAATTTGAAGACTTCAGCCTGATAAGCTTTGCAGACTGTTGAATAGAAAATACTGAACGTCATAATATCACTTTCCCCAATATTTTACTGAATTTGTTCATCTTCCGTTATACCCCGGCTTCTGCAGTCTGGATATATAATATCCTGGCCCTTAGCTGCAGAGACCTCTTGCACTTCTGCTTTAAAAACTCGTTTAACAGAACTGGAAGAAGAAGCCGATGTTGTTTACAAAGTTAAAGCACTGGTTAAGGCCGAAGCCAAAGACAATTTGTGGAAATGCCATGTTTATTCCCTCCATATTTTGTATTTTCGAAATCGATACTTGCATACTGTAGATAGCAATTTTATTTGCAACCGCTGTTCAATCTTGATATAATTTCTTCTATCAAGCCTCCAAATCGCACGGCTACGGTCAGCCACTTAGTAAAATTCATACGGTGGATTTCCTCTTATTTCAGGATCTACCGTTAGAAATTTTAGCTAACAGTGACTGTATATAGCTATATATACTAAATTATATAAGCTCAATAGAAAATCATCTCCTTATGAATTATACTTCTTAAATCTTTAGAGTTGAGATTTCATGAACATGTATATATTTTTTACACTTATATTAGATTAGAAAGTACAGAATTTATTTTCACTTTGATCTAAATAATTAAATGTCTTCTTAGGCTTAGTACAGAAATTTTGAAAATGATTGCTGCAGCAATTTCAACTCTGTGATCAACTTTCTGGAAAATATCCGTATAGAGAACAGTACAAGTTTGTGAAGGAAAGTTTCGAAGCGAAGTTATAAATTTTCTGGGAAAAGCCTCTCCTCTCATGAAATAAGTACAGATATCTGTTCTCACTGCCTCTATTTTAGTGGATTTCATCTACAACAGTTTTTAGTAAAGAGAAGCGTTTTATACCGAAAAGATTTGTCAAAAAGTCCAAAACAGTATATAGAGGATCAGTTTTGAAAATTTATATTTAAACTCCTATTTTCAAAGATAGAAATCAGTAGCGGCATGCCCTTAAATTGTCTCTTTAGTCGAAAATTGGGAAAGCATAAGTTAAAATGTACTGTTTTACATAATGAGTAAAAACGTTGAAATTATTCAATGTGATTCTTTCATAACATTTCAGCAACTTTGGGAAAGGGGGATGTGAATATTATCAAAAATAGTTTAATTGAGGATGGATTCCCTATTGTCGAGATTTCCAATGTCAGAAAAAGCTATGTACTCGGGAGTCTGGAAATTCCCGTGTTCTCAAACGTCAATCTCAAAATTGAGAGAGGAGAACTTCTGGCTATAATGGGCCTATCAGGCTCAGGAAAAAGTACTCTTGTGAACCTTATAGGCTGCCTTGATAAGTCTACTGAAAGGCACATTCTTGTAAGAAGTTGTGACCTCAATAGAGTGTCAGATCAAGAGCTTGCACGCCTTAGGGGGCTTGAAATTGGTTTTGTTTTTCAGACTTTTAATCTTGTTCCGCGCCTGACTGCCCTTGAGAATATTTTGCTCCCACCCTTTGCTAATTTGAGAATCAATATTGATCCAAAGAGGAGTGCAAGAGAACTTCTTAAAATTATGGGACTTTATAACCGCATGCATCATAGTCCAAGAGAACTTTCAGGAGGTCAGTCCCAAAGAGTCTCAATTGCACGTACACTTGTTAATGATCCTGCAGTCCTTCTTGCGGATGAGCCGACTGGAAACCTTGACTCCAGAACAGGAGTCGAAATCCTTCGTATATTTATGGATTTGAATAACGAAGAGAGAACAGTGGTAATCATTACACATGACCCTGAAATTGCAAAATATGCTAACAGAGTTGTCCTGGTAAGAGATGGAATAATTCAATACAATTGAAGGTGCAAGTATATGGAAATGATTAAAAAGATTACTGTAGCAACTCTTTTTTCCTTGCTTTTGATTTCTTTGCTCTTTGTAGCTCCTGCCTCTGCAGCTGTTGGAGGAGCCAATCTGAAAGTTACAATAGTCGAAACAAATCCCTATCCTGCAAAAATAGGAGAATATCTGACTTTGACCGTTCAGGTAGAAAACATCGGAGGGGATAAGGCTGACAATGTTGACATCGAAGTTGTGCCTCAATATCCTTTCTCTCTTGATTCTGAGGCAAATGCCCTACAGAACATTGGAGCCCTCAATCCTGGCAGGACTGCTACAAAGGAATTCTACCTTTTCGTAGACAAAAATGCGCAGAAAGGTATCC
>NZ_DAVG01000023.1 GCF_002505485.1 Methanosarcina sp. UBA5 | reverse complement strand
ATAGAAAAATTATTTTTGCAACAGAACCAAATACCTTTCCTGATCTCACCTACTATGTTCTTCTCATTTTCGTCCAAAATATTCGCATAATGAATGATTGCAAAGTACAGAATGATAAAAGTTGCATATTCCCAGCTTGCTTCAGTTATCATAAGTGCCTTTCTGGCTGCGAGCATAACCAAAACTATGAAGATGTTGATAAGAGTTAGTCTTCTGTACATTGAGGTGAAAGGATGCATATTCTGATTTTTCCATACTTTAAAGGTCATGAAGACTTCATTTGCTGAAAACGATATGGAATATGCAATTGCTGCCCCTAATATTCCATATTGAGGTATAAGTAAGAAGTTGAGAAGAACGTTCATTCCTGCACTGGCTATCGAACACTTCATAAGTAGGTCAGAATTTCCGGATGCCATTAAAGTGTGGTAATTAACTCCGAAGTATGAGTTTGCTATAGCTCCTAGGGTTAGAATTCGAAGGACCATAGCTCCACTTGCGTAATCTGCTCCGTAGATATTCGTAAGAAGATACTCTGGATACACAAACATCAATACAAAGATTGGAAATGTGAGCAAGAAGCACCATTTGGTCATTATCTGGTAGATAGGCCCTATTAATTCGGTTTTGTTTTCCCCCCAGAGCTTTGACACTACAGGAACATATACAAAACCCATAGGACTGACTATTATGGTCAAAAAACCTACCAGAGGAGATACTGCATTATATACTCCTACCACCTCAGCTGACTTGAAATAGCCAAGCATTATAGTAGCTGTCCAGGTCATAAAATTTATCAGAGTCGAAGTTATTAGAATAGGAAAAGAATATCTGAATAATTCTTTTGTAGGTTCGCTAAATTTAAATTTTAATTTCGGTTCAAATGGGGGCTTTTTAATAAAGTAAACTGACATTACACAGAATGTGAATATCATGGAAAGCAAATCCATAAACACTATTCCATGAAAGGATAAACCGAAGTGCATGGCAGCTAAAGAAAATATTAGCAGAGACAGAGGCCTTAAGAGTTTATTGAAGTACATATTTACATTCGTACGATCGAATCCCCTGTAAACTCCTACTGCGACATTCAAAAGAATAGTTGTAGGAATCGTAAATATCATAATTTTGATAACGGCCGAAATTTCTCCCTGTGTATCAAATCCATTTCCTGCCAGATGCTCGAATAATGCCGGAGAGGCTATCATAGCAATTGCAGATGCAGACAGACCCATAACTGTTGCTGATGTAATTAATTCATTAATTTTGTGATCTTCATTTCTACCTCTGAAGTATGCAATGTACCTTGCCACTCCATCACCAAGCCCTAGAGTTGCAATAACTCCTGTGATTGATATTACTGTAAGGGCAAAGGAATATATACCGAAATCACCGGGAGAAAGATATGATGTGAGAACTCTTTTAACATTAATATCGAAGAGTAATCCAATTAAGGTCCCTGCTAATATTACACCAGAGCCTGTCACAATCCGATTGACCGATTTATTAACTGACACATTAGCACCTTTTACGTATTTTTCATTGTAATTTCTCCATAGTCTCCGCTCACCATGTGTTTTCCAAATTATGATTGAGTGAAATCTATGCGTTTAACTCGACAAACAGTAAAAATTAAGAGAGGGTTTTCAGCAGTCTGGTGTACCCTTCACTTTTGCAAAAATTTAGTAATCTTTATAAAGCCTGTTATCAGAAACTAATTTTTTATTCTGAAATACTTAATATAGATAGAAAGTTTATTCTATAAATGGTCATTTACCAAAATTTATAACATACAAAACGAGATATTCGTCATATAAGTCTATTGATGAACGTTGGCGGGTCTTTCATCAATTGGCATATCTCTTTTCTGAGGATCGTTTTTGCTTAAAAATGTGTGATGTTGATTTCCACGAGAATTGATTAATTACTGTAAAACAGATAAGTATTATGATTAACAGCAAAAATTGGTAAGTTATAACACTTTACACATTATTTTCAATAATTGTTTTGAGCTTATTTACTCGCCATTTAAAACCGTGATTGGCTAAGACCTGCTATGTGTTTAGGTTCAGTATTACTCCAGAGACTATAGAATGAAAAAACCTAAAAATAGATATAAACATTATCACTGGACGTTATACTTTTGTACCACGAAAAATTTTCTATCGATAGCCCCATTACTCCTGAACTTCTATTTATTTCAGTAAATCCCTATCATAATTTTTTTGCAACGGAACCAGGCTTAAAATCCACTTTGTCAACAGGTCCTTTCCGCGAAGCCTTATATTTCTTGGTGGAGATAAGCGGGATCGAACCTCTGGCCTCTTGGATGTATCCATACTATCATCTGTTCACGGAAAGCTGGGGCTGTTTATACTTCTCGTTGTGACTATTCAGGTTATTCCAAGCCTGATCTTCCATAAAGCCAAAAAGATCTTAAATGGATAAGAAATAAAATGACAAGTCTCTAATGGGTCTTAATTTCTCATAGGAATTTTTACTTCCCGGTGAATCTATGATAAAAATCTGAACCTTTAATAGT
>NZ_DAVG01000018.1 GCF_002505485.1 Methanosarcina sp. UBA5 | reverse complement strand
TTTTATAGAGAACCCGTCCAGGATTTTTGTAGAGCTGATAAACGAGCGGCAATATCGTTAGCATTGCAACTAGGCTATATACCGGCAGATACAACCTATCTGCCCTGGAACCCAGACCCCGCATGAGGAGGCGTTTGAAGGGCAGGCTCGCAGTCAGGCTGTGAATAACTGCAAACGCTGCCAGAGAAAAAACAGGAGTAATTTTGGAAGAAACCAATCCCAGTAGTCCCCCTTATTTTTATTTGAGCTAATCCCAAAACTCAAAATTACTTCTCTGAGTCACGAATATGGAATAATCAATAGAGCTTTTGATCATGAAAATTGTTCTGAAATTTTTATTGATGTGGGAGTAAAATTGGTTTTTGGATAAGCTCTATTGATAAATCTTTTTGAATATTTTAACTTTTGTTCATTGTCTGTAGATTTACATGCTTATTCTGAGATTTTTTGCAACGGAACCAATATTAATCAACAAAGCATGGAAATTAATAAAAAGTCTCTTATTTTAAGTCATGTCCTTAGTGACGGAATAAATCATATAAACTGCAGAAATCCCAACGAGTATATATACAATTCTGGCAAGTAAGTTCCCCATTCCAAAAATGGCAGCTACAAGATCGAAATTTAAGAGCCCAACAAGTCCCCAATTCAATCCACCCACGATGACAAGTATAAGTGCAATCCAGTCAATCGAATTTCTTACTACCATTCCCTTTGTATTTGACTCGTATATTAATAATAGAAAACTATATCGATGTTCCGAAAACACAAAAATCTAAAAAAAGAGAAGGCAAGGCAATTCTCATCCTATTTAAACGATGAAGAATTTCTGTAATTTCTCTTTTCACGGTGATGTTTCATTATTCATTTATTACTTTCACTTCTTTTTTTCTTCTTTAAGAGCTAATTTCTTATGGCACGCATCGCATGTCCCATCTTTGGCAATCGATGGTTGTTTAGGTACATCGCCACCACAAACTCCACACTTTTCCATATCTTTACCTCCAGTTTTTTGATTTTTATTGAGCTTATTAATATTAAAACAATAAAATATGTATAGAAATATAATTACGAAACTAATATTAATCAAAAAGAAATATTAAAGGGATCGATTCCGTTGCAAAAAATCTAAATTTTCAGGATGTTTTGATATCCGAACTTTTTAGCATAGGAGGTTCGTATTTCACCTATACAAATACAAAACCAAATGTTACATATGATCTAAGAATACACTTGTTTCCTTCGATAAACCTTCTATTTAATGCAAAAAAGATAGAGAAACATACAGATAACTGATTTTCCGGCAGTGTCGCGAATTTGCTGTAAATTTGAAGTCCAGCTTTTGTGTACTGAGCATAATTTCGTTCTCCCTACACTGTATTTTCAAAATACCAACTTCTTAAGATTTATAATTTTACAGAAAAATAAGCACACTGCCGATTTTCCATATCAAGCGAGTTAATTATACTGATATTGGTTATTTTCTTTGTTAACTTACTTGTTTTTAGATTGCAAATCCTATAAAATTGAATTCATATTTTTGGAGTTTCTTCATCTTTTTTAATAACATTTTCCCATTTCGTATGATATAAAAAAACATTGTCAACCGAATACCAATATTCCTTCTCATTTCGTGGAATGTTTTCAAGTGTTATCTCATTTAGTCCATTTAATTTTGTAATCAGATCATAACGATATAGATCAAAAACTGATTTTACTTCATCACCCCACAATTTTGCAGACATAATGGCATACTTCCACAGACAAATTAGTACAAAAATAGTAAACGATTCAGATATAATAAAAGTTATTTGAGGAATAATTTCTAATGAATAGATCAAAATCAGTTCAAAAATAATTACCGTTGTAAGATACAAACAATTTACTGCAAAATCCACTCTTGAGCTAGCATCATTTATATTCGTCCGATGTGATTCAGATGCAAAGCTTATTATCCGAGGCCAGCAGGATGTAGCATCTATTCCATACACCTTGTATGAATATAATTCAAAAGAACGGATAGCGTTACCAAAACTTGTTGGTAATATGTACTCTAAAGCAAATGGGAACTCTGTATTTAATCTAATAGACAGTTCTGTAATTTTCGCATTTAGTTCTGAATATTTATCTTTATAGTTAATTTTATTGAGTTTGCTTCGGGTACTTTCAAGACTTTTATTTAGTCTTCGTAACTTTCTACGCTCGAAGTATGAAATTCCAGGAACAAAAAGTAAGTAATAGCCTTCAAGCATTTTAATCATCGGTCTGTTAAATAAAAGTAAGAATATGCTCAGTGTAAAAGATGTAAATGACAGTAATCCCAATTTATCTTCCCATAAAGTTTGTAACTTATATGGTAAAAAAGTTTCTTTCGTCGAGTTATTAACTCCAGCACTTGATAAAGAACTATTATCTATTGATTTCGTATTCATTTCTGGAATTAAAGGTAAGAATATTATTGATGATATTATGACAAATAAAACTGATGGCATCAGAAATGAATTAACAAAATTTGTAGTTAAAATTTTTGAGAAGTCGGCGAACATAATGTTTAGATGTAATTACCTGATGGTTCTTTCCTATTTTTGTTCTTCTTGCTATACTCTTCCTCGTTTTCTAGGCGGGGGAGGTGGGGGAGGATGTATGGATGGTCCAGTCATACCAATTCCCTCTTTTTGTTTCCCAAGTGTTATTTCCAGGACGCCGTTTTCCATTTTTGCAGTGCTTCTCTTTTCCTTAACATTCATAGGCAAGCGGACTGCCCTATAAAATTGAGTATATGCTCTCTCCCGACACAGGTATCCCTCTTCTTCAGTCTCTTTTTCTTTCCCGGTCTTTGCACTGATCTCAAGCATATCTTCTTTAAGATTAATTTGAACATCTTCTTTATTGATACCAGGCAAGTCGATAGTAACTACAAGCTTATCTTCTTCTTCCTTAATGTCAATGGCAGGAGTGTAAACCTTTCCTCCTCCCCATTCTTCCATTGGCATAAAATCTTCAAACAGCTGGTTTAATCGTTCCTGCGTCCTTTTAATCTCGTCAAAAGGATCCCAGCGTGCAGGACCTGAAAATGATCTTCTCATAGGCCATCTCATATCAAATTCCCCCTATGCAAGATTATAATAGGTTGGTATTTTTAAGGTAAATACCCAAAGCGACTTATGATGGCATTTTGATGCTTTTAAGACACCATGGATCTAACATACACTAATGTCACGGAAAATAGAGGATGGTAGAAGTTATTGCGATTACGTTAGAATAATAACAATTAAATACACATCGACAACCTTACTACAGTAGAACAATTAAATCACATCTACCAATATGAGAAAAATAGATATTGAATTTACACGAAAAAAAGGTTCGGAACATAATTACTCTATATACGAACGTTTTGACAAAGAAGGTTCGTATTTGGCTTTATGGCAGGAATTGAAAACGATGCAAGTAAATAAAAATAGGGTTTTGCTAGAGCGAGAAAACCCCAGAAACACCAACATATTTATATAACGTTGTTATTTTACTTTTTTGGAGTAATTTAATGGAAAATGGATTAGTGACATCAGACGGTACTAAAGTATTAACCGTAGAAGAGTATGATCGATTCGTTAAAGCAATACCAGCAAAGTTTAAGCCCATCTTTGAAGTCAATACAATTACAGGTTTGAGATACATAGAATTACAAAGGCTACACAAGAACCAGCTTTGGTATTTCCAAGATCGAAATCAAATAATACTACCGAAAGAAGCACAAAAGAAAGTAAAACAAAAAGCTCCAAAAAGAACTATTGACAAACTACCTTCGACTTTTCCCTATCTATTCAAGGCATTTTCAGAGGGGAGGAGACCGCCAGATCGTACAAGTTGGTGGGATAACCTTAGCAGGTGGTCAGAGAGAGCTGGCATAAGCCCAAAGGTTTCTCCTAAGACTCCCAGGAAGACAATAGAATCATGGATGCTAAAGGCAGGGATACCGGAAATTGAGATATACAGTCGCCAGGGACATGATCCCATTACATCTTTACGGCATTACCAGAGCCTTTCTTTTACTGATTACGAAATGAGGGATATAAAAAAGAGACTTATAGAGTGGGGAATTCTTAGAGGTAAAATTTGAATGACTAAATAAAAATACTAAATTGTTCCAAAATATATAAATAGAGTGTGACCTGCTAATACTGGATGGAGGTCACAAATGGAAAAAAAGATAGAAGAAGTCGAGAGGGATTATATAGAATTCAGGAAAGAAATGGAAGAGGAAGAAAATAAAGAGAGTAAAAACCAGCATAAAAAACCAGATAACGGAAGAAATTCGTAAATTAACAAGCAAAGAGTAATATCCTTCCTTACAGTTTCCACCTTTTTTCATGAATATCTCAGATCATTTATAAATAAAATCTAGCGAATTCGTTGAGTTTGTTTACTCAACAAATAAAAACGATATCAGTTAAAGTTTGCTATGTGTTTGAGTTAAAATCAATTCCAGAGACTATGGAATACAAAAAACCATACATATGCGAAAATCAAACATCAGAAAGCTCATTCCATTTTTTTGGTAGAAATTTTTTCCTATCAATAACCCCATAACGTTAATGCGAAAAAAGTATAAGAAACACATAAGCATATTTCTTAATGTTTCTTGATAGCGAAAAAACGCCGTAGTTTTGATTTTTATAAAATCCGCTCATATGGGCCCAGTAGTATCCTTAGAAAAGATTTTTTGCAACGGAACTGTCTGAAATAACTATTTATTCTCCTAGAAAAATTCTATACCATGAACTGGTACGGAATAGATGCAATAGATAAAGCTGTTTTAAGGGCAAGAAGAGCTCTTTTTGAACCTTTTGACTTCTGGAAGTGGGTAAAACTCGCAATCATTATTTTTTTCGTAGGCAGCGGTAGTTCAAATTACACAGGTTCAGGCAATAACTATACAATGTGTCCTGAAGAATTAAGAAACACTACTACTCTCGGTTCTGACCTAATTCATGGGTACATTCCACAAAGTATTAATTCTCTCATTACTTCTTTTTCCGAGTACGGATTATTGATTGCTTTGATTGCTGCCCTGATTCTTATTTTCCTGTTATTTTTCTACATTTCCAGTGTTATGGAATTTGTTTTTGTTGAGTCACTGGTAAAAAATGAGGTCAAATTATGGGCTTATTCCCGGAAGTTTTTGGGAAGGGGATTCAACCTTCTTTTGGTGCGTTTAGTTCTGCTAATAATTTCTCTTGTGTTCCTGGGAATAGCCGCACTGCCTTTAATTTCCAGCATCATGAAAACGTCCTCAGACTTTTCCTGGTTTGCTCTGATGGGAGAATTTGTCTGGTTCATTGGTGTACTAATTGCGCTTGGCTTGATTATGGGTATAATAAGTTCTTTTATAAGTCTTGCAATTCCCGTTTCTATTTACCGGAACATAGGACTCATTGCATCTTTGAAGCTGGTCTTTGCAAATTTCAGGAAAAGCTGGCAGCAAGTTTTGGTTTATTGGGTTATCAGGTTTGTGCTTGGACTAGTAGTGGGAATACTTATCGGAATTCTTTTCCTATTGTTATTGGTGGCTCTGGGGATCATTTTCGTAATTATTGACGTAGTTCTTTACTACATCTTTACATCATTCGTATCGGATCCTATGAGCTGGATATTCCTGATTCCTTTTATCATTNNTAGAACTTTTGCTGTTCCTTGGAATCATGCTTTTAATCAATGTGCCTTTTGCAGTTTTCCTGAAATATCAGCTGTTAAGTTTCCTTGAAGCCTGGTTTCCCGGTGCAGATATTCCATTTTTTGATGCCCCTGCTCCAGGGACTGAAATAGGTTTAAGCGAATCTCAGCCTACGATTTGATTTAAATAAGGAAGATCACAGGAGTTGAAGCAGCTATAACTGTTTCTCCCGGATTTTCAGGTCAGCTTTAAGGCAGGCTTTAGACCTGATATTTTTTGTCGTGAGATTGGTTCCGTTGCAAAAAATCTGGCTATTTTACAAAATTACTGAAAACCTTCACAATTAGGGAAATTAACCAATTATATCAGCCAAAAAATGTGCGAAAAGAAAATTTTTGCAACACAACTATTTCACCTACAAAGTGCTTCCATTTAAAGGCATTTACTGGCATAATGTATACTCTTAAATTTCTACTTATTTCAATAAATTCCTCCCATTATTTTTTGCAACGGAACCATTTTGTGTCTTAAACCGACAATCAGATCTATAGAACATTAAAATAAGTGCTATATGGAATCCACAGTAAAGCTAGAGAACGTAGTGGCATCCACCGCATTGGCAGAAGATTTCGACCTGGTAAAAATGATGGAGTCTGGGCTGGAAGGCGCAGAATATAACAAAGTGAAGTTCCCCGGCCTCGTCTACAGAATTGAGAATCCAAAGGCTGCCTTTCTAATTTTCACTTCCGGAAAAGTGGTATGCACTGGAGCTAAGAGCATCGAGAACGCTCATGCGGCCATAATCACTCTGGCTAATACACTAAAGGACATCGGCTTCGATAAAATATATCCAGACCCTGAAGTTCATGTTCAGAACATTGTAGCTAGTGCTGATTTGAAAACAACCCTTAACCTGAACACCATTGCTATAGCTTTTGGTCTGGAGAATGTCGAATACGAGCCAGAGGTATTTCCTGGGCTCATTTATAGGGTCGAGGCTCCCAAGGTCGTAGTGCTTGTGTTCAGCTCTGGCAAGCTGGTAATCACAGGTGGCAAAACTCCGGAGGATTGCGATGAGGGTATGCGGATCGTCAGGAAAGAGTTCGACAACTTAGGACTTCTTTATTAAATATATCCTCAAAGTCTCGTAAACTCGTAACGGATACCACATACAAATTGAGAAGTACATAAGAGAATAAGAAGGAAAAATATGCATATAACCAACAAGACAGAAACAGAAGATATGATATTTGAATTTATATTTTCTCATTCCGGCTCACCTAGAAAACCATTCAACCAGACCCTAGTATACATTTTGAGAGGAAATGACGGCTTAGACTTTGCAGAAATAAACATATCTCAGATAATTACAAGAACAGGCAACTTTGAAGAAAGAAAAATATCACAACGATACACTGAAGAGCTAGAGAATAAAAAAGCAAGCTGTGAAATATCAGGATCTACTTGATGATTGGATTAGGATTGTTTCATAGTTTGAATGACTCGTGAAATGATTTATAGCCTCACTTTGATACCTAAAAAACAGATTTTTCGTATTTGGTAGTATACCAGAAGTTCTGTAAAATCATGATTATCAAGGAGTTATTGTATAGAAAACTCGATCCACTGTTAAAAGCAAAGAATAGCTACGTTTTACCCTAAAATGTTGGAATTTTTAGTGTGAGAAAAAGTCCAAAAAATTTAGTTTCAAGCACAGGCTTATTTTCTCAACAATTGCCCAAATCATTTTTTATTGTTGTTATTTTAAACTGTTTATGTTCTCTCCGAATGTTATTGCAAAAAAGTCGGGACCTTTTTAAAGGGTGATCTAATATTTTTTAGATTACCTATCTTTCCTTTTGAGATAAAAAATTATCCTGGCAGCTGCAGGCCTGACCTGAAAGAGGCCTTCTTTCTTTACTATTATTTTTGAACCCCAACATTTTAACATAAAACGTTTAAAATGATTAAATTTCCTAATTGTGAAGGTTTTTTCTGATTTTACAAGGGAGCCAGATTTTTTGCAACGGAACCGAATTTCGACACTTGACACTTCAGGAAATAATTATATAACATGAGTTGGAACACACGTTAGAACAATATATACACAGTGTATCTACCGATGGAAAGTTGATCGAAAACAGATATCGAGTGCTTAAAGAGGGATGTATATTGTCAAAAAGTCGCAATTCTGCAATAAATAAAGCCAACAGGTACTTCGCCCTTTTATTCCTAGTGATGCTTGTCTCTATTGCTTCACTGAGCGGCCTGGGGGCCTCACAACCTGATAAAGGTACGATAGAAGTCCAGATCCTGGCTATTAATGATCTCCATGGCCAACTTGAGCCTCCCATCAGCAAGATGGTTATAGACTATAATGAGACCGGTGCTCCCATACGTGTCGATGCCGGGGGTTCGGAATACCTGGCAACTCATATAAAAGAACTCAGATCTGAGAACCCCAATACATTCGTGATCTCGGCCGGAGACAATATAGGTGCTAGTCCGATTATTTCATCTCGATTCCACGATGAACCAACAATAAAAGCCCTCAACATTATAGGATTAAACTTTTCGGCCGTGGGCAATCACGAGCTGGATAATGGGTTAAACGAGCTCATGCGCATTCAAAATGGTGGCTGCCATCCGACTGACGGTTGCCTGAATAACTCCTCTTTTGAAGGAGCACATTTCCAGTATCTGGCTGCGAACATCGTCAATGAGAGCACCAATGCCACAATATTCCCTGCCTATAAAATCACCTGCGTCCAGGGAGTACCCATAGGATTCATTGGAGTGGCCCTGAAAGATACGCCTTCTATAGTGACTCCTTCCAGAGTAAAGGGACTTAAGTTCCTGGATGAAGCTGAAACCATTAACAAATATGCCAAAGAGTTGAAGCATATGGGCGTAAAAACCATAGTGGTGATTATACACGATGGTGGCTACCAAGAGGGACTATATAACGAGAGCCTGAATATGAGTGGTCCCATTGTAGATGTTGTCAACGCCACCGATCCCGAAGTAGATGCATTCATCACCGGCCACACCCATCAGGCCTACAATGCCAATATTGACGGCCGCATAGTGACACAAGCCGACTCGGCAGGTAATCTACTCACGGATATCGATCTGGTAATAAGCAACAAAACTCATGATGTAATCGAAGAAAGATCCAGAAATATTATAGTATCCAGAGATGTCCCTAAAGATTCTGAAGTAACTGAACTGGTCAATGAATACAACTCTCAGATTGCAGCCCTCGCAAACCGGGTGATAGGTAACATTACGAGCGATATTACAGTAGTAATGAGTGATTCAGGTGAATCTGCTCTGGGCGATCTCATAGCCGATGCTCAGCTCTATGCTACCTCTGACCCAAGCAATGGCGGTGCTGTTGTAGCTTTCGCAAACCCTGGAGGCATTCGCGCTGATCTGATATATACTCAACAAAGCGGCAATGAACTGCCCGGTCAGATCACCTATGGCGAGGCCTTCAGCGTCCAGCCCTCTGAAATCAGCCTAGTCACAATGACCTTGAACGGCACTCAGATAGACACTTTGCTGGAGCAACAGATCGACAACCCAACTCCGCGTATACTGCAGATCTCAAAAGGCTTTAGCTATACCTGGAACGAAAGCGCCCCCATGGGCAATATGATCAACATCTCCAGTATAAAGATAAACGGCACTTCTATCAATCCGAGCAGTCCTTACCGCGTAACAGTTAACAACCGCATGGCTGATGGAAGCTATAATTTATTTGTTCTTAAGGAAGGGGTCAATAGGACAGAAGGTCCTCTGGTTAGAGATGCCCTCGTCAATTACTTCGCAGCTTTCTCTCCGGTGACTCCAGAACCTATGAATCGCATTGCTGTAGTGAGATAAGAGAACAGGGAGCTATCTACTTTTTCGGTAGAGAGAACTACCGAGATATTTTTTTCTCTGGATTCCTTTCTCATTGCTTTATGGCTACGTTTTACATTAAAATGTAGCTATCTTATTTTCAGGATTTCTGAATAAAATACAGTAATCTCGTAAAACAGGAAAAAATAACTTAAAAATTCAATTATAGGCAAGCATGAGCCTGTTTGCGAGGCTTTTAATCTAGGAGCAAAGGACAGTCCTACAGAAGGAGAAACTGAAGCCTACCGAAGAGAACACCCTCATACTAGAGCAGTTCTGCTCGCTCGAACAGGTTGTGGTATCAACTACAGTGATTAAGTTCTCTTTTTCCGGTGGTATGAGGGCAAGCCTATCTCCACTTCAAAAAGTCTTTTTCCGTATCTTTCTTATTCAGATTTTTCTAAAAATAAGCCTTTTTGTACCTGTAACCGGTTAGTATGAAGTTTTTACAAAAAAGTATTACATATAATACAACTCTTCCAGATTGTACCCTGAACTTTCCTGTTGGGGTTACTAAAAAAGGCCGAGTTCACCCGACCAACTCTTTAACTTTGTAAATATATTCTAAAGAAAATGTTTTCAACGTCGGGCAAGCCTGTGACTTTTTAAGATAGTTTGCACGGAAACTTTAGTAAACAATTTCATTACAGATCTTATGAGAATACGGGGTTTTATGCCGTTTACCGCCCTTTCATCAAACGTAAAAAAACCCTAAGAAACACATAGGCAAAATAAAGAGAAAATTATAAAATTGTATTAAGTAATTCTTTAATTATTTGACCAGCCTTGCAGATTTGCTGAAGGATTCGATTTTTAAATAAAAAAATAATTTTTGGGAAT
>NZ_DAVG01000003.1 GCF_002505485.1 Methanosarcina sp. UBA5 | reverse complement strand
TCCAGTAACATGTTCTGTAGCACCATTTACATCCGTAATTTTGCCATCAGGCCCGATGGTTACCAGAGGGTCAAGGCGGGCTTCAATCAAACTGCGATTATAAAGATTTGACAATCTGAGAGCTTCTTCTGCATTTTTGTTCTCAGTAATATCTCTGGTGATAGTGGAGATAGCCACAAGTTTTCCAGACGCGTTAAAAACCGGAGAAAGAGTAACTGAAACATTTATTATTGTTCCATCCTTTTTCATCCGCAAAGTTTCGTAGTGGTGAACCCTTTCTCCCCGTTTAATCTTTTCAATTAAATTCTTTGTTTCTCCTTTAGTATTGCCTGGTTCAAGTATGGATATGTTTTCTCCCAGAACATCTTCAGCTAAATATCCATAAACTTTCTCTGCCCCATTATTCCAACTAATAATAATTCCATCAAGAGATTTGGTTAGAATTGCATCATCTGATGACTCCACAACATTTGCTAGTGTCTGAATCATCTTTTCTGCCTTTTTAATCGCAGTAATGTCACGTGCAGCAGCAAAGATGCCAATAACCTTACCATTCTCATCTCTATAAACCGAAGCATTGTATAAAACTGGAGATATATGTCCATCCTTGTGTCGAATCTCTAGAGGATAATCTCTAACTTCGCCATCCATGAATACATGCTGATAGCCTGAACGGGCTTTCTCAGGCTCAGTAAAGTAATCTGAAAAATCAGTCCCAATTAAATTATTTCGGGAATATCCAGTAACATGTTCTGTAGCATTATTTACATCGGTAATCTTACCATCACGCCCAATAGTTACCAGAGGATCCAGACTGGCTTCAATCAGACTGCGATTATAGATATTTGATAATCTGAGAGCTTCTTCTGCCTTTTTGCGTTCCGTAATATCTATGAATGCAGAAATAGATCCGCGCACGTTTCCCTGTTCGTCATGCAAGGGCCTGGCGTTGCCCAAAACATGTCGTATCTCGCCGGCAGAAGATATAATATCTAGCTCAAAGTCGTTAATCTCTCTACCCGTAGCTGCCATCTGCGACGGCATATCTTCAGGTTGGAGTTCAATTCCGTCCTTGAATAATTTAAATATCTCGGGCTTCTCTCCCTCAGGAGCGGACTTGGAAAAGTTTGTACTACCTACTGGAATTCGTAACCATTCATAAGCGAGCCTGTTGCCAGTTATCTGAAGCGCCTGAGGGTCATGTGCTATATATACAGAGACAGGAACAGCATCCAATAATACTACCAATTCCTGTGAACGAGCTCGCTCACGTTTCTCGCTCTCCCGCAGTGCATCCACCAGAGCATCACGTTCCGCCAGTGATTGAGATAGCTTGATGTTGCTGTAGCTTAGTTGTGAGATCATATTAGCAAAGGTCATGAAGAAAGCCATGCTTGTATCTACAGTTTTCCTGCTAAGCCGAGGAACTTTTTCAAGCGCGGCTATATATTCTTCCTCATTGAAGCCATATTGCCTAGCTTGAGATCGAAAAAGCTCATAGTCCAGAGGCTCGTCATCAAAAAAGAACTGGCCTGAGAAGACATTACCTACATGCTGCCCTTCTACCATAACTGGAGTTACTACGTCCCACATATTGTTCTTACACTTATAGAACTTATATCCTCCCGGAGCAACCCCCGCAGTTAGACTCATGTCGCTTTCTACGCAATGCTTGCAGGCTTCAGGATTAATCCGGTGGAATTTCGTACAAATTTCTTGCCATCCAACACTCACCAGAATATTGCCTTTAAGATCAAGTAAGGCCATGGGGATATGAGCAAGTGTATAAAAATCACTCATAAGAGACTGGACAGCTTTAGCATCGATAATCTCGGCAAGCTTCAGGTTTGCCTTTTTTTGAGTTTCACTTTCCAGACTTTTTCCCTCAAGCTTTTTACGGTCGCTTATGTCAAATCCGTAAATGTTTACGCATTCTCGTTCAGGCAAAGGGTGAAAAACAATAAAGTATACTTTTTTGCCCATAGTAACTTCTATTTTTTCAATACTTTTCCGGGAAACTGCCCTTTGAACAAAAATTTCGAGATGTAGAGGCAATTTATCTCCGACTCTCACGCCCCAATCATGCAATAAGGGCTTCCCCGCCTCATTTGAGTAAAGGATAACTCCATCCTTTGCCACACTAAGCACAGGATTTGGGTCTATTGCTTGAGACTGCTCCTTTTTCGCTTTCATTTTCCCCTTAAGTCTCCCTCTGTAATTCAACAAAATGCAATCTTTAGTGATATTAAATAAATTAATTTTAATTTTATATTTCGATTATTTTATTTGTTGTGTAATAAAAGATTCTTTGCATTTCGTTTTACTGATAACTTTAAGATGTCTACTATAGTGCCAGTTTGCATTGATTCGATTATTTAATTTAACCTTCTTTCATTTACATTGCTGCGAAAAATTATGACCATAATATAATAACATTTAAATTTAATATAATACATTTAAATTTATAAAATATACTATTGACATTGCTACTAAATAACTTTTCATTAAGCTTTATTGGTTAAATAGCTAACATTATTAGTAGACCATTTAAATTTGAGCCTTTTTAAGGCGGTTTCAAGATATGCCTGATGTGTTTTAGCCCTACACTGTCCCAAAAGCCTAATAAGAAGCTTAAAAAACTTGAGTTTTAGTTTACACCCCAAATATTTTTGAATAAATAGAAGTATGGAAAAATTTGGTAGTGAAGTCTATGAGCAAATGTGGGGTTCAAGCGAGTTCACAATTACAGGAAATCTCAAAGGCTACGAGCGAGTGGATCTGCTGAAGGAAATATCCGTCCCAACCCTTTTCACCTGCGGACACTATGATGAGGCTACCCCGTCTACAACTGCATATTATCATAGCATGCTTCCGGAATCTGAGATTGTTGTCTTTGAGGACGCATCTCATCAACACCACCTTGAAAAACCAGGCGAGTATCTTGAGGTTGTTCGTAATTTTATAGATAAAACAGAAAATAGGCAGATGTTTAACAATCCTTTAAACCCCATCTCACTGAAAAATTAATCGGTGCCCTTCAGGTGTTCCTCAGAGTAATCGAACCCACTTTCCGCAGTAAATTAAGGATTTTTACAATTTTTCTTGCTATCGATTTTAGATCTGAGATGAATTTATTGGATTTCTACGCAGAGTTAAAAGCATCGAGATGAAGTGTTTAGAGACAAAAACAACAGATGGAATGCGAAACAAAGATCCGCTTCCATCTTTTAAATTCAGCTTTTAAGAGTAGATTGGAGTCCCATTGTTTTCAGTGACTTCTTTGAAACCTCTGGCCAGCTTCCTGGTAAGCGGACCTGGCTTTCCATCTCCGATCAGTCTTTCAACTAAGGTGCCGGTGACAAATATTTCATCTGCTGTGTAAAGATCAAATAAACCCAAGTTTGCTTCGATAATTTCGTATCCCATCTGGACCAGAACTTCGACGACTGTAGATTTGGTTATTCCTTTTAAATTGCTGATTGTCAAGGGGGTATAGACCTTATCATTCTTGACAACAAAAATGTTATCTGCCGAGCCTTCGCACACAAAGCCATTCTGGTCCAGGAAGATAGCTTCATCCCCACCTTTTTCATTGGCTTCAATCTTTGCCAGGATGTTGTTTAGGTAGTTGAGAGATTTAATATTCGGGGACAGAAAATCAGGTGCATTTCGCCGGACAGAGACGCTGACTCCTGTGATTCCTGCTTCATAGAGGTTGCCATACATAGCTCCCCAGCCCTGAGCTATAACAATTACACTTGGCTTTTCACACTTGCGGGAGTCAAGCCCAAGGTCTCCGATCCCTCTTGAGATTACAAGAAGGACATAGGCATCTTTAAGGTTGTTTTTCCTCAGGGTTTCAAGAATTACCTCAATCATCTCATCCTTTGTGAGATATATATCCATTGCAATTGCCTTTGCTGAATCGTAAAGTCTGTCAACGTGCTCTTTTAACTTAAGACACGTCCGTTATAAGCCTTTATACTTTCAAACACTCCGTCACCATAGAGGAAACCGTGATCATAGACCGAACCCTTGGCTTCGGACCTGGGGACAAACTTTCCATTAACATAAATCAGTAATTCGCTCATGTACAAATCACCCTGTTTGAAGCTTTAATCCAATCTGAACTCAATATATTTTATTATCTTTTGTCTTACAGACCTATTTCTCCCGATAAGCTTCAATTTCCAGCCTTTTCATCTGGACATGGACATATCTTTTATCATCAGGCGGATAATTTTTCACAAAAAGAGCTACAAGTTCATTTATAAAGTCCTCTTTCAGCTCTTGAGGTACCTGTTGTATATAAGGGTGCCAGGTTGAAGCAATCCAGGCGAAAAGTCCACTTTCTCCTTGAAGAGCCATGTCTTTTGGGATCAATTCCAAACGCTTAATTGAAAAACCTGCATCTTTGAGCCATTTACCATATTCTTCAGGTCCATAAAAGCCGTATGGAAATACAAAATCCCTGAAATAAGAGTTCCATTTTTTGTTTTCAAGCATGCAGTCAAGAATTTTGAAGATTTCCGCAGAGTTTCCTCTTCCTCCAAGCTGGGCCAGAAATACTCCGCCAGGTTTGAGGCTTTTCCAAAAACTCTTCAGAGCAGCTTCAGGAGCGTTTATCCAGTGAAGAACAGCATTGGAGAAAACAATATCAAACTCAGAGTCAAAAGTAAGTTCACTGGCATTTGCCTGCATAAAAGTAAGGTTTGGAAACTTCTCTTGAGGATAATGATTTCTGGCAAAAGTAATCATTGCTTCGGAGAGATCGATTCCTAGAACAGAGCCTTGAGGTAAGCTTCTTGCCATTTCAGCACTAAGTTTTCCATCACCACAACCAACATCCAGAAACCTTTCATTTCCTTTCAAATTCAGCTTTGAAAGAAGTTCAAACCCCCAGTTTTTCTGAGCTGAGGAATTAGAAGAATAAAGTTTTGGATCCCAGGAATACATAAAAACTATTTGTATTTTCTCTAAATATTTAACAGTTCCGGCTTTACTAGGCCTCAAGTGATTCTGTAGTAAACGTTAGAAAGTCCATGTGAAAACTTACAGGACTGCATTTGAACTGAAAAACGGCAGCATTAAGCCGTTAAATATTTAAAATGTAGATTTAATTTTAATGTTTATTCTTCAATAATCCATTTTTTGTTAGCTTTAGTTTTGCATATTCAAAAATGCTCGTCTTATTTTCCCCAAAATTCAATTATTCAAAAGCAGTTAAACACTTACTCAACTGCGAGATTTATAAGAAATAGAATACCATAAACCGTACAAAACACTTACAATAAAAAAGATAATTGCAAGGATTAAAAATCCACGAAAGCCAAAAATAGCATAGAATGCTCCAAAAACAATATAAAATATCCCGCAAAGAATGATAAGAGCTAACCAGTATGAATGATACCTGTGATCCATGATAAGTAATTAGAAGATACTTTGATAAATAATTTATTATGTTTATGATTAAGAACATTATCAAGAGCCTTTTAAATTAAACCACTACCGCTTCGTAATATCTTTATAATCCGGTCAAGCCTTTTCTAAAAGAGCGGTTATAGGAGACCGCTCAACAGTGGAGTATCAAGAAAAATGCTCGAAAAATGGGAACTTAATAACCTTTCTTATTCAAAAATGCGGCTTTAATTGGTCTTTATAAGTCAAAGGACTTTATTAGACACTTATATAAAAGAATAAAAAGTATAAATCATAATAATTGGAGATAGATAAAGATATACGATTGTACTCTTTTCTGTAAAAACGGAGCTCATGTATATGCAATACTATGTGAAGGACAGTGCCCTTATAATCAAAGGAGATTTCGAAGCCGCGAGCACGGGCTTAAACGGTGGCCGCGCACGGGTAAAGTATATTTTCAACAAACAGGTGCCAAGAACCTTTAACCCTCCTGACCCGCGGGAGTTCTTAAAAGAAGAAGCCCTGAAACTGGGTCTTGGAAAGGATCACTTCGGCCTGCTTACAGCTGTGAAAATGGAATACCTTCAGGTAATAGAAAATGACTACCTGACAGCTTTCATAACCGCTGGCATAAGCAACGGCTCAGAATTCAGGGCAAAGGTAGGAACCATAAATATAATTCTAGTCTCAAAAGCAAGACTATCCGAGACAGCTCTTCTCGGAGCGATAATCACAGCCACCGAAGCAAAAGGGCTTGCTTTGCTTGAAAAAGGATACACCTTCCTTGGCACGAATACGGATGCAGTGATTGTCGCTTATGAGATTGACTCAAAAAAGGACTCAAAACTTGGCCTGGAAAATGAGAGGAAAACTGAAATTCCTTACTCAGGTTCAAGCACGGATTTTGGGAAAAAGATTACTGAAGCCGTTATAAAAGGAGTAAAAGCAGGGCTTGAGCTGAGGGGAGAGTGAATTTAAAAGAGACATCTCTTGAGACTAAAGCAAAAAATATAAGAACGTATCTTAAATTAAGCAGAATAAAAGATTTTAAAAACATATCCAAAGC
>NZ_DAVG01000036.1 GCF_002505485.1 Methanosarcina sp. UBA5 | reverse complement strand
TCCTTTTTTATCATTTATTCTCATAATTGAGAACTACCTATGATATGAGATACAAACATAAGAAACTTTTTAAATTGCCTTATAATGTTAAAGATCTTAAAATTATAAGATAAAAAAAGTAATCTTTTAAATTTTAACTTTAAACTAATAATTGAAAAAAATGCAGTAAGAAAACCATAGGTAATATTAATAGAGAATTTATAAATGGAGATGTTCCGGAGACTTTGGAATACAAGCAACCATACATATGTGAAAATTAGACATCAAGAGGCTTATTCCATTTTTGGGTAGAAAATTTTTCCTATCGATGAGTGTACACGTTAAGAGGATTTTTTTGTAAGAAACACATAGGCAAAATAAAAAGAAAATTATAAAAGTCAATACCCGGAATACACCTTTACTACATCGAAGTAAAAAATTTAATCATTTAGTAAAACTTTACTACATCTCTATGAAATCCTCGATAAGTGCAAAGATCCCCACAGAGCTTTATGAGGAAGTCCAGGCAGCCATAAAGACAGAGAAGTACACAAGTAATACAGAGTGCATCATAGAAGGCCTTAATTTACTACTGTGTAATCCAGATCAAGAGGACACAACGATTAAGACTTTACTACAAGAGAAGGAAAAAGAAATACAAATACTGCAAGAAGAAGTAAACCGTAGTAAGGAAGAAATACAAGCTTTACAAGAGGAAGTAAAGCGTAGTAAGGATGAAGTAAGCCGTAGTAAAGAGGATTACACAAGGCAGATAAAAAACCTGGAAGAGAACTTAAAGAAAGCTCCAGACCTTGTGGAGTTTGCACAGCTGCGCACTAGATCTGAAGAGTTAGAAAAGCATAATCAGGATTTGAAGGGGAAGATGGAGAAACAACTAGAGTTCCTAAAAGGACAGATCGTAATCAAAGATCAACAGATAGAGAAACAGGCTTTTTCGCTTCAGTCGGTAATACAGGAGAATGGCAGGCTAAACCTCAGGTTGTTGCCAGAAGCACAAGAAACAAAGAACACACAAGAACAAAAATTTACTCGCTGGCAATATTTAAAGGGCTTCCTCTTTGGGTCACAATGATACATTGAAATAGAAATGCTTAATGTGTTTGCTCATTACTTTAAGACTGTGGAGGTTAAGCAGATAGAAGCCCCAGCAACGACAAAAAATAAGAAGTGGTGGGAGTTTTGGAAATAAGCGCAAATGGTTTTTAAAATCAGTAATCAGTGCCCCAACCAATATTTACTTTATTTTTGATATACTTGTTACCTGAAAACTGCGGTATTCTCCCAGGATTCTTATCAGTATAGATGTACACTCCGTATTGACAATTCTTGAACGTGTTTTTTGTGACCGGTGAAGCTCCTGCCATATCACCTATATACAGACCACATTTTGATTTGGAAATAATATTTCCTTTGATTGGGATCTCACCCATGGTTTCATACAATATAATTGTCCCACCAGTGATCTGATTGTTAATCACTGATGAAGCACTTGAAGATGAACCCGCAAGATCGATGTTACAATTGTAAAAATAGTTATTCCGAATAGTTCCACCTCCTGCATAGTCCGAAGATACCCCATCTTTTGTAATCGAAAAACCGTTTATATCCGAATCTGCTCCAAAATACTCAAAACCATTCACTTTCGGGTATTTAGTGCCGTAGAAATTGACTGACTTATCAATTATGACTGTCTCTTTGTATGTGCCAGATGCAACTTTGATAGTGTCGCCATTATGGGCTACGTTTACTGCACTTTGAATGGTTTTGTATTTCTCTTTTGGGCCTACGTTTAGAGTAGCAGCTGAAGCCAGACTTGTTAATAATAGAAAGATAATTAGAGCAATTGCAATTCGTTTCAAGATACAAACACTCCACTTTTTTAAGTTAAAATGTTATGGAGTAATAAAAGAGTATCTTATTTTAGAGCCTTCATATTGAATACAAGTTCAACTTTGATTAATTATAAAGCAATAGAAGTTAAGAATTAGATTAGTACAATGAGAATTGCAGGAAGCTCTTCCCCAAAAGCTTCCTGCACATCTACAAAACGAGGTCTGCTTCGCAATCTAAATATGACCTTCTGCCCTATCAAAACTATAGAAGAAGTTTTTCTGAATAATATTTCAATGAAAAATAAGTGAAAGAGTTAAAACAACTTACTAAATCAGAAAGCAATCAAAACTACTGGAGTTTTGAAGAGAGTCATCTTATGGTAATCATTCCCGGGTCTACAAACAATATATATGCAACCCAAACTACGATCACTAAAAGTATTATGACAACGATAGAATGCTTTTCTTTAGTTCGCGCCATAAAAGATAACTGGCTCAAACATATAAAAAATTTGTGTAAACTCACATAGGATTAGAGAAAAAGACCTCGCTGACTTAAACGAGCCCAAGCTTTTTCAATTCAATTGCTAAACGTGTTTCCATTCGTAATCGGTCTTCCCTAGCTGCAATCTGTCCCACCTTTCGATTAAATTCCGGGTGCTGTCGATAATTCCAGAGTGTTTGCTCGGTGATATTTAGTTTTGCTGCGACTTCTTTATATTTCAGAGGCTCACAGGCAAGGAGGTAAGCTGTCCTACGCTTTCAAAGAGTCCATTTAAATTTATCCATGTTATTTCTATTCGCCTGTACATTTTTAAGTTTTTTGAAGAACTGTCCGGAAAATAGGGCTTTTTTCAAAACTGAATCACTAGCAGAAGACCTAAATATAAATAGGATGCTCAGATTTTAACAGAATTTTAATGCTCCTGTGTTTGATTTTCGATGCCATTGAGAAGTGTTTCAATATCCCGGTTCAAGTTTTCAATAATCTGTACAAAAGCCAGATTTTTTTGCAACGGAACCCTGATTTTTTATTTTTGTTTGCGCCTTAAAGGCAGTGTCTCGAATTTGCTGTAAATTTTTAGGTCAAGTTTTTGCTTAATATGGAAAAAATTGATCTTCCGATATGGAATTTACTACTCAATAACTTTTTGAGATTTATGATCTTACAGAAAAGTTGGCACACTGCCAAAGCCGATATTGTTATTTAGATAATAAGACATAATTCACAGTAAAGAACTAACTGAAAAGGTGAGCACAATGTCAGATTCTAATAAATTCGATGTAGAAGCAAAACATATCTATGAAGCCCATAAGGAAGAATGGGAAAGACTATACAATGGAAAAATAATAGCCATAGATGTTGATGCTAATGATCTTGTATCGGTCGGTGATCACCTTAAAGATGTTAGTTTAAAAGCAAGAAAAGAACGTCCAGGCCACCGTTTTTTTGTGCGTAGAGTAGGTAAAAATCCTTCAGTTGCTCGCCTTAGGAATAGAAACTATGTATAAAAAATCTACTTTTGATTATTACGATAATGACCCTCTTGTCGTTGTAACTCTCATTAATCCAGTTTTAGGAAAAAGACATAAAGCCTGCGCATATCTTGATACGGGTTCAGATGCAATTGTCA
Source organism: Methanosarcina sp. UBA5 (assembly GCF_002505485.1). GTDB lineage: Archaea > Halobacteriota > Methanosarcinia > Methanosarcinales > Methanosarcinaceae > Methanosarcina. The sequence goes on along the minus strand of NZ_DAVG01000036.1, from coordinate 4,032 downwards.
TACCCGAAGACATCTGGTTTAAACTCGGGTTAGATAAGGATTTAATGGCAAGTGTAAGTGTTGTTGGGGACACAGTTAATACATGGTATACTTTTATAGACTTAGAGTTCCTTCAGAATAGACACAAAGATATCGAAGTTTTTTATAACGATGCAGCAGGAGACATCTTGATAGGTAGAAACATTCTTGATGAGTACTCTGTAACATTCGATGGTAGGAACTCGAAGTTGTATATAGAATAAGGTACTGCGTAGTTGGCGGGTTTTGCCCTTCTAATATATATCACCGAATACTGAAAAATTATTCCAGATCCCACAGACTACACACCTATAAATAAGAAAGATAAATTCAAGTTTATTTCTATGCTTTTGCAACGGAACCCTGCTTTTTCTGATCTACTTTCTTGTCTGCCTGCAGCCTGGATGAGCTCGTGAACCGAACTCTGTCTTACATAAATTTGGAAAACTCTGCGAAAGGCTTTCTAGTACGTTTTATTGTGGTCATCACAATTGATTCTATATCCGAAATGTTTGCCTCAATCTGTGTCTTAAGAGGATCGATATAGATTAAATCAATTGCCGATTCGGTATCCGAAGACAGAGTAATGAACCTCGTGTTCCCATAGCCTTTAACCTTTTGAGCATGGATCAACTGCTTATCATCAAGATCTGAAATTCTTCTTGAAATATGCCCTTCACTCGTTGGTGACTCATTCACTGTCCTACAAACTGCCTGATATACGCTAAAAACGGTGCCTGTGTTCGGTGATGAGTTTATTTTCTCAGCTTTGATAATCCTGTTGCATAAGTAAATGGCAGTGATTAAGTACTGGTCATGCTTCGAAAACTTAGTCATCATTTCCATCGTTGCTGTATTTGTTATTTCCTGCTCTGCGAGATCAATATGCTGAGTAGTGATTCGCTTGCAACGCTGATCTGAGGCAATTTTTCCCGCAACGTGAATTGTATCAATTGCCCTACGAGCATCTCCATGAAAGCCCTCTGCTACGCGCTTTGCACAGTATCTGATCTCAGCTCCTGTGATTACACCAGGCTGAAACGCTTCAATTCTATCTGTTAAAATCTCGCAAAGTTCCTGTTCGCTATAATCCGGAAACTGCAGATACACAAACCCGGCAGAGGACTGCACTTTATTGTCTAACGAGTTCAGAAAGTCTTTTTTGTTTGATGCGGTGATGATCCCTATAGTGGAGTTTGAAGACTTAATCCGTTTGTTCTCCATTGCTCTCGAAAACTGATAGAGAACATTATTGGGATCCTTAAATTTATCAATTTCATCAAAGAAAATGATCAACGCATAGTAATCGTAATTGCTTGCTACGCGGTCAATCTCGCTCCAAATAGAGCGAAGGTATTGAGCAAAGGTAAAACCTGTTTGAGGAATAGTTGCGGTTAAATACAAGAGAATCTCGCGACAAACAAGGACATCACTATTGATTGATGTAGAATCTATCCGGATGAAGTCCACATGAGTATTGTCACTATTTTCATGAAGTCCATAGTCTAAAATCGAGAGTACATGACGGATTGTAATCGTTTTTCCGACTCCACTGCCGCCCCAGATATACATGTTGATAGGATCCCCATGTCTTGTAATTGGCGCCAGGTTTGCGGCGATCTGCTCAAGTTGTTTATTTCTCCCAATAATGTTTTCGGGTACGTAGCTCTTACTGAGCATCTTTTCTTCTTTAAAGATGGGATTGTTTGGCACAAACAAAGCCTGATATAACGCTGACCGATCGGATTCGTCAGATTGCTTAGTCTCCATAGCATCACCTGAGCATTTCTATGAACACTGTTCTCATTTATAGCTACCGAAACTTAACAACCACAAAAAATACAATGTTAAGTATTGAATCAAGATCAGTAGGTGCATTTATTGAATATATGATAATAACATGACGTAGTACTTAACATGAACCCACCCCCCTCAATGTTAAGTAGTATAGCAGTAGCATCCTTCGTTCAAGAATTGAAGCATATAATATAATATCATTTTTTTGCTCTCAATATGAATAAATCATATATTTATTTATAGTATTAATTTCTAAACTTAACAACATTGCTTTTTACTTATGATATTAAGCTAAATAATTAGCTTAATCTTTTAGACTCTTTTTCCTTCCGTTTACAGTCTAAACCCTGCTACTACTACTGTACTACTTAACATTGAGGGGGGGGTGATCACATCATGTACTTCATTTTTTATATGTAGAGTTCTTTAAAAACAGGTCTACCTATCGTGATTATATACTTAACATTTCAGTTTTTTAAAATGTTATGTTCTTGTATCTAAGTTCTGATCAGGCTTACGCACTTGTTTTCTCGTGGAAATAACCTGGAAATTTATTGGAGTTTTCCTGCAAGAATTTTATGTACTATTTTTTCGGGTGATGAAAATGAGTAACTTCCCTAATTGTGAATGTTTTCATTGATTTTGTAAAATACTCAGATGTTTTGCAACGGAACCAGTTTATGAGTTATCTTGTAAGAATTCCCCATTCTATGAGCCTCTTTTCTATATCCTTCATTTCGTAATTTGTAAAAGAAAGACTCTGGTAATGTCTAAGACTGGTAATAGGATCGTGTCCTTGCCTGCTGTATATTTCAATCTCTGGTATGCCTGCCTTCAACATCCAACTTTCAATTGTCTTCCTTGGAGTCTTTGGATTGACCTTTGGAGTAATACTGGCTTTGTAGCTCCATCTTTCAAGGTCCTCAAACCAAGTATTACGTGCTGGTGGTCTCTTGCACTCTAGGAAAGCCTTGAAGAGATAGGGAAATGTAGCTGGTAACTTATCAATTGTCCTCTTTACAAGTTTTTGTTTTATTTTCCTCTGTGCCTCTTTAGGAAGGATTATCTGATTTCTTTCTGTATAGTACCATTCTTCATGATCATGTAGCCTTTGAAGCTCCACGTATCGAAGGCCTGTAATTGTATTGACTTCAAAAATAGGCCTGAACTTCATTGGAATAAAATTAACAAATTGGTCATATTCCGCAACTGTGAGAACCTTTGTTCCATCAGAGGTAACAAGTCCATTATCCATAAGAAATAGCACACGAACAGAATATTAAAAGGTTCGTATTTAGCGAAGAATATTCTAAATCTTAATGGAAAAATGAGTTATTTTCTCCCGAAATACGAACATTCTATGCTAAAAGTTCGTGTCTCAAAGTATTTGCAAAATTTGATTCTTACGAAGATACACAGATTTTACACTATAAACTCTGCTTTTTTTAAATTACGCAACTTATGCTTATATCTTAAAATAAACGAAATCATTTCAGGATATAACATATGATTATGTTATTAAAAAAAGATATAAGGGGAGCGAATATAGCACTCCCGATGATTTATGTAACTGCGGCAATTATAACTGCGATATCCCTTATAGATAAACATTGTTGTCCAAAATCTCTAGGTAAATCAAAGCAAAACTTGATTCCTCTTGGATTCGTAAGATCGGAATTGAATTCCCGTTTCGAAGAGTATGGTACAAATTACTAATTAGCTGTCACCTACTTCAAACGGATGCTATGATCTTAGAAACACTCAATTTGCTGAAAAATGCACCGAATTTCTCGCCAACAAATTCACATATTTAGAAAGTGCTGAATTAGACACACTTGAATATTGTTCTCCTAATTTAAAAATCGATGCGCAAATGCATTGGAAGCACAGAATATTACCCGGTAATACTCCTATATCTTTTGTAGAAGATACCTTTGAAGTTAAGTACCCCCTGCTACATGAACTTCAACTGTTCCTGTACCGGTATTTCTTGTTTTGATGAAAACAAGATCAGGGATATCATCACGATCGTAATCGGCCATCGCCCACACTCCATCCGTCCCAGGTAGGAACGTGGTTCCTGTCTCAAGAATCCTTGTTTGATAATTTGATGCTCCTGAAGCTATGTGAACTTCAACTCTTCCTGTACCAGTATTTCTTGTTTTGATGAAAATAAGATCAGGGATACCATCACCATCGTAATCGGCCATCGTCCAC
>NZ_DAVG01000125.1 GCF_002505485.1 Methanosarcina sp. UBA5 | reverse complement strand
TGCTCCTAAAGTGGGAGATACCCCTAAAGCCAGTACAGCAACAATGCAAATAATATAGAGCTTCTGATTCATTTTACCAGAATCCAAAACTGCAATTTGAGATTGTAGAGATCAGTTACTAAAAACATAAGAATAAGTCTACCTACATTTTCCTGAACAGAGGTGTTATATTAGTTTGTTCAGATTTGATCTCTCAAACCTTATTTTATATATCTGTTGTTACTATCAAAGTTCTACTTAGTTTTGACTACAGAGATTTAATGGCTTTTTTATAATCATGAACCAATGTGATCACTCAAAGTATAAGATTAAATGAACTATATTTTTGTTTTTAACGTACAATCTACTAACCACCAAATTATCGATATCTTTACTTTGAAGCTGTTTACAATTAAGGAAAGGAAATGTTATACATAAATATTTTCTTTTTTATTTAATCAAGGTTGTAGTGGCGCATCCCGCTGCAAGCAGCAAGGTATTCGAGTGGAATAAGTATTTTTAATTTTTTTATTAAAGAGAAACTATAAAAAAGATATTTAATAGATTTCCTAAAAATTCTATATTAGAACTCAAGTACAATACTTTATGACTAGAGCGAAGTATCTTTTAGGACGAGCTCATTAAGTGAAGTCTGCAGAATGAATGCTTTAAAGACTTTATGCTTAAGATCTCACTAGGAGTTTCACCTTATTTGATTTCCCGATTTAGGCTGTGATTGAGAATATCGCGAAAAGAAATATATTGCAGTATACTGATACCAATGGCATGTTGCGATATAATTAATCCAGTAATAGATAAAAAGATAATCAAAGTCCAAAAAATCAAAGCCAGAAATTGAAGGTTTCAAAAAACCACCTTAACTTTTGAGCTCATTTTATACCGAAATCAATCTTAATACTAGACACTGATCAAGAAAAGGACTCATTATGACAAACGTTGCAATCATAGGGACTGAAAAGAGTGGAAGAACCTCCCTTGCCGCAAACCTGGGGAAAAAAGGAACATCCTCCGACATAACCATGTATAATAATGATAAGGAGAGTCGGAAAATGGTTTTTGTGGACCCTCAAGGTTATCCTAAAGCTTTAAAATCCCTGATTACGGCACTGAATATTTCAGATATGGCAATCCTCTGTGTCCCTCCTGATGGCCTTGATAGGAACAATCCTGGAAGTGTTCATACCGGAGAATGTATTGTTGCCCTGGATCTGCTTGGCTTTAAGCATGGAATAATTGTTCTGACAAAGTCCGACAGTACCCATATGTATGCAATCGATGAGCTGAAAAAGAAAATAAATTTAATGACTGCGGGCACTTCTCTGCAGGATTGGGAATGTATTTCCTTAAATACTAACAAAGGTGCAAAAAATCCTTTTGAGGGCGTGGAAGACCTCAAAGCCAAAATTTCCGAGATATCAGAGAAAATCGAAGCTGAACAGGCTGAGTTGAATAATCTGCCTGCAAGAGTGTTTATAGACCATGCATTCAATGTCACTGGAAAAGGCTGTGTTGTTCTTGGAGTTGTCAAACAGGGGATTTCAAAGGATAAGGACAAAACCAAAATTTTCCCGCTGGACAGGGATATTGAAATCCGATCCATTCAGAGTCATGATGTAGATATTGACAGTGCACCCACAGGCACCAGAGTAGGAATGCGTCTTAAAAACGTGCAAGCTAAAGATATAGAAAGAGGATTTATTATCTCCGACAAAGAAGCTGTAACTACTGATTATATCCTTGAATGTGCCATCTCAAAATTCACGCGAGCAATTGAAAACTCAAGTGTACTTCATCTTTTTGTTGGCCTGCAGTCCGAACCTGTGCGTGTGGAGAAGATTCTGGTTGATGGGCAGGAAGTAAAAGAAGTAAAGCCTGGTAGTACCTGCGTGCTGGAACTTTCAGGCAACAAAAAAGTAGCTTACAGTAAAGAAGACCGTTTCCTGCTGGCAAATCTTGACCTGCCTCAGCGGTTTGCAGGCTATGGCTTTTCGAAATAAATGGTTATATAAATCTCTAAAATAATTCTTTTAAGGGTATAATATGGAAAAAAATTCAGGAAAAAAGGATTTAAGAAAAGAGGATTCAGGAAAAAAGGATTTAGGAAAAGAGGATTCAAGAAGAAATGAAACTACTTGTGAAGACATGGAGAGTAAAGTAAGAGATAAGACTCTCTATGGGAATGTTTTTCACAGAAATGTCTGCTGGCAGCGTTCTTATCAGAAGCCTGAAGGCGAAGAGCTTATCATGGCACTATACGGCAGCCTAAGAAGTGGGCTTTACAATAGCCGTCGTTTTGACCTGCAAAACAGGTCAGAGTTCCTGGGCACAACAACAGTAAGAGGGTACGCTCTTTACTCTCTGGGCTCCTATCCCGGTATCTACCCCTCAGAAAATTCCTGTGTTATAGCTGAAGTCCGCAGGTTTTCAGGAAAACAGCAGCTTGAAATTGCCAAATCAATTGATTATATGGAACTTTTTGGAGGATACCATAGGGAATATGTGAATCTAGAAATTGGTGAACAAAAATTCAGAGGCTTTATCTATGTTTATGATGAGAAGCCTGAATCAGAAAGAATCGAACATGGCGACTGGGCCAGATACTTGAAAGAAAAAGAGTAAACTGAGTGA
>NZ_DAVG01000117.1 GCF_002505485.1 Methanosarcina sp. UBA5 | reverse complement strand
CTATCTTGACAACTTGATCAAGTTCGACCTTATTGACGTCGGATCTTTCGACAAGAGAAGCTAAAACGTCCGGAGTTACCCTGGCCGCAACAGCATTAATAATTGTAATAGATTTTATTTTTTGTACTTTGGATTTTGATTTCTCATTCTCGAGAAACTGTATAAGATCATTCTGCTCGCTCTCGGTTTGAGATTTTCCAGCAGCAGTATTAAATGCGATCTTCTGATTTTGTAATATTATTATTACTGGAACTAGTTCCGTCTCTGAAGTTTCAGCAAGTTTATCTTCCAAACTCGCTGAAATCTTATCATTAGAGTTTATACTGGGGGACACGTTTGTATCTTCAGACAGAGCGGTAAATGAAAACAAAGATAAAAATAACAATGATGTGCAGATAACACATAATAGTTCAGAAACCGCTTTTCTTGAAGGCTTCCAGATTTCTTTTTCCACCTATTCACACTCCTTTTCAAAATTATTCCCATTTCCGTAAAGGACATGACTTTCTGTAACCAGCGAACTTACTTCAGAACCTGCAATCAGCAGTATTAAAGTACCAATCTATCCGGGTAACAATGCTTTATAGCTAATCCGCAAGCGCCCAACTTTTTTACATCTGCAGAAATAATATAAAGATCAATGTCCAGATATAAAATACTTTTGAGTTTACAGGTCTGATGTTTGACAACAAGATAATTAAAAAGAGGCACCTATGAAAAGCTGATTTAGCCTAGTTGAAGTATGCAAAAAAGTTTTAGAATGCAAAAGAACAGAAAGGTCAAATACTGGAGTTGGGACTCAAAAATTTCAAATAACTATTTTTATCTCGCGTATCGAACTATGGCATCAGTACAAATTTACATCTAAAAATATGCCATTGCTTTTATCGAGTCCATTAATTGGATATGGGTTTGGATTCGGATTTGCACTGTGGTTAGAATTTTTGGTTAGATAACTCGAAGAAACAAATATATTTTTGCCTTTAGTAACAGATACTTAATAAAAACAATATCACTCATTTGGGGGAATATAAAATACTCCATCTTTTTATATAATTTTAGCTTCGTAGCCATTTATATTTTAGTTATTCGAGAAAGACATAAGAGTTTAAATGAGTAAAAATAGTTAAAAAATTATATCGCGGGAACCAGTTATTAAATATCGCAAAGGTAAGTTCAGATATCAAATGTGACAAAAAGATAACCTTTGACTTGTTTTGTCATATTTGAAAAATAATTCCCCACTCCTCTTTATTCTTGACCTTTTTATCGCTTTTTATTTGTAAGGTTTATTTGCTTTCAGAGTATATACCCGGTCTTGTATTTGTTGTTACTTTTATGAAATTTGTCTTCGTTAGAGTACTGGTGCCTGCCACATTGGTTACTGTAAGTGTAACCTTATAGCTTCCTTCCTGTGAATACTCATGTTTTGGACTCTGTTCTGTTGAAGATGTTCCATCTCCAAAACTCCATTTCCATGCAGTAGGAATTCCTGTGCTTTTATCAGTAAAGGCAACCGTTAATGGCGCTTTTCCTGAAGTAGGTTTCGCAGAGAATGAAGCAATTGGCTTTGTTACTACTTTTATATAGCCTGATTTTGTTACCGTGTTACTGCCTTGATCGTTTGTTGCTGTAAGTTCAACAGTATAACTCCCTACTTTGGAATACTTATGGGTTGGATTCTGCTCGGTTGAAGTTGTGCCGTCTCCAAAGTTCCAGTTCCATTCAGTCGGATCTCCTGTGCTCTTGTCAGTAAAGATAACCGTTAACGGAGCTTTTCCTTCGGTAGGGTTCGCAGAAAAGTTTGCGAAAGGACCTGGTTTCTGCGGACATATAAACTGCCCGAAAGCAGATGGAGCTTCTCCTACGTTAACAGTAGCTGTAATAGTATTGGTTGCTGCGTCAATTACAGAGACAGTATTGCTGCCTTGATTAGCCACATATACCTTTGTTCCATCCTGATTGGTTGCAACTCCGTAAGGACTACTCCCTACAAGCACTGTGGCTGAAACAGTATTTGTGGCAGTGTCAATTACAGAGATAGTGTTACTAAGGCCGTTAGTCACATATACCTTTGTTCCCGTCGGATTGACCGCAACTCCCAAAGTCCAGCCTCCTACAGGCACCGTGGCTGTAACAGTATTTGTGGCAGTGTCAATTACAGACACAGTGTTGCTGCCGGCATTCGATACGTATACCTTTGCTCCATCCGGTGTGACTGCAACTCCAAAAGGATTAACTTCTACAGGCACCGTGGCTGTAACAGTATTTGTGGCAGTGTCAATTACAGAGACAGAATTACCGTATAAGTTTGTCACATATACCTTTGTTCCATCTGGCGTGACTGCAGCTCCTGTGGGTCCGCTTCCTACAGGTATAGTCGCTGTAACAGTATTTGTAGCTGTGTCAATTACAGAAACAATATCACTGCCCCGATTCGCCACGTATGCCTTTGTTCCTTCCGGATTTATTGAAACTCCAACGGGGTAGCTTTCTACAGGTACAGTGGCTATAATGGTATTTGTACCTGTGTCAATTACGGAGACAGTTCCTTCACCGGTCTCCACATGTTCACTTGCTCCCTTTAATATTTCTAATTTTGGATCAATTGATTTTGAGAGAGTATTTTCATAGTCATCCAGATAAAAGTTCGCCACATACACCCTTGTTCCCGTCGGATTTACTGCAACTCCAGCAGGGTGGTTTCCTGCAGGTACCGTGGCTATGACAGCGTTTGTGGCCGTGTCAATTATAGAGACACTACTGCCGAACTCGTTTGTAATATATGCGTACGTCCCTGTAGACGAAACACTTTGCTCAGTAGCTTCTGATGCTGCAGGTGAAACAAGAATTAAAAATAAAACCAGAGCTAATGATGTTAAGGTTACTGAATGCAATTTTTTGTTAGTTTTCATTTATCCTACTCCCTTATTTTTCGTTATCTTGATGTTTTTAAGGTACAGTTGGTTCTTCAAAATCCAGCATTATTTTGCTAAAGTTGGCTGCAAAACTTTTTTTGCTGGAAAGTAAAAAAATTTGAAAAATTTACCAAAAATAGTGATATCTTGTCCTTATATATATCACTTTCCAAAATTATTATATATTTTTAGAAATTATTTGATTTGTGAAACTAATTTAATATTTAATCAATACATAATTATTAAAACAGTTCAAATCTCAGTAATAGTTCTTTTTTTCAGCTAAATTGTAGATCCAATTGAGAATACTTCAATCGTAAGTACTAATCGAGAATTTCAAAATGACTTGGAGAAGTTGAGTTATTTGAACACAGGATTAATCACTCAAAATCGAAAAAAGGAGATAAGCTCTCATCTCTGATCAAACAAAGAAAAGGTGATCTTTTTGTCAGATTTGATAAATAATCCCCACACCCCTTTAACCTCAATCTTTTTCATTATTGTTTCAATTTAAGGGATTATTTGTTTTTAAAGTATATACCTGGTCTTGTATTTGTTGTAACTTTTATGTAATTTGTTTTTATTGCTGTACTGCTGCCTGCGGCATTGGTTACTGTAAGTGTAACCTTATATTTTCCTTCCTGTGAATACTCATGTTTTGGATTCTGTTCCGTTGAAGAAGTTCCATCTCCAAAATTCCATTTCCATTTAATCGGTGAACCTGCACTTTTATCAGTAAATGCAACATTTAACGGTGCTTTTCCTGAGGTTGGTTTCGCAGAAAAGTTAGCTACAGGAGGGACTGGTTCTGGTTCTTCGCTTGAAATAGTGCTCATGTAAATATCGGAGTTTTCATTACGACTATCGCCATATACTACTCTATTATCGTAGATAGCAGGATCATATGCACTTCCACGGCTGGTAATTTTAAATTTCTGATTAGTGGAAAGATCGCACATGTAGATACCATGATATTCCCAGCCATCATCCTTCCCACCGACATCCTTCCACAATATCCTGTTACCATAGATATCAGGAGACACTTGGTTATCTGGACTGCTGGTAATCTGAGTTTCCTTTTTAGTAGAAAGATCATACATATAGACATTGTCGTCTCCATCGCGACCGTCGGCATATACTATCCTGTTACTGTAAATAGCAGGGGATCCTGCTGATCCGCTGGTGGTTATCTGGGTTTCCTTGGAAGTGGAGAGATCGTAAATATATATATCATATTTATAATCTCTATTTCGGTCATCCAGCCAAACTATTTTATTACCATAAATAGCAGGATTGTATGCTCTTCCGCCGGTGGAGATTTGAATTTCCTTGGAAGTGGAAAGATCGTACATATAAATCTGCGCGTATTCCTCGAAACTATATGCCCACACGATCTTGTCACCATAGATTGCAGGATCACTCGGCCATTCATAATCAGCCTCGTTATTAATGGGGATTTGAGTTTCCTTTTTAGTAGAGAGATCGTACATGTAGATATCCCATTTTCCATTGCGATCGTCTGTCCACACGATCCTGTCACCATAGATTACAGGATTCCATTTATATGATGCATTGGTGGTGATCTGAGTTTCCTTTTTAGTGGAAAGGTCGTACATATAGATATCGTCATTTCCGTTGCGATTATCCTGCCACACTATCCTATCACCATAGATATCAGGATTGTATGCTGATCCACTGGTGGTGATTTGAGTTTCAGTAATCTTTGGCGAAACGCTTTCTTCAGTAGCTGCTGATGCTGCGAAAGAAAATAGAAGCAAAACTAAGGATATTGAAAGTAGAATTTTTTTACAAATGGTCTCTGATTTCTTCATTAAACTCACCTGTAACTTTCATTTAGAAGATTTTAAGTAAATAACTTAAATTCTAAATATTATAGTTAAATTTTTTCATTTTTTGTATAAATTTATAAAGGTAAGTTTTATTAGCCGACTTATAAAAAAGAGGTATTTTTTATACTCAAGTGTTTTAGAAATACAAGAAGGCATATTGTAAAAAAATGAAGAGAGAGAAAACGTGATAAAAAGAAAGGAAAGAATATAAATACAAAAATGAATTTAAGAAGAGGAGACAGTTTCCTGTTCACTTCTTCCAGGCAGTTATTTACGGGCAAAGTACCCACAACTTCGTCTTTTGTATCGCGTCGATCCTGCAAAAACCAAAGCGCTCTAACTATACAATCATGTTCTGTACGTATGTGAAGGACTCTTATTGTTAAATGTGTTCCATATATTGAATAGTTATCGTTTTTGTTGAATTAGTTGCCAAGAGAGCCGTATCCATACCCTTTTGCGATCCAATTCTCAACACTGTGATCAGATGGTCCTAATATGTTTGAACCTGATCCTGCCTGAACGTAAGGCGACACAGCCCACATAACATTATCATGAACGCTAATTGATCCACTTGCATGGATGTTTCCAATGCCTGCACTGCTGCTTGATCCTTTGAAGTCATGCATGATATTATGATGGACATTTGCATTTGTCAGTGAATTTTCTAGCTCAACACAGCACCAGCCAGATCCGGCGTTACCTGAGAAGGTATTGTGATCCACTTCAACATTTGCGCAATTGTCTATCCTGACACCTGTATTGGTTTGAACCTCAACATCACAGTTATACATTCTGGAATCCTTAGTACCTGATAAGAATGACACACCATCGTGTCCTACGGAATGCATTCTGCAATTATATATGTCTATTCCAGAACTTTTACTGATCCTGATACCATCACTATACAGATAACGAGTGAATAAAATATCATGTACTTTACTATCACTCGAAGACCTTAACTGTATACAGTTTCGATAGTCTCCATGACCTCCATCACCAGGTCCGGTTGCTGTACTTTTGAACTGAAGGTCACATACTTCAACGTTAGAAACACCTGACCCGAATACATATGCAGGTGATCCTTCGGAGTTACAAATTGAACCGGTAGCAAAGATTATTGTATCGTCGCCTGCACCTTTCAGTACTACATTAGATTTCAAAATTATAGATGCACTTATTTGATAAGTGCCAGCACCAAGGAGGACGTATCCCGGGTTACTTGATGTTGCTCCTGATGCTGCGGAATTTATTGCATCATTAATTGCAGTCTGGGTATCTGATCCAGACGTTGGATTTACAGTTATTGTATTTTGTGCGCCTAACGCAGCTGGTACGGTTGTTAAAATAAGGCATGTTACTAGGAATAGGGTTCCTATCTGTCTTTTTAGCATCGTATCACCTTTGGGTTGGGTTTGGAATTTGAGTAGGCTCAAAATATTTTTAGGGTTAGAGCCTATTTTTCCCCAAAGCACATACGGCTGTTAAACTAAGATACGCTGTAAGGAATAGGGGTTCCTGCTTCATTTTTAGCATCGTATCACCTTTGGGTTGGATTTGGAATCTGCGTAAACTCAAAAAACTATAAGATAGTTATATTTCTCCAACAGTTGATACGATTGTTAAACTAAGACATGCTGTCAGGAATAGGGGTTCCTGCTTCATTTTAGCATCGTATCGCTTATGGGTTGGACTTAGAAGTTGAGTAAACTCAAAAACTCCAGGGTAATAGTATACTCTTTCCCAGATATTTCTCAAAATTCCATATTACGTACTCGTAATGTTTTTCCGAACTATCTAATTAGACCGAGTATATATCAAATATCTAATTATGCCGGGTCTATACGGTAATTCAAAGATTCTTATTACGTCTGCGTAATATTTTTGAATATATCCAATTTGGTTCTCTGCGATTTTTGTGGGGCGGACACGTTGCACACAGAGTCTCACTCTCCAACCACATCATAGGGGTCAGTCATTGGAGGTGGGATCGGATATTAGAAGTTTTGGCTTTTATCACTCAAAACCTGTTACTGACCACAGGATGTTATTCCTTCTGATCAATAATTTCTGTTTCACACTACGGCCTCTAGCCAAGTCAACTATTCTGAAGGGTTTTTCTCTTCTGTTGTTTAACTGCTAAGTTGACATCTAGGTTTATACAGGTTATATTATAAAATATTTTTGTATTTTTTCAAAAAAATTTTGGAAAATATACAATATATAACACTATGAGTTTATTGGAGAATGACTGCCTTTAAGTAGACACTTTGTCTATTAATATTAAATGATTTAAATACAAAAACAAAACTTAAAAATTCTAAGAAATTTTGGAAACATAATCAAGGTCCATTCCCGCCACAATGGAGAAAACATAGTATGTGACAGAAACAAACCTTATGCGCTCATTATCCTTTAGCTTTGATCTTTTTTCTTGTGTTTCAGTTTAAGAGTTTATTTGTTTTCAGAGTATATCCCTGGTCTTGTATTTGTTGTCACTTTTATGTAATTTGTTTTAGTTGCAGTACTGCTGCCTGCAGCATTGGTCACTGTAAGTGTAACCTTATAGTTTCCTTCCTGTAAATACTGATGTTTTGGATTCTTTTCTGTTGAAGTGTTTCCGTCTCCAAAAGTCCATTTCCATGAAGTAGGAACTCCGGTACTTTTGTCAGTAAATGCAACATTTAATGGGGCTTTTCCTGAGGTTGGTTTCGCAGAAAATGCAGCAACCGGTTTTTCTACCACTTGTATATACCCGGCTTTTGTTGTTGTGTTACTGCCTGCCGCATTTGTTGCTGTCAGTGCCACCGTATAATTCCCTGCTTTGGAATACTTATGCTTTGGATTCTGCTGAGTTGAAGTGTTTCCGTCTCCAAAAGTCCATTTCCATTTAGTCGGTGTTCCTGTACTTTTGTCGGTAAATGCAACAGTTAATGGAGCTTTTCCTGAGGTTGGAGATGCAGAAAATGCTGCTATAGGAATTACTGGTTGTACTGAAGGAGTAACTATAAACTGTCCGAAGGCTACAGGACAGTCTCCTACAGGCACAGTGGATGTAACAGTATTGGTTGCTGCGTCAATTACAGAGACATCATTGCCATACCCATTAGCCACATATACTTTTTTTCCATCTGGGGTAACTGCAACTCCAATAGGCCAATCTCCTACACTTACTGTTGCTGCAATATTATTAGTTGCAGTATCAATTACAGAGACAGTATTACTTTCGTGGTTCACCACATACACCTTTGTTCCCTCCGGGTTGACTGCAACTCCCGATGGATCGTCTCCTACAGGCACAGTAGCTGTAACAGTGTTTGTGGCTGTGTCAATTACAGAAACAGTTCTATCGTCGCTACCGAAGTTCGCCACATATACCTTTTTTCCATCAGGGGTAACAGCAATTCCATGAGGCCAGTATCCTACATCAATCTCGGCTGTAACAGTATCGGTTGCTATATCAATTACAGAGACAGAGTCGCCTCCGCAGTTCGTCACATATACTTTTGTTCCCTCAGGGTTGACTGCAACTCCGAAAGGATCTTCTTCTACATTCACCGTGGCTGTAACCTTGTTTGTGGCAGTGTCAATTACAGAGACAGTTCCATCAAAGGCTTCGTTCGCCACATATACCTTTGTTCCTTCAGGGTTGACTGCAACTCCCAGAGGACTGCTTCCTACAAGCACAGTGGCTGTAACAGTGTTTGTGGCAGTGTCAATTACAGAGACAGAGTCGCCGTAATTGTTTGTCACATATACTTTTGTTCCCGCTTTGTTGACTGCAGTTCCATAAGGCTGGGATCCTACATCCACTGTGGCGGTAACAGTATTTGTGGCTGTGTCAATTACAGAGACAGTATCGCTGCATCCGTTCGTAATATATGCATATGGCCCCACTTGCGAAACACTTTGCTCAGTAGCTGCCGATGCAATAGACGAAACGAGAATTAAAAATAAAATCAGAGCTGCTGATGCTAGAGCTACTGAATGCAATTTTTTGTTAATTTCCATTATCCTACTCCTGTATCTTTAGTTTATTTTTCATATTAAAAATGTTAATATTCAAAACTCTTGATCAGTCTTTAAACCTTCTCTTTTTGCTTTTAGCTTCATAAAAATCTTCTAATATGGGTGAATTTGTCCAGGAATAAGGATCTGATTAAAGCAAATCAGCGTAAAAACACCAGATATCTCGGCACAAAAAACGTGAAATGGAGACATTGGTAATTTCAAATGGCTAAAAAGTTAAGAAATTAGATAGTGATGATCAATTACTGAAAACCGTAAGCAGAATAACGGCTCTCAACTCTGGCCAAAAAAGCGGGTGGGCCCGTTGTTATACTTAATCAATAACTCCGCAGACACGATAAGAAAAAGAGAATCGAAAAAGAAATGTAGGAAGCAAATAAAAGAAAAAGGACAGTTCTCTGCCCCTTTTATTTCCTAAAATCACTTGTGGGCAAAGTAAGCCACAATTTCTTCTTCGTTTACGGCATCTATCCTGCAGAAACCGAAGCGCTCGAACTGTACAATATTGTCAAGCTCGGTTGCAATCCCATGCTCACCGATTCCATTAATATCGCCTTCGGGGCCTCGCACTTTCACATTTATTCCATCAAGTGGGGCCCAGTGGATGATTTTCGCTTTTGCTTTTTTAAGGGCTTCAAGAGAAACATCGGAGAGCTTTGCCTGAAGTGGGGAAAGAGAAGTAATCTCTATATTGCAGAAATCTTTTAAGCGGATAATAGAGCCCACTTCCAGCTTTTCGACGTCCTCCATGCAGACAAGCACCTTGTTTTCTGTGGCAATTTCCCGAAATCCTCTTGCATGATCCGTGGGGTGAAGAGGAAGTTTCGCAACTGTCGGCTCTGCATCTGTAATTTCCAGCTCTATAGGGTCCCAGACAAAGAAATAGCGGTTTGCAATAGGGTCCACGATTTTGCGGTTTTCGGCGTAGAGAGACTCCATACTTATGCTTACGTCCGTCATTCCGACCCCCATCTCGATCATGAATTTCTTAAGGGCCTCGGCCTGGATTCCACGGCGACGGATTGCCCTGATTGTGGGGAGCCTCGGGTCATCCCAGCCGCTGTATTCCCCTGCTTCTATAGCTTTTCTGAGAGTGCTAGTGCTGAACTTTCCGAATTCGTGGATCTTGACCCTGCCCCAGTGAGTTGTTCTCGGGTACTTCCAGCCAAAGTATTTGTAGACATAGCCTTGGCGCTTTTCGCTGTCTATAAGGTCTTTACCCCGGATGATGTGGGTCATGCCCAGTTCGTGGTCTTCGATTGCGCCTGCAAAATCCAGAAGCGGCCAGACGATGTATTTGTTCCCGATTTCGGGGCGGGGATGCGACATCTTTCTTATCCTGAAGGCTCCCCAGTCCCTCAACGCAGGGTCTTTGTGCTTAATGTCGGTCTTGATCCTCAGCACTGCCTGGTGGTCTTCATATTCTCCTGCAAGCATTTTCTCCCAGTGCATAAGGTTTTCTTCAGGGCTGGTATCCCTGTGCGGGCAGGCCCGTTTTGCATCCTTAAATCGTTTAAAATCTCCCCCTTTACAGAAGCAGACATACGCCTTGCCCATCTCGATAAGTTTTCTTGCATAATCGTAATAGAGAGGGAAATGGTCAGAAGCATAGACCACCTGGTCAGGCACAACCCCCAGCCATTTGAAGTCATCGAGATACCAGTCATAAGCCTGAAGAAGAGGCCGTTTTATGTCAGGATCGGTATCATCAAAACGCAGGATAAACTTCCCTCCGTACATTTTCACGTATTCGGAATTAACTACCATGCCTCTTGCGCTGCCAAGTGTTGCAGGCCCGTTGGGATTCGGGGCAAAGCGCATTACAACCTTGCCGTTTTCTGCCCCTTCGAGAGGTTTTAAGCCTTTGTCAGGCTCCTTTTTTACGCTAAGGGCTTCGATAAGCTCGGGGGCAATTTCCGAAAGCTTTGCCTCCCAGGTTTCAGGTTTTCCTTTTGCAATCTCGGGAATAATAGTTTCAAGGGCCTCAGATACTGCATTGGGATCGGATCTGAGTTGAGGACACTCCCCCATTACTTTGCCCATTACAGCTTTGGGTTGAGGAGGTTTTCCATATTTTACAGCATTTTGATATGCAAATTTTTCAATTGTTTTAAGATCTTCAAGACTTAAGGTCATAGAAGCTTCTCCCAAATACTAATTATTTATATTCTAAATTAGATCCAACAACAAAATATGATCAATTGTATAATTTTGTATAATTAATTACTGTATATAATAAACGATGATATTCAACATATACAGGATTTTAATTATGAACAATTTCTGAACATAACCCGAAAATCGTGTTAAAGTATTTAGCTTCTTTCCAAGATACAAACAGAAACACATCAAAAGTTTCATAAGTACTTTTTTTGAAATTTGTAAGTTCCTTCGTTGTAGGTTATTACGGAATAAACTCTATTCCGAATAAATGGTGTTTTGCCCTGTATCTGAAAATTTCATTACCTTTGTAATTCTTGAATAAATACTTATATTTCAATCCCATTTTCTCTTAACATACCATGACTTTTTCGATTACATCAGGTAAAAGGTATTCTCTGACTTTCGGTTCATTTGTTGGTTTTTTTATCAGTATGCGTATTAACAATATTAATAAAAAATCAAAGTTATCATTCACGCGAAAGAAGTGCGACAATTTGCATACTCAAAAGACCTGAATTATCATAAGGAATTAATTCAAACTGGTTTTTTTATCTCAAGTTTTTTTGCACTATCCAGATAAATCTGAAAAATAATTTTTACCTTCCCACTAACTCTGGCAGATTTTACTACGTACCAGTAAGGTTTGCCGTTGACAAGTTTTTTCTCAAAAATACTAAATCATATGATGAAAGTCAGTAAATAAGTTACCCTCCCACTCCTGTTTGACTATATCTTTTTATCGTTTGAATTTACAACATTCACTTATTTTTTCACTGTGATATAATTAGATATAGTCTTAATGTTGCTGCCTTTGACATTTTTAACTGTTAAGCTAACAGTGTATTTTCCTACTTTACTGTATGAATGTACAGGATTTTTTTGGGTGGAATATTTTCCGTCTCCGAAACTCCATTTCCACGAAGTTGGGCTGTTGGCACTTTTATCAGTAAACTGAACCTTCAATGGAGCATTTCCTGACCTTGGAGATGCAGAAAAAGCAGAGATAGGAGCCTTCGAAACCTTTACAACAATAAAGCCGGATTTTGTTACTGTACTACTTTCAGCAGCATTCTTTACT
This sequence comes from Methanosarcina sp. UBA5, assembly GCF_002505485.1. Taxonomy (GTDB): domain Archaea; phylum Halobacteriota; class Methanosarcinia; order Methanosarcinales; family Methanosarcinaceae; genus Methanosarcina. Next base: position 23,335 of record NZ_DAVG01000117.1, on the reverse strand, counting down.
GTCAGGCTGACTGTATATTCGTCTGCTTTGGTATATGTGTGAACAGGGTTCTTAGCTGTTGAATACGTCCCATCTCCAAAACTCCATTTCCACGACGTTGGTGATCCTGTACTCCTGTCAGTAAATGCTGCTTTCAGAGGTACATATCCGGAGGTTGGTGATGCAGAAAAAGCAGCAGCAACAGGACTTTTTGAACTGAGAGTAGCCATGTAGATATCCCAGTTTCCGTTACGATTATCTTGCCATACTATCTTGTTATCGTATATAGCAGGACTACTCTTTTCTGAGGACTTATTGGTAGTAATATGGGTTTCCTTTGAAGTAGAGAAGTCGTACATGTAAATATCAGAGTTAAAGTCAATACGAGGAATCGAGTAGCTGTCCACCCATACTATCTTATTGCCATAAATTACAGGATTATTTGATTGATCCACCTCGCCAATGTATTGTCCTGTAGAAGTAGAGAGATCGTACATCTTGGCTACGTAATTTCCGAGAGGAGTTTCAACGTCACATACGATCTTGTCCCCGTAAATTTCAGGGTTCCAGTTAGCATCACCACCCGAATTAGCAGGATCATCGTCCCAATACCACGGATGGGGAGTGACCTGGGTTTCAGTGGAAGTAGAGTCATTATACATGTAGATAGTCCCATTTTCTCCCCATACTATCCGGTCTTTGTAAATACCAGGATCTACCTGCGTTGAGTTATTAGTTGTTATCTGGTATTCCTTCGAGGTGGAAAGGTCATACATGTAGATATCCCAGTTTCCAATAGGCTGTGAATATTCCAAGCTTCCTCCATTGCGACCATCCATCCACACTATCTTATTACCGTAAATTTTGGGAACATAGGCTTTCCCGCTTTTGGTGATCCGAGTTTGTTTTTTAGTGGAGAGATCTTGCAAGTAAATATCATGGCCTCCATTACGCTCATCTTCCCACACTACCCTGCTTCCGTAGATATCAGGTGATACCTGATTTGCCGTATTGGTAGTATGAATCTGCTCTTTTGTGGAAAGATCAAATATGTAGATGTCCCAGTTCCCATTGCGGTCATCCTGCCACACTATGGTGTTCCCGTAGATAACAGGATTTTGTGAATTTGATGAATTTGTTGTGATTCGAGTTTCAGTGACCGTAGGAGAAGCTGCAGAAGCCGCAGATGAAACTAGAGTAAAAAATAAAATCAGGGCTACTGAAGCTAAGGTTACTGAAAATAATTTTTTGTCAGTTTTCATGAATCCTTCTCCATTCTTTATTATCTAAAAAAATTAATATTTAAACTAGATTTCTATTTTTAAACTTTTTCTATTAAAATAAAAATATATATAAATATTAGAATACAAGAGAGTCTATCCGGAGGCAAAAATAGAATAAAAACTAATTTGAGCAGATACTAGTATTTTAGCAAAAACGTAGAGGAGAATCCTCAAGAAGTTTAATAATTGGAAAAGTAGAAATTTAAATCGCGAAGTCAGTCCTAAAAAAGGAGATAGTTAAAAATGAATGAAAGACACAGTATAAAAGAGAGAAGGCAGATGATTTTTTTATATACACAATGAATGTGGATTTTATTTTGGGATGGAAGCTTCGATTTCCAGGATGCGGGATATTTTCTCATTGATTTTCTTAAACTCGAGCTCAAATTCCTCCAGGAATTTCGGAACTGAGTCCCCGGGTACGGCACCCTGAGCCGAGGGCTTGATAAGGTTAGCCTGTTCAAGGACTCTGAGCGAGTAGCGCACTTTATGGTTCTGCATTCCGGTGACCTCTGAAAGTTTCAGAATCCCAATAGGAGCTTCTTCAATCACTTTCTTAAGCACCAGAAGATGGCGCTCGGTAAGTTCAAGTTCATTTCCGATAGGCTCAAGCAGCATCAGACAACCTCGTTTCTAAGTGTTCCGATTCCCTGGATTTCAACTTCCACAATGTCTCCACGCTGAAGTTCTCCAACGCCAGGAGGGGTCCCTGTGGCAATGATATCTCCTACTTCCAGGGTCATAATCTCGGTGATAAATTCAATAAGATAAGGAATGTCAAAAAGAAGGTTTGAAGTGCTGGAAGCCTGCCTGGTTTCCCCATTTACCCTGCAGGCAATTTTTGTATCCGTAATATCGAGTTCGTTTGGAAAAGCAAGATAAGGCCCGAAAGCTGCGAAGGTATCAAAACTCTTTGCCCTTGTCCATTGCCCATCCTTTTGCTGGAGGTCACGTGCGGTCACATCATTAAAGCAGGTATAACCCGCAATTACATCCACGGCCTTTGAGGCTGAGATGTTCTTACAGCGTTTGCCTATAACGACTGCGAGTTCGGCTTCATGTTCCACTCTGGAGCTGGATGCCGGATAAATTATCTTGTCTTCATGCCCTATAATGGCTGATGGAGGCTTTAAAAAGAGCACAGGGGTTTCCGGGACTTTCATGTTCAGCTCTTCAGCATGATCCCGGTAGTTCAGGCCGACACATACGATTTTAGAGGGAGCCGCAGGTGGAAGGACGCGAAGTTCCGAAAGGTTAAAAATCCCTGCTGAAGCCCCTCCTTTTGGATACACGCGCCCATTTTCGATTTCTCCATAAAAAATCTCATCTCCTGATCTGAACCTTCCAATCATATCTCACTCTTCTCCTGCTTCTTGGGCGGTTTTGCCTGCTTCCCTTCATTTTTTAAAGGATATATCCAAACTTAAATTTTAACTCTTCGCCCACTGGCATCCCGCATATATTTACCCAGTTCGGAATCCCGGAGTTGCACACCTGAAAACACAGGTCCGTCTCTGCAAACTCTCATCCCGGACTGGTCTATACAGCATGCCCCGCAGACTCCGATTCCACATTTGAAATAGCGGTGAAGGCTGAACTCAGATTTTTCAAGAACCTTTCTGTCCTCAAGGAGCCTGAAAACTGAAGCCATCATGATTTCCGGCCCGCAGACTGCAATTCTGTCATAACCCGAAAGGTTGAGGCCATTGAGAACATCGGTCACAAAACCCTTTGTCCCTTTTGAGCCGTCATCCGTAGAAACATAGACTTCCCCTGCTTTTGCAAAGCGCTCTTCAAAAATCAGGTCTTCTGCACTCCGCGCTCCAAGGACCGTATGCACCTCAGAGCCTGCAGTACGAGCTGCCTCGGCATAAGGAGCAAGAGGAGCAGCTCCGACCCCGCCTGCAATAACCAGAGTATTTTCTCCCTCCGAAGGCAGGGAAAAGCCCTTTCCGAAAGGCCCTCTGAGTCCAAAAGAATCCCCTTCTTTCAACTCAAAAAGCTTTGAGGTTGCCTCCCCTACTTTCTGGACAGTTATCGAGTTCTTGCTCGAGAGGCCCATAGGCACCTCGTCCACACCCCTGACCCAGACCATTACAAACTGGCCGGGATTCATAGTCTCAAACTGGATATCAAAGAAAAAAGTCCTGACCGAAGGAGACTCTTCATTTATCTTTACTATTGTAGCATTAAGAGGAAGCATCAGACCATCTCATGGGCAAGCCCTATTAATTCTTTTACATCCGAATATCCTTTCCTCTGCAGGAAAGCTTCGATACCTGTACTGATTTCGGAGAATATATCAAGCCTGTCATATACAGCCGATCCGACCTGAACAGCTGCAGCCCCTGCCATCATCATTTCTACCGCATCCTGCCAGGAGGATACTCCCCCTACCCCTATTACAGGAATCTCCAGGGCAGTATAGAGGTCATAAACGCATTTGACAGCTACGGGTTTGACGGCCTTTCCTGAAAGCCCGCCTGAACGGTTTCCCAGAACAGGATATCCGGACTCAATATCTATGACCATTCCTTTTAAGGTATTGATTGCAACAACCGCATCTGCGCCCCCTGATTCAGCTGCATTACCTATGCATGTAATATCAGAAACATTAGGGGTAAGTTTAACCCATACAGGCACATTTACTGTATCTTTTACTGCGGCTGTAATTGCCTCTACAAGGCAGGGGTTAGAGCCGACGGCAGCTCCGTAACCTTCTGCATGCGGGCAGCTCACATTAAGCTCAAAAGCATCGGGCTTCGCAGGGAGCAGGCCCTCGGCAACTTCCTTAAATTCGGTAGGATTTCCACCGAAGATGCTTGCAATTACCGGGACCCCGGAGTCCTTTTTTGCAATTTCGAGTTCCTGGAGGAAGCTGGGATAGGAAGGATTCGGAAGCCCCATAGCATTCAAAAATCCGCAGTCAAGCTTGACCATGCTCGGGTTGGAATGCCCGGTTTTAGGCATGGGGCCTATGGATTTGGTCACAACCCCACCTGCTCCTCCCTCACGTGCAACCCTGCACAGCGATGCCCCGGTTGTGCCAAGTATCCCGGCTGCAAGAATGATCGGATTCTTCAGTTTAAGTCCGGTAAGAGTATACATAGCTGGCTCCTTTTTGCCCTATTAGAATGCCATTCGTATTATCATTGGCATTATATCATTCGTATTATCATTCGTATAAATCATCCGAGTCGCACGAGTCTCTGGAAAGCTGCAGGAGCGCTTCCTCGGCGAGCCTCTTTCCGCCCATCTGTACAAGCCTGCTCCCGAGTTCCCTGGCTTTTTCAACGCCTCCTGCCATAGGAATAAATTCATTTATGCCGATAGTTTCCTCTCCGTCTAGAGAAAGAACCTCGGCCCGCACATGGATTTCTTTCCTGTCAGGCATAATCTCGGCATAGGAACCTATAGGAGTAGTACAGCCTCCTCCAAGTTCGGAAATCAGGATGCGCTCAATTTCGGTGACAATTCGGCTATCGGTATGGTCAAGTTTGGAAACTGCATCTTCAGCTTCAGTGCCTGCCTTTGTGACAACTGCAACAGTGCCTTGATTGGGGGAAGGGCAGAAGAAATCAGGAGAAAGAACTTCCCCTTCAAGTTCCCAGCCCATCCGTTCAAGCCCTGCCTTGGCAAGCAGAATCCCGTCATATTTCCCTTCTTTGAGCTTCCTGAGTCTTGTATCGATATTGCCCCTTAAATCCTGTGTAATAAGGTCAGGCCTGTAGCGCTTGACCTGGGCAGCCCTTCTCAGAGAACTGGTACCTATAATGGACTGCTCGGGCAGCTCATCCAGAGGGGTCCCGTCATAAGTTAACAGCATATCAAATGGGGTATCCCGCATCAGAACAGCTGCTGTTGGAAGGGTTGGCGGGCGAATCGTTGGCATATCCTTCATGGAATGGACAGCGATATCTATTTCTCCTGCAAGCATAACTTCGTCCAGTTCTCTGACAAAAGCCCCAACTCCGCTTGATACTGCGTGCAGAGGCCGGTCAGTAAACCGATCTCCGCTGGTTTTTATAATTTTCAAGCTGGTTTCTACGCCCTGTGCTTTCAAAAGGCGTGCAACATTCTCGGCCTGGGCAAGTGCAAGCTGGCTGCCCCGCGTACCTATAATCATATAGAATCCTCGTTTTCAAAGATGTAAATCCGCTCAAAATAAATCCGCTTAAAGATTTTCGGTGTATGCTTTAAGGGTTTTTTCGATGTCCTCTTCGCTGTGGGCTGCGGAGACGAAATTTGTTTCAAATTGTGAAGGAGGGAGGAAAATTCCGCTTGCGAGCATCCTGTGGAAGAAAGCAAGGTAACCCTCCTTATCGCACTTCAGAGCCTCCTGGTAGTTGTGAGGTTCGGCCCCGAAGAAAATCTTGAACATTGAAGCAATTCCGCATACGCTGTAATCAAGACCTTCGTCCTCAACGATTTCGGAGAGTACAGCCCGTAAGTAATTGCCTTTCGAATTGACTTTTTCGTGGATCTTTTCCTCTTTCAGATAGTCAAGCACTGCAATACCCGCAGCCATGGAACATGGGCTTCCGCTGAAAGTTCCTGCCTGGTAGACGGCTCCGGATGGGGAGATCATTTCCATAATTTCCCTCCTGCCACCAAAAACCCCTACAGGCATCCCTCCACCCACGATCTTTCCAAGGGTGGTCATATCAGGCACGACCCCAAAGTATTCCTGTGCACCTCCCATTGCGAGCCTGAATCCAGTAATAACCTCATCGAATATAAGAAGCACATCGTTTTCAAGGGTAAGCTTCCTGAGCTCTTCCAGGTATCCGGGCTGGGGAGTTATCGGACCTATGTTCCCGAGCACGGGCTCTATAATGACTGCGGCCAGATCAGTCCTGTTTTTCTCTATAAGCTCGGACATTGCTTCAATATCATTATACGGAGCCTGCAGGGTGTACTTTGTGAAATCGACAGGGATTCCCAGGGAATCGGGTTCTCCGAGAGTTGTTGCTCCTGAACCTGCTTTTACCAGCACCGCATCATGGGCCCCGTGAAATCCGCCTTCAATTTTGATGAATTTGTTTCGTCCTGTAAAACCACGGGCAAGTCGAAGGGCGCTCATCGTAGCTTCAGTGCCTGTAGATACGAAACGGAGCATATCGATACTGGGATAATATCCTGCAATCTTCTCTGCAAGGGTTACTTCAAGCTCCGTGGGGGTTCCATAAAGCCATCCTTTATCGAGCTGGGCCTTAATAGCCTCTTTTATTACAGGGTGATTGTGCCCAAGGAGAGCAGGGCCGTAAGCCAGGCAGTAATCGATGTATTCGTTCCCGTCAAGATCCTTTATTTTTGAGCCGTTAGCTGATGCCGTATAGAAAGGATAGGGCTTGATTGCACGCACAGGGCTGCTTACCCCACCCGGAATAAGGGTCTTTGCTTTCTCATACATCTGTCTGGATTTCTCAAGTGTTACCTCAGATATCATGGAAATCTCACCGAATTGGAATGAAAATTGTAAGAATTATTCGTAAATTTAAGTTATGGAATTTAGCTAAGTTCTGGATTGAACTAAATTATACATCAAACTGAGTTTATACTGAACTGAATTTATACTGAACTGAGTTTATACTGAACTGAATTTATACTGAACTGAATTTATACTGAACCGAGTTATGTAAAACTAAATTAATATTAACCGGATTTTATATATTAATCTGCACATTGAAGTAAAGGCATTTTACACCTTACTGTATTCCTTTTCTATTTGATAACAGAATCTCCCTGTATTAAGCAGTTATTGATCGGTGGTTTGATGGGCGTGTAAATGAGACAAGCGATAGGTTTGAAGACAGGGGGAAACGGAAAGAGGGAAAAACGAAATAAGTCTGAAAAGAAGGAGCACCTGAAAAAGAGGCGCTTACTTCAACATGCGGGCGACATCCTTTGCAAAGTAGGTAATGATAATATCGGCTCCTGCCCTTTTGATGGAGATGAGAGACTCATATATTGCTTTCTTTTCATCAAGCCAGCCATTAGCTGCGGCGGCTTTGATTATGGAATATTCTCCGCTTACATTGTATGCAGCCGTTGGCATCTCGAATTCCATCTTGACCCGGTAGATAATATCAAGGTAAGGAAGGGCTGGCTTTACAATAATTATATCTGCACCTTCGGCTACATCGAGGTCTACTTCCCTGATAGCTTCATTACTGTTTGCTGGATCCATTTGATAGGTAGAACGGTCTCCAAAGGAATATCCTGATTCAGCGGCGTCCCTAAAAGGCCCGTAGAAACAGGAATGGAACTTTGCGGCATAGGACATGATCGGAATATTCTCAAATCCATTTTGGTCAAGTGCTTGCCTAATAGCTTCTACCATTCCATCCATCATACATGATGGAGCCACTATATCAGCGCCTGCCTTTGCATGGCTCACTACGATCTTTCCAAGGACTTCAAGGGTAGGATCATTCAGAATTTCTTTCGTTTCAAAATTCACAATTCCGCAGTGACCGTGGCTTGTGTATTCGCACATGCAGACATCTGTAATTACTACAAGTTCATCTCCTACTTCGGCCTTGATTCTGCGGACAGCTTCCTGAACAATGTCCTTTTCGCCATATGAAGAACTGCCTTCCGCATCTTTGAATACAGGCACTCCGAAAACAATTACTGCAGGAATTCCGAGGTCTGCAATCTCTCTTGCTTCTTTTGCAACCTCAGAGAGAGGAAGATTATATATTCCGGGCATGGAAGGAATTTCAACAGCAGAGTCGAGATTCTCATTCACGAAAATGGGCTGGACCAGATCGTCCACAGATAAAGTAGTTTCACGCACAAGGTTCCTGATCTTTCCTCTTCTCAATCGTCTCAACCTGACATCTGGAAACATTTGATCACTTCTGTTACTACTAATTTGATATAAGTTCTGATTCTTTTCTTATGAGTTGCCTTTTTCAGAAATTCGATTTAACTCATTTCCGCAATCTGGTTTAATTTTTTCAACCTTTGTTTTCTCTTTTTCGAGGCAGAAGACCCTTGAAACTACATCAAGGAACTCATCATTTCCGAGCTCTGCGGCCTGGCGGAGAACTTTAGTAGGCTCGGCAAGAATTTTGTTTGCGATGGAATGAGTAAGGTCGTCAAGCACCTCTGTTTCGATTTTACCTATTGTATGGTAAGCACGGAGCCTGTTAACTGCTTTTTCCCTTTCCCGTATCCTTACATCGTATATCTGTCTGTAAAGATCGGAAATGATTTTATCAGCTTGCTGGCGCTTATATTGGAGGTTTAAAAGCCTGATCTCCTCCTGAATTATAGCTTCGGCTTTTTTAGCTTCCTCTTTCCTCATTTTAAGCGTCTTTTCACTGATTACCCTGAGATTGTCAATATTGCACAGTTCCACATTATCGAGTTCGGCAACCGATTCCTCGATATCCCTGGGATTTGCGATATCAATTAAGAGGAGTTTACGGTTTTTCTCCCGGTCTTTCATGGCTTTTTCAACTATTTCCCGGGTTAAAATGTAGTGAGGAGCGCCTGTGCCACTAATTACAACATCAGCACTTTTAAGTTGAGTCTGGACATCATTGAGTCTGACTGCGTACCCTCCTAGTTCATAGGCAATTTCTTCGGCTTTCTTGAAGGTACGGTTAGCAATGTAGATTGCCTCGATATCCTTTTCAGCCAGGGCCTTTGCTACAAGGACTCCGATTTCTCCTGCCCCTATCACGAGCACGGATTTTCCTGTGAGCCCATCCAGAATTTCCTCTGCAAGATCCACAGCCGCAGAACCTATGGAGACCGAACCTTTATTGATCCGGGTTTCGTTACGGATACGTTTTCCTACCTGAATAGCTTTATCAAAGGCAGTGTCAAGGATTTTTCCTGTCGTTCCCGCTTTTTTGGAATAAGCGTAGAGATCTTTTATCTGTCCAAGGATCTGATCTTCTCCTACAATCATAGACTCCAGCCCCCCAGCAAGCCTGAGAAGATGCTCGAGGGATTCGTCATGTCCATAGAAATCTATAATGTGGGTGGAAGCTCCCATTTCCTTTGCAAAAGAGAAAAGTACACTGCTGCTCTTGGGGGAAACAACGTAAATTTCAACACGGTTGCAGGTTTTTAAAACAACGCATTCATAAACATATTCATGATTATACAAATTGTGGAGTAAGCCGTCCAGATCTCCGTGCCAGGCGGACTCCATTTCCTCAATTTTTGCTTTTTTATGGGATATAACCATACTTGAGATTTCTGTCACAGAGAGCCTCCGGATAGAGTAAATACAGGAAATAGAATAATAATATCAGGAGTTGTAAATTAAACTTTGTCCGTAACTCCTCAGCCTTTTTTCACAAACGAATTTTATTTACAGATTATTTTTATTTAAAGCTTCCATTTGCAGAATATTTTGATTTATAGAGTCTTGAGAGTTGAGAGAACTGAATTCAGGGTGTATTTTGGAAGTTCTTAACATTTTTAGTTTCGCCAGCCTCTTCACTTCCTTTCAGGCTTTTACCTGCCGAAATTTCCAGGCAACCTAAAATTATCGCGTATGCCCTTTCAGCTGCTTTTTCATAAGACTCGGAAAAACCACTCCAGACAGCCTCGCTTTCAAGGACTTTCCAGAGAATTGCCTTTCTCTGTCTCTGTTCTGCCACATGCTGCTTGAGGTAACTTCTGAGTTCATCCTGAAGTCGAATCATGTCGGAATATTCGGGAGTAACCAGGCTTTCGATCTGCCTGCGGGTATATTTTGAGACTGCAGGACTGTGCCCTAGAGTGGAAATCCCAATTACAAGGTCTCCTCTTTTTATCACTGACGGGATTATAACACTACCTAAAGCGTCTACCTGATTAATCAAAATATCGCTCTCCCGTGCAATGGCAGCGATTTTCTGGTTAAGTTCAAAATTACTTGTCGCGGGTATAACAATAAAGGCCCCTGATATGAGTTCCCTGAGTTCGGAGTCTGAAGCCCCAAGCAGATCAAGCCGAACAAGCCGCACCTTTCCTGAAGCTTCAAGCTCCTGCAGCCGCTGGGAGAATTCGAGACTGGCAACAAGAGTGTCTGCACAGCCTGAGAAGAGTTCGGCTTTGCGTTCTCCAACCGAACCTCCGCCAAAGATAACGATTTTCCTGCCGGACAGGTCAAGCATAAGCGGGAGAAAATTATTTATTTCAGCCATAGCCAGGAACCTCGCAATAAAAATCTGAAAATTGGAACTTTACAGCCTGACCCCTGTTTTTTTGAACTCCCGTTCACTGAAAAAGAGAGTATAATCCTTAATTCCAGTAGCTTCCGAGATCCTGACAGCTACCTTTTCACAGTCCTCTGGAGTGTAAGAGTGAACCATAGTGAACAGATTGTACGGCCAGTCAGGATAACGAGGGCGTTCATAGCAGTGAGTCACTTCCGGAAACTCGGCCATTATTGCCCCGATTTTTTCTATTTGCTCACTGGGGACATTCCATACGCACATGGCATTGGCTGTTATTCCTATTGCCCTGTGCCCTATTGAGGCGGCAAAACGTCGAATTTTTCCGGCTTTCTGAAGGCGTTTCAGCCTGTCAACAACTTCCTGTTCACTTATCCCAAGTTCGGCAGCCAGACCCCTGAAAGGGGAATGAGTTAGCGGAATCCCGTCCTGCACAAGCTTGAGAAGTTCAACATCTGTTTGATCCATTTTTTCACCTGACATGGACTTTTTTGATAAACCTTTTTTCTAAAAAGGTTTCATCTGTTTCATCCATTTTTTCACCTGATATCGAACTTTACATTTATTTTAAAGAGACGCTTTGTGGGGAGATTTAACAAAGGACAGCCGGTTCTCTCCCGGATTTCATGAATTATTTCTTCAAGTCTCTTTTTGCTAGGGGTAGAGAGCGTAAACCAGAGGTTGTATTCTGCAGCGTTTCGAAGGTAATTATGGGAAACTTCAGCGTATTCGTTTATGAAGTTTGCAACTTCTTCAATTTGGGCTTCCGGAACCTTAAGTGCCACAAGCGTGCTTACTCCACCCATATTTTTGGTACTGAGTACAGGCCCTATCCGCCTTACTGCGCCTTTCCTGTTGAGTTCGCGCAGCCTTCCAAGCACCTCGGTTTCGGAAAGGCCAAGGATTTTGCCTAACTTCTCAAATGGCTCGACGTCGAGAGGAACTTCCTGCTGAACCTGGTTCAAAATTTTTTTATCAATCTCATCAAGTTCAAATTCAGAGATTTCCTCCTCGTAAGGCTGCATGTCAGAGGGAAAATCGACTTTCTGTTGCTGCAGCTGATTTTTGCAGTTTTCAACTTCAATCATCCTGATCACTACCATTTTTTCGGGGCCTGTAAATACAGTAAGGCTCTTCTTCAAGATAATCGCCTGTGGCAGCATAAGCTCTTGCCCGACAGCCAGCACAGACTTTTTTGTATTCGCAGATCCCGCATTTTCCCTTAAGTTCGTCGGGATTTCTGAGTTTTGCAAAGACTTTGGAGTTTTTCCAGATGTCCCTGAAGGATTGTTCCCTTATATTTCCAGCAAGCACAGGAAGGTAGCCGCAAGGATATACCTCACCCACACTTGATACAAAGCAGAAGCCTGTGCCTCCGAGACAGCCTTTTGTCATTGCCTCATAGCCGTGAGTCTTAACCGAGATCTCAATGCCTTCTTTTTTTGCCTGCTGGCGCATTATCCTGAAATAATGGGGAGCGCAGGTTGCTTTTAGCTGGATTTTCGATTCTTTTTGCGTCTCATAAAACCAATGTAGAATGCGCTCGTAGTCTGCAGGGGAAACCTCATCCGATTCTTCTCCCCTGCCTGTGGGCACAAGGAAAAATACATGATATGCAGCTGCTCCAAGCCCTTTTGCAAGCTCAAAAGTCTTATGGATTTCCTCAAGGTTGCGTTTTGAGACCGTAGTATTGATCTGGAAGGGAAAATCGGCTTTTCTGAGAACTTCAATGCCTGCAAGCGTTCTTTCAAAAGCCCCGGGCATGCCCCTGAAATTGTCGTGCGTCTCTGCAGTTGCTCCATCAATACTGATGCTGAGCCGCTGGACGCCAGCGTCTTTTAATTTTTCCACAATTTCAGGAGTAAGAAGAGTCCCGTTTGTTGCAAGCACCACGCGAAGTCCGACATCGGTGCCGTAATGTGCAATTTCAAAAACGTCAGGCCTGGTCAGAGGTTCGCCTCCGCTCAGTATAAGAATGGGTTTTCCAAGCCCTGCAACTTCATCGATGAAGTGTTTAGCCTCGTTAGTTGTAAGTTCGCCTGTCGGAACTGAGGAAGTGGAAGCTCCCCTGCAGTGTACGCAGTTCAGGTTGCACCTTGCAGTCAGTTCCCAAGCGATAAGCCTTGGTGAATTTGTCATGGCGATCATAAATTAGCTGTTTTTACTTATGGCATTCAAAGTTTAATGAGATTTACAAATCAACGATATTTAAAAAGTTAAAATTACAGTTTGAAGACCGAATGAAGTCCAGATTAATTTACAGAGAATTACTCCGTTTAAGACTTAAAAGATCCGAATTTAAACCTGAAAGGTCATATTAATAAAGTAATATTAATATTCTGCCATTTCAAATGAAAAATTGTAAAAAGAAAAAAGTCAGATATTAAACATATTTATCCCATTCATGCCGGGTAACAATTTATTTTCAAATTAGACCCTTCAAAGTTGAGAGATATTATTGATTTAATTGTCTAGAAATATAACTTAAACGGCTGGCATGAAATAAAATTTCTGTCCAAGAGTAGCCTTAACTATTAAATAGCCTGTACCACTAACAGTTGCTTTTATTTCGTTCATGTACTGGCCCCTGTACTCTTTGGGCCACTCTCCAGGATCATTATTCGCCTCCAAACGAATGTAAACAGATACAGGCATCCCTTGTCGATAGCTGCTTACATAGATATAACTGTCATAAGTCGGATTTGAGGCATACCTAGTGTATTTTCCATAAGTGACTACAGAAAAATTCGAAATGTTTTCAACTGGAAATAGTATCGGGCTTCCGCTATTTATAGGATCAAAAATATCGTAATAATCTGCAACGAAATCCACACTAAAGGAAATATCCTGAAGCCTTGAATCGTTTGTCCTGAACCCAAGCATATGACCTTTATCGGTTTCCGCAATGAAGGTTGTCCAGTTTCCTGATATTGTTTTGTTGTCAAAAATTTCAGTTGCATTTTCAAAATAGGGACCTCTACGGTATCTTTCAGGCCAGTTATTGATTTCGTGCATCAGCTTCTGGGTAAAACAAGGGTCTTTTTGAGCAGGGGGAGTAAAAAATTTTCCTTCTTTTGTTGCAGGAATCGGAACCATTATTACAGTAGATCCCAGTACCTCTCTTCCGGAAAGACCTCCTACATTAACATTATATACGCAATTATACCGTTGACCTCTGTCCCTCCAATCTATTGAATCCATATAGATTGAGTGGATAAAAATGCTTACTGGAATGCCCCCGACAACAAGAATCAAAAATACAGCAATAAGTAGCAGATTTTTTGTAAGTAGAAAATTTCTTTTTTTCACTCTTTTCCCACCTGCCTTAGGATATATAATTACTAATCTTTGATAGAAAGGTTCTACAGGAAGATCATATGACCAGAATTTCAGTCAGTTACTCATGCATAGAGAACAGATAAAAGCATCTGCATTTTTCCTTCCTTTGTTTTAAACTCAACAAATTCTTTTGGCAAATTTCGATAAGTTAACAAAGTTATAAAAAGAAAAAATAGATGAAAAGAAAATTATCCGATAGCATCTTTTATACCTTAAAAGACTCAACCCATTCCGGCCTTTCAGGATAGTTATTTTCGAAGATATTTTTTCTCCATTCTTCATCTGTCAATCTCTCTCCTGAAGGCTGCCAGAACTCATAATAGCTCATTACAGGGCCTGCTCCAAGCACAATCCTGCCATCGGGCTGCTTATAGGCTACAACTATCAGGTTCAGTTTTCCGGTTCCTTCTTCCAGAACTCCAGCAGGGGAAGTATAGACATCCGCAATCAGAATGGAGTTCTGGGACTTTATATCTACATTCTCAAGCATTGGAGATATATTCTGATTGAAATTCCTGATAAACTTGTACTCTTCGTTTGTTAGCTCTTTATTTTCAAGCTCCTTAATCGAGATTTCCAGCAACTTCTCAAGGGTGTTTTCAAGAGTTATAAAGTTTTTATCCGACTGTTCATCAAGTACTTTCATTTCAGCCAGCCCATTATGTGCCATTTTTGTGAGGGCAAGCATCCTGGCATAAAATTCAGGCACTGGCTCCACATATCCTTGAACAGGTTTTTCTTCGGGTGGCTTTTGGGGAGGACCTGTACAGTATGCCTGTTTTGCATAGAGAATAGTATCGTGTCTGAGCTCGGTCCAAGAAGCAAGGGCCGTGTTAAGTTGCTTATCTTCCCAGGCTTCGGTCTGCATAAACGTAGGATAACCTTCTGGACAATTTACGAGGAGAGGCTTTAAAGCGTACAGTTGGGCCCAGTAAAGATTTTTATTCCAGTCTTCTTCATTAAAAGCTCCAAATTCGCTTTCCAGAGATATGTAAGCTTTTTTATATTCTTCGTTTTCGTAAACACTCTGGTTCTTCAGGTGTTCTTTGGCCCTTTCGGAACCGAGAAGATCCATGATGTTTAGGGCAGGAGGATAGAGTTTCTGGAGGATATAGGAGTCTGGAGTGTAGCGCTGACCCATGAACCTGAATCCTTTTGTGGCTTCAAGAGTTTCATTCTCAGTTTTAGAGCCTGCTGGAATTATTTCTCCTGTTCCACCGTAGATTTTTGGGCTTTCATATTTTTCCAGCTCGGCTTTCAGAGCTATAAGGCTTTCATTGTCGAAGCTTACTCCGTTTCTATGATTCCCAAAAACAGTATCCAGAGCTTTTGCATATTCATAGGGCCCGAGGTCATCGGAAAAACCGACATAGAAGGCCGTCACGCTGTATATTCTATTCCATCTGGCCTGGAGGTCTTTGTCCCTGTCAAAATGGTCCGAAATTAAAAGAGCCTGTATGGTCTGAATTTTCGCTTCATTTTCCGAGTTTTCTGCAGCAATCAAGTCTGAATGAAGCAGCATACTCATTCTACCGTGCCACATCATGGCCTTAAAGTAATTCTTAAGGATTTCTGAATTAGTGTAGTGACCCCGTGGAAGGTACTGAGAATAATCTTCACTATACTTAAAAATCGGAGAAAGTGCAGAACCTTCGTGAGATTCTATCAGGTTCAGTTCGGCTTCAACATCATCTTTCACAAATGAAGGGACTTCGACACTGTAATCTTTCACGTCCCCAGAATTGAAGGGTATAGTTTCCTCTGTAACTCCCGAATCTTCTGCTATCTGCTCAGGTTTCGGTTCAAGAAGGCTCAAAGCAACTGCAAAGTATGCAACATTTCTTCTTGCAGCTTCTTTCTCTGCCCCTGACGCACTATTATAATCTTCTATGGAAGCTTCAAGGAGAGCTTTGTCAAGTTTCCAGAGATCGTCGTAAAATTCCTCGGCTTCTACCCTTTTTAGTGTCTCATCAAACTGGATGTGATAAAGGTGAAGAAGAGAATCCGACGTGATGAAAATAGGAACATCAGCCACTTTCAGGTCTTTGTAAGTTTCATTTACCAGCGTCTGCCCTACTGTAAGTTGGTTTTCAGCAGTTCCATTTTCAATTACAATAAAACCATTTTTGTATAGTAAATTTCTTTCCTCGTTAGTTAAGGGAATCTTTTGGGTGAACTGATAATAATTTGCAATTTCAGAAGTCTGAAGAGGTAGAGAATAAGTTGGAACTGCAGCTTCAAACTGCAGATTTTCTTTGTTGTAATATTTGGAAAAGGAGCTTTGCCCTTCAAGTTTAAGGGAATTTTTGCTCTTTTCAGAGGAGTTCTCTATAGAAACGTCTTCTTCGGTGGAATTAAATAAGCTAGTCTGATTGTCGGTTTCGTCCTCAAGCTCTGTTTCATTAACTGGTTTTGTTTCTTTGACTGGCTCGCTGCTACTGCCAATGCAACCTGATCCCAGTGTCAGTGATACTATAAGCAAGCAGATAATTATCAATGCCCTCATTTTCAATTAAGATCCCCTCAAAACTGCAAAGTAAACACAAACTCAATAACTAAAAAGCTTAAAATAAATAGAGTAGACTCTATAATTTAATTTAGGTGAGTACTTTATAAATTTTTCTAACCAAATCCTCAAACTAACTCTTTCCACGCTGTCTTCAAATCATAATTTTACTTGAGATATAATTGTTAGATACTTTGCACAGAAAGCTTATATAGCGATACAGGCCGCAACTATTTCCTGTGATAGAGAAACTGTCACTTCACAACTTTATGGTTTTTTACCTAGCAGTACACCCAATAAAAAAGTTATAATTCGGTGCCAGGACTGTTCTCAGATTCAAGTTTGAAAGAAGCGAAAAAAACTCGAGAAGAAGCAAAATTATTTAGTCGGACTATTCTTGTTTCAGGACCAAAAAGAAATATTTGCGAAAATGCTTCTTTCCAGAGTGAATTTAAGTAAAGAAGCTGCAAAAAACGTGTGTAAAGGCAAAGCTGCCTTATAAATAGGGGAAAAATATGAAAGAAGTCAGATATTTCAATATTAAGTAGGATGATATTCTGGCTAATTTGTCGTTAATTCATTTGTATTTACTCTCTTCATTTCAGCAGAGTCCTGGGATTAATAAAGCCGCTCCTGAGCATATGGTCAGCAAGCACAAGGGCAACCATAGCCTCGGCAACCGGAACCATGCGCGGAGGAATTGTTGGATCATGCCGGCCTTTGATTGTTATTTCAGTGTTTTCCAGGGTTTTGAGGTCAACGGTCTGCTGAAGTTTTCCTATGGAAGGGGTTGGCTTTACTGCCGCCCTGCAGACAATGTCCAGGCCGGTTGAAATTCCTCCAAGAATTCCACCTGCATTATTGCTCAAAGTAGTTATTTTTCCTTCCTCGATTCGGAAAGGATCGTTCATTTCACTTCCGCGCAGGCGAGCAGCATCAAATCCGGCTCCAATCTCGAAGCCTTTGACGGCAGGAATGCTCATCAGGGCTTTTGCAAGGTCTGCATCCAGCCGGTCAAATACAGGCTCTCCAAGGCCAGCAGGTACACCTTTTATAATAAGTTCGACGATGCCTCCGATACTATCTCCTTCCTGCCGAAGAGCTGCAACCTTCTCAAGCATTTTTTCGGCAGCTTCAAGATCGGCACACCGCACAGGAGTCTTTTCTACGTTTTCAAGAATTTCTTCAAAAGAAAGAGGCTTTGAGTGGATAGCTCCGAGCTCAAGCACATGCCCTACAATTCGGATTCCGAATCTGGCGAGCAGGATTTTTGCAAGGGCTCCGCCTGCTACCCTGCCTATTGTTTCCCTGGCTGAAGACCTGCCTCCTCCACGGTGATCTCTCATTCCGTAGCGGGCCATGTAGGTAAAATCGGCGTGTCCGGGCCTGGGAGTATCTTTAATGGCATCATAAGCTGAAGACCTGGCATCCGAATTCCAGACAAGCATTGAAACCGGAGTGCCTGTACTCATTCCTTCAAAAATTCCCGAAAGAATTTCCACCCTGTCAGCCTCGTGCCGCGGAGTTGAAACCTCACTCTGCCCCGGGCGTCTTCTGTCCAGCTCTTTCTGGATGTCAACCTCAGAAAATTGAAGCCCTGCAGGCAATCCATCTACCACAACACCTACAGCCCTGCCGTGGGATTCGCCCCAGGTGGTAATTCGAAACATCTGCCCGAAAACGTTTCCAGCCATGCATCTTAACTGGTTTTTTTGCTATTTGATCCTTGGGGTTGCTGGAAGGAGGGTTCAAGGTGTATGACCACATCTGAAATATCTTTGTATTCGTTCTTCAGCTTTTTGCTGACCCTGTGAGCAATAACGTGTGCGTCCTCAAGTGACATATCCGACTGGACAAGCAGGTGCATATCGACCTTGATATCCCCCATGCTCCCTCTAGTCCGGATTTTGTGGCAGCCCTTTACCCCTTCAACTCTCATAACCAGGTTACAAATTTCTTTGTCTTCGATCCTGGACATATCCAGAAGAGCCCTTGAACCCTCTTTAATAATTGTGTATCCGGCTCTGAAAATCAAAAACGAAATTACTACGGCTATTAAGGGGTCCATGAGAGAAAAGCCAAGCTCTACGGCAGCCAGACTTACTATGACCGAGAGGGAGACATAAATATCACTCTTTGTGTGCATGGAGTCTGCTATAAGCACCTGGCTTCGGAGAGATTCCCCCTGTTTATATTCATATCGTGTTACCAGATAATTAATACACATCGTCCCAAGGATTACGAGAAAACTCAGAACTGTGACTTCTGGCGCACTCGGGACTAGGAAGCGGTTGAGAGAGCTCCGTAAAATCTCAACGCCTACAAAGATCAGAAGTAGAGCAATAAAAATAGAGGCTACAGTTTCATATTTTCGGTGCCCATAAGGATGTTCAAGATCAGGCGGTCGGGCTCCGATAAAACTCCCAGCCAGTCCTATAATATTGGAAACTCCATCAAAGAGGGAGTGATATCCGTCCGCAGTCATGCTCAACGTGCTGGTCAGGGTTCCGTAAATGATTTTAGTGAACGCAACTGCAAGGTTCAGAAGTAATACATATATAAGGACTTGCTGTACTTTTTTAAATTTCTGTAACGTAGATCTGACCCCCCTACATTGAATGTGCGAAACCGGAAAACAAGCAGATAAAAGAGAAATAATACGGTTGAAGGCTATCAAAAAACTATCAATAAATATACCTACTTATCTTTATATAAAATTCTGCGTTTTAAAAAATGGGTAAAAAAATTAAAAAAGAAGCAAAAATAAAACTGAAAAAGCGGAAGAAATAAATTTTTATTCCGAGCCTGTCCACGTCATGTAAGCTTCCATTATTTCCTGCCCTTCCAGAAATACCAACCCGTGTTCTTTACCATACTCTTTTGAATCTTCTTTGGAGAGAGCTTTCCCATTATTATCGTCAAGCATCTCGCAGACTACCATTGCAGGGGTAATGCCTGCCATGCGGGCAAGAGCAACTGAAAGTTCGGTCTGGCCTTTACGCTCATCCAGAAGCCCGTCTGCAGCCCTCAGCAATGCAACGTGCCCAGGGGTTCGGAATTCTTCTCCAAAATGGATTACATTTCCGGACAACTTTTTTTCTGTAATTTCCCCGATTTTCCGGATAGTGAAGGCTCTTTCGTTATCAGGAATGCCGGTTCTGGTCTCCCTGTGATTGACCCAGAGAGAAAATGAAGAATGGGAATCGTATTTAAGGTCGCCTTCTTTCTCTACAACTTCCCCAAGCACATCACTGGCTTTGCTGGCTTCCCGGACGAGTTCAGCCATAAAAGGCAGTTTGAGCTGTTTTGATGCTACAGGGTCCACCGCCACACAGATAAGGCCGCCTGCATCTTTTCGCATCCATCTCACGTCTTTGAAAGTGACCGCTTTTGCAGGAATTACGAGATCAGTTTCTCCTTCCCTTGAGTCCGAATCGTAAATCTGGATCATTTTTCCGGCCCGCAGGGCTTTCAGTGCCCGGTTGATATTCTCATTTCTATACGTAAGACAATCGTAAACCGTACTTCCGCTCATTTTTGGCTCTCCGTACCCTGTTTTTTAACCTGTACCACAACTCTGTCCCCATCGTTCAATTTCAGGGCGTCTCTTAACTTTACCGGCGCAATAATCTCAATCAAATCCGATGGGTAATGTGTTCTTTCAGGAACGACTACAGCAGCCTCTATGCCGCCAATTACAATCGGATAGCATTTCCCACCTCCGAATGTACGTTCTCCGTCATTGAAACCTTTTACCCGGATAGCTGGCATTTCACGTAAAAGATTTCGAAGAGGCGAACTGCTTTCTGAAAGCTGTACGTTCAGAGTCCCGGGAAAAGGTACAAAATGCAATTTTTCTTCAAATTGCTTCCGGTATCCGGGTATATTTATATAATACTGGCCTTCGCCGAGGCCCTTAAGCACCTTTCCTTCAAGCTTGAGAATCTCGAGTTCTGGAGAAAAGATCCTGCTGTAATCGACGTATTCGTTCTTAAGAACTTCAATCCCTTTTTCTGTCATTTTTATCAACTGGCCACCGGGAACGATCTTCCTTTCAATCAGCCCTTCCTCTTCCAGCTGCTTTAGCTTTCTTGCTGCGGTTTTGGAGCTTGCCCCAGTATGCTTTTGAAACTCGCTCGATGAGACCTTGATGGTTTTATTTACTGCTCCTATAAGTGCGAGTTTTTTAAGGTATTCAATATCAGGCACTGTCGGCACCTATCTTAATTTTGAGATGCATCTCAATTATGAGATGTTAAACTATGTATTTCGCTATAATAAAACTTTTGATAGCGAGCTCTCCCTGGTGCATCTCCAGGAAAAACATCACCGGAGAAGTTAAGTATTTAGTATCTTGAATCCATCTATTGATTATACCATGACAAGAGAAATTGAAGTCGAGTGCCCCTCATGTTCCCCTGAAGAAGAGGTAGGGCATGAGGTTATGAAAGAGGGGCAGAGTCCGCTTGTCCGCTGTCTGGAATGCGGGCAGGTGCATGCAGCGAAGCTTAAAACCCCTAAATCCGTCAGTTTGAAAGTGATAATCAGCAAAATGGATATCTCAAATACCTACAAGACTGAACTCGATTCTGAGACTGTCCTTCAGGTAGACGATGAGCTGGTTGTAGACGACGAGGAAACAGGAGTGGTAGTACCTATCCTGATTACTGCTCTTGATGCTGGAGGAAAACGAGTCCAGATTGCCCGGGCAGGAGATACCGAAACGATCTGGGGTAGAGCCATTGATGAGGTAACCGTAAAATTTTCCGCACAGGCAGGGACTGAAAAAACCGAAGTAATTGAAAAACGCGTGCCTGGAGATTATGAGTTTGTCATAGGAGCGGAAGAAAGAGTGGGGAATAAACGCCTTTTCATTACGAAAATCAAGGTACGAGATGGGGCATTCCGATCCAGAAAAGGCGATGTTGTGCTTGCAAAATACGTAAAAAGAATTTTTGCGAGAAAGAAATGGGAAGGTTCGGGTCAGCGTGATTTCCGAAGAGGGCCGTGGTAAAGAAAAGAATAAAAGAGAAAACGGAGAGGAAGAAAAATTCGAAGCAATGCGCAGACGCCTCATAGAGAATCTTGGGGCTTACCTGCTGCTGAAAGAAAAAGTTCGCGAGGCTATGCTCCGCGTTCCAAGGCATAAGTTTGTTCCGGAATATGAGCAAAAAGAAGCTTATATGGACAGCCCCCTTGAAATCGGCCACGGACAAACAATCTCTGCCCCGCATATGGTTGCGATTATGTGTGAACTCCTGGAACTTTCGGAAGGGCAGAAAGTCCTGGAAATCGGGGCAGGTTCAGGATATAATTCCGCAGTGATGGGGGAAATCGTAGGAAAAAGAGGACATGTGTATACGGTTGAACGTGTAGAAGCCCTTGCGAATTTTGCAAGGGAAAACCTGAAAAAAACAGGATATGACAATGTCACAGTGCTACTCGAAGACGGTTCAATGGGTTATTCTTAGTATGCCCCTTATGACAGGATAGCTGTGACATGTGCAGCTCCTTATATCCCTGAGCCTTTGCTGGAACAGTTGAAGCCTGAGGGTATAATGGTTATTCCTGTAGGGAATTATCCCCAGGAACTTTATAAAGTTACAAAGGACAGCAAGGGGCATATCCATAAAAAGAGAAAAGGCGAGGTCGTTTTTGTACCCCTGATTGGAAAATATGGCTTCCGAAAAAACCTGGAATGCTAAAAGGTTCTGATAAGAAAAAGGCCTAACCTAAGCTCCTGACTATTGCCTTGAGGCAAAACTGGTCTGAAAGTTCTAATTAGCGGAACTGAACCCGAGCTTTAAGCGGCATTTTTAATATATTTAAAAAAATTAAATTAGATATTAATAAGTTTAAAATCATTTACTGAATATGGACATCGATATTTATGAGGATTTTGAGGAAATTCGAGTCAAAGATGTCTATATAGTCGATGTTTTTACAGACCCGACTCCTGTAGTGCTTCTTGAAGATCTTCAGGGGAATATGCTTCCCATATACATAGGGCATCTCGAAGCCCTCTCAATAGGAAACGTACTTAAAAGTGTTTCTCCGCCCCGGCCCATGGCTCACGACCTGATGGTTAATATTTTCGACCGATTGGACACGAAAATTGAGGGCGTATTGATTGATGAAAAGGTAGACAAGATCTATTACGCCCGGCTCATAATAAGAAAGGATAATAATGTCATGCAATTTGATGCAAGACCAAGCGACTGTATTGCCCTTGCCCTGCGTGTTGGAGCTCCGATAAGAGTCAGAAAAAATGTGCTTGAAAGTTCCGAAGTCGAGATGTCAAGGCTTGAAGGTGCCCAGGTGATGAATATTTTCGGCTAGAGTTGACTGGAGCACAGTGTTTTTTCCTGAGTTAAAAAATTAGCTTACCTCTACTTAAGCCTGTATTTTCGGTCCTCGAAAAATCGTTTTTCGAATTATCTTAAAACTCCGTGGCATGTCTGTTTTAGTTTTAAATTATTACCTAATGTCTTTTAGAGACTGTTATCTAAGAGCTAGATCAACAAGTTAATGTCTGATAAGCCAAAATAAAAGAGAATTTCGATAAACTTCTGACTAAACGAGCTACTTATATACTTTTTATAAGCAATTAGCCAAATATTGAAACTTATCGAAATTCCCTGAAATCAATCATGCAAGGACACCTTTAGAAATACTATTCATAAGCATAGACCTATGTTATATATCCATGTCTTTGTCCATCGAATATTCAGACTCTTTTTGTCAGAACAAATTTTAACTCTCTAATTCTTTAGCCTTGTTGTAACACACAACCGCTTCATCATGCCTGCCAAGCTTCTCAAGGGGAAGAACTTTAGTATACCAAGCATTTGCATACTGTGGGTCTATTTCTATTGCTTTATCACAAGCTTGGATTGACTCATTATAGTTACCTAGTTTATAAAGGGACCAACCTTTATTATAAAGGGACCAACCTTTATTACTCCAGGCATATGCATTTTGCGGGTCTATTTCTATGGCTTTATCATAAGCTTGGATTGATTCATTATAGTTACCTAGTTTAT
>NZ_DAVG01000045.1 GCF_002505485.1 Methanosarcina sp. UBA5 | reverse complement strand
CTGAGGGCATCGTCAATTGCGCGCTCAAGATTGTCAACTATATGTTCGGTACCGCCTCTGAGGACAATGGATACAGATTTTGCACCTTTGCAGCCTCTGAGGTAGGTCTTACCCTGGTCGCCGTCCCGGTCCTGTTCAAGGAGACCGGCATGCCCGAGCTCTTTCTGGGTCAGTTCTTTGATATTGCGGATCGGTCTGCCGCCTGTGGCATCTACAAGGTGCTGCATATCTTCATTCTTAACCCTGCGGGTGGCATAAATTCCCCGGTTTTGCAAGTAGGCTGCGATCTTGTCATCCATACCTTTGGAACAGAAAACCGCGTTTGATCCTGCCCTGATTACATAGTCTGCCATTTCGAATAAGGCTGCCTCTTCCTGCTTTACAAAGCCTTCAAGATCGCCATACGCATTTATTTGAAGTTTTGCTTTGTTTGTGGTCTTGGCGATTTCCATAGGGGCATCGATCAGAGCGATCGCTGGGTTCTCAATTCTGAGAGGGAACTCCTTGTCCAGGGCGACTTTGTCTATTACGATGCCTTCAACGAACTCGGTATCTTCAATCTTGCCGCCGACATCTTTTGAAAGAATAACATCTTTAAGGTCAACTATTCCCCTTTCACGAATTGCGAGCGCGGCATCCACACAGAGTTCCGCAATTAAACGGTTGTACTTCTCAGAAGCTTTGCCCGTAATAGAAGTTCTGGCAACTTCTACAAGCTTCTCCTTTTCGTTCTCCTCAGTTGAGATTGCAAGGTTCTCGAGAACCTCAACAGCCTTCTCGGCTGCAAGCCTGTATCCCTTAACAACAACTGTCGGGTGAACTCCACTCTCAATAAGGCTTTCTGCCTTTTCCAGCAGACTGCCTGTAAATACGACAGCACTTGTAGTCCCATCACCGGCCGAGCTTTCAAGTGACTCTGCAACTTCGGCCACCATCTTGGCTGCCGGGTGCTCGATGGACATATCGTGTAAAATGGTTGCACCGTCGTTTGTAATTGTGATATCCCCGATAGGATTGACAAGCATTTTGTCCATTCCTCTCGGTCCGAGTGTGCTCTTGACTATGCTGGCCACTGCCTTTGCAGCCGCAATATTCATGCTGAGTGCTTCTTTTCCCTTTGTCTGCTCTTTTCTAGGATCTACTATTATGATTGGCTGGCCACCTTTTTCCATCTGAACCAAAACCTCCTTAAAATGAAGTGTATGTGTCGAAGCTTTTTACTTGATAATTTGAAGTTATCCTGGCTATAGTCACTTTTAGCCCTAGATCAGCCTGAAAATATTATTTCATCAGTTGCCTTGTATGAAGCAGTATTTGATCAGAAAATAACTGATAATACTTCTATAAAAACATACCGGGTATATTCCGATTTTAGAAGGTGGAACATTTATTTTTTCTGATTACTTTCACTTTCTGACTATCTCCACTGATCCGTCTTTTTTTCCGATATAGAGTTCATCCACATTGGAAAAGATTCCATGCTCAACAACTCCCGGAATTGAAGATAGTTGAAGGGCCAGACCCACAGGGTCGTTTATTAAGCCGAAATCTACATCAAGTACAAAATTTCCATTGTCGGTTATCACGGGCCCATCTTTTTTCAGAGCTAACCTCAGCTCAGGCTTTCCTCCCAGCTCCTTTATTTTCTTAATCACAAGAGTTTTTGCAAAGGGTAGGACCTCAATCGGTACGGACTTATCAAGCTGGGTGCTCGTTTTTGATTCATCGGCTACTACCAGAAAGCGTCTTGCAGATGCCGATACTATCTTTTCCCGGGTATGGGCAGCTCCCCCGCCTTTGATTGCGTACAGCTTCGAATCTATCTGGTCTGCTCCATCAATGGCGATGTCCAGTTCCGGATGCTGGGCAAGGTTAGCCAGAGGGATGCCGGCTTCTATGGCAAGCATTTCGGACTGGTATGAAGTAACAACACCCAGGATTTCAAGTCCCTCTTCCCTGACCCGCCTGCCCAGTTCTTTTATAGTATATGCAACTGTTGAACCCGTTCCAAGCCCCACAACCATTCCCGATTCTACCATTCGGGATGCAGCGATGCCAGCCGCATGTTTTTCCGGAGAATCGGTAGATATATTTCTTTCTGTCATGCTATGTTCCCTTCCGGGTCTAATACTGAAAAAGTTATGAAATCCCTAAACTGGAGATTAAACTGGAAATGTTTAAGCTGAAAACGTTTAAGCTGAAAATGTTTAAGCTGAAAACGTTTAAACTCTAAAAAGAAGGGATTTCAGGGAGAAAGTCTTCTCCTGTCCCTGGGAAAAAGTACTGTGTCCCTGATATTTTCAGTTCCGAGCATGGTCATAATAAAACGTTCGCAGCCCATGCCCCAGCCTGCATGTGGAGGCATGCCGA
Source organism: Methanosarcina sp. UBA5 (assembly GCF_002505485.1). Taxonomy (GTDB): domain Archaea; phylum Halobacteriota; class Methanosarcinia; order Methanosarcinales; family Methanosarcinaceae; genus Methanosarcina. The sequence goes on along the minus strand of NZ_DAVG01000045.1, from coordinate 12,279 downwards.
ATTCGAAAGCTTTAAGGTAGAATTCAAAGCCGTCAGGGTTCAGGCCCTGTGATTCTATCCGGCTCTTAAGCAAGTCCGGAATATGGATACGCTGAGCTCCTGAGGAGAGTTCCATTGTACGGTGCATCATGTCAAATGACTTGCTGAACTCCGGCCTGTCCTCGTAAGGCATGGCATAGAAAGGTTTAATCTCAGTCGGCCAGTCAATAATGAAATAGTGGGATTCCCCTGTTGTCTCGTAAACGTAATTGCCCACAATATGCTCTCCGAGCGTGCCAAGGTCATCTCCCCAGTGCATTTTCTCTTCCGAGCGGGAGTTTATGATCTCGATTACTTCGTCATAGGTGAGCTTAAGGAAAGGAGTTTTCGGGACTTTGAGCTCAACCCCAAGTGTTTCAAGTGAAGGCTGGCACTTCTCAATAACCTGGGTGTAGGCATAAGCTACAAGGTTTTCGAGAATCTCCATTACATCGAAATGATCCGCAAAGCTGACCTCTACATCGATAGAAGTAGCTTCATTTAAGTGCCTGCGAGTGTCGTGTTCTTCTGCCCTGAAAATGGGGCCGATTTCAAAGACCCTGTCAAAACCGCCGCTCATAAGGATTTGCTTGAAGAGCTGAGGACTCTGGTTCAAAAAGGCTTCCCTGTCAAAGTAAGTGATCGGGAAAAGTGCAGTGCCGCCTTCGGTTGCAGTTGCTACGACCTTGGGGGTTGCGGTTTCGATAAATCCGTTTTTCACAAAGTATTCCCTGATAGCCTGGAGAGCCTGATGCCTTATCTTGAAAACCGCAGTTGTCTCGGCCCGCCTGAGGTCAATGAACCGCGAATCCAGCCTGGTATCCAGTTCAGCTTCCACCTTACCTGTAGTATCCATTGGCAATGGAGAATCTGCAACATTCAGGACAGTGATCTCCTCAGGAAGCAGCTCGTATCCGTTAGGAGCTTTCTCTTCAAATTTAACGGAGCCGGTTACTGAAATTACTGACTCGCGGACAAGCCTTCTTGCAGTATCAAACAGATCTTTATCAATTTTCTTCTTTACAAGGGTGACCTGAGCCTTTCCTTCCCGGTCTCGAAGCACTACAAAACAAATCCCTCCGAGGTCTCTTACCTCATGGACCCATCCTGCCAGAGTAATTTTCTGACCGTTGTCAACTTTTTCAGGCTTGACATCGGCTGTATAATGTGTTCTAAGTTTTGCTAATGACATAAATTCACCTTGATTTGGAGTATAAATTAAATGAAAAATGTAAGAATGAAGCTGAAACGTAGGTGAATAGTCATAACTCATTATTAATTTATTTGTTGCCCGCAAACCTTTTGAAAAAAGGTTTGATCGAAAATCTCAGCAACGACTTGATCGGCATGATCACAACTCTTTTTCGAAAAAGCTTGACCGAAAAGCCCCTGACGGTTGCGTGATCAAACATCTCGATCGTTGTAGATTAACGCCTTTGCAAGCTGCCTAATTTTAAAAGTTGTAGTCTTCCTGCCAGACCCATTTTGGTGTTTTTCGATAAAGGGATTACACGAAGTCTGCCGCGCGCCTGACTACTGGAATAAAATGAGCTGAAGTGAGCTGTGTGCATATCAGGTAATTTAGGTTTTGTAATTTTTATAGGCATTGTCCATGAATAATAATTAAGTACATATTTATAGTGCACAAATGATGTTTTCAGATGTAAACACCTTTTTTAATTAATTATAATTAGATATTTTCAAATATGTAGATTTTATAGATACCTATATATAATGGCACAGAAATCCTGTGCTCTGAATATAAGAGATTCAATATATACTATAAAATTAAAAAAAATAAGAGGAAGAAGAAATTATACAGATTGTACACCTTTCAGATATCCACTATTCAGATGCATATTTTGTTCCTGAGATTGCAGAGTCTATGGTTGACAGCATAAATCGGCTGGAACCGGATCTTGTTGTGATTACAGGAGACCTTACTGAGAATGGGTTTTCAGTAGAATATGATGGAGTAAAACAGTTTCTTGACAGGATTGAATGTAAAGATAAAATTCTTGTTCCTGGCAACCACGATTCAAAAAACGCAGGATACGTGCACTTTGAAGACCTTTTCACAGACCGGTATTTTTCGCGGAATTTTGGTAATGTTACGGTTGTAGGAGCTGATTCTTCACAGCCTGATCTTAATGAAGGTCATCTGGGCAGGGAAAACTATGGCTGGATCAAAGAAGCCTTTTCCGGAGAGAATTTTAAGGTTTTTGCCATGCACCATCACCTTGTTCCTATACCTCTGGCCGGCAGGGAAAATACTGTGCTTGTAGATGCAGGCGATGTGCTTGAACTTCTTAACCGTTGCAAGGTGAATCTTGTCCTCTGTGGGCACTGCCACATTCCCTGGGTCTGGAACCTCAATAACATGCTTGTGGTAAATGCAGGCACCTTCTGTTCTTCAAAAACCAGGGGAAAAACCAAGCAATGTTATAACCTCATTCAGGCCGACAACGAGAATTCAGACGGGGACTGGAAAGTCCGGGTATCCAGAGTCTTTCCAAAGGGCAATCTGGAACTGGTCACAGAAACAGTAATGTAAGGAGCTTTAAACATTTCAAAATTTCTTTCCCTTCCTCCCTTTTTCCTTTTTATTACTATGAAAACACGGAGGGTTAAGAAACCTCGTTCTTAATGCCAGAAGTGAAAAGAACCCTCATCTGCTTTTTTATTTCTTTTGTACTGCTGACTCTTTCTGAATGCTCCATTGAGATTCCTAAGCAATATTTAATAAGCCGCTAAAAAATGTATCTAAATTGGAATTTCAGTCATTTGGAATTTCAGTTGTCATATTAAGGAAATCTAGCTAAAGAGGATTTGACTATTTCTGAGAAAACGAGCAGTAGTCACGGTAGCATGCACAATCTTTAAGGCTTGTGCAACCGCACGCAATTTGATTTTTTACATTTCAGCCTCTGGTAGCTGATTTGGAGAGTTTACTACAAAACCAAAAAATTAGTTTTCACTATAAGAGACTACGTCTTTTACCTTATTTCTGGACATGCATAACAGATATTCACTTAAATCGTTTGTAATAATGCAACATAATCTTTATCGTGGATAATAAAAAACTATATATATTATTATATAGTCAACCGGTTACCGCTTTCCTTTATGAAAAAAAGGCAGATAAACAATATATTGAAATATGGGAAGATTGAAAAAATGATAGAGCTTAAATCTGAAACTCCGATATTTGAAGTTCCCCATCAATACGGGAAGCCCGTAATCAGTTTATACTTTTATATAGGGTTAGTTTCCGCCATCCTGCTAAGAAGTATAATTATAGCTAACCACTACAGCATTTTCTGGGGAAAAGCAATCTGGTATATTGGAGTCGTGGGTTACCTCTGGTTCTTCATACACAGATACCATATTGCAAAAAGAAGGTTCGATGTTGTCAAAAACCTGGATCTGCTGGAAAAAGTCAGGAATAGGCAGAAACTTTCGGATAAAGACCTTGAAGGATTGGAATATCTGCTGTGCAGTCTTTCGGTATCAAAAGAACGTGCAAATTACCTGATCATTTCAGCGCTTTCAATTATTGCAATAATAGTATCACTGAGTCTCGATCTGGAGATTTTAAAGATCTAAAAATGAAAGATATTCGTTGTATCATCATAATAGAGAATTTAATACTGTTGACATTTAGGAGTGTAGAAGGTCGCGAAACCCTGTCCGTCGGGTAGGGGATAAAGCTACCTTCACCGCTTTTCCTGATAAGTGTTTATCGCTTAATGCTCCATAACTTTCTTTTATCCTGTTCTGTGCTCTCAAGCTCACCCCTTTCAGTCAGGTCGTCCAGGATTTCTAGAATTTCAGTCTCTTTGAGATTCAGCCCATACCTGTGCTTAAATTCGACTTTGATTTGAGAGATGTCGAGGGCTCCGTTCTGGATAATTTTTTCTGTAAATCCAGCCAGATCCTCATACCTGGCCCAGGGGTAAATGATCCAGCGCCATTTGAGAATCTTCTGGGCATAAAAATCAGGCGTGAAACCCGAGCAGACTTTATGCTGGAGAACTGCAGTCCTCACACTTGCCGGATTAAGACTTAGAGCGTAGCCCACTGCAAGATTAAGCGTCTCACCAGTATCGGTTATATCATCGACAATCAAAACTTTTTTTCCTGTTATATCCACAGGAATAGGAAATTTTATCCTTGCTTCTTCCCGCATGTCCGCAGCTCTTGAGTAGTGTTCAATCTTCATTGAGGTAAGGTCATTGAAGATTAAAAAATCGGAAACCAGTCTTCCAGGCACATAGCCTCCTCTCCCTATGGCGACAATCAGGTCAGGCATATAACCGGAAGCTTTGATTTTTCGGGCAAGAGTTCTGGAGAGTCTCAAGACTTCATCAAAGCTTATAAGCTCACACCTGAACGAGTCATTCTCTGTCTGGTGCCGGGATTGTTGAGACTGAATTTTCCTTTCCTGCATCAGATAAATCGCCCTCTTAATGCATGTTTTATAGCCTGTGAATATGCGAATTGGCGGATGCCTAATAAGAAGAAATAATATCCTTTTCTATTGAGTTTATCAATTTACTCTAGCTAGGTTTATTAATTTAGTCTACCCAATTTAGCGACTTAGTCTTACCAGTTTAACAATTATCTAACTAGTTTAACAATTTAATCCAACTAGTTTGTCAGCTTAGTCTAGAGAATCTATCAATCTAATCTAATGAGTTTATCATTTTAATGACTTATCAATCCGTCTGAAAGCTCACCAATTAACTGAAAATATTTGAATCAGGGAAAACATAAATCAGGGGTATGTGGAAAATAAGTGAGAAAAATAAGGCGGGTCAGGGATTGACGAGAATAAAAGAATTTTTGAGAAAAATGTGTACTGAAACTCTTCTTGCGAGTCTCTCATAAAAGTAGTAGCCGTCGAAAAGGAGTCTTATGCCATGTTTTCAAAGGAAGAAGACAAAATGGTAGATTTGGGATTTAATTCCATTAGTGAGGGGTTTGACGAAGGAGTAAACAAGGCCCTTAATTTTCTGACCGAAATCGGCACATGCTATCTAAATGAGAGAAAGGAGCCAGAAGCTGAAAAAATGGTAGTTTCAATAAAAGAAATCGGAAAGGCTGCTACTCTCCAGAGAATGGAGAATGCTGCAGTCAATGCTATTCGCGCTCTTGAAAAGCTGCTGCAACGCTCCATGGAGCAGAATATGCAGAACACGACTGTCCGAGTCTTACTCTCATTTGGAGCTATAGGAAAAACGGCTGCCGAACAGCAGATGGAAATGGTGGCCAGGCTAGCGGCTTCAGTGCTGGGTAAAAGCGGGAATACGTTAGCTCTCCTTAATAAGGAAAGAGAAACCATAGCAGTTGTTATCGGGCTTGGAGAAATCGGAAAATCGGTTGCCAGGATGAAGTTTCCCGATCTTTCGGAAAATACGGCAATATGCATTTCGTGTCTTGGATATGTCGGAAAACTTACGGCTCAGAAGAGCCTTGAAGAGGCTGCAGTGGGAGTAGAGCTTATGCTTCAGGAGATGGCTGCCGCAGCCATGCAGGAAAACCTCCAGGACACGGTAAGAAGTATCGCAAGCTCTATTGAAGAAGTTGGGAAAAACGCTGGAGAAGAAAACATGGAAAATGTAGTTATCCAGGCAGCCTCTGCCCTCCAGACCATTGTAAGCAATGCAGGAAACAGGTATCTGAACGATGCCTCAATTGCAGCTAAGGTAGCCCTTGAATCCTTTAATGAGTTTGATATGATAAACGATGAAGCTAATATAAAAAAGATAGAAGCAATAAGGGAAATGATGAGGGCGCTCTGGGCGGATTCTAAATAAAAATTCAGGATACCAGAACTTTATTTACCAGAACTTCATTTTTCACTGAAGCCCGTTTTCACTGAAGCCCGAAATGTTTTATATTCCAGTCCGCCATGGCCTGAATCTTCTTTATTTCTTCTTCACCGCCTTCCATGGTAAAGAGGTGTTTGAACCTTTTCTGGATTCTCAGATATTCTTCGACCGGCCTGGGATCCTTAACTTTCCTGACCTGGGTAATTTCCCCATTTTCCATTTCATACATGGGCCAGAGGCAGGTTTCGACTGCAAGTTTTGCAATCTCCAGGGTCTTTGAGGTATCAAAGCCCCAGCCTGTTGTACACGGAGCATGGGCATGGATGTAGGTCGGGCCCACGAATTCGGTGGCTTTCTTGACCTTACGCATCATGTCTCTTGGGAAACCTATAGAGGTAGTGGCTACATACGGAGAGCCGTGGGCTGCCATGATTGCAGGCATATTTTTTTTGGGAAAGGGATTTCCAAAAGAGAATTTTCCGGCAGGAGTGGTCGTTGTGCTTGCATCATAGGGCGTTCCACTGCTGCGCTGGACTCCGGTGTTCATATAGGCTTCGTTGTCCATACAGACATATGTAAAGTCGTGGCCCCGCTCAAAAGCACCTGAAATAGCCCCAAAGCCTATATCCATCGTAGCACCGTCGCCTGCAATAACTATAATCTTAGTATCTTTCTTTTTGCCAAGAGCTTTTAAACCAGCGTCGATACCAGAAGCCACTGCAGCTCCATTTTCAAAGAGAGAGTGAATCCACGGAACCTGCCACGAAGACAATGGAAAAGGCGTACTTGTAACTTCCAGGCAGCCAGTCGGGTTAACAACAATGCTGTCTGGACCTGCTCCCATGAGTGTAAATTTTGCAGCAAAAACATCACAGCAGCCCGGACAGGCGCTGTGCCCGGATGTGATATACGTTCTCGGTGCAGTTCTACTCATTTCTATCCCTCCTTAAGGTCCAAGAACCGGCTTTCAGCCGGAACTCGGGGCCTTTGCACCTTACATTCTTGTACATTCTTGAATTCCCTCGCATTTTCTCAATAACTTTCCAGTGCTATTCATCGATGTCTCAACCTCCTGATCTACAACAGCCAGTTGACAACAATTACAACAGCTAGTTGACAACAATTAACGGTATACGGATCTTGATGGAATCTAAGCGTTACAATGAATTTTAGTGACATCTTAGATATCTTAGTAGTGTGTTAGTGTTAGTAGTAGTGTGTTAGTAGTAGTGTGTTAGTAGTAGTGTGTTAGTAGTACAGGAAAATTCCGTCATATGAAAACGAAGGACTTTCATCGAAGGACTTTCATCAAAAGAATAACAAATCAAAAGGACAACAAGCAGAAGTCAGAAGTCCAGAGGCGCTGAATCCATTTACTGCATCCCCCAATACAGCCTCTTCGAAAATATCATGCTTCCCCAAACACGTTCATTCGAAGAGAAGGATCAGCGGTCTCAGGAGAATCGTTTATTCAATTATTACCCCAGTTTGTCCCCTTACTCCAGAATATACGAGTAACGTAAATTATTTTAAATTAATTATACAAAAAATTGCTTGCAAGCAAATATTATTTCCGGACAAAAAAATTATAAGCCGAAAAAGTTTCAAAAAATTATTCCGTAAAATATTATTCCATGACAAAAACCAGTAATCTTATATTGAAAAATACCTGATGACGTGTCGACTCGCTTCCGAAAAACAAAAAATTAGTTGCCGGATTTACCGGCTTGGTCCCCCCTTCAGTTTGTAAGTGACTGGATAGGAGCTGGGATTCTCCCCCCCCGCTTTACGAAAGCCTCGGAACTGAAATTGCTTACTGGCATAATAGGGGCATTTCCAAGCAAGCCGCCGAATTCTACGGAATCTCCAACCGCCTTTCCAGGAGCTGGGATAATTCTGACTGCCGTCGTTTTTCTATTTATTACTCCTATAGCCATCTCGTCAGCGATAATAGCCGAAAGGGTGGAAGCAGGAGTATCACCAGGAACTGCGATCATGTCAAGGCCCACCGAGCAAACGCTTGTCATAGCTTCAAGTTTTTCCAGGCTGAGGGCTCCGGCCCTAACCGCTTCGATCATGCCTGCGTCCTCACTGACAGGGATAAAAGCCCCGCTCAAGCCGCCTACCGAGGAAGAAGCCATTGCACCACCTTTTTTTACGGCATCGTTCAGAAGAGCAAGGGCTGCAGTCGTTCCGTGAGCCCCACAGCGCTCAAGCCCCATTGCCTCCAGAATCGCAGCAACACTGTCTCCGATTTCAGGCGTCGGAGCCAGGGAAAGGTCAAGAATCCCGAATTCGACTCCAAGCCTACGTGAAACTTCCCGGCCCACCATTTCTCCCATGCGGGTTATTTTAAAGGCTGTCTTTTTGATCGCCTCCGAAATTTCCGTAAGACTCGGGTTTTCAAGCTCGCAGATTGCAGCATTCACAACGCCTGGCCCGCTGACCCCAACGTTGATAACGCACTCGGGTTCACCGATTCCGTGAAAGGCTCCTGCCATAAAGGGATTATCTTCAGGGGCGTTTGCAAAGATGACAAGTTTGGCACAGCCTATCCCGTCCCTATCTGCCGTTAAATTCGCAGTCTTTTTAATGATGCCGCCCATCAAGCCAACTGCATCCATATTAATTCCGGTTTTTGTGGTTGCAACATTTACCGACGAGCAAACCTTTTCCGTGCTTTTAAGGGCTTCGGGAATGGAATTGATAAGCTTCAGATCCCCGACAGTTGCGCCTTTGTGGACAAGGGCACTGAAACCTCCTATAAAGTCTACCTGTGCATCTTTTGCAGCTTCGTCCATCGTTTTTGCAACGGAAACGAAATCAGGAGACCTGCAACTTTCGGCTGCCACAGCTATTGGAGTTACTGAGATTCGCTTATTGATTATCGGAATTCCGTAGAGGTTCTGGATATCATTCGTTGTACGCACAAGTTCTTTTGCACGAGTGGTTATCTTTTCATAAATATTCTCGTTGAAAACTTCAATATCAGGATGGCTGCAGTCTCTCAGGCTGATACCCATTGTTACGGTTCTGATATCGAGATGTTCCATCCTAACCATCTGGATTGTTTCCAGGATTTCATTCGGGTTTATATGCATGAAAAATTACCTCTCATTTCAGACAGATTAATTTTCCAGATCATCCTCAGATCAGATCCTGTGCATGAAGCGGAATGCGTCTTCGTGCTGTACCTTGACCTCAACTCCAAGGCTTTTTCCCTCGGCACTCATAGCCTCCTGGAAAGCCGCAAGGTCAAAATTCTCCAGTGGAGCTTCTGCAAGCATAATCATGGTAAAGATACCCTGCATGATAGTCTGAGTAATATCGACGATATTTACATTGAAATTTGCCATCACAGTAGTGATCCTGGCAACAATTCCTACCCGGTCGCTGCCTATAACTGTAATGATGAAACGACTTGATGCCATTTTATGTCTCCTGCTGCTCGGACCTTTTTTCCTGCGGGCCGATGCTCAAATGTTATAAACTAAGAGATTTTGCTCAGATTGAAGACCTGATTGCTAATAAATTAAACTACTGTTTTAAAGTAAGTCATTCTAACAGGCTATTTATAAAACAAATCACTTCTGTAGATCATTTTAAAGCAAACTATCCTTAAAGTAAAATAATTCATAAACCTGACCGTTTTCAAAGGAAACTATTCTTAAAGGGAGCCATTCTTAAAGAAAACTTTTCTTAGAAGAAAATGTCCCTAAAGGAAGCCGTTCTTAAAGTTGTATACTCTGGGAGAAAATTTAATAATAAACAAATCAAAAATGCCCGACCAATAAAGAGCAATTATGCCAAAACAGACTGGAAACCTTAAAAGCCTATTTGAGTTATAATCTCAGGTATTCTCCTCAAAACAGATCTCAATGATCTTTTCAGCAATTTCCGGAATATTTTCTCTTCCTTTGAGCTTTATTGAAAAATCGGCATATTTTTGGTAAAGGATCATCCTTTCTTCAAAAAGTTCTTTCAGGCTTCTATCCCTGAGTCCTACTATGCCCCTTTTTCTTGCATTGGGAAGCCTTCTGGCAATGCTTCTAAAAGCGGTGTCCAGAAAGATTATTTTTGAGATTGTTTTTAAATGCGTCATGGCTTTTTCGGAGTAAACTACACTCCCGCCAGGGGAAATAACGCTCCTGTCCACTTGTCCGAGCCTGAGAATGGCTTCTTCTTCAAGCCTAATAAAAGCCGAATCTCCTTGTTCATCAATCAGGGTCTGGAGGGGCATTCTGGTATTTTCCCTTATCAGGTTATCCACATCGATAAAAGTATAGCCAAGGCGCTTAGCAAGTGCTCTCCCTATAGTACTTTTTCCCGCTCCTGCCATGCCAATTAATGTTATATTCATTTCCGCATTCCTCCAAACTCTAAAAGTAAGGGAACTCACTACCTGAAACTTCCCGGCATAAGGGTCATTGAGCCTTAATTTATTCGGACAAATATACCCTCTAGCTATATAAAACGTACAACGTTACCATTTACCTGGAAAAGGTCATTAATTAGAATTTAAGGCTTCAAAATTGCAGAATAAAGAAGTCGGAATTTTCCGGTGCGTTGTTATTATAGAAAAATATCCGGAAAAAAGAAATGATGTTCAGAAGCTGTCCGAGGAAGTCAAGAGACATGCTAAATTGACAAAAATAAGCAGCCTATAGTATTCCAGTAATGTGTAGCTCAGTTGGAGTTTATAACAAGAGAAGTTAAGAAATAAAAAATAAAATAGATTCTAAAAAGAAAAGAAAATGTTTAAAGAATTAATTTTCTTGAAAAGTTTGTATTCTTAAAGAATTTTTGTTCTTGAAGACTTATTTTCTTAAAGAATTCTTCCTCAAATATTGATCTTTTCGGTTTACGGGCTCAGCATCAAGGCCGTGAATATGCCCTTCAATAGCTTTCGGATAATGAAGGAAAGAAAGTATATACTCAGAAAGGACAATTCTGGTGCCTGATATATAATGTTCCAAAAGTCCTCTGGCAGTTAACTTATCGACCTGCTCGAGAGAAACGATAGCAAGATACATGAGAAGTCGAATGAAAAACACAAGATGAAGCACAAGCATTTTGACCCAGGGACTGTCCGAACTGATTGCCATCCCGCAGATCCAGCTGCAAAGCCTGAGAGAATATGAAATAAGCCTGCTTTTATAAAAATTCAAAAGCAGTAGGAGGAGTATAAGGAAAGACAAACCTCCAGCTATGAGATATACTTCATGCGCCAAATCCATAAGAGTCACAAATCCTTACTTTCTGTTACTATTTTAATTTTTGCACTTATATTCGTTTTTAGAAGGTATGAGAGGTTAAAAAGTTGTAACTGGAGTTTACAGCGTTAATTAAAAAATGAGTTTGCTTCAGCGAATAAGGAAATAAAAATAGCCGGATAGGGTGCCCGGAAAAGCGAAAAATCTGACCGACAAAAAAATATTTCCGCCCCTGCATCCCTGTACCGGATCCTAACAAAAGTTTCCGGAAACCGCTATGTGTTCACACCTGTTATCCCCTTCTGGTGGAACGGAAAACGGAAAAATCCGGATGCTGCTTTAGCAGGAGGAACTTGTCTGTCTGTAGACATTTTAATCAAGGTGGAACTTATATTTAACACTTTTCTTACAAATAGTAATAACAAATAGAAATAGTGCTTGGTATTCTCAGAGATTCATTTAGATCTTATCTGTGCCTCTTGACAAATCTTCGTTAACTGAAGGATCTCCACAAAGTTAAAATTCAAAAGGAAAATTCTAAAATTATAAGCAAGTTTTGAGTAATAACAACTACAACAGTTACACTGGCTGAAAACTTGACTTACCGAAAAAATATAGGTCGTTTTGGAAATGAAAAAATATGATGTAATTGTTATCGGGGCAGGCATAAGCGGACTTCTAGCGGCTCTAACACTTTCCAAACATGGAAAAAAAGTTCTTGTTCTTGAAAAAAGGCAGCACTTGGGTGGGAACTGCAATAGCTACATGGTAGAGGGCTATCAGGTAGATACAGGAGTACACGCGATTACCCATCTGATTGAAGGACCTCTGAAGAGGCTGATGGATAACTACTTTGATTTTCTACCTGTATTCGAGGACTATGGGCATTACTACGTTCGGACTGAAAACTCTTTTGTCAAAGTTCCTTCCAATCTAAAAGATTTTGTTACTTTTGACGTACTTCCAAGAAAAGACAGGCTTATACTCTCTCAGACCCTCACTAAAGCCTTTACCCTCTCCTCATTTGGCATAGATCTCTCAGACAGAGCGGTGTATGATTTTCTGCCAAAAAGCCTTTCAAAGGATACCTACGATTTTGTGGACACAATGTCCATTTCCCTTTCTGGGAAATCTATGAAAGAGACCTCGGCTCAGCGTATCCTGTATGGTAGTAACTTTGTCAGGGATAGCATTACCCAGGAACAGTTTGATGC
>NZ_DAVG01000113.1 GCF_002505485.1 Methanosarcina sp. UBA5 | reverse complement strand
AAAAATCTGAACCTTTAATAGTCTTATAGAAACCTTAAGGGATTGAACAGATAAGTGAATTTATTTTCTTTGCTGTTAATTAGATCGGCAATTATCATGGCAGCCGTTGTCCCATTTGTCATTCCCCAAAACCCAAATCCAGTTGCTACGTATATGCCTTCTTGAGATGTCATGCCTATCAGGGGTAGGCCATCATCAGTAACGCAGTCTTTACTGGACCACCTGTATTCAATAGACTTAACATTAAGGTGTTTGCGTGCATAATTTTCAAGTCTACTATAGTACACATTTTTGTCAGGTACATCTATCGGACTATGATCTCCAGCAACAATTATCATATTACCTTTGTCTGTAGGAGTTGTCCTATAGGTGTGTACAGGATTGAAGTCTATAAACATCCCTTCTGGGAAATTTCCTTCAGCATATAATGCTAATACATAGGATCTTCCTGAATGCAAATGTTTGTAAAGCTGATCTGGATCGTATACTGGTGTATTTGTTGCAACTACCACTTTATCGGCCATTATTGAGCCCTGATCTGTTACTACTTCTTTGATGTCTCCATTTTTGACAGTAATGGCACAGGTTTTCTCAAAGATATAACAACCATTGCCAATTACATACTTTGAAAGGGCCAGAAGATACTTACGGGGATGAAATTGAGCCTGATTCTCGTATTTGATGGCAGGACCAGTTCTAAAAGGTAAAGGTACTTCTTCTGTGTAAGAAACCGGAAGTCCCAACTCTCTAGCAGCTTTAAATTCACTTTTAATTTCGTCACTTTTTTCATCAGACTCAGTGTAAATGTAAAGAGGAAGACGTTTAAATTCACAGTCAATTTTCCGCTCTCTTATAATATCAGCTATTTTCTCAACTGCCTTGATATTGGCGTTAGCAAAATCCTGGGCTTTTGACTTACCTAATTTTGATATAATATTTTTATAAATCATATTAGGGCCCATACTTATCTTAGCTGTGGTTCCAACTGTTACTCCTTTTACAATCCGATCTGCCTCTATTACTGCTACGGTATGTCCGGTCTCCTTTAATAGTGTTGCAGTGGTTATACCAGCGATGCCACCTCCCAGTATTACCGCATCAACTCTTAACCCTTTTTCAATTTTTGGAAAATCTGTAGCAGGGGATGATTCTAACCAGAATGAAACTTCTTTTCCCATTATTTTTTCTTCTTTCTTCATCTCCTAACCTCAACTGACTTATTATTCTTTTTGATACTAAATTAGATAGACCGACCCAAGCGAAAATCTAAGACTTTTCTAATATCTATTTTCCGGTTAATTGACTTGTTTTTTTAGTTATAATTTAATTTTCAACAAATTAAATTAATCTATAGTTATATATTGAATAAGTATATAGTTACTTAGAAAATGTTTGAAATGTAAGTTATCTATATTTTAAATTATTAAAGATATATTGAATTTTAATAAACCAGAAATTCAAACAGATTGATTACGTAATTTAAAAATCGACCAAGAATAGGAGTTTATCCAATTTCTGCCTGGAAAGCTCGTATCTATAGTTAAAGGTTTAGTCAGAAAGGAGATGGTATAAATGAGTATGGAAGAAAATTTGATGTTGATGAAAACACTGGACGATGCCTGGAATTCACAGGACTGGGAGACTTTTAATAAACGTCATGCTGACAACGTAGCAGTATACTGGCCAGGGCAGCCAGAGCCCACAAAAGGTGGACATGCTCACCAGGCAGAGGCAGTGGAGTTCTTTAAGACGTTCCCAGATAATCATGTCGCAAACAATCCTTATAAGATCCTTTTTGGCTCTGGAGACTATACATGCTCTGTGGCTGATTTCACAGGTACCATGAAGGGACCAATGAAGGGTGCCGATGGTAAACTTATCCCTCCAACTAATAAGAAGTTCAAGGTAGAGTTCTGTACTGTTGCCCACTGGAAAGACGGAAAGATTGTGGAGGAAAGATTGTTCTACGATCTAGTGGGCTTGCTAAAGCAGATTGGCCTGATGTAATGTATGAAAATATTGACTACGTGAAAATCGGCTCGAATGTAAGTCATGCCTTTAATAACTAACAACTAATGCTCTAGGCAATCTAAGCCGTCAGCTTAGGAAGTGTACATCATTATCTTTAACTCTGAGCTAATTTGAAAATTAAACAATGAGGAACAGGAATGATTGAAACTAGAAAGATATCAAAGGTTCTGACGAGCAAACCCACAATAGAAGGAGCAGGCGTATATCTCAAACGTGCGTTTGGCTTTAGCCAGGTTCCTATTTTCGACCCATTTTTGCTTTTGGATGATTTTAGGTCCGATAATCCAGATCATTACATCAAAGGTTTTCCCTGGCATCCTCATAGAGGTATAGAGACTATTACTTATGTTCTTCGTGGTGATGTCGAACACGGGGACAGCATGGGTAATAAGGGAATTATTTCATCAGGGGATGTACAGTGGATGACTGCCGGAAGTGGAATTATACACCAGGAAATGCCCAAAGGAGACACGGATGGTTCGATGTATGGATTTCAGCTATGGGCTAATCTTCCTAAATCTCAAAAAATGATGGATCCGCGCTATCGAGAAGTAAAAAGTGATCAAATTCCGGTAGTATCGCTGGAGAATGGCACAAAAATCAGGGTAATTTGTGGAAATGTAGGAAGCGGACAAGGGCCAGTTAGAGATATAGTTACCGATCCGGAATATCTGGATGTAACCGTTCCCGACGGGTCAGAGTTTTCTCATCCTACCAAACGTGGATACACAGTGTTGGCTTATGTCATAGAGGGAAAAGGATATTTCTGCAAGGAGAAAGAACCATTTTCCTACGAGATGGAAGGTGCCAATTATTTTGACATGAAGCGAAATCCTTTCCTGGAAAATGGAGATGTTGTCCTGTTTAGTGACGGTGATCAAATTTTGGTTTCAACTGAGGGAGATCATGTCAGGTTCTTGCTAATCTCGGGAAAACCGATTGGTGAACCGATCGCTTGGTACGGTCCTATTGTAATGAATACGAATGAAGAATTACGTATCGCTTTTGAAGAGTACAGCAATGGAACTTTTATCAAGCAAGAGAGAGGAGGCAAGTAAAATAAGTAATTATCAAGAAAATGTGGGTCTTGGCTTGGCAACCCTCGCACATTGATAAATATTTTATTATTTTTTACCTGTTCTTACATTTCTTTGCTTTTTATTCTTTCGCTTTGGGTAACTTATTATATTATTTAGTCCTGTATGTTAGATCTTAAGTCTGACGCCTTTGACCTGGCTGGGCAACTTACATATGAATTACTTTTCAACAAAATATAGTTTCATATTAAACTCTAAACTCGTTTTGTTAAACTAACTTTTATGACTCTGTTCCTGATTATTCCTTCTCTGTTACCGTAAATTTCACAGTGAATTCTGTTCCATTACTCCTTTTAATTTCAAGTTTGCCATCTAACTGATCTGCAAGGGAAGTTACGAGTTGAAGCCCCAAACTATCAAGATTTTCAATGACTATGTTTTCAGGAATGCCCACTCCATTATCTGAGACGGACAGAATGTAAGCGTTACTACTATAGCCTTTACTTTTAGATTCTCTGTTTTCATCTCTTTGAAGTCTGATTTTGATTTTCCCTTTATCTCTTCCTTGAAATGCATGTTTAAAGGAATTGGAAACAAGTTCATTAATTATTATTCCCAATGGAATTGCTGTGTCGGTATCAAAGAATGTATTTTCCTCCAGATCCATATCTAAGCTAATATCCTTATTGCCTACCCTGTATGTCAGAATGAGATTTTCAGCAAGTTTTCCAATATAGGAAGAAAAGTTCAGTTTATCGGTTCCCCCGCCCCTATATAACTCTTCATGAATCAGAGACATGGAGATTATTCTGTCCTGGCTCTCTTTGAAAGCATTCAGCAATTCTGAATTGCTGATGTTAGTTCTGCCTTTTAACTTTTCAGCTTGAAGATCCAGTAACGCTGATATAATCTGCAAGTTATTCTTGATTCTATGATGAATTTCCTTTTTTTTGGCAATCTCATATTTTGCAAGAGCTTCCTTAGCCTCTTTTTCCTGAGTAATATCTCTAAACATTATTGCAAATTGTCCTTTTTCAATCCTATCGATTCGAACAGTAAACCATTTGCCTGGCATGTTTCCAAAATTCTCAAACTGAATAGATTTGCCTGTCTGGTCAACTTTTTTATAAGCTTCAAACCAGTAACCTTCCACATCAGGCCCTACTTCACGCATGGTTTTACCAATTTGTGCTTCCCGCTCAGCACCTGAAATTCTTGCTCCAGCAGGGTTTATATCCAGAATTAATAAATCACAGAGTGTACCATGATCATCATAGATTGCTTTGCAATTTGCAAAACCTTCACTTATAGAGTTGAATAAAGATTGATACTGCTCTTTACTCTTGCGTAAATCCTCCTCTGCTTTTTTATTTTCGGTAATGTCTTGGCCTGCTCCTCTTATTTGAACAGGTTTGTTTTCTTCGTTAAATATGACTTCAGAGTGCCCATGGATTACGCGCGTTTCTCCATCAGGTGAAATTATTCTAAATACTATTGGGCCACTGAGCTTTTTTCCTTTTAAAGACTCCTGATGGACACCAAGCAAATAGTCTCGATCGTCTGGATGTATGTAATTTAAAATTTTATCTAAAGAAATATCTTCTTGAGGTTTAAGTCCAAAAATCCGATACATTTCATCAGACCAGGATATTTTGTCGGTTAGAAGATTCCATTTCCAACTTCCAATGTGAGCTATTCTTTGAGCTTCAGCAAGATCTTTCTCACTCTCTTTCAACGATTTGTAGGCATTTTCAAGCTCTGATGTTCGTTCTTTAACCATATTTTCTAAATTTTCAAATGTTTCTTCCAGTTTAGCTTCTGCTTTTTTTCTCTCAGTTATGTCAGTAAATGATCCAACACTACCACGTACCTGACCTTCAGTATTATACAATGGACTTGCTGATACTGTAATTATTCGCCGTTTCCCACTTGGAAGAAGCGCTTCCAATTCCACATTGCGTAAGTCTATATTCTTTTTGGCTGCTTGTTGTACTGGTAATTCATCAGCGCACAACTCTTTGCCTTTGTAGAAAAAGCGCCCACCTTTGGGGACGCTTGCTGAAATATTTTCTCCAACTTCTGCCCTATAAAATTCATTTGCTATTCTATTGCCTGTAATATTGTATCCTTCCAAGTCATGGTTGATCAATATCGGTGTGGGTACTACTTCCATTATTGTTTCTAATTCTTGGGCTCGCAGACGAGTTTGCTCTTCCATATGTTTGCGTTCTGTAATATCCTCAAACAGTGTATATACCTGGAATGGTTTATCTTCTCCAGAACGGAAAAGAGGCACTGCACTTATGTTGATCCAGCGATAACATTTTTCTCTCGGATTGTAAACTCCCATCACTACATTTTGTACCTTCTGCCCTGTTTGCAGGGATACCATAGCTGGATGTTCAAGTCCTGGAAATTCCGAGCCGTCTTCCCGGATAGTATGATACTCTTCGCCAACAGATGAGCTGCCTAATAACTCACTTGATGTCTTGCCAAGGATCCTCTCAGCAGCCGGATTCATAGAGATTATCTTACCGCTAGCGTCCTGGTAGACTACACCTTGAAGCATGGTTTCATATAAAAGTCGATAATGCTGCTCAGACTGAAAAAGAGCTTCCTCTGCCTGCTTGCCTTCTGTTATGTTTGAGTCTTGAGTTGTATATATTATATGGCTGTACTTTTCCGCGTTCTTCCGAATCTTGTCTTCACATTCCCTATGCTCAGTTATGTCGAATCCAGAAATGTTCACACATTCCTTTTTGGGTAAGGGAGAAAAAACAACCAAGTATACTCTGTTTCCCGCTTTAACATCCAATTTTTCTGGACTATTTAGGGAAATTACTCTTTGAACGAGATCTGTGATATTTGGAGGTAGATTCTCCCCAATTTTCACTCCCCATTCACGCAATAGAGGCTCTGCTGCGTCGTTTGAGTAATTAACAATTCCATCTTTCGTGATACTGAGTAAAGGATTGGGGGTTTTTGCAAGAAATTGATCCATACCTGTGCCAGTTCCTCTTTAGGCTTGTTTTCTCTGGTGAGATATACCTTCCTTAACTATATCTGGAAAACTTATAGATAATTGAAATTTAAAATTATTTATTGATCCTATAAAAGACATACTTTATTTTAGTTAATTATTAACGTTGAAAAATATAAATAATAAATTAAAACTTGTAACGCATATGAGGCTCAGAATTAATAACTTCATAATTAGTACGAACTTTTACCTCCGGCTTGAAAAGCATACTATTTACAATGAGACTGGTATTTTCCTGTGAAAACCCAGAACCATAAAAATGGCTTTATAGAGATCCTCCCATTTATGATATGCCAAATGCATTGGATTGGATTGTAGAATCAGGTTTCAGGTTTAAATTGAGGTTATGAAAATCAGTTTTGGGAGGATTTCTACATAGTCCAAAAATGTAACTAAAAGAAAATTATTCGATCAAAAAAAGTTTGATGCGAGAGGTGCGATTCGAACGCACGAACTCCTACGAGAATAGGCTCTGAACCTATCGCCTTTGACCTGGCTGGGCAACTCTCGCATATGAAAGATAGTTTTTTGTATTTGTCTACTCTTTATTTAAATGGTATATTACTGCTAAATTTCGTCTCTTTTTTCTTGGATCTTCTAATAACATTTAGTCCTGTATGTTAGACTCTGAACCTGGCGCCTTTGACCTGGCTGGGCAACTCTCGCACGATGTAGCTTATGTTGCAGGAGCAATAGTAGTGCTCTTTATTCTTATACTTTTTCCTTGAAAGCCTGTTTGGAGGACAAAACTCGCCAGGACTCTTTTTAGAATTTCCTTTTTGTAAACGAGTTTGACCAGGTTTAACTAGGTTTAACCAGGCTTTAAAAACAGGACTTAAAAGAAACTCTGGGTATTTAGGAAGTCTCTAAAATAAGTTAGAATTGATGAAATTTTCATTTCATCAATTTCAGGATAAGGGCTTTTTGCGCATGCAGGCGGTTCTCGGCCTCATCAAAAATTACGGAATTCGGACCGTCCATAACTTCATCCGTAATCTCAAGGCCTCGACGAGCTGGCAGGCAGTGCATAACTATTACGTCCGGTTTTGCGGCTTTAAGGAGTTCCGTATTGACCTGGAAAGCGGCAAAGTCCTTCAGGCGTTTCTCCTGTTCAGCTTCATCGCCCATGGACACCCAGACATCCGTATAAATGATATCTGCATCTTTTGCAGCAACTTTCGGGTCATTCGTAACTGTGAACTTGCCTCCGAAGGCTTTTGCTTTTTCAAGGAACTCGGCTTTCGGCTCGTAGCCCTTCGGGCAGGCAACGGCAAATTCCATTCCCATGATAGCCGACCCTAGCATGGCTGAATTGCAAACGTTGTTTCCATCTCCTACCCAAGCAAATTTCAGGCCTTCGAATTTGTCCTTATACTCCATTATGGTCATGAAATCGCCAAGGATCTGACAGGGGTGTTCCCGATCCGAAAGCGCATTGATCACGGGTATTGTTGAGTATTCGGCTAGTTTCTTTACGGTTTCGTGGCTCATAACTCTGGCCATGATTCCGTGAAGGTAGCCTGAAAGGGTTCTGGCAGTGTCCTCAATAGTCTCGCCTCTTCCTATCTGAATATCTCTGGAATTCAGGTAAAGTGCGTGTCCTCCAAAATCAGTCATTGCAACCTCAAAGGATACCCTGGTTCTTGTGGAAGATTTCTCAAAAATCATTCCCAGGCTTTTGTTCTTCAGGAACTCTGTAGGTTCTCCAGCCTTGCGTTTTTCTTTCAGGTCCATGGCCGATTCAAGGAGTTCATAAATCTCTTTTCTGGACAGGTCAGTTATCGAAAGTACATCCTTCTTCATCACTTCAACCCCGACTTTACTCTAGCTAAACTTACTCTATTCAAGCTTAATTTCTCTATTTTAGCTGAATTTACTCCATTCAAGCTTAATTTCTCTATTTTAGCTGAACTTATTTCATTCTGGTTGAACTTTAGTTTGTATTACTACATAGTACTTATCTGCACGCCGTACTTTTGCATGACAGTTCAGGCAGTTAGCCTTATTTTCGGCAGTTAACCTTGTGTTTAGCATTCAATTTTATTTTCGGCAGTTAGCCTCTAAGTTCTTTCATATGGTCAATTCTCTTCTGGATAAGAGCAGCAGTCCCAATATCTTTCCGGAAAAACAACTTGCCGTGGAGATTTTCAAGGGCGTTCTGGGCAATTTTTTCGGCCGCAGCTATAGTTTCAGCAATCCCGATAACTGCAATGGCGCGGGAACTGGTTGTGTAAATTTTTCCTTCTTTTTCGTAGACACTGGCATAGTAAATGGAAGCTTCCCCTATGTCTCCTACAGTTACCTCAATGTCCTTTTCAGGCTTTTCAGGATAGCCGGCAGGAACTGCGTATTTACAGACAGTTGCTTTCTTGCTGAAGTTTACAGGCAAATTTCCAAGTGTCCCTTTAACTACCGCAGACATGATTTCCACGAAGTCTGTTTCAAGGAGGGGGATTACGTTCATGGCTTCGGGGTCACCGAATCGAGCATTGAATTCCACTACCTTGGGGCCGTTGGCTGTAAGGATGAACTGCCCATAGAGAACACCCTGATACCCGGTTCCGGTTTCCTCATAAAGTGACTTTACGGTATCCTGCATAATCTTCTTTGCCTTCTCAAGATCTTCAGGGAGCATAAAAGGCAGGATTTCCCCAGCATCAGTGTATGAACCCATGCCTCCTGTATTGGGTCCAAGATCCCCTTCATAGGCTCTTTTATGGTCTTGCACGGCAGGGAAGAAAACAAGGCTTTTTCCATCGACAAAGGCCTGAAGCGTAAACTCCTCTCCTATAAAACGTTCCTCAATGACCACAGCCCCTTTTTCAAGCAGCTCACTTGTGTAGGCTTTGGCAGCCTCGAGGTCAGGGAGCTGATCTCCCATAACTTTTACTCCTTTGCCTCCTGTCAGGCCTGAGGGCTTGACTGCCACGTCGCCAAGTTTTTCTATGAAAGCATGCGCAGGTTTTTCCTCTGTGAAAACTTCATAAGCAGGGCAGCCTTCGATTCCATATTTTTTCATGAAATTTCTTGCCCAAGCTTTGTCAAACTCTATAATTGCACAGGCTTTTTTAGGCCCTACAACCGGAATTCCGGCTTCCCAGAGGGCATCTGCAACTCCTGCTGCAAGAGGGGCTTCAGGCCCTACAAAGGCCATTTCGATGTTTCTGGCTTTTGCATACTCAATAACTTTTTCAATTTCGGTCTCCTTCTCAAGGAGAAAATCCTCACAGAGGGCAGCAATTCCGGGATTTTTTTTCGCCATGAATGCATAAAGAGAGGGATTATGCTTGCTTTTCTTGATTCCTTCGGCGATTGCATGTTCCCTTCCGCCTCCGCCGATAAGCAAAATTTTCATTTTTATTCTCCTGGTTTTAAAAAGATTCCTTTTATATTCAAGTCCTTTTATATTCAAGTATAAGTATGGTTTTAATATGTACTCATAATAAGATGAAATCGATGAGATAAGAAAAGGTGATGAATTTTCAGTCCTCAAAACCTTTCAATGCTGCTTTATGCAGCTGTCTCCTTTTATTGATAATTTGTTGGCAATTTATTGGCAATCTATTACCAAACACTTTTTAATAGGAATATACTGAAGGACTTCCTAGTTCTCTATTTCTTCTAATAAATATCTTCTCATTGTCAGGCTTCAAACTTAACTAAAAATCTTTCTTTTTGGGGCATGTTTCTGATTTTTGCTCCATTCTTTCCCGTGATCGAAATACTTTTCCCTTAACCGAATAGTCCAGGTTTTCTTAGCAGGGTGAAAACTCGTCCTTTTTCCTGATATGAAAAAACTAATTTTTATAAAGTAAAAATGATTAGACCATTCTGGAGATGAAAAGCACGAATCAAAATCCATATGAAATCTTCCAAAAAGAATGTCCAGAAGTAGCAGCACGTTTTAATGACCTTATTGAAGCTCAGAAAGCGTTGAAGGGCCTTGATGCTAAAACAAAGCAGTTGATCAACATAGCTATCCAGACTGCGAATCGAAATCCACGAGGCGTACAGATGCATGCAATGATGGCAAAGAACGAGGGTGCAACTCGTGAAGAAATTATTGCTGCAGTGGTATTGAACCTTCACCACTCAGGTTTTGCTAAAGTTCTTGAGTGCCTCCCTGCAGCGATTGATGGGTTTGAAGGTAAAATCTAAAAAGCTTCAGTACAGGAAGGTGCTCTTGCGCTTTCCTTACTTTAAGAGATCGCTTGCACTCACAAGAGAAACAAGCTCCGTACCTGTCTCTTTTAAGTTTTCGATTGCTCCCTCTTCCCTGTCCACGACACTGATTACATATTTGACATTTGCTCCGGTTTCCCTGACAACCTCAATTGCGTTCCTGACCGAGCCTCCGCTTGTTGTTACGTCTTCGAGCATTACAAGCCTGTCTTCCGGTTTAATGGTGCCCACAAACCTGCTCTTTGTACCGTAGTCTTTTACAGCTTTCCGAACTATAAGTAGGGGAAGTTCTGTTTCCATGGAAACTGCGGTTGCCAGCGGCACACCTCCAAGTTCCACGCCTGCTATTATATTCACATCCATCTGTTTTATCCTGAATGCTGCCTGCCGTGCTATAAGTTTCAGGGTTTTAGGGTCAGTACTGGCTTTTTTGATATCTATATAATACTTGCTCTTCTTTCCCGAGGCAAGCGTGAAGTCCCCGTAGCGGATAGCTCCGCAGGTTTTGAGGGCTGCGATCAGTTCCTGTTTTTGCGTCTCTAATTCCTTCTCAATTTCTGATTTGTTCATAATCTCACCGCTTTGCAGCCTTATTAGCTATTTTCTATTAAATGTTACCGGATAACATATATTATAACTTTATCAAGAACCTCGTAACTCCCCAGCTTATCATAATTCCAATTTTTTGATCAAATTTTTTTCGAAAAAGTTTGCATAACTCCAATAAGCTTACCATGGTTCTTTTTTTATACCTGTGAAGTATCCGATTATATTTGTTGTAAGATGCAGCAAAGGAGTCGTGATAAGGACAACTATCATTATCGAGGGAATAAAATTGCTCACGAACCATGCAGGGGCTGTAAGATATGCGAAAACCCAGGCTCCGATTACGAAGTCCAGCTGGTCTACAAGTGGAAGTGGAGCCCCTCTTTTCATGCCCATCCTGCGCTTGAAGAAGCTTTTGAACATATCCCCGAAAAGCGAGCCGCAGGCAAGGGCAAGGACCACTTTGAAAGCCTCAATATAATTCGGGCCGAAGGCTGGCATCTCGGTTCCCAGAATCTCGAATCCCCTTGAACTCAACCAGATCTGGATGCTACCTGCAAGCACTCCAAAAAAGATGCCTGAAAAAAGCCCTCTGTAGGTTTTTCCGTCTCCTATAATCCTTCTTCCATCCTTTAAAGTCCTGCCTCCGTCAATTGGCTTTCCGCCACCAAAAACAGCTGCAAAAGGATTGGGAAGGTATGCAGGAAGCATCAGCCAGAAGGCTTTAATTATCAGCTCGATCGTGGTATCAACTCTTTTTATAGTTTTTGTTTTTTTCTTGAGGCGAACTCAATTTTCTGGATACTGCTGTATTTTTTACTTCTCTATATAATTGCCCGCAGAACATACCAATAACTTGTGCTCGTTGTTTTACCCTGCTTTTTAACCAGTCAGTTACTGTTAAGATGTTGACTTAAAAATTGAATTAATTAATTGACATAAGTAATGGTCTTAAATAAGGGCTTGACTTACTCAACTGTGAGTTTATAATGTACTCAATTGATGGGCTTATGTAACTATTGACCCTATTTAATTGTATTTCTTTTGCTAAGTTTTAATCTTAATTTGCGCCCTTCAGCTCCTTCATATTTCTTTTATATATTGCGATCCTAACTACATTTTGTCGACATAATTAATCATGAAAAAACAATAAAGTCAATGAAAACAAAGAATAATAGATGAAGACGAAATCTCGGAATAAAAACGTAAAGTTTTCGAGACGCAGATGCTTCAAGGCGAGAAAAGAAAATTTAATAACACTTTTTGTACAGTCTTAATATAAAAATTGGTGTCGATCTGGGTAAATAGTCCCCGGATCTTTTTATACGCTATATAGAAAAGAATAACTTATTAAGGAATTATTTTTTCCTCTTTTCCTTTGCAAGCTTCTTCTTGGCGTCCTTGCTGCCTGCAGAAGCCTTTTTTTCCAGCTCTTCCATCTTTTCTCTCTTAGCGATCTTCTTCTTATCCATATCTTTTTTAGACATTGCCATAATACGTACCTTCATAGGTTTTGGTGAAGTTGCGATATCTATACAGGCACTACTGATGTGAGTTGCCTTAATAGATGTCGTGTAATCTACCTTCTTCAATTTCGAAAGTATTTATCAGTTTCCCGCCAAATGAATCTTTTTGACAGGGTGTCAGGCTGGATTAAAGGTTTGAATATCTCCGATACGATTAAAATATTCACAAAAAAGGGATTAAAAGTATTAAATTCCCTCAAATAATCTTTACTGCTTTTATCGTCCTTCTCTTTCTTTCCTGTACTTGCACATTGCCGCGACGAGACCATTGAATGGGGGAGACGGTCTTCCAGGCCGTGACCTGAACTCAGGATGAAACTGGGAACCAAAGAAGAAACGCTTGCCAGGAATCTCGGCGATTTCCATCCTGTTCTTGTTTTTGCCGGAAAAGAGAATACCGTAAGACTCAAGCCTGTCCACAAACTCTGGGTTAACCTCGTATCTGTGGCGGTGGCGCTCGACAATATAATTGGTTCCATAAATTTTAGCGGCAATAGAGCTTTCTTTAAGGATAGCCTCATAGTCCCCAAGGCGCATAGTTCCGCCCATATCTGCAACACCGGTTTGCTCAGGCAGGAGATCAATTACAGGGTAAGGGGTATCTTCGTCAAATTCCGTACTGTTTGCCCCTCCGAGTTTAGCTACATTTCTGGCAAACTCGATGACTGCAAGCTGCATACCCAGGCAGATGCCGAGGAAAGGAATATCGTTTTCCCTGGCGAACTTAATTGCCATCATTTTGCCTTCTGTGCCGCGCCCACCAAAGCCGCCTGGAATAAGAATCCCATCATACTGTATCAGCTTCTCAATCTCGGCCGGGTTTTCTTCCAGGATTTCGGCTTCAACCATATTGACTTCAACCCTGCATCCGTTATCAATTCCTCCGTGCTTGACAGCTTCTAGGATGCTGAGGTAAGAGTCCTCAAGATTCGTATATTTTCCGACGATTGCAAGTTTGACCGTATCGGTTGTAGATTTCATCCTTGCGACCATATCTTTCCATGCACCGTTCTCGACATTGGAGTCCAGTTGCAGGTGTTTCATGAGCTGGGTGGTTAATCCCTGCTCTTCTATCTCAAGAGGTACTTCATAAATATCGTCGGCGTCGTGAGCGCTGATAACCAGTTCCTGGGGCACGTCACAAAAGAGGGCAATTTTCTCTTTAGCACTTTCCTGAAGGGGAGTCTTTGACCTTACAACGATTACTTCAGGGCTAAGACCAAGGGCACGGAGTTCCTTTACGGAATGTTGGGACGGCTTGGTTTTTTGCTCGCCCTGAAGGTCTTCCATAGCCAGGGTCACATGAATAAATGCGATATTTTCGGAAGGTTCTTCCCTGTGCATCTGGCGTACAGCCTCAAGGAAAGGCATGCTCTCAATATCCCCAACAGTTCCTCCAATTTCAATAAGACAGATATCAGCTCCACTCCGGGCCGCAACTTTTCGGATCCTGCTTTTGATCTCATTTGTGATATGGGGAATAATCTGAACGGTTTTTCCGAGATAGTCTCCTCTTCTCTCTTTGGAAATTACTTCCAGGTAGATCTTGCCTGTGGTAAGGTTGTGATCCCTTGTAAGTTCCGTATCAAGGAAACGCTCGTAATTCCCAAGATCTAGGTCAACTTCCCCTCCGTCCTTGAGCACAAAAACTTCCCCATGCTGGTAGGGGCTCATGGTGCCTGCATCAATATTGATGTAAGGGTCGATCTTGATAGCCGTAACTTTATACCCTTTGTTTTTAAGGTTTCTGCCAATGGATGCGATGGTAATGCCTTTTCCAAGCCCGCTCATCACCCCACCGGTAACTATGATATACTTCATGGATAAGCTTCCTCAATAGTTTTTCCTAATAGCGGTTTCAGACTACTAAAGGATATTACGCGGAGTTAGACAGGAAATAATCAAATTAGTAATGCGTAAGAAATCTGTCATTAATCCTCTGGTACGAACACAATACCAATATCTTCATGATATAAAAATTACTCCCAACTTCTAAAAATGAACAGGCTCAAATAAGATGTGAAAATAAGAGAATAAGGCTTGAGTGAGGACAAGTTTATAAAATAATGGCATAAAATGCCAGCTACCGGAAAAATCCAGAGTGAAGGGAGAAAAATACAGAAAAGTACATTTTTTCTTGTCTTTAGATGATTCTGCAATTATGAATGTTCGGAATGGATTTTTCCGTGAATTTCTCAGTTTTGAACCAGATAAATTCTTACTTGAGCGCCTGAAGCTAATTCTCACTTCGGGTTCAGAAGTAAATTCTGAGTTATAAATCTGAAAATGACTTTCGGTTATAAACCTGAAGTTAATCTCAGTTATAAACCTGAAGTTAATCTCAGTTATAAACCTAAAGTTAATCTCAGTATAAACCTGAAGTTAATCTTAGTTATAAACCTGAAAATCAATTTTCAATTGTAAATCCGAAGTGAATTGAGTGGAAGTGAATTGAGTGGAAATAAATTGAGGGGTATCAGGCTCAAAATGAAATCTAACTCTCAGGCTTAATACGATATCTCCTAAAGGGTTTAGCTCTCTTCTGCAATTTTTAGCAGGATATATATCATACAGGTCACAAAAAGTATTGAAAACAAAAGCGACTGGGCAAAGCCGACTTCAAACTGCAGGCTCGATGGCAGGATAAAATAGAGGAAGAATAAGCATGCAAGTAGTAAAAAGCCTCCAAAAGCAATATTCAGAGGAAGTTTTTCGTTCCTACTTACATTTTTTGGGGTTTTTCTTCCTGTGGCTGAAAAGCTTCCTGTAAAGTTTCTGAGAGCGGAAGACGAAAATCCGCCAAACCCGCTTCCTTGTTTCGGGTGAGAGAGTTTCTTTATAGGTAGTGTAGCTGAGGATTTACTCGATTCGCTTTCCTCATTTCCTGAATAGGACTCATCTTCAGAATGTTCCTGTGGCTTTGGATCGATTTTTCCAAGTTGGACTGGAAAACCTTTCTTTCTTGAGCCATAACCTGCTGTGATATAGATCTGCCCTTTTGTAAGCACCCTGCCTTCTTGCGGGATTCTTGCAACTATAGAAACGTATTCTTTCTGAAGCACATATGGGTTGTCCCTCAGAAAAGTGATCTGACCTTTTAATTCATCACTTACTGAGAAATGAATATGTGTAGGGGACCCGTAGTTTGTGATCAGGATCTCAAAAGTTTCTTCTTCGCCGGGAGAAAGAGAAATTTCAACACTTTCCTTTTCAAACTCAATTGAGTTTATCTCCTGTCGGTTGATGATAACATTCTGGAATATATGCTGCAAGTTTAACCCTCATATCAGTTTCTAAGGTCAGGAGGAAGCAAGTTTGGAATTCCCTCATCGATCGGATAGTGCTCTTTGCATACAGGGCAGTAGAGGGTTCCAGATATGACCTCTTCTTCATTTTCTTCGACAACGTTCAAAATCAGGTCGCCCTTACATACAGGGCAAGCCAGAATATCCATAAGATCTTTTTTCACTAAAATTCACCGTTAAAGCCGCTTTTCCGATAGGAGGAGACAGAGTTTCACATTTAGTGAGGATAACTGATTGTTTCTAATCCTTATTCTCTCATCCTGCGGATGTGAACTTTATCCCACTATTTAACCGTATTCAATTCATCCTCCTATTTTAATGTAATCTATATATTTACAGGCACTTACGATTTGAAGCTTATCCGTTATGTCGAAGGTTGTTTTTTATATAAGCCCATTCCGAAAATAATATTATACTGACATTATAAATAGGAAATTACATCTTTTTACTTGGGTAATGGTGTTCAAAAATTTTATAGTATTTTATTGGACGTATACTCGAGAATTGCAAATTACAATCCATTGATTCTATAAAACTCCTTCACTTATTATATGTTAAATATTTTTAAATGGACTTATAACATTAGGTATCTAAGTTCAAACTGAGCTAGTAAAAACAAGTTTAGAGAAATTTCTATCTATCTTTTTTAAAATCTGAATAATTAATCTTTTTGCTATAAGGAACGTTTGTTCAATTCGTTTTATCTTATTGATGAAAATTATTTATATTACTTCTAGGAAGTATAATTCCGTATTACAATAGAAGGAATAAAACTTAGAATAGAGGGAATCAATTGATGAAAAACGATATAGAAAAAGTTTTAGAAACAAATTTAATAAGTATTTTTGTTTGTGAACAGCATACTTTTAATTTCTGATGAAATTTTCAAAATTTGTCAAAGTTATTCATTAAACATTAATCTAAACTTAAAAACAAATAGGAAAAACGGTAAATATTAAAAATTTGTTAATAAACAACCTTTAGACAGTTACCAAAAAGTTATCCATGTACTATAGTTATTTACGCAGAAAATTACACTTGAAATTGGATTTTCTTATTTTATAGCCCTATGTGCTATGTCTCTGGCTCATTTTGGGAGGTTAAGTGTAAATGTTTGCGTTCAAAGCTATAGTCAAAACTATCGGTGTTTCCATTTTGAGATCTTATCTATACCTTCTCTCAAGCACATTCCTGATCGGCTTTACGGTCATGGCTCCGGGAGTTCCTTTCATATTATGGGGAGGCCAGTCTCCTGACTTTATTTCTTCGGAATTTTCATCGTGTTCATCTTCCAGAAAGAGAATAACTTTTATATCTTTTTCTGGGATATCATCAACCATTTTTGCTCCGCATTCCGTAAGTTCCCTGAAGGCCTCTCTCCCTTTTTCTTCATCAAAAGGAGCGGTACACCCTTTTACGATATTTGTTCGAAACCCTTTTTCAAGGAAAATCAGGCTATTAATGTATATACAGACTTCTTCCACAAGGCCTGTTATGAATACTTCATCGATTCCCAGTTCTGCAATCTTCAGTTCGAGTTCGGGATTCATAAAGGCATTGGGGTGATCTTTCGGAAGCCTTATAACACTGACTGTTCCCTCACTTACTACTTTTATTATTAGTCTGGCTATTTTGTCAACAATTGACTTTGCCATAGGGGCTACAAGTTTTCCCTCATATAACGTTCCTTCATATTCATAGGTCTCAAATACGAAATCGTTAGTCATATCTATAATAACTAGAGCTTTCAAGGTTTCACCATCCTCTTTGAACTCCATTTCACGTTTATCTTTTATCAATCCTGTATCTAATTAATTATAAATTAGCATGAACCTGTTTCTGAATTATTTTTCAGTTCTAGCTTTTTAATCTGGCTCGTTAAAACCCCGAGATTCTTCGGTTGTGAAATAAAGAACGAAGCAAAAGACATAGTAAAAATATATCAGGCCATTCAATTAGCTAATGGAGATTCTAGTGCTGCGATTCCAAAGTATGTTCACAATCTTGACTTTTGCATTGATCCATAGATCAACGAATTTTCCGTTAAAGAAAGGATTTATTTTAGAATCAATACACTAACTGCGATTTCGAAGTAGGTTCATAAAACTTGGCTTTTGAACCTATTTCCCAATTACGAATTTTCCAGTAAATAGTGAATTTATTCTGGAATCGAAGCACTAGATTCCAGAGGCTTTCTACAGAGCTGAAATTTCAGCTATTCATCAGGCTCATCTTGTTTATTTTTATCCCATGAAACAACCCCCGAAGCTCTGACTGTCAAAAATATTCGAATGTTCTTGAAGAAATAATCTAAGAGCGGGCTAACTGGCTTTTTCTTATTTTTGCTTATATATCTCCTGTAAATTCCCTAGTACCCAAGTTCTTCTCTCGTCGAGATTTCCTCTCCTCGAATACCTTTCAGAGTTATTCTTCCTTTGCCAGTTTATACAATTCCCGAATTCTTAACTCAACAACATCCATCGCGTCTTCAAAGAGCTGCCTGTCGATTTTGATTCCAAAGTATTCCTTGAGTTTTTCTTCTGGACGCATTGTCGAGCCTGCCGAGAGGTATGCGATATAGTTTTTGTTAAAAGCGTCTGGATCTTCTCTGTACTGTTTGAAGAGAGCGAGGGTTATTGCCTTGGAAATCGCGTAATTGAAGGTATAGTAGTTGCTTGTCAGGTAAATATGGTTGATGTAAGTCCACTCTGCGGAATCTTCAGGATAATACTCAACTGAGCGGCTCCTGTATTCTTTAGAAAGGTCGGTCCAGATAGCATTAAGTTCCACTCCGCTTACCGTTTCTTTTTCTGTGCAGAGCCTGTGAGCTTTATATTCGAATTCCGTAATCAAGGGCTGTCTGGTAAAGAAGTTCTGGTAGTCATCGATCTGCTGGGAGAGTATGGCAACTGCGGTATCCCTATCCGAGTTTTCGACAATATGATCAACAAAGAGCTCTTCATTGAAAGTGGAAGGAATTTCCATTTCATAGATCGTACCTGAGCAGTAAAGATAGTCCACGGAATTGCCCATTAGGTAGAAATTAACGGCATGTCCCATCTCGTGGGTTAAAGTTTTCTGGTCCCTAATAAGGCCGTCATAGTTCATAAAAATGAGCGCCGGGGATTTCAGGGCACATAGATCGGTACAGTAACCTCCGGGTTGTTTTCCATGTTCTGGGTCAGGGTACACATCTATGAAACTGCCAGTTACCATTTTTAAAAAGATTTCCTTGAAATGGGGGTTCATCCTGGAGTAGGATTTTAGAATCTCTCGCAGGGCATCGATAAAGGCATACGTTTTGCCAGGTTGATCCGTTAGCTGCAGTATAAGGTCATATGGTTTGAGCACGTCAAGCCCGAGTTTTTTCCTCCTGAACTCGTTGTAGTCTTCAAATACGTCTTTTCTTTGCTTGAAGATCGTATTCATGTTCTCAATCTGATCATGAGTGAGATAAAAGTTATACAGACTGTAGTCATAGAAATCCGTATAGTTCAACTCTCTGGCAACAAGGTCGTCCAGCTGCGCTTTTCTAGAATATAGGGATGCCATAGAATCGGATTCATTAATCAGGTGGTAGAACCTCTTGTCGTAACAGTTTTTCCTGTTTTTCCGGCTCGGGTCTGTTGATAGTAAAGTACTGTAGGACTGGGAATTGACGGAGAATTTTTCTCCGTTCTCGAGCGTGATCTCTCCTGCCTTTGTGACTTTATTCGTGATTTCGGAAAGCGCTTCAGTCTCCAGTTTCATACGCTGGTTTTCGAGCTCTGCAAGATACGCAGCCTGGACCTCATTCTTTGGCCTGTGCTCCGCAAATCTAATATAATTAGCTTCAAGATAAGCCCTGTAAGCCTCGAGTTTGGGTTCTTCGGAAAAGAGCCTGTCCCATTCCTCCTTCCCCAGAGAGGTCAATTTTACGGTTGCAAAGGCTTGGGCTTTCTTATATTCAGTAAGCAGATCCTGAGAACTTCCAAGCAGAGAAATAAAGAACGATTCATTCACGTTTTTACTGAGCTGAGTATATGTATAAGTATACAGGACATCAAGCGATTTTGAATAAGCCTTTTCGGTTTCCAGATACTCAAGTACAATAGCCCCGGACAAATTATCAAATTTCGGGCGGAAAGTTTCGTCTATCTCCTGTGGTCCTTTTTTTAATCTCTCAAGCTCTTTCGAAGCATCTTCCCTGCTGCTGAAAAGATATTTATCATTCCATTCTGTCGGAACCTTACTGGAATCAAGCACTTCGGAAATATATTCATTGCTTGCGTTATTCTCATTACCTTTGCTATTGCCTGTGCTGTCAGAGTATTTCTCCAGCTTTTCAGAAGCCCTGCCTTCCGGAAAAACTGCAAGAGACAGTAATGCTCCAAGAGCGAGAGGCCCTTTAAGCATTCTTGAGCCTATGAGCCCTTTAACCGATTTCAATTTCATAAGACCACTATCCCCTGGTATAATCTTAAAGTATCCATCTATTGTTATCCTTCTATTAAAGTTGATTTAATGACCATTGATTTTTTTAATCTAATTAATTTCATATTTCACTATGATTTCAGAGTTTCACTTAATTTATGCAAAAATGCTATTTGTTTTAGATGGATTACTATATTGTAACAACTATAATAATAATTACCTTACATCGGTTGCAACTCATTTCTATTTTGAAAATCTGAACATATTTGAGAAAAACCTGTCTGCATAATAGATTTACTCAGTAACAGGTTTATTCAGGCTAGAACTCTTTCCTCGTAATTTAACACACTCTCGATTTCTTTTTCCGGCATCAGTTCCTTAGGAATCTCTTTTGCATCGGTCTGAATGCGAACTATGCGCTGCGGTAAAGGAATCTCTATGCCATTTTCTTCCAGAGTTTGTTTTATATTCCATAGAATTCTGGTTTTTATCCCGAACCACTCGTTCACAGGTGCCCAGATCCTGACAGAGATGTTTACTGAACTTTCTCCGAGGTCGTTTACGAAAACCGAAGGAGACGGATTCAGGAGAGCAAAGGGTTCTTTGTCAATAAGGTCTTTGATAAGAAAAATTGCGGCATTGGCATCGTCACTGTAACGGATCCTTATTGTGTATTCAAACCTTCGGACAGGGTGCCCTACAATGTTTGTGATATTTGTTGTAAAGACCTGTTGATTGGGGATACGGACAAGAAGCCCTTCAAAAGTTCTTATATGGGTAGAAATTATGCGAATATCCGTGACATAACCCGACACATCGTTGATTTGAACCTGGTCCCCTATTTTTATTGGCCTTTCGACCATGAGGAAAAAACCCGAGACCAGATTTCCTACAATATTCTGGCTTGCAAAACCAAGAATAATACCTGTGACTCCTCCTGCCACTAGGAGCGCTGAAGGATTAAGGCCTATGAGAGGAAGGGCCGAGATAAAAACGATAATAAGTATGCCATAATAAAGAATTTTGAGGACGGTCTCGCTCACGTCCTTGCTGACTTTGTCCTTCAAGGATCTGCGCAGATAAAGTGTGAGAATTCGGGAAAAAAGGACCGAGACAGACAGGATGAGTATAAATTTCAGCAGATGTCCTATAGTAACTGGGGCCTTTGAGGTAGTGTACAGGACGAAATCCAGAAAGTCAATATTCGTAATCAAAATCCACTCCCCATGTAAAAATTAAGAGGCGCGATACCAAGCTTCTTAAGTCTGTAAACCCCGAAAGCTTCTTTTCTGGTTTTAACATCTTTCAGGGGACTGCTTTTTAGCTCTCCGCTAAGTTTTTGCAACTCAAAACCTGTTTCAGCCGTGTTCCTATTGAGGATGTCCATACGCGCTCGCGTAAAAACATCACCGGCATAGTAAAGTTTCATACCATATGCACTGAAAACTACTTTTGAGATCGACGCCCAATCTGAGGAAACATTTCTAAGGGTCAGTTCAATAATTCCCTCCTGTAGAGGGTTAGGGGAAGGAGAAATTGAATATATCTGGCTTTTCCAATGCTTGCAGATAACTCCATTTGAAACTTCTCCATAAAGGGTAAATTTCTGCCTTACCAGGCTCAGCACGTCAAGAAGCTGGAGATTTTTGTCTCCATTATCCGCTATAAAAACACCTATTTCTACCGGAAAGGTCAGGAAAATTTTTCTTCTTGCTCCTCCCGCAAGCAACAGAGTTTTCTCAAACTCTATGAGCAGATTTGGAGTGATTTCCTTAGGAGTGTTTAAGGGTTCTACCGGGTTTATAATCAGGTGCTTTTCGTCTCCAAGAATAATTTTTTCTACTTTATCTGTTCCAAGTGTTCTTTTGTATATCAATTGCTTTCCGGTTTTTTCCACTGAAATAGCAATTCCTTCCTGTTCAACTGTAAAAGGGAGATTATAATGGCCGTACATAATATCCCATAAACTAACATACCTAATTAATTTTTTAAGTTTCTTAATTAATATAGATGTGTTACATTATAAAAATTTTACTTTTTAAAATTTTCTTTAATAGCTCGGAAAATAGATAGAACGTCCGAGAGAATACATCTCAGGAGAGAAAACACAAAGAACAGGTAGAAAAGCCAACAAAAAGAGAGTTAACTGTAAAGGGGCAAAAAAAGATAATTAGAGGACAAAAAGTTATGGAAAAGAAGACTAAAAAAAAGTGAAGACTAAAAGAAAAAGTCGCCGGAAAAAAAGAAAATCAAACCCATTTCATTTTCTTAAAATAAGCAAACATGCTGACTGCTAGAAAGGTCATTCCAATCACTACTGCCGGATAGCCCCAACGCCATTTGAGTTCAGGCATGTATTCAAAATTCATTCCATAAACGCCTACTATGAAAGTAAGAGGAATGAAAATTGTTGCTATGACCGTCAGGACCTTCATAACGTCGTTCATCCTGTAACTTATGCTGGAGAGATAGATGTCAACCATTGAAGACAAAATATCCCGTAACTCTTCGACTGAATCAATGACCTGGATAGTATGATCATAAATATCTCTCAGGTAAATGCTGGTAGTCTCTTTAATAAGATCGGACTCTACCCTCTGCAAACCATTTATCAGCTCCCGAAGAGGCCAGACGGATTTACGAAGGGTAATCAAATCCCTTTTATATTTCTGGATAGTCCTGAGAGTCTCAGGCCTTGGCTGTGTTACCAGCCCTTCCTCAAGGTATTCAATTTCTTCTCCAAAATGCTCAAGAATCAAAAAATAGTTATCGACCACAGCGTCAATAAGGCTGTAGGCAAGATAATCCACCCCGCTTTTCCGTATACGAGAAACCGGATTTTCAAACCTTTCCCGCACCGGATCAAAAACGTCTCCTTCCCTTTCCTGAAAAGAGAGGACATAATTGGGGCCGATGATGATGCTTAGCTGGTCTATAGTGATCTCTTCCTTTTCCCTATCAAGGAGAATCATTTTTAAAACCGAATAAATATATGAGTCGTAATCTTCAGTTTTTGGCCGCTGTCGTGTATTGAGTATATCTTCAAGAGTAAGGGGATGGATATTGAAATAACTCCCAAGCTTTTCTATAATGTCTACCTTATCCAGCCCGTCTACATTTATCCATAAATTGAGACCAGGCTGATCTTTAAACTCCAAACATTCCTCAACCTTCTCCAGTTTTCTTTCTACAAGCTTCTCACTGTTATATGCCAGGACCCGGATTACTACCTTTTCGACCTTCTTTTCCCCTACATGGACAAGCGTTCCAGGTGCAAGCCCGATTTGTGATCCTTTTCTTCCAGAAGTCCCCATGCTTATTTCTCTGCCTCACCTTCTAATAAAAATAGGTTATTCAGTAATTAAAGCTTCATTGATTTAAGTCTGTGCATAACTTTTGTCCGAGTCTATTTACTGAGCTTTTGAAGCACCTTGATTTATTTTCAACACAGTTCGACTCTTAATCTGAAATAAGGCTTTACATACTTGTAGATAAATATATGTATTATATAATTAATAGAATAATATATTAAATATATAATTTAATTTTTCCAAAAATTAGGGAACTTGGAAAGATCGTCAGTTTTGAACTGGGATATAATGCAGGGTGATCGATATGGTTGAAAATCAAATTATGAATAGTATATACACTATGCTTGATCAGTTTATAGCTTTTATACCGACATTAGTGGCAATAATTCTTCTCATTATCATAGGGAAACTACTGGGGGCATTTCTTGGAAAAGTCGGTGCAAGGATGCTGGATAAGATAGGACTGGATGATCTTGTTGACAAAACCGTAATAGGTGGAATGATAAGAAGAGGAAATATGAGTACGGTTGGCTTTTTTGATGCAGCCATCCGGTGGCTCGTTTACATCATCTTTGCCTTAATTATTCTTAATATTCTGAATATCCAGGCAGTCAATAATTTCATCAACCTGATTATATACTACATCCCACTTGTGATCTCCGCATTCATTGTACTGCTTATAGGCTTCTTGATTGTGGACTTCATTGGGGATCTGGTAAAAAATATGCTTGTTTCGATCGGAGTAGATGAGAAATTTGAAAGTACGCCTTTCGGAGCGGCTGTCAGAACAGGAGGACTTACAGCCTCAGGAATTATTTCCGGACTTATCAAGCTGTTTGGGTATCTGATATTTCTTACAACCGCATCGAATATTCTGCAGTTGACGATGTTTACTCTGTTGCTGATAAGTATTACCGAGTATTTGCCACGCCTTTTTACAGGTATTCTGATCCTGTTGATAGGAATCCTTTCCATCGATATAGTGATGGACTACCTTGCAGGTACGATCAGAGGTATGAATATAGAGGGAACGGAAATTATTCTTCCTATCCTGAGAGGTTTTCTATTCCTCATCGTGATTCTGGTGGCACTGGATACGATGCTCGTTAATACCAGTATTCTCTACCTGTTCTTCGGACCGCTGGCATGGGGAATTGCAATCGTGGTTGCTTTCAAATACGGAGTTAAGGACGCAATAGTTGCATATGCCAGAGAAAAAAGCAAGTAAGTAGTCTCATGAAAGTCCTGAAATCCGGTTAAAGCGGTACTTTTTGCATGCGCCAGAGAAAGGAAGAACTATTTCCTTTCCTTATTTATTCCTCTTCTTGAACATATCTGATAAAACCGATTTTTTTAATCTGTTTTACTCAGACTGAAGTGGTTTATTTAGAATTTTACTTTATACAGTTTTCATCTTTTTTAAATCAATATTTATTTAAAGCTTCTTGTCAAACAGTCACGGCATGAAAGCCCCCGATAACCACTCTTCTTTTGTAGAGAATATGTCTTATTTTGATATAGGCTTAAAGCATGCATTTACATGGTTTTCAAATAACTTCGGTACATTTTTATTCATACTTTTTATTGGCCTGGTCACTGTCCTTGTTGCACGGAACGTAAACAGTCTTCTGGAACGCCATTTCATAAAAGCAAATAACAGGCTGCATATGGATCCAACATCTTTCCGGATGTTCAGGCATATTGTTGTCGCACTAATCTATTTTCTGGGAATTGTTGTTGTTATTTTCAGCATTCCTAGTCTTCGAACCCTCTCGGTCGCTCTCTTTACTGGGGCAGGAATTGCAGGTATAGCTATCGGTTTTGCGGCCCAGAACACACTGAGCAACATAATCGCAGGGCTTTCCCTTGCTATTTTTCAACCCTTCAGGGTTGGAGATCGGCTTAATATTATGAACGAATACGGAAAAGTTACGGATCTTAATCTCAGGCACACTGTCATCATAACCTGGGATAACAGGCGGCTTATAATCCCGAATTCAATAATTAGCAATGAAGCGATAATTAACTGGACTATAGAAGACCCTGCAGTAATTTGGCCAATAGACGTCGGTATAAGCTATGATGCCGACATTGACCAGGCTAGAAGAATCATGATTGAAGAAGCCCGAAAACACCCCAATGTGATGCCTCCGCAGGAAGTTCAGTATAGTGTTGTAAAGCCCAGCTTAATCAAATCCGAAACTCTTAATATGGGATTTATTGATCCCCCTGTGCTTCATCCCGTGGACCCGGATTTCAGGGAGAGAGGAGAAGTTAAAGTAAATGTTGTTGAACTTGGAGATTCTGCTGTAAATCTCCGTATGAATGTCTGGTTCAAAGACAGAAACATTGCATATAGTTCTGGATGCGAAATCAGGGAAGCTATTAAGAAGCGCTTTGATAAGGAAGGCATAGAAATTCCATACCCGCACAGGACTATTGTATATAAGAACGATCCTGGAAGTGAAAAGAAGGTTACTGGAAAATTATCCCATACAGAGGGAGATAAAATCGAATAAGCCGTAAAATGCCGAGTAAAAGATGTTGACAATTAAGTAATTAAACGGTTGATAATAAAAGTAAGTAGAATGGGTCAAGGGATAAACAAGTGAAAATGGGTTGATAGAAAGCAATGGAAAGTAGATTGATAGCAAGCAATGAAAAGTGGACTGATAAAAGCAAGTAAGAGATGGATTAAATAAAAGCAAGTGAGAGATGGATTAAATAAAAGAAAAGATTGGGGATGAAAGGTCAAAAGGGGATTTCACAGTTCCCTTTCATCAATTACTCTTTTTGTCTTTTTCATGCTGCGGGGAAGTTCCCCCATCTCTACGCCCACGACGTCCACGGTTACACCTATAAAGTCCTTGAAGGCTTTTCTAAGAGCCTTTTCGGTTTTTTCTTTCTTTGCGGAATCTTCTGCATCTTCGATCTCAACCCTGAAGATCATGCTGTCCCTTCCGTCCTTGCGGGTAAGCAGGATCTGGTATTCACTGCTTACGCCAGGAATCCTGTGAACAAGGTCTTCGATCTGGCCCGGATAGATATTTACAGCCTTGAACTTTATGCGGTCGTCCGACCTTCCAAGGACCCTGTCAATTCTCGGGAACGGACAGCCGCACTTACAGAGGCCAGGAATGATCCGTGTCAGGTCTCTCGTCCTATAGCGAATGAGTGGAGCCCCTTCCTTTGTGAGGGTTGTGATTACAAGTTCTCCAAGCGTACCGTCAGGAAGCTGCTCACCTGTAATAGGATCGATTATCTCAAAGAGCAGGTAGTCGGACCAGTAATGCATACCCTCATGGAAAGAGCAATCAAGGCCGATTCCTGGCCCGTAGATCTCTGTCAGCCCGTAAATATCAAAAGTCTCTATCCCCAGCTCGGTTTCGATTCGGGTGCGCATCTTTTCACTCCAGCGCTCCGAACCTATAATACCTTTTCTGAGCTGAATCTGGGACTTAAGCCCGCGCTTTTCAATCTCTTCAGCAAGCAAAATCGCATAAGAGGAAGTGCTTGCAAGGGCTGTGGACTTTAGGTCAACAAACATCTCAAGCTGTTTTTCGGTATTTCCCGGACCTGTAGGTATGGCCATTGCTCCCAGGCGTTCAGCCCCAAGCTGGAACCCTATCCCTGCAGTCCAGAGCCCGTATCCTGGGGTAATCTGGATCCTGTCCTGATTGGTAAGGCCTGCCAGCATGTAGCAACGCATCATCATCTCGGCCCAGACATCCACATCTTTTCGGGTGTAAGGAATAATTACGGGTTTTCCGGTTGTCCCGGATGAGGAATGGATCCTTACGACCTCTGAGTCAGACACAGCCTGTAACCCAAGAGGGTAGGCGTCCCTGAGTTCTTCTTTATTCGTAAAGGGAAGAAGCTTCAGGTCTTCAAGCGACCTTATGTTCTCGATATCGATATTTGCTTCCCTGAATTTTTTCTGGTAAAAAGGACTATTTTCAACTACGCGCCTCAGCAGTGCCTTTAATTTTGCAAAGGTATCTTCTTCCGAGATTTTTGGATGGTAAAGCTGTGCATTAGGATCAAGTTCAGCCTCAGTGGATGCTTCATACATGTCATTTCACCTTCTGCTCCCCAGTTCAGGGGCTGGAGATAAATCTAATACATTTCCTTGCGCGTTCGAATGCGGCATCATTTACAGCCCTGTATTTTTCAGGGATTTCGGCATCCAGTACTGCCTTAAGAATATCTTCCTCAAAAGGCAATACTCGTGCGCCTGCGGCCGCTCCAAGCATTGCAACGTTTGCAGCTCTATATGTTCCTACATCATCTGCAAGCTCCGTGAAGTCCGAGCAGAGAATATCAGGGTAGTATGCACACAAAAAAGAGAGCAAAGCTGCAGGATCATATTCCGGGCTCCCAGGCGGCCTCGATGCCGGTGGGATAGCATGGGTATTTACCAGAACCTTTCCGCCTTCCCTGAGAAAAGGCAGGTTTCGTACGGTTTCCGCGGGTTCCAAGCCTAAAAGCAGATCTGCCTGCCCGATGGGAATAAGTGACCCGGAAACTTTGTCTCCTATCCTTATATGGCTGCTAACCGAACCTTCCCTCTGAGACATGCCTATGGTTTCGGCAGTGCTTACGTGGAATCCGGCTTTCATCGCAGCAAGGGCAAGCATGCGAGACGCGAGTATAACACCCTGCCCACCAACGCCTGCAATCAGAATATCATATTTCACAGCTTTACCCCTCCTATGCAGATAGCTTCCGACGGGCAGATCTGCGCACAGAGCCCGCAACCGCTGCAACTGTCCTGTATAACAGGCTTATCCACAGTAAGAGTAAGTGCAGGGCAGCCGAGCTCTTTTATACATAAACCACAACCTGTGCAGGCTTCAGGTTTTATTTTGTAATATTTATCAGGTTTTGTAATCCCTACGCATTTTCCTTTAAAGACTATAACTGACGGTCCCTTAAAATTCATTGCTTCCTTTGCGGCTTTTACGCAACTCTCAAGGCTGTCCGGATCTACAGTATTTACTGTCCTTATAGATTCAACCCCGCAACTCCGGACTACGTCTGCAATCTCGATAGCTTTTGAAACATTTCCGAGCACGGTCACGCCTACGCCGGGATGTGGCTGGTGCCCTGTCATTGCAGTTGTGCGGTTATCAAGGACTGCAAGGGTGATGTCAGCTCCGTTATAGACAGCGTTTACCACTGCAGGAATGCCTGAGTGGAAAAAAGTCGAATCTCCGATGAAAGCTACGTGTTTTGTCTTTGGGTTCGTACGGAAGAGCCCTCCTGCAAGGCTTATCCCGGCTCCCATGCAGAGACAGGTATCTACCATGTTAAGGGGATAGGCATTTCCAAGTGTATAACAGCCAATATCCCCGGAGAAAATCGTATCAGTTTGAGCTTCTTTTTTAAGCTGTTTTGCAGCCTGTTTGAAAGCATAAAAGACAGTTCTATGCATGCAGCCGGCACAGAGGGTGGGGGCCCGGATCGGAAGGGGAGGAAGCTTTTCTCTTGAGACAGCAGAAGAAGCATGAGAAAGGCGCAAATTCTCCCCACACGCTGCAAGTGAGCGGTTGATGCTGTCAATGACAATATCCACATTATATTCCCCGCTCACAGGGAAAAAGCCGTTCTTCTTCCCGTAAACATCTATAGGCAGATGGGCTTTTCCTATAAGCTGGAGCACCTGTTCTTCAAGGTAAGGGTCAAGCTCTTCGGCCACAATCAGCCGGTCAATGCCTTTCAGAAAAGAAAGGGCTGCCTTTTCCGGAAACGGATACACCGTCCCGATCCTGAAGAGTGTAAAAAGTTCTTTAAAACCCCTAGCAGTTTCTATAGCCTCCTTTACATAAAGGGCTGAGACGCCTGAAGCAATAATCCCTATTTTACCTGACCCAGACACCGAATTGAAAGAAAGCTCGGAAAAGCGTTCGGAAAGCTTTCCCTGCAAGCTTTCGAGCCAGGGGTGCCGTTCGGCCGTAAGCTTTGGAAAGATAGTCCAGCGCCTATCCTTTACAAAACCCTCCTCAACGGCTTCAACCGGAGAAGGTTCTGCAACCGTAACTTCAACATCCCCGCAACTGTGGGAGACCCGCGTAGTGGTTCTCAGGACAACAGGAATTTCAAATTCATTTGAAAGTTCAAAAGCCAGTTTTGTCAGTTCGTAGGCTTCCTGAGGTGTCGAAGGGTCTAGGACGGGAATATTTGCAAAGTGTCCGAAAGCTCGGGTATCCTGTTCAGTCTGGGAAGAATGAGGCCCAGGATCGTCGGCGACGAGCAGGACAAGAGCTCCTTTTACCCCGATATAGCTAAGGCTCATAAGAGGGTCGGATGCAACGTTTAACCCTACCTGTTTCATGGTTACAAGCGCTTTTGCTCCGGAATAAGCTGCTCCGACGGCTGTTTCAAGTGCAACTTTTTCGTTGCTTGACCACTCAGTATAGATTCCGCACCTGTTTGCATACCGGGCAATCGTCTCCAGAGCTTCAGTCGAGGGAGTTCCGGGATATCCTGTAACCACCTGGACGCCGGCTTCTATAGCTCCAAGTGCAATGGCTTCATTACCCATTAACAGTTTTTTATCAGTCAATAAACTCATCTCGAATTCAGGGTAATACTTTAACAAATTAAACAAATCTCAAAGGAAATAAGATGAAGTTGAAATAAATTTAAACTCTTAAACTGTCTACTAAAATTATTTTGAGAATCCAAAAATTGATTTTAAGGTATTTCACCGCTGTTTTACGCCACGGAAAATACGATGACCATCTATGTACAATGCTGTCTGGAAGAAGTACGTAAAATTTACATATAAAGTTTTTGTTTTATTAAATGGTGTCTTTTGGTTTGGATGGAAACAATTAAGGTTTATTTGGTGTATAGCGTAGATAAAATAGCAGCGAGTTTATATTATAAATTCACTTTTTGAGCCATAATAAATTACGAGTTTACGCATGATTTTGAATATTCCTCTAATTTTTACTTTTTCTATAAATTTTGTACCGCTGAGAAACGCGAGATAGAAAATTTAAGTAATTACTCTAAAAAGATGGCTCTTCGCTGTTTCGAGTGGGTAACTTATATTCATTTCCTAAATATTGAAGTAACATGTCCAAAATTTAAAAACATCTATTATTGAAAATCAAATTCAAGTTCAATGTTTTTCATTTTAATTGGATAGCTGTGTAACTAATGAATTATTCTCAGCCCTTACAAAACAGCGAAGAGTCAAAAAGATATTAGATTCTCATAATTAAATGTCGGGCTCTATAACAATGCACGTACTATTCTTCGAAATATGCAAAACAATAATCATATATATTGAATAAACTATAAGTCTAGAAAATATTGATAAGTTTAATCATCTAAACTGAAAATATCAATAAGGGAGCTAATTATGCAAAGTTTTTCACTCGATTAGAATTTTAGAGTCCGAGAACAACAAAGTAGGTGACCTATTCAGCAGACTTATGGGAGATTTATTTTCTTCTTTGGGATATGAAGGCATTCGCTATAATATCCATAAGACAGGAAGAGAAATAGATCTCCAAGGCTCCCATAGACTAGAAGGTAGACATTTTGTTGCTGAATGTAAAGCTGTCAAAAATAAAGTCGGTGGAGACAACGTAAATAAATTCGTTGGAGTTATCGATGCTGAGAAACGTAAAAATCCAAATACTCCTTTAATTGGTTATTTTGTTTCACTTTGGGGATTTACAGAAAGTGCAATAGAACAAGAAAATGAATTTGAAGTTAAACGCTTAAT
This sequence comes from Methanosarcina sp. UBA5, assembly GCF_002505485.1. Taxonomy (GTDB): domain Archaea; phylum Halobacteriota; class Methanosarcinia; order Methanosarcinales; family Methanosarcinaceae; genus Methanosarcina. Next base: position 23,843 of record NZ_DAVG01000113.1, on the reverse strand, counting down.
ACTTCTCGAAGAAAATGATATAATAAGAGAGTTGATTAAAGGAAATATTATCGTATCACCAGAGAAAGCCATAGAGAGAGCAGGTCGCTGTGCATCAGATTTTTCAGATCACCTAAATCCTGAGATAAATTGTGAACTTTTAGCAGTTCATGATATGGGTTGGATCTGGGCTGTTTATTTTGAAGAATATAGAGAAAGAACGCATTTTGCTCTTATCCATGCAAGTGGAGAATCCATCTCTTCGGAATTAGCTAAAGAGATAATTGACAAGGATAAGAGGCTGAAAGGAAAGTTACATTTATTAAAATATCTACCTCCAAAGTTTCAGACTACAAGAGAACAAGCTAGAATAAATGAGGCAAAAACGAAATACTTTGAATATTTGGCTAATGAATGCGGTGAGATAACTCTCGAAGGGCTTCCTGCAGACCAAGAAGTTGGATCAAGAAGACTTCGTCTTGAAAACATCTTTATTCCATTGCGCTTGGAAGAAGAATATCCTCCAAACTCTGGAACATCATATAAAGAAAATGTTGAAAAAAAAGAACTTCAGTCAGCAGGAAAAGTTTTTTCAGAAAATCGCCGGCTTGCAATTTTAGCAGCACCTGGCGGAGGTAAAACCACTCTTTTAAAGAGATTAGCTACTGCCTACGCATTTCCTGATAGGCGTGAAATAATTGACGATGATCTCCCAGAGAACAGCTTACTTCCAATTTTTATTCGTTGTCGTCAACTAGGTGACTTTGCAAATTCTTCAATAAGTGACATTCTTCGTACAATACCTAAAAAATTTGAACGAGAGGATCTTGAAAACGAGTTCTTATATATTGTGAATACTTCACTCCAAAAAGGAGATGCACTTCTTTTAATAGACGGGCTTGATGAAATATCTAATGACGGTTCTCGTATCTCATTTGTCAAACAATTCCGGAATTTTCTTTCTGTCTATCCTAATATAAGAATTGTAGTGACATCTCGTGAGGCTGGATTCAGAGTAGTTAGTGGGTCATTGAACGATTACTGTAAAAAATATAAAATCGCTGACTTCACCAATGATGATATTAAAAGATTAACTGTAGCATGGAACAAAGAGGTAGTTGGAAACAAACCTGAAATAATTTTGGATTCGGAAAAGTTAGCAAATAATATATGTAATTCAGATCGTGTCCGCCAATTAGCAAAAAATCCCTTGCTCTTGACAACCCTCCTTTTAGTTAATCGATGGGTAGGTCAGCTTCCTACTAAAAGAAGCGTCTTGTATGGAAAAGCAATAGAAGTTCTACTTATGACCTGGAATGTAGAAGGACATGATCCTATTGATCCTGATGAGACTATCCCACAGTTATCTTTCGTAGCATTTTCAATGATGAAAGAAGGTGTGCAGAGAATTTCATCAAGAAGATTTAGGGAGTTACTAGAAATAGCTAGAAAACAGATGCCAGAAATATTGGGTTATACAAGAATTAATGCATTAGAATTTATCAAAAGAGTTGAGCTTCGAAGCAGTCTCATGATTCTCAGTGGACATGAGATTGAACAGGGAACATTATATCCAATGTATGAATTCCAACATTTAACATTTCAAGAATATTTAACTGCTAGAGCAGTAGTTGATGGATATTATCCTGATCGAAAAGACACTGATACTATACTTGAAATCTTGCAACCTTACCTAGAAAATCAGCAGTGGAAAGAAGTTATTCCTTTAACTGCTGTTTTAGCCGACAGAAGAGCGCAACCACTGATTGAACAGCTAATAACCCAATGTAAAAATTTGCCAACTTTTATAGCTAAGAAAGACGATCCATCAGACTCAGTTTCACCTCTAGTTTTACTTGGACAATGCATTCTGGACGAAGTCAAAGTTGTCCCAAATAAATTGCAAGAATCATTTGAGTGGCTTTCACGAAGGGAAACTCCTAAGGAAATTCTACTTCAGATTTATAAAGGCAAGTTTGGCGAGGAATATAAAGAGGTTGTTCAAAAAGTATATCTGAGCTCCTATGAAGATTTGCTGAGTTTGTCAAATGCACTTATAATTACTTCAGAAGTTGAATTTAAAAATACTTCTGAACTAAAATTAAGCAGTGATAACTTTGAGAAGATTAACACTTTATTAGAAGATGGGGAAACTTTGGAGAAAGCAAAGGGTGCGCTTGCAACAATGGTTGCCGCTTTCAGTTTTTACTATATTTGGAAAAGATCTAAATTCGAAACTTCAGGTGATAAATTAGAGAATATAAAATATAAGCTGAAAGATTTAGGGGATAAATTGTCTCTTCTTCTTTATTCTGATGATATACATCTATATCTTCCAGCATGCTGGGCATATGCGTGGTTAGGATCGACGCATGCGTGGAGTCCTGAGAGTGAACCTAACATTATTTCACGTTTGTTTGAGATTTGGAGAGATTCAAAAGTAGAAGAGGTCCAATATTTAGCTTATTGGGCGATCGCACGGTTACCATTAATGAATCGTGATGCTTACAAACTCTTGGAACCTAACATCCAATCTATAAATTTTATAAAAAAACAATTTCGTTCAAGACAGAAAAATCGGCGTATCGAAATGAAGAAGTTGGCTTGCTTAGTTATGGGATTTTACTGGAAAACACCTTGGGACGATAAAGAAATTGATGAATTAATAGAGAGCATGCCTTATGAAAAAGGTAGACATAACAGATATTATAACATTAAAGAAGAATTGAAGCTATTGCATGATTCGCTTGGTGAACCGAGTAAAATTGCACTCAAAAGCGTGGAAGAAAAAGAATTAACTCTGTAAAATTTGCATAAAATTCATTATGACCAGCTTTTAATTGATTTCGATCCCATTTTTTGTAATATAAATTTACGTTTTGATATATGTGAGTACAAAAATCTTTATTCATAGTACACTACGCCAATACTTGGAAAGAGATTATGCAAAACCATAGGATTTTTACAGGGAAATGCCAAAGACCGGGGATACCTTGAGCCTTTCATTCTTGCGACCGTCAGTGCGTCCATAAGCGTGTTTATTCACCTGATTTTTACTCCAGAAACGGATGAGGTTAGAAAATTCATTTATGCGGCACCGATGATTGCGGTTATGATACCCTTTATAGGCATTACTGCTCTTTTTGTCGACACTACAATACTTTATATTATTTATAAAGCAGTTGGAAGAAAGGAAACTTATTAGGGTACTGCGAAATTAGTACTTTACTCATCTGCTGCCTCATCACTCATCTGGATTCCTTTTGTCGGCTGGGTTTTCGGAATTTACCAGTTCTATCTCTATATTGTGGGCGGTAAGTTTGTACACAACATGAGCATGGAAAATCCTTACTGGCGATATTTTGACTCCTTTTGCTTATAATGGTTTTTGTAGTACTTCTTATTCTCAGCGACCTTGCTCCTAATTGGTTAACCACCTTTTGAAAAGTAAGCTACCCCGCAGAAAAATACTGAAAAATAGAACAAGAATAGAGAGATTCCAAATAAGTTTTCTATTTTATAGTTTGTAGGGTGTGGGGATCATGAAAGAGTTTTTATTCAATTTAGAGAGATCCCTTGCATACGCACTATTTCCCCACTACCCATAAGATATAATGCTATAGTTCTATTTATACGTGACTTACTAAAACCAACGAAGACTTTTTTTAGTCACGTTCTATTTAATTTATTGGAAGTTTTTACATATAAAATAAAAATAAGACTTTCTATCCAGACTTCAAGTCCAGACCGGAAATTCGGACTGTTTGATCCGGATAAAAATAGATGTCGTAGCATATCGGAAATTATTTCTACATTTTGTAGCATTGTTAGAGTCATGAATCAGGAAGAGAAAACAATAGCCAGCCCTGACCAGAGCCGTGAGTTCGGAGCAATGGGAGAACTCTTACGGGAACTCCAGAAGGAAGAACTGGAGCAAAACGAAAACTCCGCTGCGGAAATTCCGGAAGCCCAGATAACAAAAAACACAACAGAACTAATGACAGAAATCAATTCAACATTAAAAGAGATTGCAGAGATTCAGAAGAGCATACTGGAAGAAATTAAAAGAAGTAAATAACTAAAATACAAGCTTTTTCAAAAAAGGCTTGAGCGAAAACCCCTAGCAACATTTGAGTTTGAAAACCTTAATCCCAAACCCTATCCGGCGTGATCAACCGGCGCAACGGTTGCGGGTCAACGGTTGAGCTCAAGAAAGCGTTTACAAATGCAGGTACATATATTTTCCCTATTTTCGGTAGCTATAATCTATCAAAAACTATCAAGTAGATTTTTTTCCGTGCCTGCCAGATTATAGCAAAAATTTGGATAATTGAAAAAATCACATAAAATATGTGAATTTCTATGAGTGGCACTGTGGAATATGAGAGTAAAAATAGATACAAAACAAAAAATTTAATGAGATCTCTTTTAAGCTCGTTTGATTCTGGCAAGCAAAAAAGAAGTTATTCAAGCACACCAGAATTTATGCCAGGGCTGGAGGTTCGCTTCAATTCATTTTAACACTTTAAACCTCTTTTTGAGCTCTTTCTTTCTTCTGAGCTTTTTCTGCCATTTATTTTTCACGTTTAATAATTATGTGCTCCGGATTTTCTAGATTTGGGGCCTTTGTTTGGCCTGAAAGCCCGTTCCGGGCATTTCTTGGAATCAGTTTTACCGTGCACTTCAAAACCCAGGCTGAAACATTCGCCTTTTAGCTCATCAATAGCCGTATAAAATCTACAATCTTGGCATGTAGGCATTCGGATTACTACCTCCAGATATATGAAGGCCATCTGGTCTTAGTCCCAGAGTGTTTGCCCGGACACAGCCTCTGAAGCAAGAGATCGCTTCTCTTCGGATATCTTAAGTACAGAGATGTATCCTCTAAATAATATGTATCTGTAAATAAAACATTTTTGGTAGACTAGCAGAATGAAGGTAGGGTTTCGTATCCGGCCAACAGCCGAAAAATTACAATAACTACCTAAAGTTATTTATATTTATATCCTGAAAGCTTTTGCCGGTTATTTGCTGTTTGCTTGCCTCGGTTATTTGAGATTATTGGTATCTACTTATTGACTATTTGGCAGCTATTTGTTGATTATTTAATAACTGTTTGATGACTATCTGCTGGCTCCCTATCGGTTATTTGCTAGCTATCTGTAGGTTATTTGATACTGCTTGTCAGCTTCTCAGTATTGCGTTTTTGTTAATGATCGAATTTGTAGAAATGTGCTTCTGAATGGATGAACGCTTTCCGGCAGCGATAAACTTTTTCTGGAGGGAAGAATTTTTCCGAGCTGGTTCTTAAGTCAAATTTCTTCGTAGTCCTCAAATTCAACATCAAGCACGGGGAGCTCGATTACTTTTCCTTCCCTATTATAACATGTCCAGCTTTGATTATTATAGGGGCGACCCACTATGATATGGCAGTTGCCTGTTTTCGAAAAGAGGTGCAGGTCAGCCTGTGAGGGGTTGCGATTCGGGCCCGGATGGCTGTGGACCGAGCCTGCTGCTTTAATGTTCGGCATCATATAAAGCCTGAAAACGGCATTCGAATCACTGGATTCTGTGCCAGGTAATATCAGAACTTCAGTGATTATTCCGTCTTTTTCCTGCAACAGTCCGGCAAATTCCTGAGGAGCCATGGATTTACTCGCCTCCAGGATAAAATTAAGGGTATCACGGGCTATTCCTTTAATTTGCATAAAAGATTATTCTTCTGAAAAGGTATATCTTTTCTGCGGTAACGAATGCTGAATGCATTAACTCTCGCCAGCTGAGTTTTTCCGCAATTCAACAGATCGGGAATTCCTGGGATTGAAAAGGCTGTTGGTAAACGTAGAATTAAGGCAGCAGGTTCAGTTCAGTCAGTTAAGGTCGGTTGGTTCAGTGGACCAGTTTCACAATTCTATCTAGTGAGTATATCTACGGCCTGCGTAGACTATTACACAGAAAGTTTTATTTCTTAAAACTTAATAGGACTAAGGCTTCGCTCACAACAGTAAGATTGTCAGAAAGTTTTATTTCTTAGAACTTAATCGCGTTAAGGCTTTGCTACAACATTAAGTATTGTCAGGGGGTATTGAGATCAAGAATATGCACTCGTCCTCAGAGCTGGAAACTTATCTGAAAAAGAATTCCGGAAAAGACCTGGAAAAGGATTCAGTAAAGGATCTGGAAAAGGATTCAGTAAAGGATCTGGAAAAGGATTCAGTAAAGGATCTGGAAAAATACCAGGAAAAAGGCAATGATCCACACACATCCTTGTATCGGGAATCACTTGCCATGCACCGACAGCTTGGGGGTGTACTGGAGGTTGCCAGTAAAGTTAGCCTTCAAACAATACACGATCTCAGCATCGTCTATACGCCAGGAGTTGCCGAGCCGTGTAGAAAGATAGTCAAGGACCCGGAACTTGTCTACCTCTATACCCTGAAGAGAAATACTATTGCTGTTGTCACCGATGGATCGGCAGTGCTGGGGCTTGGGAACATAGGACCTTATGCTGCACTACCTGTTATGGAGGGAAAGGCAATAATTTTCAAAGAATTTGCAGGCATTGATGCCTTTCCAATTTGCCTGGACACACAGGAAACCGAAGAAGTGATAAAAGCAGTAAAGTATCTGGCTCCTGCATTCGGAGGCATTAACCTTGAAGACATTAGCTCTCCTCGTTGTTTTGAAATCGAGGGCAGGCTGCGTGAAGAACTCGATCTGCCAGTTATGCACGATGACCAGCATGGGACAGCCATTGTAGTTTTCGCCGGGCTCCTCAATGCCCTTAAAATTGTGAATAAAAAGTTAAATGAACTCCATATAGTGATTTCAGGCCTGGGGGCTGCAGGAGTATCAATTTTCCGGTTCCTGGTTCGGGCAGGAGCAAACCCAGCAAGAATTCTTGCCTGCGACAGCAAAGGGCTCGTGTATGAAGGCCGGGAAAATGGCATGAACCCTGTAAAAGAGGAAATTGCCAGGCTCACAAACCCTGAAAAATTGAAAGGAGGGCTTGAAAATGCTTTACCGGGCGCTGACCTTTTTATTGGTATCTCTGTGGGAGGTATAGTCAGTGAGGAAATGGTTCGGTCCATGGCAAAAGATGCAATTGTAATGGCCATGGCAAACCCTGTGCCTGAGATAATGCCTGATGCTGCAAAGCGGGCAGGAGCGAGGATTGTTGCTACAGGCAGATCGGACTTTCCAAATCAGCTTAATAACTGCCTGAGCTTTCCGGGAGTTTTCAAAGGAGCTCTTAGCACCTGTGCAAGGAAAATAACACCTGAGATGGAAATGGCTGCGGCTCATGCGCTTGCAGAGGTCGTAACACTAAGCGAACTTTATGAAGATTACATAATTTCTGACCCCCTTGACAGGCGTGTTGTGCCGGCGGTTGCGAAAGCCGTTGCAAGTGCATCGCTTGAAAGTTGTGTTGCAAGAAAAAGTCATGAAGACCGCATCTGAAAGACTTAAATTTACTTAGAAAACACAATTGTGAATATATCTCCTAATTTTTAAAATCCTTTTAAACTCTCAAAGTATATTTTTAAATTTTTGCACTGAATCATCTAGCTCCGACGCTATCTATTTCTATCTACATTATGACTAAATATTTTTAAATTTAATACTTTAATAAAGTTTAAGTCTAAAGGGAAGAATATAAAAATATTAAAAAGTGTGAACTAGTTGCGAGTGAAGATTGTCTATTTTTTGTTAAGTATTAAGGAATGGAACATATGAGATATAATAAAAATTTTTATATAGCTTTTTTAGCATCAATATTTTTGGTTACATTTTTAATCCTCTTTTCATCTGTGGCATTTGCAGCTACTGTACAAGATACTTCACTCACAATTACTAAAACTCAGATTACAACCAGTGGGTTAGCAGAGAGGCCTGCTATTTTCGGTGATAAGATAATATGGCAGGATTACCGCAACGACAATGGAACCGGGGTAATTACTGATATCTACATGTATAATCTCTCGACTTCCAAAGAAATTCAGGTAATCACCAGTGGATCAGCGGAAGCACCTGTTATCTATAATGATAAGATAGTTTGGCGGGATGGGCGTAATGGAAACTTTAGTCTTGAGAAGCCCGATATCTACGTGTACGATCTCTCTACTCACAAGGAAACACGAGTTACCACTAACGGTTCGTACTCGACTTCCCCTACTATCTATAAGGATAGGATAGTGTGGACGAACTACAGTAGTAGTGTTCAAATGTACAATCTTTCCACCAACCAGGAAAGTCAGATTGCTAACAGTGAATCAATGATATTTAGTCCTGCTAATTATGGTAATATTATAGCATGGGAAGATTTTCATGTCTTTAGAGATGACAATGTTCAGGTTGATAGTAACACATCTAATTTTTCCACCCATAAAAAGACTCCAACCCGTGACATCTGCTTTTATGATCTATCCACTCACAAGAAAACTCAGATAACTACCGATGGATCAGCAGCACACCCCGCTATTTATGAGGATAGGATAGTGTATTACGATTGGCGTAATGGAAACTGGGATATCTACATGTATAATATCTCTACTTCCACAGAAACTCGAGTTACCACAAACGGATCAGCACAGGATCCTGCTATCTACGGTAATAGAATAGTCTGGGTGGACGGGCGTAATGGAAGCTCGGACATTTACGTGTACGATCTCTCCACTCACAAGGAAATTCAGATTACCAACAGTGAATCGTCTAAGGAATTTCCTGCGATTTATGAGAACAAGATAGTGTGGGAGGATGCTTTCAATGGAAGCTCCAACATCTATATGTGTACTATCTCAGGAGATGAACCTGAAATCAAAACACCTGTGGCGAATTTCAGTAGCAATGTCACATCCGGTTATGCCCCCCTTTCTGTGCAATTTACAGATCTATCAGAAAATGCAACTGGATGGAACTGGAATTTTGGAGACCGAACTAACTCAACCAAGCGAAATCCAACTCATACCTACTCTGCAACTGGAAAGTATACAGTAACGTTAACAGCAAGCAACGGCGAAAATGGAACGGATATAAAGACAAGTAAAATAAAGGTACAAAGTGCCCCCCGACCGATTCCTTCTGGATTTAATCTTTTGATTCTTGGAATAATTGTATTCTATTTATTTAGAAAATCAACATGAAGCTGTACCAAAATTAATAGATGCCTTATAATGCTGAAAAAAAAGCCCTATTCTTTTGATAAAGATCCAAAAATCCAGTTTATGAATCTCTTTAGTAAGCTCGAAAAACAGAACAGTTATCCAGCCAGATCACAAGTTGAGAAAACAGTAAAAAGGATTAAGGTAAAAAGTAATGCGATTACTATTTTTATCGAGTAAACCCACAGTTTGCTGGAATATAAGCTTCCTGAGAACCTCATTGCCATAAAATATACCAAGGGTGCTGCTAGGAATACATCTGTTACTTGCAGTATGGCAAGTCAGCTCAATTCATAACTTTTTTTAACTCTTTCTCTCAGTTCTCAGTTCGCAGACCAATCTTCAGAACTATTGTTTCAAAAACAATTTGAACTTAAATTACATAATTTTTCTGTCATATATTACGGGGTGATCTGAAATGAACTGCAGCGAATTGAGGGACGGTCAAACTCTTGTTTGTGAGAGATGCGGGCTTGAACTTAAAGTGATAAGTGAGTGCACAGACGATAGTTGCTCTACAGGCTGTGTCGGCGATATTGACTGCTGCGGAGAGCCAATGAAATTGAAAGAGTGAATAAAATCGTAAAATAAAAAAGTAAAGAATATAAAAAGAATATTATAAAAAATTAAACGAGGGGTCTCCTCAGATATATAAGGGAAATAGTTCCAAGGGAAATAGTTCCAAGGGAAATAGTTCCAAAAAGCTATATTGAAGACTTAATTTCATAATCCATTTGTCACTAATTTCTTTCCTGCATACTTTCTTTCCTGCACAGTTTTTCCTCTATAGTTTTTTCTTTCCATCTGATCGCTACTTTCTTTTTGTGTTGTCTGTTTATTGTCTGCTTATTTTCAAGTTTCTAGAAACCTTTTTGTAGCTTCCTTATCTCCGCGAATACTTTCTGATTTGTATAAGAACTTTATAAATTGTATCAGTGGTACAAAGTGCATGCAACATAAGGAGAAAGAATACTTTATATATTCAATAGGAAGAAAAAACACTAAGCTTATGCAACACAACGGAAAAAAGCCATTAGGAATGCAAAGTTTTGGGGATAAATATGAGCGAAATTCGAAGAAGATTTGATGATATTTCAAAAAAATACGATGGACAGAGAAGGAAGTTTATACCTTGCTTCGACGACTTTTATAGAGTACCGGTATCCGTTGCTTCCGTAAACACGGAAAGTCCGGATATACTGGACATCGGAGCTGGAACTGGCCTTTTATCGGCATTCCTGATGGAGAGGTATCCAGAGGCATCGTTTACTCTTATTGATATCTCGGAAAAAATGCTGGATATGGCAAAAGAGCGATTCAGGGATAATCCAAACGTAAAATATGTTGTAGCCGATTGTTCAAAGCATCATTTCGCGGAAAAATATGATATGGTAGTGTCGGCGCTATCTATCCATCATCTGGAAGATAGTGGTAAAAAAGAAATTTATAAAAAAAGTTATTTTCTACTTAAACAAAACGGGATTTTTATTAACGCCGATCAGGTCTATGGAGAGACTCTTTTCATAGAAAACCTGAATAAACAAATCTGGAGGCAGTATATCGAGGACAGTGTTTTGTCCGACGAAGAAATCCTCGATGGTTATGAAAGAATTAAGCTTGATAAGGAATCAACATTGGATCAACAAATGAACTGGCTTAAGGAAGCCGGCTTTTATGATGTTAGCTGTATCTATAAGTTCTATCATTTTGTGGTTATGTTTGGGAGAAAGATTGTATAAATTAACGATTTACTGGCTTCTATCCTCCCCTTACCTTACGGGCTCTGCAAAAATATAAAAAATGCCCGCCGAAAATTAAAGATCCGGAACGTTCAGTTTATATTTTTTAAAGATTAATGGTAATACTAATGCAAAGGAGATAAAATATGTCAGCAAACTTGATAGAATATTTTAACAAATCGCCCAGGCTTGGCGTCCTCAGCACATCCAGCACTGACGGCCGGGTCGATTCAGCTGTCTTTGGCTCGCCTCAAATGATCGATGAAAAGACTGTAGTAGCGGCAACGGCTGATAATCGCACCTTCGCAAATCTTCAGGAAAATCCATATGCTATGTATACGATCATGGAAACCGGAGAGTCAATAACGGATTGGAAAGGCATCAGGGTTTATATGAAACTTAAAGAGTATGCGACGTCCGGGGAGTTGCTTGATACGATTCGAGGTGAGGCTGCAAAGTTCGTAGGTGAAGAAGGCGCGAAAATGATACACGCTGCACTGACCTTTGAAGTCTATGAGGTCAGACCCCTGGTAGATTTCGGACAGGGATGGGAGAAATCGATCTGAGTTTTATAATTTGCAGAATTGAATAGTGGAAGGATTACAGATTAAAAGTTTACAGGTTTCCTTAAAAGATTACAATTAATTTGTTTTCCGAATCTGCACTCCTTCCGGATACTTTTTTACTGTTTTCAAAATAATCCTCAAGACTTAAAAAACTTGATATAGTTGATATCTGTTGCAATCGATATGGGTGATATGAAGAGCAGGAAAAAACCATCACTCACCTTAAGTATCCAGATGCTCCGGGTCAGTTGCGAACGAAATATAAAATTTACAGTATATCTTTTGCCACATGTTCCTATTTAAACTCTGTTTTCATTTCTTATTGGATTCTAATTTATATTTCTCTAGTTATTATATGTCAGTAATAATAATCTCTTTATGACACCAAGAGACTTTTTCCTGATTTATGGATCTTTGCTTGATGACAGCAGGTGCCAGTTAAATCATTTTTATATAGATGGGGTAATTAAACATGCACGAAGGAATGATGGGACAAAGTGAAATGCATCACGGCTCGATGCCTGAAATTTGGGAAATGCTGACTGACGAACAGAAAAAAGAAGTTGCATTAATGAAGCTGGATATGAAAATCCAATGGATGGAAATGAAAATAAGCGAAATGGAAAATATGATTAAGTTAAAGAGAAAAGCTATAGAGAATATTAAAAAATTCAGAGAGGCACTTCAAAAATAAAATTCAAGGAAATCGAGAGCTATAACCGTTGACCCGCAACCATTGTGCCGCAACCGTTGCGCCGGTTGATCACGCCGCTGCTAGGGTTTTCGATAAAACCTTTTCTCAAAAGGTTTTCGGTCAGCAGTTTTTTAAAAAGGGTTGCGGGACTAACAACTGACTTCATACGTGGTTTCAAGAACTTCCTGAGCAATCTGGATAAGCCTGAACCAGGTATTCAGTGCTGAACGCAGGGAAACCACATCTTCAGCTTTTACGCTCAGTACCAGCTTATTCGCATCCTCAAGGGAAAGGCCTATTGCAGATCTTTGTGAAAAGTTATCATCGAGTTCGGGCAGGAGAGCCCTGTAGATCGTTTCTGCAGTTTCGGTTTCAAAAATAAACTCTGCGAAAAGTTTCAAGAAATTCCTCCTGATAAATCTCCTTTTTGAATGTTTTTGAAGCGAATAAGGGAAAAGTCGGTTTGCGATTTCCTTTGAAAATCAGTCTCAAGATTCTTAACATAAAAAATCGATTTACAAAATTCGGCTCTAAATATAAGGGTTTGGAGGTCAATACTTTTTAAAACCTCGGAGATTAAGTTTAAAAAGGGACTTTCCACTGCCCACAAAATCGATATCTTTTTCCCCAATCACTATTAAAGTGGAACTGGGAGGAAGTTGATCAATTTTATCACTTTCAACCCTTTGAAAGTGGAAAAAAGCCTCAAAGGCATCCGCAAGCTCTCCATGGCCTGTTAGTGTGGGTTCGAGATCTGAAAACCAGTAGGAATCAAGTTCCTTAGAATACCAGTCTGTAAACCTGAGCGAGAACAGGAGCTTTCCGGCTTCATCATAAAAGCTGAGTTCCCCGGGATTTCCGTGGTACTCTCCTACAACTATAAGGGGTCCTCCATCCGCAAACTCCAGCATTCCCTGCATGCCCATTTTTCCGCGCGTTATACACCTGCCGGCTATAAACCGCGAAAGTAACTTGCAAAGCGTCCTGGTCCTTGCAGAAGGTTTGCGAGAAGAAGTAACAAGCATACTCCTTACTCGGCCTTAATGCGTTTAATGGTTGTAGGACGCTCTTTTACCAGGATTCTGTGTCCGCAGTACGGACACCTTATACCTGTGTACTCGTAGTCGATTTCCACTTTCTGTTTACATCGAGTGCATTTATAACCCATACAACCACAACCTTAAGATTTACTTTGCCTCAGCAACATTCTTCATCGTACGCAGCAGAGTCTGACCAACACTGGTATAGGGAATGTAAGTTCCGCCAGCGAAGGTGTGCCCGCACTTGCTGCATTTCCAGATACCAGTCCCAATTCTCTTCACTGTAGGCCTGGCACATTTTGTACATACATGCGGAGCTCGCATGCGTTCTTCCAGATCTGCAACAAGCTTTCTGTCCTTTCTTCCATATCTTGGACCGAATCTGCCTGCTGATCTGGAAATCCTTCCTTTCTTAGTGAACTTTTTTGCCATCGTTATAACTCCTTAAAATGTAAATGTTTAATCCAAAGTGATTGAACTAAGAACCTGCTGGCTCACGGGTCAGGTCCCTGAAACTCAGATTATCAGATTCCATTCATTACCTATTGCACGTGTACTTAGACCGTAATATGGCATTTAATATTTATAATTAATTAGTCCTGCCTGACTCATTCCCGCTTTACCAGTTCTTCTAGGTAAAGTTCCCTGAGTTCGGCTGCCTTTTCACGTGCCATATCTATTGCTTCCAGCACCTCGGCCTCGGTGAATGGAGCAGATCCCATTTTCTGCATGCCAGCAACCGATCCGTCCGAACTTGAGACTACAGTCAATTTTGTCTCACAAACAGCTTCCTCATCCAGTGAGGGGTCCACCATCAGCTTTGACCCGATTTTGGCAATAGTCACGCCCACAGGTATCTCTCTCATGGCAAGGGGAACATTCGTACCGATTCCCTGCTGCTCGTTCGGGACAATCGCGGTCATAAGGGCCGCAATAGCAGCGAGGCAGGACGCATCAATCACATTTCCATCATCATTGAGGACATGGACATCTATGAAGACGATCCAGACGGATTCTCCAACGGTTATGCAAAGCTTCTTTATATCAATTGCGCCCGATTCCCGGATTCCCCTATCTACAACCCTTGCCATTTCGATTGCTTCTTCTCTGGGTGGGCCTGGCTCAAACTCCGGAGAAGCAATAGGGTTGAGTTCCAGGTTAGTAATAATCACGCCTTCGTCCTGAGAATCCGGAAAAGGAGTTCCTGTCTGAAGCTTAACTCCTACAATAACCTGGGTGTCTCCCAGAGTTACCTTTGCCGAGCCCTCGGCTTTCGAGATAACATTCGTTTCGAGCTTGATATCCCTAAAATCTTTAAATCCGCGTCCATCCTGACGCTTTCCCTTAATCATAAGGTTGTAAATATAGTCCTTCTTAAGCGTAGCAATAACTTCACTCATCGTTTTCACCTCTGCTTCCGGATTCAGAGGGGTCTTTTACTACCTTCCAGGGGCCTTTGCACTTTTCTTCTTCAGGCTCTTCTACGGTCTGTTCGGCAGGAGCCTCTTTCCTAGACTCGGCTTCGGACTCAATCTCTGACTCGGATTCAAAAGTTTCTTCTGAAGCAGCTTCTTCAATCTCGGCTTCTTCTTCAGGCTGAGTTTCTTCTTCAGGCTGAATTTTCTCTTCAGCAAATTCCTCGACCTCGGGCTCGAATTCTGTTTCTTCTTCGGTTTCTTCGAGCTCAGGTTCTTCGATCTCCTCAGGTTCAGAAACTTCCTCAAATGAAGCCTCGAAAGCAGCTTCAAAATCAGCTTCTTCTTCAAAAGCCTCTTTCTCAACTTCTTCTTCTGATTCTGCTTCAATTGCTCCCTCTATAGATTCCCCTTCTACGATTTCAGCCTCGGCATCTTTAATAATCTCTTCAAGCTTCTCGCACTCGGGAGCCTCTTCATTAAG
This sequence comes from Methanosarcina sp. UBA5, assembly GCF_002505485.1. Lineage (GTDB taxonomy): Archaea > Halobacteriota > Methanosarcinia > Methanosarcinales > Methanosarcinaceae > Methanosarcina. The sequence continues at coordinate 8,765 of NZ_DAVG01000113.1, read as the reverse complement.
AGCACATGCTTCAACAGTTTCTTCGGAAAGCTCTTCAGTTTCCTCAATAATTTCTTCTACGGCTGCCGCTTCAGGAGCATATTCAAGAGAAGGTTCCGTTTCTACAACTTCAGCCTCTGACCCTTCAGCCTCTTCTGAGGCCTCGGCTTCAGGCTCTTCTACAGGCGTTTCAAACTTCTTTCTCAGCACTGCCTGCTGAATCTCAAGGATCTCTTTGCAGCCTTTCTTTATAAGCTCAAAGCCTTTTCGAATTTCATCAGGAGTGAGATTTCCGTCCATCTGGAGCAGGGTAATTTCTCCATCCTGGGTCATTGCAACAGGGAAATCGGCCTCACCATAATTGTCCTCTTCCTTGTTGAGGTCAAGCACTATCTGCCCGTCGACTTTTCCAAAAGCACAGGAAGTAACCAGGCCTTTCATCGGAATGCCTGCATCTGCAAGCGCTATGCTCGAGGCATTAATTGCTGCTGTCCTTGTCCCTGCATCCGCCTGAAGGACTTCCACGAAAATATCGATTGCGGTTTTCGGGAAAAGTTCTGCCATAATCACCGGCTCAAAAGCTTCCCTGGAAACTTTTGAAATTTCAATACTCCTTCTGCTGGGTCCTGGCCTGGCGCGGTCTTCCACGGAAAAAGAAGCCATATTATATTTGTAACGGATAACCGCAGTATCTGCACGTTGTGAACGTCGGGGGTGGACCTCTCTCGGGCCAAATACGCCTACGAGGATCTTATTTCTTCCCCATTCAAGATAACATGAACCGTCGGCTCGCGAAAGTACGCCGATCTCAATTTTCATGGGCCTGATCTCATCCGCATGCCTCCCGTCAAGGCGCAGCCCATCGTCAGTGATTAATTTTTCAGGTTTATCACTCATACTTTAATCTCCAAAAAACTCCTAACAACTACTTTAAAGAAGCTTCCCTAAAATCCCTCATGACTATCCGGAATTCAGTTATTCGGATCCAGCAACACATCAATCTTCCTGTAAATCTCTTCGGAATGATCTTCTTTTGGCAACTTTGCCTCTTTCTTACCACTTTTAAAAAACTTGGCGGGCTTTGGCTCTTTCTGCTTGCTCCGCTCATTCTTCAAAAAGTTATAGATCCTATCTGTCAATCCGGAACGCTGGGCTTCGGCTTCGATCTTCCTGAGGGCCTTACTTAAAAGCTCCACATCATCGTCCTTTCCATCGATCCATATTCTGCCGTTCTGGCCAACGAAAATGCTGCAGTTTGTTTCTTTCTTCAGCATTGAGATCATGGAACCACCGTGTCCTATCACACGTGGGACTTTCACAGGCTCAACTTCTACAATCTGGCCTGTTTTAAGTTTATGGAAGTTCGAATCCCTGAGAGCAAGCTCGACTTTCATGGAATCGTCTACGTCTTTTACTCTAAGAATTATAGAGTCGCCTACGTCCATAATTTCATGCATCTCCCGGGATTCTACTCTTCGGGGGTATTCGGATACATGGAACAAGCCGTCATAAGGAGAAGCAATGTCCATTATCCAGTTGGATGGCGTAACCACAATAACGATCCCGATCACCACATCATTTACGGAAGGGATATAAGCTCCCGCAAGAGGGATCACTCCAACTTTATCCTCTTTGAGATTTTCAATACCACAAAATGAAGAATAAATCTTGTCGTTCTTGACATAAGTCCCGTATCCGGCTTTTTTCGAATTCTCGGATAGCAGGTCACCAGGGATCACTATTTTTTTATCCATCCAACATCCTCTTATAAAAGTTTAGTTTGAGCCTCTCCCTTCGTAAGATGATTTATAAGAGCGTATAAATCAGTCTGGACTCCTGCAGGAATTCTTACCACCGCAATCCAGGAGCCGTCACGCTGCCATTCTTCTTTTGTAATGCTTCCTATCTTGGAAATATCTCCGTATGCTTTGGGAGCATATTCGGGAGGGATTTTCACAGCAATACTGACCTCTTCAAAGCGTATAGGTATGAGCGGGCGAATGGCTTTCATAGTGATATTGACCAGCTGATCCACGCTTTTCAAGGGATCTATATGCACCTTTGCCTCTTCCATCGCCTTTTCGATCCGTGCGGGAGGATGCGGTGCTTTTGTCTGGGGATTTATCGCATTCCTGGAAATGGTATAGATAACTTTTTTCTTTTTTTCCTCAAGCATACGTTTTCTCTGTTCAGCAGTGAGCTGAAGCTCTCCGCTTTTCAGGATCACGGCAGCAATCTTGAAGGGATCCGTTGTCTCAAAAGCATTGAGAATTTCGGACTCTGCTGCTCGGTCCCCTCGGTTTGCGTCTTCGAAGATAGTTTCAACCGCCAGAATATCTTCAAGGCTTACGTCTTCTCCTCGCTTGTAGGCCAGAGCTCCTTCGGGCTCGACCAGGACTTCGAAGTGTTTGCTGCCTCTTTTAAGCCGCGCAGTCACTGCCTCGTCCAGGGACACCATTTTCAAATACCTTCTCCAAAATATAATTTTGAGAATCCGAAGATTCTCTGAGTACTCATTCTCAAATATTATATAGATTTTATTCTTTGTGTTCAGTTTCCTTGTGTTTTACAAGGATCTGCTGAACATAATTCTCAACTTCTTCAGGAACTAATTTCCTGAATTTCTTATCCTGAAGCGACACAACACCCACCTCAAGGGTAGACGCATCAAACTTGCCTTCGGCAGCTCTGTAGAGCGCGTCCATGCCGAGGAGAATCGCCGCATCAATATTCATATCTTCCCTGTATTCTGCTTCAAAGACCTCAACGACCGCGTTTCTGCCTGCTCCTATGGCTGTCGCTTTGTATTCCAGAAGAGCACCGCTCGGGTCAGTCTCAAAGAGCCTTGGCAGGTTGTCATCTACGCCTGCAATCAAAAGTGCAGTCCCATATGGGCGAACTCCACCATACTGGGTGTAAGTTTGCTTGTGGTCGCAAATTTTCTTGGAGATGACCTCTACACCTATGGGTTCGTCATAAGAAACCCTGTTGACCTGCGCTTCTACACGGGCTCTGTCAACAAGGGAACGGGCATCTGCCACAAGCCCTGAGGTTGCAGCTCCTATGTGGTCATCAATCTGAAAAATCTTTTCAATTGACTGAGCCTCCACAAGCCTGCTGGTTATTCGCTTGTCAACGAGCAGTACTACCCCATCAGCTGCCTTGATTCCCACGGCTGTTGTTCCCCTCTTGACTGCTTCGCGGGCATATTCTACCTGAAAAAGTCTTCCATCAGGGCTGAAAACCGTAATTGCCCTGTCATAGCCCATCTGTGGTGCCATCTGCATATTCCGTATCTCCCTTAATTTTTATTCTATATTGTTTTTATCTTCCCGGCTAGAAACCGGTCTTTTTCCTATAAAGGATCTCTGTCCGCAGGCTCGTCAGCTAAATCACTGCCTTCCCCAAAAAGGCTTTGGTCAGTGATCATGAACTGCTGCGAGGATATCCCGAAAATTCAGGAGCTTAAAGTCCCCGACCCAGCATTCAGGTAAGGAAACCGACTTTTGATTTCCTATTACGTATTTCTTCCTTATTAGAGTTTTTAACCTTCTTTTTAGAACTTTCAATCCTGAAAGACTTTTTTCGGACGAAACCTGCGGGAAATACCCCAGTTACAGGGAATTCAAAGGCACTTGTACCCTGCAAAACTTCTACCCTGTAAAGTACGTATTCCAGAATCTGGATTCGCGCACTTCAGGAGCCTTTTTAATAGTTTTTAAGGTCCAGTTCTAAATGTCAACTAAGTCCGCTAATAAAGTGTATTTACTCAGTTATAATGCTTGTGAAACCCGGACTTTTCCGATGCTTAAAACCGTATTTTGAGCCCTCTATAAAAGAATTTTTGCTCTCACGCTTCACTCATCCAAGTTTCGATCTGCTTCCTATCAGATCTGCAATCGCCTGGATTTTCCTCCGGACCAGCTATTTTTTTTGTCAATCAGCCTTGCCAATGATATTATATTTGTTACACTAATATACTCATTAATATACTCATTCATCATGGTATATATCAAACAGCATCCTGACAGTTTATTAAATAGTTTTCTTATAGCCTCAAAGCTGAGGATTCTCAACACTGGCACAAAAGCCATTAATCGGAAAAGCTGCTTAATTTAGCTTTCCTGAACCCTGCAGTTTAGCTTTCCTGAATCCTCCCCGGCTATTCTTCAGACGTTTTGGATTTTATCCTGATTTTGGGTTCAAATGTCGTATTCTGAAGAAATTTCTCGGTTGCCCTTTTAATCGTACCTGAGGTTCCAAGTATATGCACAGTTGCCCTTTTTCCATTGACCCGTATAAGAGTTGCCAGGGATGCTCTCGTTTCTTTCACTTTCGTATGAGAACACTGAATAATACCTTTCGAGTCTTCGAACCCTAGAACCTTGATATCACATTCACTGGCAGTAACGTCTCCAAGTAAGGAAGAAGCCGAGGACATGACCTCTTTGACCAGATCACTCCTGCTGACTGGCATCTCCGAGATCAGCTCAAAGGCCAGATAGCGCTTTTTAGCACGAAGCGAAGGAAGCAGGCGTTTCAAATGTAATCTCCCTCCTTAAGCACCTCAATACCTTCTCTGATATAGCCGGGACCATGGCGGTTCCTTGAGATTATTTTTTCAGGCACAACAGTAATGGCTTCAAAAGCCTCATCTTCTTCAAGCCCGCAGACTTCAGCCAGAGCAAGAGTCTCCATGGGAGAGCGAAGATCAAAACAGGACATCGCATCACTTGAAAGGACAAGGGGAACATCATACTTTCTGGCAAGGTCAAGGTTTGATCTTAAATCCGACAACAGACGAACGCGTCTTGGCCCTCTTGAATGAAGGAGGGGCCTTATTGTCAGGCCGATTGCAACATCATTTTCAGCTGCGGCCTTTGCGAGCACCTGGTTTAATCCGCTGCTCTTAGCAAAAGCCGGATGGTTAAGGATATCTACTCTTGGGTTTTCCAGAGCAGCCCTGTTGACGGTTTCAGAGCCTCCATGCACTATCAGGACATCTACAGACTTTCGGAATTTTCCGATAAGTCCATGAAGTTTCGAAGGATTTTCCTCCACAAGCTCAATTCCCCTGAAAAACTCAAATTCATTAGTAGAGGGTAATACCAGCTGTGATTGAGGAAGCTTATCAGAATGGTTTGCAAGCGCAATCCCACTGTACCCTAAATGCCAGGCAAGGGCAGCAAGTTGCTCAATCATATTTTCCCCATCAGGCACCGCATGAACGCAAAAATCGTAGAATTTAGGTTTACCCAAACAACTCCTCCACTATAGCTCCAGCTTTTTCCCGGTTCTTCGGATAAGTCTCGATCTTGACTTTTGCAGTGATCGTATCCGAGGAATCAGTCAGCCTCACCTGCTGCAGGTATGCAGCTTGCTTGTCAAAGCGAAGATGGAAGACCTGGTCGTCATCCAGCCTCTCAGGCATTTCTTCCCTCAGCTTTGCTACATCTTCTTCGGAAAAGCTCTCTCGGACAAAGCTGGCAAAATTCAGACAGTCTGCCTTTCTTTTAAGCTGCACGCTCAGGATAGTAATGGGATTTCCATGGTGCCCTTCAGCCTGGAGCTCTTCAATCAGTTTGCTCCCTTCCCGGACGCCGGCGCTGGATAAAAAAAAGTCCAGAGCCGCACGGACTCTGGATACGTCTTCGGTTGCGTGGGCGATCACACGCAGTATTATGTGATGAATCACTTGCCTCGACTCTGATGTGCACGGATACTCGGCCTGGTCTTTTCAGTACCTTTGCCGCGTGTAGTCATGCCTCTACCCTTCCGACCAACACTGGTTTTGCCCCTTGCGGCTCTGTCCCTCACAGACGAGTCACAGATCCAGTTTAGGTTCTTGTCACTCTTTATTACAGGGTGGTGTGGGTCTACAAGGATGACTTCAAACCACTTGTGCTTTCCATCTTCCCCTACCCAGTAGGAGTTCAGAACTTCAAGGTTCGGGTATTTGCGGTCTGCACGGGCTTCGGCGATCCTCTGGATGCTCATTCCACCTGTGATCTTATTCGTTCCCATTTTCTGGGTTCTTCTTCCACGTTTGGGCCTTATTTTACCAAGCCCTCCGCGGCGTACATTCACTCTGGCAACGACAATGCCCTGCTTGGCTTTGTATCCAAGGGAGCGTGCTTTGTCTATTCTTGTGGGCCTTTCGATTCTAGTCACGGACCCCTGCTTTCTCCAGACCTGCATGCGCTCCCAGCGGAGTTCGTTCACGTAAGTCTCATCAGGATTTTTCCATGCATCGCGTACGTATGTGTAAAAAGATTTTACCAATTTAAACACCAAGTTTCACTTTTGTTTCACGGTTCAGCCCTGCCTGCAGGACCACATTCCAACGGGACCTAATCCCGAAAATGAAACATGCGATAAACTGAATCATCTGATTTAAAGCTTTGCCCGTGCACAGGTCGATTAAAAGTGAAGAACATGCACAGAGCAGAAAGATAGAATATTTGAAAAGAGAAAACAAAGAAAGTTGGAAGTAAGCTTTAGAAAGTTTTTGTTTTGGAAAGTTTTTGACTTCTTGTAAAACTCCTACAACATTTTCAAATTCGGCACCGGCTTTAGCAAATAACGGCATAGAATTAGTGGCTTTAATCAGGATTTAGGGCTTTGCTGGCTATCTTTGCTTGAGTAAACTTTTAAAAGGAATATCCAAATTTATAAAGGCAAAGTAATCATATATTAAACATGGAAAATTCTCCAATGAAAACCCGATTTTTATATTTTACTACATCCCTTATTACATGATAATATTAGGGTACTTATCTCATGATTTAGTGAATGGAATACGCATTGGAATTGGCAGTGGAATTGGGGTAGCTATAGGGATGGAACTAGGAAAAAGGCGGGAGAAAAGGAAACAAAGAGAAACAGAAAATAATACTAATAATAGATGAAATAAAAAAGATACAGAAACCATAAAAACCAAACCGAAGAATAAAACACAAATAGACGGTCTGATATAACTAAGCCAGGTCGGTTACACCACTTTTTCCTCAGCTTGGTGTACCCAGAGTATCACCTGACGCCGGCACTTCATTCCCTTTGAATTTTACCTCTTTTCCCTTGATATTCTTTTTCTTCTTCTCTTCTAGTATAGGAAGAGCTGCCATTATTCCATCAATTATGTCTTCGGGTCTTGGACAACACCCTGGAACATATACATCTACAGGAATTACCTGATCCACTCCTCCTATTACATTATAGCAGCCATGGAAAATTCCACCTGTGGATGCACATGCTCCGACTGCTACAACAGCTTTTGGATCTGGAATCTGATTATAGATATTTATAAGCACATTCACATTTTTGTAATTTACTGCGCCTGTAACCACCATTATATCTGCTTGCTTTGGGGTACCGATATTTAAAATACCAAACCTTTCGGCATCATACATAGGAGTAAGACAAGCGATTACTTCAATATCACAGCCATTACAACTGTTGCAGTTCACGTGTATAATCCATGGGGATTTTGCTAATGCCATAAACATTTCTCTTTTATGCTGTTTTCATCTGAGCAACGTATAGAATTACTACGTTTACTCTGCGTTCCATGTATACTATCTCAATAGCACTTTTGAAACATATCCAAATAATCTAAAATCTTATGGAGCTCGATGAAAATTGAATACAATTAGTAATTTGAACTCTTATTTTANNTAAAATAAGAGTTCAAATTACTTCCTATAATAAGAGAGAATAAAGATATAATGAGATTAACAAAACCCAAGTTGAAGTTCTGTTAATATCTAAAAACTGCACAATCACGAAAAAATAAACTACTCTGTCAAGTAGTCGGTTGATAGAAAAAAACTTGACAGAACAACCATACAGAAAGTACAAATTAACAAAAATTAAATTGAAGAAATATTTTAAGTACTTTATTTCAATAATTTAAGGGCTTCTCTGCAAGCAGCAACAGCCGGAGCTCCTGAGGTGATAAAGATAACCTCCATGGCTTCCATGATTTCTTCCTTAGTGACTCCATGATTAAGAGCACTTTTCATCTGCGCCACCGTACAGGCCTCACACTGCTTAGATGCCACAACTGCAAGAGCCATAAGGATTTTTGTTTTTGCAGACAGAGCCCCATCAGATAATAATTTTCCATCACAACGTTTGTACTTTGTAAGAAATTCAGGGTCAAGTTCTTCAAGAGTTTCTAAGATATGGGGCTTAAATCCCATTTTCTTTTCAATATTTTCTGCTACTGTTTTATGGTCTGCCAAATTATGCCACCTACCTATAGACTAATATTAACTATTTCTTTTTATATTAAAGAGTTAACTGTTAAATTAAGAATAATGGACTTTGTAGAAATCCTAAATTGTCCAGTTATTATAAAATAAATGTTAAATAAAGAGCTCCTTCCACTTTTTACCACAAAAATGTAGGGGCACCTAAAATAAGTGATTTCAAATAAAAGTAGCAGTAACAAGTATATAAAATTTAGTGAACTTAGTCTGAAGACTGTTCAGTCTTCCAGACTGAACCTTTATTCATGTAAGTTCTCAATAAGAAATTATACTCAGCATCAACACTTTGTTCTTGTCTTATTCAATATATTGGGACAGATTATCGTGGAATTGTTGAGCTAGTTGATTTAATGAGCAAAGTAAAAGAGGTACTTGGTCTTGACCAAGTACCGCATTTTACTACTCTTCAGAAATTTGTCTCAAGAATTCCATATTATTTCTTTAACTTAATTTTATCCAGAACTTTAAAAATGTTTTATTACGAAAGAGAAAAAATAGCAGTAAACGCTATTGATG
>NZ_DAVG01000077.1 GCF_002505485.1 Methanosarcina sp. UBA5 | reverse complement strand
GGTAAATGAAGATTTGATGAAATACCTCAACATTTCTAAAGTTGAAATGGATGAATTGTGGGTAATAGTTGAAAAAAAGTTGCGCCAAGAACAGAAAATGAAGATGAAGGAATCTGGATGTGGGTAAGCTTTGCTCCTGAGTCCAGGTTAGTTATTGATTTTATATTGGGACCAAGAAAACAGTATGTTGCAGACGAATTGGTAGAAACTACAGATAAACATCTTTCAGATTCAAAACCTCTTTTCGTTACAGATGGATTAAAATTCTATGCTGAATCTCTTTTGAAAAAATACGGAAGATGGGTAGAGTTTCCAAAAACAGGAAGGAGAGGAAGACCTAAGAAACCAGCAATAATGCCTGATAAAGATTTGAAATACGCTCAGGTCGTCAAAAACAAGAAGGGAAGGATGCTCCAAAAAATGAAAAAAGAGTCATCTTTGGTCAGGATATAGATCAAAGTAAAATATCAACGAGTTTACTTGAAAGACAGAACTTGACTTTTAGACAGGATAATAACAGAATTTCAAGAAAAACAATAGGATCTTCAAAGAAAGTTAAAGGACTATACAACCAAATGAGGTTTTACTGTACTCATTTTCACTTTTGCAGAGATCATAGAGGATGAGCTCATCCCAAAACCAATTTTTATCTTCATATCAATCAAAGTTGCGCTGGTGCACTCCGTTGCAAGCAACGGGGTATGTTCGCGCCACCACTCGAAATTCCGTTAAAGGAAGTAATAACCCTAAACAATTTAGTTTGAGCAGAAGTTAATAACCGAAAAATGGAATTGATAAATTATATAATCATCAACGGTTACCGGGGAAGTTTTCCATCCCCACAGCAAGCTAGAAGGGTATTCGACTGAAATAAAAGTTTAAAAGCCATTTTCGTGATAGGAAACTTATTGGTCATTCGAAATTTGAAAACTCAGAGATTCTTTTTTTGAGTTTTAGGATAAGCTCACGATATAATGCAGGAATGCAAAGGCAAAATGATGACTCGGTAAAGCAATAATACCTAGACTCGAAGAGACGATTTATCCAGAAAAATTCAAGCTAGGTTGAAAAGTCTATTAGCTCATTCCAAAACCAATTTTATTTCCATATCTATAAAAGTTTCAAAGCCGCCTCATTATTGGAAACTCAATTGGTCATTTGGAATGAGCTTTTTAAAAACTGCCCTGCTAGTTTTTCCATAAACAACAGACGTTGCTATTAGCACTCGAATATTTGATCAACATTTCAGACTTACGATTCATCTATTCGTCAGGCACAAGCAGGACAGAACAAATAGAATATGTCATTCAATATTTCACGAGAAAGATGAACACGCTTTCTACCTAGTCGTCCTAAAATTCTGAAATAAGGCTTAATTAGGAAAATAAGGCTTAATTATTTCTCATTCTCAATCAGATAAATCATTAGGACAAGGAATTCTTTTATTTTTTTCTGACACTAGCGTAAAATCTGCTTACATGTATTATTTAATTTTTTTAAGACATGCTCTAAAGCTAAGACCCGGACTCGAACCGGGATGAATGGATCTGCAGTCCACTGCGTAGCCTTTCCGCCATCTCAGCATTCCTTCTCAAGTTCTTTTACTTTTTGAGTCTTCAACTTGTACTCAACATCCAGCAAAAATTCACTATCATAGTATCTATTCCGATTTATCTAGCACTGCGATTCCAAAGTATGTCACAAACCTGACCTCTGAATAGATCCATTGATTAACGGATTTCTGCTAAACAAAGAGCTTATTTTGGAATCCATGTACTAGTATTTTCTAATAAAGTACGGTATGATTTTTTTTCTTTATTGTTTATGAAATATGGGAATTGATATTATTTTTGTGAATTTCTATGGATGTGGATTGTATAAATGATGTTATGTCTGTTTGACACATGCTGGAATTTTACATTAATTTGTTGTGGGTTATGCAAACAATTCTGTGTCTATTATAACTTGAGGTTTCCATATCTAGCTAACCCAGATTATAAATTGCCAAACTAATTACAGCTCTTACAGCTTTCATGTTAACAATTTGTTGTGCATCTACCTAGATTTGAACCTCTTTTCAAAGGTAAGTATCACCTCCCTGATTTTTCTGTTTATATTCTTGGATCCAGTTTTCTTTTTATCCTTAGAGAAAACTCTTAAACCGCATCTCCGAGTGTTCAATCTCCGAATGTTCAGGTTGTAGAGTGAAATTGATCTGCAATTATGTAGCCTTCTATCATTCTACAAACATCAATTCGCAATTGAGAACTAACAATCTACAATATTCATTGTTAGTATTAAAACCCCTTTTTTATGGCAAAAAGTGCCTGAAACTACCTTCAAGAAAACTATTAACTCGGTATCAACCTTATTAGAAAGCTCGATTTTACTCATAAAATTGGAACACAAAAAAGTCTTTATTTTACCAGTGCAAAAAACCTTTTTCAAAGGTTGAAACTCAATCCCGGGTCATCGAGTTACTTTTTGAGAGCTAGTAACGTTCCTGAGAGTTTTGGCATCAGATGTAGAATAATTCGTATCATCCGAAATATTCATGGAAGTATTATCAAAACCACTGCAGCAATCAACAATAGGTGAAGTATAGAAATCCTGTAATCTCCTCGAATCCGATGAGCTATCGGGTTTTAGTAGCATTGAAAAGATGCCTGCAAGCACAAAAATAGCACACAGACACCCGATAAGCAGATATTTTTTGTCCATAAGTTCCTCAGCGATATTCTTGGGTGGTATAATCAAAAAACCAGCAGTTATTTTAAGCTTGATACAAAAAATCAGTATCAGTAAACTGAAGAGTATCTAATCTAAAGAATATTAATACTCTTCATGACTACGACTATATATTCATTTATTTTTAGATTTTTCTTATAAACAATGCTTCTTCTGAATTTATCTGATGATTACGATCACTCATTCATTTTCTTATATTCCGATAGCAGATTCTGATAAAACTGATCATTCGGATTTTCCTTGATCAACTCGTCAAGTGCCTGCTTGTATACTGTACTATCTATATGGTCTTCTACCTTAACATCCGTATCAATGTACCCGCTGCCCTTCATTTGCTGATAATACTCCTCCACACCTTTTTTATTGGGGTCAGGTGATGCATAGAAATAATTATTCCAGGTTGATTTGCGGATTGTATCTTTGTCGACAGTGACATATTTCTGAATATCATCAACGGATTTATTTTGATTTTCGCTGAAAAACTTGTATGCCTTGATCAATCCTTTCTCAAACTTCACATAAGTATCTCTGTCTTTATTCAAGGTCTCGGTCTTTAGCACAATCCGGCAGCATGGGTGATTGTCATAGTATTGATATGAATATGAAGCTATAGCCAGCCCCTGTTTTTGTGCGAGTATTTCAAATGGGATCCACACTATCCCACCATCAGCTTTTCCACTTTCAACTGCCTCAAGTATTACAGTAGGTGAACTTAATTCGAGAAAAGTCACATCCTTTTTCCAGTCTACACCCGCCCTTGACAGTGCAGCCCGGTAGACAGTGTCTCCGCTGGACATCGCAATTGTCGCAATTTTTTTACCTTTCCAGTTATTTAGATCTGAAAGTTCCTTTGAGTTCTCAGGCTTTGCCACCACAAGCTGACCCTCGCTCATTAGGCCGCCGATTATCGTAATAGCTGCTCCCTTTGCAATAAAAGTAGCAGGGGCACCCGTGCCAGCTCCCACTGTATCAATTTTGTCACCAAACAATGCATTATAAGCATCTGGGCCTTTTGTGAACTGGTATAGTTCCACATTTAAGTCTTCTTCAGTCCAAAAACCTTCTTCTTTTGCTATAAAGATAAGCGCGCCCCCGTTTGAAGGCAGGTATCCGTGCCTGATAGTCTTGAGCCTGGAGGCTGAGTTATCAATACTCTGTTCGGTAGGGGTTGAGGTATTCACTTTCTGTGAACTGTCAGAATCCGAAGAGCCTCCCTGGCTCAGCAGGATTACACCAATGCCTGCAAGCACAATTAAAGCAATAAATATCCCGAATATATGTTTTTTATCCATAAGTACCTCCATCGAGTTTCTTCTAGCTGATGCCAAAAAACCATTAACTGAAGTGTCCATAGGATAATGAGAGATTTATACATCCATATTCGAGTAAAAATAGCCTTTAATTATACATAAGCTGTTTAATTCAGGCAAAATTGCCTCATTTTTCGATTTTTATTCGTTCGTTAAGTTGCTTTTGCCGCAAAAAGTTCAAAATAGAGATTTCTCTACCAATAATTGCTTGATTCTCAGCATATAAATTCCTTGTTTTCGTGCTATATCATATCATCTTCGGTTAATGAAGAGTCATAACCCTGAGTTCACTTCCAGAATCGTTTCCTGAAATTTCACAGGTCATTCGTTAAGGCATTCATGAGATTTCTTCGTCACTGGACTGGAATTGTGTATCAATTTCAGGTTATGAGAATAAAATAAGCACAAATAAGAGGTCAACTCAGACACAAAAGCAACAGCCTTCAGTCAAGGTTGTCTCTTAATCTACTAAGTGAGGGATTATATGGTGTATCATATGAATCATAAATCAAACCTATCTCTGGAAAAAGGCTCACATAAAATTTCCTTCCCTTCCAGCTTTAAATTTTTATGGAGGGATCAAGACGGCAACAATTGATCTAAAGAATATCTCGCTGACCTATGGAAATAACGGTACGGGCCATAAAGCCCTATCAGATGTTAACCTGAGCATAGGAAATGGAGAGTTCACTTCTCTGATTGGCCCATCAGGCTGTGGAAAAAGTACGATAATTGATGTAGTCTCAGGACTGCGTTTTCCATCCGAAGGCTCCGTCCTCATAGATGGAGCCCGTGTAAAGGGACCGGGAACTGACCGCGGCACCGTATTTCAGGATTATTCACTCTTTCCCTGGATGACCACGTTTGAAAATATCTGCTTTGCGATTGAACATGCAAAAAATGCTGGGGAACGCAAAGAGATAGAGAAAACGGCACAGAAGTTTCTTGAGCTTGTAGGACTTGGAAAATTCAAGGATGCATATCCAGGCACCCTTTCAGGTGGAATGAGACAGAGGGCTTCAATCGCCAGGATGTTCTCCATGGACCCTAAAGTTTTCCTTATGGACGAACCCTTCGGAGCTCTTGACTCCCTCAACAGAATATATATGCAGGACCTTCTTTTGCATCTCTGGTCCGAAGGAGAGCAGCGCAAAACAGTCCTTTTCGTTACGCATGATATAGACGAAGCTCTTTTGCTTTCAGACAGAGTTGCCATCATGACACCTTCTCCAGGGCGTGTAAAAGAATTAATCAAAGTCCCGTTCCCCCGGCCAAGGCTCCGTAAGGACCTCAGTATTGATCCCAATTATCTTGCTCTTAAGTCACGCCTGCTTTCAATTTTATATGGGGAGACGGTAGAAGAGACCAAAAAGAAGGAAAATGGATTGAGGAGGGTTGTATAATGTCAGAAAATAGTTTTAGCTTAGGTACTGTAATTGGAAGAGGCAACATAATATCTAACAACATCATCAGGTCAGTCGCTGTTTTTGCCATTTTGTTTGCTACTCTTGTTATGACAGTGGGATTTCCAGATTCACCTGAGCAGGCGGTAAGTGACAACAGGGCATTTGTTGTCTTTCTTCTTCTGATTACACTTATATATGTAGCAAAGTTGTATTTTAACTATGAAAAAATTGTTTCGATCACTGATATATTTCTAATCATTTCCCTGGGGTTATTTCTCTGGGAACTGTTTCTTGGAAAACTTGCGCTGCTCGATTCTTTCATCTTTCCAGGTCCTGCGAAGGTTTTCATGGTCTTCCAGACCGACACCAAACAGATGACAGAGGGGATCGCCAGTTCCTTGAGCATACTTTTTTCAGGATATTTTCTTGCTCTTGTCCTTGCAATTCCTATAGGGCTTTATGCCGGCTGGAAAAAAAGGTTGTTTGATGTGGTCTATCCTATTTCAAAAACAGTGTCTCCTATCCCGGCGACTGTATATCTACCTTATTCCATCGTGCTTTTACCAACCTTCAGAGCATCTTCAATCTTCTTAATTTTCATAGGGGCACTCTGGCCTATCCTTGTCGGCTCTGTTAATGGAGTATTTTCAATAGATCCCCGCCTCATCAATTATGCCCGCACACTTGGTCTTTCAGACTACCAGATGATAAGGAAAATTCTTCTGCCAGCTGCACTGCCGTCTATATTTTCCGGTGCAATGATAGGATTGATACTTTCATTTATCACCTTGACCGTGGCTGAAATGATCGCGGCAACATCCGGGCTTGGCTGGTATATCGAGTACTATCATCAGTTTGCAAACTATGACAAGGTGATTGCAGGCATGATCCTTATGATAGTGGTTGTTATAGGGATCATGAACATCTTTGATCGTGTCCAGAAGCACTTTCTGCGCTGGCATCCAGCATATGGAGAAGGGGAAAACTCTGCTTCCTCTCTTTGATTATTCAAAAACGTTGGCTTCTGAAGGATCTTAATTTAAATGTGAAACTCTTAAGATTAATTTGAGATCCTCGTTGTCAATGCCATGTATGCAACATAAATTGATTCCAAAACTATAACAATCTACAAAACCGGGAAAAACAAAGCCCAGCTCACCTGCAAACATAGTTAGAAGAATAAATAAGGTTGATAGGATTCTGTTAAACTCGCCTTTTCTTTATATCGAAATTCCCTTCTTTCTCTATATTGAGAACTTTTTCTGTTATCTATTTCTGTTATCTTGATTATGACCAGCTTTTAGATATTATTCTTTCCAGATATCCTGATAGCTGGCTGCGGGTGCTCTAGTACTTTCAGGAGGTTTACCTTTCTTTAATGAGGCCAGCTCCTTTTCTTTTCCCGATTTCCTGAGCCGATTTATCTCCTTCACACTGTCTTCGTTGGCTATGCTCAGTACAAAGCTTCCGTAGCAGGGTTTTGTATAGGTAAAAATTAGAGCATTTCCTTTGGCCCCCACCGCAACGGGCGGGATCCCTATTATATAGTAGTCCTTGAAGATTTTGTACCCTGGGGATACATAGTAAACCTCGTCCGAATTTTTCTCTATATACTCCCTGGCCTCCTTGAAGCTTGTTCTTTCCAGGTGAATCCTGTACTTCATTTGCTCAATACAACTCATCTGGCTATCTCCTCCATCACCTTATCCAGTTTGTTTTTGAGACGAACAGGGTTGTGAACGTCCTGTGCGACAATCTTTTCACAGTCGAACTCTATAGTTTCGGCCAGAGCCTCGGCGTTCCTGCCAAAGACTATAGAATACATCCTGGCCTGAGAAATGGAACTCATAGTCGTTGCATAGGTCATTCCGGCATCGTTATGCATAAAGGCGAAGCATATGTTGAAATCCGTTCTTTCTTCAATGATATTCTCTATAGTTTTATCGAGATCTACCAGTTTTTTTACATAATAGCCGTCAGAATCTGAGACCTTCAAAAGCTTGCTTGCGGCAGTTGTCCCGGCAACGGTTACATCAAATCCCAGTTTGGTCAGCTTATGGGATAGATACAGGGCAATACTTGTTTGAATTGGGACTTCGGGACATCCCATCATGAGAAGCACATTTGCACCGGTCATAAAAATTTCACCTCTTACATATTTATCTGTAAAAATGGATTACAGGTCAATCCTCAAATTCAACTTTTGCAATTAAGATTCTGTGGAAACTGATATTTTTCTAATATTTTTCGCTAAAGATTATCCTCCTGAAACTGGAGAAAAAAGCGTAACTTCATCCCCTTCTGTAAGTATGAGAGAATCAATGTCTTCTTCGTAAATCCGTGCACCGTTCATCATCAAAACCAAATTACTATGCAGATCTCCGTCCCTGGAAAAAAGCTGGTCTTCGAATTTTCCGGCTCTCTTGCGAAAGGCTTTAAGAAGTTCCCTCATTGAGATACCATCCTGGCACTCAAGAAAGCTGTCCGCTCCTAGAATGTCCTTTATCTGAGCAAAGGTTTTTACTCGAATTTTCATGTTTCCACCGTCAGTATTTACATTTTGTCTCACTTTTGTAATCTGTAATTCTACTTTCATTCTCGTTTTCTAGAGAAAAAGTATTATTACTAATAATGTCCATTCCAGAACATTCACAATTGTGAATGTTCTGAGAAAATTTAATCTTTCCGGTACAGTCAAAAAACTTTACTTAAAAGGTCGGTATTAATCCATGGAAAAAGAAAATGTGCAGGATACATTGCTCAAAGAACTTGCAGGATTAGAGTATTTACTTGTTTCGTATTCAGGAGGAATAGACAGTACTTTGCTTGCATTACTTGCGCAAAAAGTACTTCAGGATAAGGTAAAATGTGTACTTTTTGATGCGCCTCTTGTCCCAAGAAGAGCGGTTGATGAAGCAAAGGAAACCGCACGCAAGTTTAGGTTATCCTGCTCTATAATTCCTTTTCCGATTCTGGAAAATGAAGAGTTCAGGAAAAATAGCTCCAATCGGTGCTACATATGTAAAAAACAATCTGCCAGGATATTAAAAGACCAAGCTGAAGAACTGGGAATTTCAAAAATAGCTGATGGGATTAACGCTTCTGATCTCGATGAATACCGCCCTGGACTTCAGGCAAGTAATGAAGAAGGTATCCTTCATCCCTTTCTCTCGCTTGGAATTCAGAAGAAGCAGATCAGGCAACTAGCTCAGGACTGTGGCTTTGATTTCTGGAACAAACCGTCGGCTTCATGTCTTGTGTCGCGAATTCCATATGGGGAAGAAATCACAGTTGAAAAGCTGCAAATCATAGAACACGCAGAAGATTTGCTGCACGATCTGGGGTTTTCAAATCTACGTGTAAGACTGCATGGCAAAATTGCAAGAATCGAGTTGATACCTGAAGAATTTGAAAAAGCGGTAAACATACGAGATCAAATGTTGGAGGTATTGCAGAACTGTGGCTTTTCTTATATTGCCCTCGATCTTAAAGGATACAGGAGCGGGAGTATGGATGAAGTTTTATGAATCTCGAAGACTGTCTGGCTGACTTTCAAATACCCTGGTACTCCATTATATGGATAGTGCGGCAACAAGCCCTGTTACCAAGCCTCTAATAGCTGAAAGGGACTTTGTCTGATGTCAGGGAACAGCCGAAATAATGCTACTACAAAAGATGTGGGAAACGAAATTGGTTAACTAAAAGTAAGAGAAATCAAAGATGCAGTGAAGATTCCTGTAGTTGCTATTGCGGAACATACAAGGAAAATTGTGAAAGTGATCTTCAAAATGGAGCTGACAGCCTGGTCGCAATTTCTGCAGTTGTGTGCAGTGATGATGTAAAAAGGGAAACTAAATCTTTTATTGATATGGTCCGAAGAATCAAAAAGGCATAAGAAGGCTTATTCTTTCCTCTTTCGCTATTACATACCGAGCTTTCTAAAAAACGTCCATTTTAATGGGTTATTTGTTTTTTGAATAAATCCCCTTTCCAGGGTTCATCAAGAATATTGACATTAACCTTTTCTATCCCGCCCGCACTCAGGACTTTTCGCCTGACCTGATCCTTAAGGTACTCAATCATAGGGCAGGCGCTTGTTGTCAATACGAGGTTTACGTCTACATTTGGCCCATCGACTACAACTTCCTTGACAAGTCCCATTTTGACGATATCCATCCCTACTTCAGGGTCGACTACGTCTTTTAGCAGGGAATAAATTTGCTCATCCTTAAGTAATGTTTCTTGTGGAGCTTTCCTGTGTCCAGAAATTAACTCTTCATGAGCCCTAAATTGCTCTTCCAACCTGCTCAGCCGGTCAAGCATCTGGCTCATCACAGTAAGTACAGGGTCAGGCAGCTTGTTATGATCAAGTTGCCCCACAGAAACCGAGGGTTCTGGTTCTGCAATCTTTGCAGGAACTCCCACGACCGTAGCTCCAGCTGGGACTGGCCGAATCACAACCGAGCCTGCTCCTATTTTAGCGCCTCTTCCAACCGTAATTGGTCCAAGTACGGATGCCCCTGAGCCGATTACCACGTCATTTTCAATAGTAGGATGACGCTTTGTCTTTTCTAGAGCTGTCCCGCCTAATACAACTCCCATATATATCAAAACGTCATCCCCTACCTCAGCAGTTTCTCCTATCACCACTCCGGACCCATGGTCTATGAAAACTCGCCTTCCAAGCTTTGCCCCGGGATGAATTTCAATACCTGTTAACATTCTGGAGATGTGAGAAAGCAGACGGGCCAGAAAATAAAAGTGTCTATTCCACAGCGAATGAGATATCCGATGTACCCAGACAGCGTGCAGGCCCGGATAGCAGCAGATGACCTCAAGCGTAGACCTTGCTGCGGGGTCTTTTTTGAAAACGGTCCTGATATCTTCTCTGATTCCCATTCGAAATCTTCCGGTATTAATTGTTAAATCGGCCGATCAGCCAGCTGTTAGATAAATCGGTCAAACAGTTGCTGATAAATCAGTCAAACAGGTCAGTGCTCAGATAACGCTCTCCCGTATCCGGCAAGATTACAACAATCGTCTTCCCGCTCATTTCTTCCCTGGCTGCGACCTGCAGAGCAGCGTAAGTAGCAGCGCCTGAAGATATGCCTGCAAGGATGCCTTCTTCCTTTGCCAGGCGCCGGGCTGTGACAGCGGCGTTATCTCCTGTAACTTTAATTATCTCATCGACCAGTTCAAGTCGAAGTACGTCAGGAACAAAACCTGCACCGATACCCTGAATCTTATGTGGGCCAGGGCTTCCGCCACTGAGCACGGGAGATTCGGCAGGTTCGACTGCAATCGCCTTGAAAGCCGGTTTCCGTTTTTTGATGACACTGGCAATACCTGTGAGAGTTCCGCCTGTTCCCACACCTGCTACAATGACATCCGCTTTGCCATCCGTATCTCTCCATATTTCTTCGGCCGTCGTTCTACTGTGAATCTCTGGGTTTGCAGGATTTTGGAATTGTTGGGCTATAAAGTAGAGTGAAGGGTCGTCAGCAGCCATTTGCTCGGCTTTATTGACTGCTCCTTTCATTCCTTCCGTTCCAGGAGTCAGAACTAGCTCTGCTCCCAGCGCTTTCAGGAGTTTTCTTCGTTCTACTGTCATTGTTTCTGGCATAACCAGTATGAGCTTATAGCCACGGGCAGCGCAGACGCATGCAAGTCCAATACCTGTGTTGCCGCTGGTAGCTTCAATAACAGTGGTGCCCTTTTTGATTTTTCCTTCAAGTTCGGCTTTTTCAATCATTGCCAGCCCTATTCTGTCCTTCACACTGCCCATAGGATTAAAGGACTCTACTTTAACTAACACATCCGCATGCAGACCTTCTGTTATGCGGTTTAACCTGACAAGAGGCGTATTACCAATTGTCCAGGTTATATCGGAATATATTCGCCCCATATTATCTACCGTCTTTTATAGCCTATTTATTCCAGGTTCTATGTAGTTTTAATTTGATAAAATTATACTATTTACATTATATAATCACATTATATTATAAACTGCCAACATGTGTGTTTTTTCACTCAAACCTTTTTCAGGCCTCATTATAATTTGCCTCATTATAATTTATCAGATGACACTTCAATCCGCCTGAAATTCGGAATTTGAGTGACAAACTGCTTCAACATACAGGCAATTTACAGGAAATTCACAATTGTGAATTAATCTTATGTTAAATATAGTTATCGAGAAGTTTCATTTATTGAAAAGCCATACTTGAGAATTAAGAAAAACCCGATTAATCAAATCAAAAAATACATTGAGCTTAAACAGGATATATAAAAACAGTAGAAAAACCGATAAAAGTCGGCTTTATGTTTCAGATTATTCGTTATCTTCAACTTTACCTTCCGCTTTATCTTCCGTTTTATCATCGGCTTGTGCTTCCGGACCGCAACCGCTGTTGCACTTATTTTCAATCCCTCTGGCACTTACGCAGATATCACAGATTCTTACTACAAAATCAGTGACCTTGTTGTCTATCAAGTCCTGAGCGAGTTTTTCGATCAATTCTTTCGTTTCGCCCTGAAACTCGATTCTGTATCCTCTTTTTCCCGAAATATACTGGGAAACTGCCGATGGGGCAATCCCCAACAACTTTGCCGACATTGCCTGCGACTGTCCTTTTTTTACAAGTTCAATTGCAAGACTGGCTCTTATTGCGGGGACCAGATCCCACACAATCTTCTGACATGGAGTTTCCACAATTACCATCACTTTTTGAGATTTTACAATTGAGAACGAATATATCTTATATACATATAAATTGTTATCATTAAAGAAAATAATAATAAGATGCCCAAATGGATAACAGGAAAAGTAAAAACTTTGAGAGAGCAGCTCGATTTTTAACAATCTCCAAAACTCTCTATAAATAATTAGGGATTTTTCCTGCAGATTCATAATTTCTTCCACGGAATTCTACGATAAAACTTAAATAGTCGCGATGTTATGATTATTCACAATTGTGAAGGTGAAAGTGTGACCATTGAAAACAAGGTTATTTACATGGACAACTCGGCTACAACTCCTGTAAAAAGAGAAGTTGTTGAAGAGATGATTCCCTACATGACCGAGAATTTCGGAAACCCTTCTTCTATCTATGAGATCGGAAAAATTTCAAAACATGCAGTGGATAAAGCAAGAAAAAAGGTTGCTGATGCTCTCGGGGCTGAAGAAAACGAGATATATTTCACATCCGGAGGCACGGAATCTGATAACTGGGCAATTAAGGGGATAGCCTTTGCAAACCGGAATAAAGGAAAACACATAATCACCTCTTCTATCGAACACCACGCAGTCCTGCATACCTGTGCCTGGCTGGAAGGGCAGGGCTTTGAGGTAACATACCTGCCTGTGGACAAATACGGAATGGTATCCCCTGAGGAACTGAAGAAGGCAATTCGAGATGACACCATTCTTATTTCCATAATGCTTGCGAATAACGAAATAGGAACAATCCAGCCTGTAGAGGAAATCGGAAAAATCGCGAAAGAGAATCGAATATACTTCCATACGGATGCAGTACAGGCAATAGGCCATGTTCCTATTGATGTCAAAAAAATGAATATTGACCTTCTTTCACTTTCAGGGCACAAGTTCGAGGGCCCAAAGGGCTGTGGATCACTCTATATTCGAAAAGGGACAAAAATAGATGTCCTTCTGCACGGCGGGGCTCAGGAAAGGAAGCGCAGGGCTGGAACCGAGAATGTCCCTGCTATTGTGGGCCTTGGAAAAGCTATAGAGCTTGCAACAGCCGAAATTGAAGAATCAAATAAAACCCTGCTTGAGCTGAGAGAGCGCCTTATTAAAGGCCTTCTGAAAATCCCGAAAGCGCACCTCAATGGGCATCCAACACAAAGGCTTGCAAATAACGTAAATGTAACATTTGAATACATAGAAGGCGAATCGCTTCTGCTACTACTGAACGCGAAAGGAATTTTTGCATCTACCGGAAGCGCATGTAATTCTTCTTCTCTTGAACCCTCACACGTGCTTACAGCCTGTGGAGTCCCGCACGAAATCGTTCACGGTTCACTCAGGCTTAGCCTTGGAAAGATGAATTCCGAAAAAGATGTGGGCAGGGTACTTGAAGTTCTGCCTGAGATCGTGCAGAGGCTGAGAAATATGTCTCCACTGACTCCGAAAGAGTACAGGACTATTTAAGAGGCAACAGTGAACGATGTTGAAAGAAATGAAGTCATTTTACAAAGTTTTTGAATAATCCTTGAATAATCCGAAAACTGAGATACTGTATTGAAAGATAGCATTGGAGGAGAACTTATGGATTATAGCCTTAAAGTAATGGATCATTTTTCAAACCCAAGAAATATGGGAAGCATTGAGAACAGTGATGGCGTAGGAGAGGTTGGAAACCCGGCGTGTGGAGATATTATGAAAATCTACCTCAAAGTTGAGGATAATCGGATTTCAGACATTAAGTTCCAGACCTTCGGATGTGGAGCTGCGATCGCCTCAAGCAGTATGGCAACTGAAATGATTAAAGGAAAAACCCTGGAAGAGGCTTGGAAACTTTCAAACAAAGCCGTTGCAGAAGCCCTTGACGGACTTCCTCCAATAAAAATGCACTGTTCAATGCTTGCAGAAGAGGCGATCCACGAGGCAATTAATGATTATCTAAAGAAAAAAGGGCTTGAGCCGTGGGATGATTAATCCCGGCTCTTATGACCGATTCTTGGAAACTATAGTACATTGAAATCCCGGAGCATATAAATGGAGAAATATACAGCAGAAAAGTATATCCGGCAGATAATGCTTTTTGGGGAAGAAGGTCAGGAAAAATTAAAAAAAGCAAAAGTGCTTGTTGTCGGAGCAGGTGGGCTGGGGTCTCCGGTTTCCACTTACCTCGCAGTCGCAGGTGTTGGGAAAATAATACTTGCCGATTTTGATTCTGTGGAACTCAGCAACCTCAACAGGCAATTTCTCCATCATGAAAAGGATGTTGGAAGAGAGAAGATCAAATCTGCAGAAGAAAAACTCCTCTCCTTAAATCCGGAAATAAAAGTCGAGACGATCAGGAAAAAAATCACCGATGAGAATGCAGACTCAGTAGTTCCTTCCTGCGACCTGATAATAGACGCACTGGACAATTTTGATACAAGGCACGTGGTGAACAGGCTTGCAGTTGAACGGAATATACCCCTGATTCATGGAGCAGTCTCAGGATATAGGGGTCAAGCAACAACAATAATTCCTGGAAAGACACCATGCCTTTGCTGTATTTTTCCAACTTCCTTTAAGAAAGAAGTCTTTCCGGTACTTGGAACAACTCCTGGAGTAATAGGCTCCATCCAGGCTAATGAAGCAATTAAATATCTGACAGGGCAGGGAGAGCTTCTGGAAAATCGCCTTTTGTTATGGGATGGTCTTTCATGCTCTTTCAGTGAACTGAAGGTTAATAAAACCAAAAATTGTCCGGTCTGTGGAATTAATAAAAGAAAATGAAGTTATCCACGAATTTATCATTCATTTGTCTTTTATTGGCTCCTTAATTTTATCATTTGTCCTTGATTCATTCCTTTAATTCGTTATTTGTCCTCCATTGATCCTTAAATTAGCCATCAGTCCTTCACTAACTGTTTAAATTCCCCATTAGCCTTCCATTAATTCCTTAAATTTAAAAATAAGCTACTTGTCCAGTCTTTATGGTACTGGCATCGAGCAAAACCAAGAAATAGGGAAAAAGTTTTTTGCAGGCTATTCCTTCAGTATGAGGAACACTCACTGCAATATAAGGAATAAGATTGTTATGGAAAACGAGTTAATTATAGAAGAGATAAAAAGACTTAAAACCGAAAGGAATGCAGTAATCCTTTCCCACTTTTACACTCGAAGTGAAGTTCAGGAAGTTGCGGATTTTGTCGGAGATTCCCTTTCCCTTTGCAAAGCCGCAGTTAATTCAAAAGCCGATGTCATCGTTTTTGCAGGCGTTCACTTTATGGCAGAATCGGCAGCAATAATTTCTCCTCAAAAGACAGTCCTCTTACCCGTACCCGATGCAGGCTGCCCCATGGCAGATATGGTCACTGTGGATTCTCTGCGGGATGCAAAAGAAAAACATCCTGAAGCCGCAGTCATATGCTATGTAAACAGCTCGGCGGCCGTAAAAGCCGAATCCGATATCTGCTGCACATCGGCAAATGCGATAAATGTGGTAAATTCAATTGAAGACCAGGAGATTATATTTGTTCCGGACAAAAACCTGGGAGCTTTTGTATCCCTTCATACCGATAAGAAGATACATCTCTGGCCCGGATTTTGCCATGTTCATGATAATATCAGTGAGGAAAATATACAGGAATTGAAAAAACTGCATCCTGATGCCGAATTTCTTGCACATCCAGAATGTAGGCCTGAAGTCCTGAACTTTGCAGACCGGACTCTTAGCACCTCAGGAATTATAAGAGAGGTTGGAAGTTCAGGTTCCACGGAATTCATAATAGGAACCGAAAGGGAAATTGTCAGAAACCTGAAAAGAAAATATCCGGATAAGAAATTCTATCCTGCCTCAGAGAAGACTTTCTGCTATAACATGAAAAAAATTACCCTTGAGTCTATCCTGAATAGCCTGCAGAATATGGAATATGAAATCCATGTCCCGGAGTATATAAGGGTGAAAGCCAGAAAAGCCCTGGACAGGATGCTTGAGATCAGCGGAAATTGAGGTAGAGAAAGGGAAGGGGAAAGGGCTTCAAAGTCTTTTCAATTACTTTTTTTACAAAAGCACTCTGATTATTACCCTCCGTAATACTTATTTATATATCATTGAGCTTCTCTTATTATTAGCGATAATTATTTATACTAGCGTCACAATTGTGAAGACGTGGTTGTGATCGTGACCATATGTAAAAAGAGCGCGGGTGTCAGGATGGCAGAGAGGCTATGCCTCCGGCTGCAACCCGGAGATACGTGAGTTCGATTCTCACTCCTGACTCTTCAAAATCGTTGAAATGAAACAGAATAGAAAGACGCTGAGAAATAGTTGGCGGGATAGCAGAAAAATCTAGTCTTGAGGTAAGATAAGATGACGGATGAAAACAGAAATTTGAATGAAAAAGAGTGTAAGGAAAATAAGGAATGTTGTACAAAAAAGAAATTTGAGAGCCTTGGAGTTTCTACCCTTGCCGTGCACGCAGGCGCAAGACCTGATCCGGCTACAGGAGCAAGGTCAGTTCCGATTTATCAGACCGCAGCGTATGTATTTAAGGACGCTGAGGAAGCTGCCGACCTTTTTGGGCTCAGGAAAGAAGGAAATATTTATACCCGCCTTATGAACCCTACAACCGATGTCTTTGAGAAAAGGATAGCTGCCCTTGAAGGAGGCATAGGCGCCCTTGCAGTAGCATCAGGAATGGCTGCGATTACAACCGCACTTCTCACCTTTACAAGGTCCGGAGACGAGATTGTTTCAGGGGATAAGCTTTACGGAGGAACCTACGAGCTTTTCAATTATACTTTCCCCAAGCTAGGAAGAACCGTGAAATTCGTAGATGTTGGTAAGCCCGAAGAATTCAAAAATGCGATCTCTGAAAAAACAAAAGCCTTTTATGTAGAATCGATAGGGAATCCAGGGCTTAACATTCCTGATTTTGAAAAACTTGCAGAGATTGCCCATGCCGCAGGAATTCCCCTTGTCGTGGATAATACGGTTTCTCCCCTGATCTTTAGGCCAATTGAACACGGGGTAGATATAGTCGTATATTCCGCAACAAAATTCATTGGCGGCCATGGAACTTCCATAGGAGGGGTAATTGTCGACTCTGGAAACTTTGGCTGGAATCCTGAAAAGTTTCCTGAGATTTGTGAGCCTGATCCCGGATATCACGGCATGAAATATAAGGAAGCCTTTGGGAAGGCTGCTTTTATTGCAAAAGCCAGGGTGCAGTTCATCAGGGATACCGGGGCCTGCATTTCTCCTTTTAATTCATTCCTGTTTACCCTGGGGCTTGAAACTCTGCCGCTCAGAATGAAAAAACACTGTGACAACGCCCTGGAGATTGCCAGATTCCTGGAAAAGCATCCGAAAGTTTCCTGGGTTTCGTATCCTGGGCTTGAATCCCATGGCAGCCATGAACTTGCAAAGAAATACCTTAAATCAGGGTATGGTGCACTAATAGGCTTTGGGATCAAGGGTGGAACTAGAGAATGCAAAAAGTTTATCGAAGGGCTTGAGATCTTTTCCCACCTTGCAAATATCGGGGATGCAAAAAGCCTTGTTATCCATCCGGCTTCAACTACCCATGAGCAGCTATCAAAGGAAGAGCAGGCAGCCTGCGGGGTAACCGAAGACTTTATCAGGCTTTCCATAGGAATTGAGGATGCAAAGGACCTGATTTTTGATATCGAGCAGGCACTCTCCGAGGTCTGAGTATGGAGATTTCAACCCAGATTCCTTCCTTTAAAAACTTTTTTTCGGGAAAAAAAGGCCAGAATCTTGGGATAGTCCGTTCAATGAACTATGAAATCCCCGGGATTTTCAGGCTTGAGAGCGGAAAGACTCTCTCCCGCGTCAGGATAGAGTATGAGATGTATGGGAAGATGAACCCGGATAAGAGCAATGTTATCCTGATCTGCCATGCCCTTACAGGTGATGCCCACGCTGCCGGGTTTCATACAGGCGACAAAAAGCCGGGCTGGTGGAACATTGTAATCGGCCCGAATAAGGCCTTTGACACGGAAAGATACTGCATCATTTGTTCAAACATAATCGGGGGTTGTAAAGGTTCTACAGGCCCATCTTCCATTAACCCTGAAACCGGAAAGCCCTATGGTATCTCATTTCCTGTAATTACTATCGTGGATATGGTAAATGCCCAGAAGAAACTTGTCGAGCACCTGGGAGTAAAACAGCTTTTTGCAGTTGCAGGCGGTTCAATGGGCGGAATGCAGGTTCTTCAGTGGACTGTCAGCTACCCTGAAATGGTTAAAAAAGCTATTGCAATTGCAACAACCGCATCCTCAACCCCACAGCAAATCGCATTCGGGGCAATCGGCCGAAAAGCCATAACCGATGACCCGAAATGGAACGGGGGAAACTATTACGGGAAAGAAATCCCTGCACAGGGCCTGGCCCTTGCTCGCATGATAGGTCACATTACATACTTAAGCGATGCTTCGATGCAAAAGAAGTTCGGAAGAGACCAGCAGGAAAAAGCAGGCCCGGATCTGCCGAAAATCTCTTCGGAGACCTTCCCTGATCGTTTCTCAAATTTTCAGGTTGAAAGCTATCTGAATCACCAGGGAAGTACTTTTACGAAGCGTTTTGATGCCAATTCCTATCTTTATATTACAAAAGCCGTGGATTTCTTTGATCTTTCAAAGAACGACTCTCTTATAGAGGGTCTTTCCGGAGTTACTGCGAAATACCTTGTGATTTCCATAACCTCAGACTGGCTCTATCCTCCCTATCAATCTCAGGAAATCGTATCTGCGCTTACTGCAAACGGGGTTGATGCCAAATACGAGGAAATCAGGTCTCAGTACGGACATGACGCTTTTTTACTTGAAGAAGGACAGCTCAACTACCTTATAAGGGGCTTTCTCTCACAGATTCTTGTAGGCGATATCATGTACCAGAATTTCTATTCGGTTTCCAGAAGCGAAACGATAGAAAACGCCTCAACCCTTATGGTAAAAAAGAGAGTAAACCATCTGCCTGTTATATCCGAGGATGGAAAACTTGAGGGCATAGTTACTTCCTGGGATATTACAAAAGCCGTTGCCTGCAAAATCAACAAACTGGATGAGATAATTACCCGCGACGTGAAATACGTATTCTCAGGCGATAAAATCGAGACCGCCTCTTCAATAATGGAAAATTATTTGATTTCTGCGCTTCCTGTGATCGATTCTGAAAACCGAGTTATAGGTATGGTTACGAGTGAAAGCATAAGTGCGCTTATTGGAAGGTTCAGTTAACTCAGGAAGGTTCAGTTAACTCAGGAGGGTTCAATTAACTGTCAGAAAACTGGGTTGAAAGGCTAAATACCATCCGCCATAAAATTTTTAAATTCACTTTTGAGCTGAAAACGAAGATACTTTCTTTTAATTGATTTATACTATTCCAGAGCAGCCTGAATAAGTCTCCCGTCGTTATTATCCCGCGCAAATACGCGGCTGGAACCGGTGACCTTAGACTAAATAAAAATGTAATCATCAGATACCCTGCAAAAATGAAATTAAAAATATCAACAATTTTATATTTAATAAATTTCTTGGCAATTTACCGAAAACTGGGAAAAAGCGTTATTCTAAATTTGACCCTGCAAGGCTAATGAGCCTTTTTTCAGGTTTGATCCATCGCATCCATTGTCGAATTTTTTTTATCTTTTTTATATTCTTTCTTTTTTAGAGATCTTACTTAAGGCTATCAAAAGTGTTAAGACAAATATTACAGCAAGGAATGTTATGTTTGCGGAGCTGCTTAAATCTGAATAGTTATTGACAAAAGCAGCAGTGAGAGCATAGTTGTTCCCAATACGTAGTCCGTAGTAAGCTGCCTCTGTAAATAATGCTATAAGTGATACTAAAACTGCTATCAAAAAACTGCGTATTATAGTGTCAAACTTCATTCTTGATCAGCTTTATAACTGCACTCTGAAATATAAATAAGTTTATTCCGGCAGAATACCCTCTGAATTTTTCTGATGGGTTTTAAACTTCTCACGAGGTGCAGAAAATTAAAAGGGATACGAGATTTTTGTCCGCACCCGACGCGGGTGGAACGGACCGTCTTCGATTAAAAGGAAATAAATGCAAAAGTCGGACGCTCAGTAAAGTTTTGAATGAATTAAGTGTAAATATTAAGTTGAAAAAATATAACGGATCTCTTATAAAAATCCACGTCCTCCAGCACTCCTCTACAAACACTCTCGACACCATTGAAGAATACGCAAAAACTAAAAGCTACGGGTTTGAATCAACCCGTTTTTACGAAACGAAATCCTCCCAAACTTGATTCCTTTAACCTTCTTATCATCATGGGCGGGCCGATAGGAGTTTATGGTTATAACGAAAATCCCTGGCTAAAAGAAGAAAAAGCTTTTATCAAGCAGGCGATCGAAGCAGGAAAAACGATACTGAGGATCTACCTTGGCACTCAGTTGCTTGCCGACATCCTCGGGGCTCGCTTTTATAAAAAGAGTCACATGGAAATGGGCTGGTTTCCGATAAAGGCGTCCGGGAACAAGAATAAACTGGAATTTCTTAAAGGTCTTGCCGGACGAGATCATTGTTTTTCACTGGCACGGCGGAACTTTTGACCTGCTGGCAGGGACAGTTCAGTTTTTTGAAAGTGAGGGCTGTAAGAATCAGGGATTTATCTATAATGTCAGGGTTGTAGCGCTTCAATTTCACTATGAGGTGATGAAGAAAGAATTCAGTCTTTATTAGAGAGGTTTGGAGAAGGAATGGCAAATGGACCGTTTGTGCAGAAAAAAGAGGAAATGCTCGGGAATAGAGAATATCTGGCTGCCATAAAGGAATTTGATTTTTTTAATTCTAGATAACTTTTAAAAATCATTCAAAGATTATACCACTATTCAGCCATTCAGTCGGCAGAAGACTCAGGTAAGTTCTTCAGACAGCTTTTCTGGAGCCTGATACCCTATGTGGCTTGCTGCTCGTTTATTTCCTTTTGAGAAAATCCCTTTCACTCCTCCTGAGATCAGTGCTGCAATATCTTTCAAGACAAGACCCTGTTTGAACCCTTTGGGAAGAGCAATATATCTCGGGCTCCAGACAGGGTTGAATTTCTCTTTAAAATCCCGTAGTCCTTTATAATTATAAAAGTGTTCTCCATGGGTAAAAATTAAAGATCCGATTTTGTGCCAGACCGGTGCAAACTGCCGCGTTTCAAGCCCTGAAAGGGGAGCCATTCCAAGCGAAAAACGTTTGTATCCTTTTTCTTTTCCCCAGAGCATGAGCTTGACAAAAAGATATTCCATTGTCCTGTCCGGGGCATCGGGGCTATGGCGCATCAGGTCAACACTGATTTCTTCATTATCCGCGCCTTTCCAGATGTTTGCAAAAGCAACGATCTCGGTTTCGTTTCTTACAAGGGCAATCGGAAAATTGCTCAGGTATTTCCCGTCAAAAAAGCCAATTGAAAATCGCTTTTCTTTTCCGGCTTTCATTTGCAGCCAGGCATCCGAAATCCGTTTGAATTCGGGCATAAGGCCAGGAACTGCTTCTTCAGAGACAATTTCAAACCAGTATCCTCTTTTCTCCACATTCCTTATGGTATAACGGAAATCTTTGCTTGCACTTCCTTCTAGGGTAAAAGCCTCAAGGGAAACTTTCGCCTCTTCTCCGATTTTTATAAGGGTCAGTCCAAGGTCAAGATAAACCGGAATGTATTTTTCGCTCACCTCATAGAAAGCAGCCCTGCCCTGGTGTAGCTTGCTCGTTTCATAAAAGTCCCAGATCAGCTCTTTTGCTTGACTGCTGGTTCCAACGATATCTCCCATTGCAACCCAAGTTTTTCCGGAAACTCCGTACATCAAGAAAGCCTGCTTTTGATCATCGAAAAGCAGGTATTTGTCCCCGGTAAACACCAGGTTTCCAGCCGTTTCCTGACTCTGGTTAATAATTCTTTTTGCAAGCTCCATATCCTCTGTCCCTGGCATGTCAATGTCCCTGGAAAAGGGGCTCAGCATTTTTGCCATTCCAAAAACAAGAAGCAGCATGAAAGCTCCGACTGTAGCCCTTAAAAAGCTGGAGGCCTGGGAATTAATTCCGAACTGCCACCAGAGTTCATTTGAATATTCCACTTTACGGTATGAAAAAAATCCAAGCCATACGAAGCTTACGAAGACCAGGGTTATTGCAATTATATTACTCCTACTAAAAGACTGATGCATAAGCGAAGACTTTCTGTAAAAATATTTCCTGCAGGGAAGCAAAAAGAAAAACAGAATAAAAAGAACTGCAGCTTCATGGTAATCAAAATCTTTCAGGAGGGCAAAAATCCCGCCCATCAAAAGTACGGCAAGAGAAAGAATATAGGCTCCATCAATTCTTTTCCAGAGACCGTTTGCTAGGAGCAGGAGTAATACCCCCATAATGCTTCCAAAAAGCCTGGAGGCTTCGATTAAGGGAAGAGGAATAATGTAATTGAGGTTGTGCAGGTACCTTGGATCTGAAGGCAGAGCTCCGGAAAGGAGGAGGGAAACTCCTCCAAGGAAAACAAGAATTGAAAACACCTGAGGTGTTAGTTCGAATAGGCTTGAATACGTAGCTTTCTCAATTTTCCTCAGGAATTCATCTCTTTCTTGATATTCATAGAATATGAGAGCCAGCAACCCAAATAGAAAAGGCACGAAATAGTAAATTGTCCTGAAAAGGAGAAGCGGTCTAATTATATCGACAGTACCGAAATACGGTTCCAGCATAAACAACATCAGGGTTTCAAAAACCCCTAGCCCGCCCGGAACAGTACTTATCAGCCCTATAATCTGCGCAAGTGCAAAGAACACAAGGACATGAAGCAGGGTAAGATGTGGATTTGAAGGCAAAAGGAAATAGATAATACTTCCCGAAAGCAGGTAATCTACTGATGATAAGCCAAGCTGCAAGAACGCTATTTTCGGTTCAGGGACCCTGATCTGGTACCCTTTTGCCCTGAAGTTCAATCTCCTGAACGAGAAAATGAAATAAACAGCAACGCCCAGCAGTAATAGAATTCCGACAATGTTTAACGGGACAGGAATCTCGGGCACGTAATCCGACAACTTCACAGGATAAAATGTGAAGAGCAAGCCTCCGACAAAGCAAAATCCAATCCAGAAGGTGAGAATGCAAAAAATTATAATTTCCCAGATCTGGCGTAAATTCAGTCCGTTTCTTGAGTACAACCTGTATCTCAGGGAACTTCCTGTCAGGATGTTAAAACCAACACTATAACTTATGGACGTGCTGATAAAAGAGGCCCTGGCAGTCTGCCTATAAGGCATGGGGTGATTAATGTGACGAACTGCCAGGTAATCATAACCTGTTAAAGCAAGATAACTCAAGAAAGTTAAAAAGAATGCAAGCTCTATATGGCTCAGTGGAATGCTGGTAATACTCTTGAAGACATACATTGAGTGCAAATGACGTATCTGTCTTTCCAGGGTCCACAAAGCCAGGGAAAATATAATCACTGGCAGAAGGTAGCCTGCAAGCTTCTCTATTTTAAGGGTTTTTTCTCGCATACTTCCTTTGTCTGTCATTGAGATCAACGTTTTTTTCATTTAACTTTTTATTTTCTCAGTTAGCTTTTTTATTTTTTTCACACAATTCTCTATTAATTTTCTAATAAACTTTTTATTGATTCTCATTTAACTCTTTATTAATTATGTCTTAGGCGGCTGAAACGAGAAATCGATAGCGTTAAACCTTTAACCGTCTAAACTCATGTTTAGCTATAACGTCTATTGTGTTTGGTTTTGTATATGAAGTGCGTAAGCTTATTAATTCCTTATTTAACTCTTTTTAAGTTTTTTTATTTAATCCTTTTTAATTACCGATTTAACTCTTTTTTAATTTCTTCTTCTAATAGACAAGGTTATTCCCTTAAAATATATACATATCGGCTCTAATTCTAGGAAAATTCTCAAATACATTTGTTTTGAGTTAGATGATTTATTCAGTTGCCTATTGCAGAAGAGTTAAATAAAGATAAATGAAAAAGTAAAAGAAGAGGTAAATTGTTAACCGCACGGGAAAAGCTAAGAACAAAAATAAGAGTACTGTTTTCTTATCGTTCCAGTTTCCCTTATCTTACCGTATTTAGTTTCTTTTATCACTGATTCTTTGCGTGCCTTATAAATATAGATTGAATCAGGTAATTTAAACAAAATAAGATTTAATTACAACTTAATGCG